>CAVQPC010000001.1:0-20355 GCA_963714585.1 uncultured Methylomirabilota bacterium
GGGAGACATGGTCCTCACCAGGGGCGCAGGCAGCGTGTGGAGGAATTTATCACGACAACAAAAAAGCGGCCAGGGCCCCGCATTACGGCTTCGGACATCCACTGGAATTTCTGGAGCTTCTCGTAGAGGAGTGTTCGTCCGATTTCCGCGAGGATCGGCGGCGACAGCACCAAATCAAAGGCGCCGCGCTGCCAGGCGCGCAGGAGGCGATCTTCGGTGCCGCCCCGGATGAGGGTGGCCGAGACGAGCACGTTGGTATCCAGAACGGCCCTCATGCCAGGGTGCGGGGCGTCGAGCGGCGGGCCGCCCCCACCGCCTCCCGGACCAGCCGCCGGATCTCACGCGACGGGACCCCTCGGGTGCGCGCCTGGACTCGGTCGATGAGGCGAGCGAGCTGCTCCCGGGTGGCCCGCCGCCGGACCTCGCTCGTCTCAATGTAGAGGCGCAGGGCTTCTCGAACCAGTTCGGACTTGGTCCGATTCTCCTGGGCCGCGACGCGCTCCGCCTTCTTGAGAAGCTGGGGCGGCACGGAAATCGTCATGAGTTTGCGCAGGCCCATACGGGGCACCCCTTTCCTCCGGTGAGCAGGCTCCGCATGCTCCGGGCCAGAGGGCGCGGTTCGGGAGCAAGGCCCAGGCGGAGACGGTCCAGGCCCCGCCCTCCGCCACGGCCGCGAGGCGCGCGATCAAATCCGTCCGATCCGGGTCATCCCGGAAGATGATCCGGCGCTCCAGCCCCCGCAGCCTGAGGTGGTGGAGGGCGTCCGGCGCATCGCGACGGGCCTGACGGGGCATGGCGGGCGAGAGCCCAGCGCGAGGAGCGTCGGGACGCAACGTCCCCCCCACTGAATCTTGCTCTCTTCCTTGTCGGCTAATCGCTCGTGCCCGCGGCGCTTTCGATCACGTGGTAGTGGAAGTTGATCCGATCGACGGTATAGGTAAGGTGAACTCGCTCGCCGTTACCGGGCAGGAGGCAGGGGTAGGAGAGTTCCGCGTTGGTCGCGACCGCGACCGGCATCGGGTCCGACCAGTGGGCCCCGCCGTCCCTGGAGACGGCGAGGTCCAGACGCAGCCGGTCGGTCGAGGAGTGGTTGTAGGCGGCGAGGATCGATCCGTCCGGAAGGTTGACGATGTCCAGCCCGCTGTTCGGATTGGGCAGGTCGAGGGCGCGGGATGCGGTCCAGGATCTCCCGTCATCAGCGGACCACGAAGCCAGGGCCCGGCCAGTGCGCCCGCGCGAGAGCATCAAGATTTTCCCGTCCGGCGCCAGCGCGAGGGCCGGCTGCAGCGCAACGCCGCGCGCCGTGGTGTCCCCGAAGAGGCGCCAGCTCGTGCCGCCGTCCTGGCTGCGGAGCACGAGCGGCGCCCAGCTCTTCTCGTCGTAGATCGGCAGCAGGATCGCACCGGTGGGAGTGACCAGGGGCCGGTTGCGCGTCATGAGGCCCTCACGTTCGTGGAGGAGGCGCGGTCTGCTCCACGTCGAGCCGCCGTCGCTGGAATCGGAGCAGACGATGCGCGCACTGGTCCACTCCTCGCGATCGAGAATCACGTACGCGAGGTGGAGCCGGCGGTCGTCTCGCCACAGGGCGGGGTTGCCGACGGCGGTGAGCGGGACGTCGACGACCACGCGGGGCTCTGACCAGATTCCGCTGCTGGAACGTTCCGATGCGACCAGGACGCTATCTGCCGACGTCTCGTACGAGCACGTGTACCACACCGCGAGGAGCCGGCCGCCAGCCAGACCTGCGAGCGTGATGCCGTGGCACGCGGGCGGGTCGAACGGCTCGCGGAGGATCGGCTCGGGTGGAGAAATGTTGAGCTTCATCGGGCTCCCTTGCCGTGGGGTATCCTGGCCCCGGCGGCCCGAACCTGCGTGGCCGAGATCACGCCGCGCATCGGACCCGCCCCGGAGCTCCCAGCGGAATCGCTTATCTCGTCACCCCTTGATCCCCGTGGCGGTGATCCCGCGCACGAACCAGCGTTGCAGTGCGAGGAAGACCACCACGGCCGGTGCGGTGGCCATGGCCGCGGCTGCCGTCGGCATCCCGTACGTCGGCGCGGAGCCGCTCGCTCCGCTGCTCCCTCCCATGAACTGCGCGATGCCGATGGGGAGCGTTCGGGTGAAGTCGTTGCTGACCGCGATCAGCGGCCAGAGGAAGTTGTTCCACGAGGACATGAACGTGATGATGGCCACGGTGGCCATCACCGGCCGGGCCAGGGGGAGCATCACGAACCACCACAGTTGGAAGTGATTCGTGCCGTCGATGCGGGCGGCGTCCTCGAGTTCGACCGGGACGGTCACGAAGAACTGGCGGAGGAGGAAGACGCCGGTCACGTTGGCCACGGTGGGCAGGATCAGCGCCCAATGCGTGTTGAGCATCTTCACCTGGACGAACCCGATGAAGAGCGGGATGACGGTGACCTGGAGCGGCACCATCAGCATCGAGAGAATCAGCATGTAGAGCGCGTTCCGGCCGGGGAAGCGCATTCGCGCGAGCGCGTAACCGGCGAGCGCATCGACGGGCACGACGAGCAAGGTGGCGGAGACCGCGACCAGGATGCTGTTGAACGCCCAGCGTCCGAAGGCGAATCGCCGGAAGACGCTCGCGAAGTTCTCCGCGGTGATTTGCCGGGGAATGAACTCCGGCGGGTAGCGCATGATCTGGCCTTCCGGCTTCACGCTCGTGATGAGCATCCACAGGATCGGGAGAAGAAACACGGTCCCGACGACGATCATCAATAGCGCGGCGCCGAATTGCACGGATCGCCTGCGCAGGGAAGGCCTCACGATGCCACCTGCTGGCGGACGAGCCGCAACTGGATGATGCCGAACACGGCGAGCAGGACGAAGACGAAGTAGGCGACGGCCGAGCCGTACCCGAGGTTGAAGCCCTGGAAGGCCTGGTAATAGAGGTACTGGACGAGCGTGAGGGTCGACGTTCCCGGTCCTCCCCCGGTCATGACGTAGATCTGATCGAAGACCTGCGCCGCGTTGATCGTGGTGAGCATCAGCACCACGAACGTCGTAGGGGTGAGCACCGGCAGCGTGACGTGGCGCAGCACGGCCAGCGAGCCCGCGCCGTCGATCATCGCCGCCTCTTCGAGTTCGCGCGGGACATCCTGCAAGCCAGCGAGGTAGATGATCATGTTGAACCCGACGGTCCACCAGATCGTCACACCGGCGACCGCCGGCATCGCCAGTGTGAAGTCGGTGAGCCAGCGGAACGGTCCCAGCCCGACCAGCGTGAGTGCGTAGTTGACGAGCCCGAAGTTGGAGTCGAGCATCCAGTTCCAGATCACACCCACCACCGCGGCCATCACGACGTATGGAAGGAAGATCGACGTGCGCGCGAAGATCCTCGGGGCGAGCCGCATGTTGACCAGGAGGGCGAGTCCGAGGCTGAGCGCGACCATCGCCGGGACGGTGAGCAGCACGAAGAAGAGCGTGTTGACGAGCGATGTGTGGAAGAGCGGATCGCGCAGGAGCGCGCGGTAGTTCGCAAGCCCGACCCACGTCGGCGACCCGACGATGCTCCACCTGGTCAGGCTGATGAAAAAGCCGCCGATGACGGGGCCGAGGCGGAACAGGACGAACACGATGAGGAACGGTGCGAGGAAGACCCAGGGGGTCGCCCCGCCGTACCAGCGGGATGAAGCGCCGCGCCGCGGGGCAAGACGTGTCGATGTCGTCGCGTTCTCGGCCACCACGAGTCCCTTCGTTGATGGGGATTGCGGGGGCCCGGCCGATGCCATGGCCGGACCCCCGCGCTACCTCGCGCGGGTCGCGCCGCTAGGGTGTCGCCAGGATCTGGTTGGCGCCATCGATCAACTGCTTGAGCACCTGTGAGACCGGCGCGTCCTTCAAGATCACGCTTTGCGCGGCGACCACGATCGGGCTCGGCCCAGCGGCGGAGAAGACCTGGTTCGTCTTCGGGATGTCGGGCAGGAAGACGACGAACGGGAGAGAGTTCACGAAAGCCGTACGGCCCGGCAACGACTTGAATTCCTGCGATTGGCGCGCGGCGAGCATCGCGGGGATGTTGCCGGAGTTACCCCATCCGGCGGAGTTGTTGAGCAGCCAGGTAATGAACTTGATCGCCGCTTGGCGCTTCGCCGGGTCGTTCTTCACCGGCAGCGTGAGGAGGTGACCGCTGCCCCAGGTGGCGGGCGTCCCGAACACGTTCGGGAACGTGGTGGTGGTCCACGCGAAGGTGGCGGACTGCTGAGCGGCCGGCAACTGCCACGGACCGTCCACGGCCATCGCCACCCGGCCGGTCACCCAGTCCTGGAAGGCGTTCGTCTCCCCGGGCGGGACGACCTTGTGCGTGTACACGAGATCCTGGATCCATTGCCAGGCTCGCTCCCCCTTAACGGTGTCCACCGCGACCTTCGTTCCTGTCGGATCGAGAAACGAGGCGCCCTGCTGGGCCAGAAGCGCGTAGAAGTAGTAGAAGCCGTGGTGATTCGAGTTCATCCCGAAGCCCCACTGCTTGACCTTCGTCGGATCGAAGCCGCCTTCGCCCGGATGCTTGCCGTTCTGATCCATGGTGAGTTTCGTCGCGGCGGCGATCAGCTCGGTGCCGGTCGTCGGGAGCTTGCTGGGGTCGAGACCCGCCGCTTTGAACATGTCGAGATTGACGAAGACCGCGTGCATGTGCAGATCGAGCGGGAAGGCGTACTGGGTGCCGTCCCAGAACGTGCCGCCCCAGGCGGTCTGGGCGAACTGGTCGGCTTTGAATCCGGCGTTGGCGGCATCCTTTGCGACAGGCTGGAGGAGGTTCCTGCTGGCGAACGTGGCGATGTCCTGCGGGTGCATCGCCAAGACGTCCGGCACTTCACCGCTGCGGAACGAGGTGAGGAAGCGATCGAAGAGGGGTGTCCACTGGACGGTGAACAGGTTGACCTTCACGCCGGGGTTCTCGGCCTGGTAATGGTTCACCAAGTTCTCCATGACCCCGCGGTCCGGTCCTGTCCAGCCGCCCCAGAAGTCGATCGTCACCGGGGCCTGCGCCAGGGCCGAACCCACAGCCAGCGCTGCCAGGAGGATTGCCGCGATGCCTATCCGGGTGATCGTCTTACCTTTCATGGCTCTCCTCTCCCGGCTCGACGATGCGCCGAGCCGACCGCACTTCGCCGGGACCGGGCTTCGTGGACAGCGGCAGCGTGCTTGCCGCCGCGTGGTCGCGCGGCGCCCGGCGCAACTCGAAGATGACGCGCATCTCGTCCACCGAGATGTCGGTCACGAAGGTCCCGCGGTGAGGGTGAGACGCGGCCAGGTGATCGGAATTTGCTTTTGGGGGGCGCGCGACGATCCGGCCGCCGGCCGCGGCGCAACCCCAGCGGGACCTCGCCCGACCGCCCCAGGCCAGCCCCCGCAGCGCAATACAGGCCGCGCCCCCGTGACGAGGTAGAGTATCCGGCGGGCTCGAAGCAACTGTCAAGCGGAAAGAAGGGCTTGCCGCCCCCCAGCTCTTGAACGCCCTGGCTCCCGCGGCGGGACGTGCCTTGGCAGGTTCGAGATGCGTTCAGGAATCAGCATCGAGAGGAGAGATTTGCCTCGACACCGCAGAAACGGCCGGGTCCCCCATTACGGACTCTCCTCCGCCTGGCGCGCCAGGGCTTCGTCGGCGAGCGGGAAGGCGGTGATGCTGGTAGCGCAGGGACTGCTCGTTGACCGCCATGCCTCACACCTCCTCGGACTCCGCCTGGAGGTTACCGACGAACTGAAACGAAGGAGATCATCATGTGGCAGCCGCGGGTCGGCCGAGTCCCACATCTTCCAGAATGACTTGCCTGAGGACGGTCTGATCGCCCAAGCGCTTGACGGCATCGAGGATTTCGATGCCGGCCAAGCGCCCGTCGGCGTCATAGTCCGCCGCGATCCCCTCAGCCAGGTGCTTGGTCGTCACGGTCGTCTCGACGAAGCGAATGTACAGGGCATCCACCTCACGATCATAGGTAATCTTCATCGCAGATCCCCTTCAGAAGTAGTACACGTACACGGTCACCACCACGATCTCGTCCGGCTCATCGACGAAGATGGGTCGGACCTGTCTTGTCGCATACCGGCGTCGGTTCCACTCGGCGTTGAAGGGAAAATCCCGGCACTCCAGCCGCCCCAGTGCTGCCGGCTGCCACGGCGACGTGCGAATGGCCGAAAGCACGTCCGCTTCGGTCGCCCCGCGAAAACCAAGCTGGCCACGCGCGTGACCCGTCAGTCGAATCGGCTTTGCGGTAGGCACCGGCGACCTCTTTCGATCCAGGCGACGCCCACAATCAACAAGACTTACGCTCGGGCTGAATCGTAGAATACCGTAGCGCCACCCGATATACCAGTACCAACGAAACCGCGGGGCCGATCATCGCACCCGCTCCCACTCGCCCGCAAGGAGCGGAGCCGGCACCACCAGATTCCAGCCGGGGGCGATCCGGCCACTTGCGTCGTGTTTGGGCTAACGGATCGGCGCCGTACCCCGGCAGCGCGGGAACTGCGCGCAGCCCCAGAACTGCTCAATCGGCTTCCCGGCGGCAAAGGTTTTGGCATCCTGCGTGAAGATCCCCGACGTAACGATGATGGCACCCTGGGCGTGCCGCGCCGTCATCACCCCGAAGACCTCCCGGACGACCTTGACGCCCACCTTCCAGGCTTTCCACTGCTTGCAAGTGACTCAGCAACATCGCCACCGATCCTGCCAGGCTAATCCGTCCGCACATCCTCCCCGCTCCGACTCATCCCTGCGTCTTGAGACGCCGGGCCCTTCGCAGATCGATCATAGCGGAGGATCCGCCACCACATCTGCCATTTGTGTGGCGCTAGATCGCACAGTCGCTGGCTATACTCTGGCAAGCGTCGGCGGCAAGATCCTCCGGAGCGCGCCTGATGTCCCCCACGCCATGAGTGGAGTGGGAGCAGCAGCCAGCCGCGCCCCGTGCGAGCCCGAGAGGCGGTTCTCCATCGATGAATCCCATCGGGTGCGCTCTCCTGCTCTCGAATCTCTCGCGGACCCGGGAGTGGCTCCTCCCTGGCGACCGCATGCCCTTTCGCCAGTACTGGCAGCACTGTCTCGGGCCCTTTGTCGAGGAGGTGGGGGGTGCCCTGCGGGACGGGCACTTCATCCTCTGGGTGGATGGCCGTCCGGTGGTTGATCCGGGGAGCGAGGTGCCCGTCACCTCTCAAAGCCAGTTCGCCCTCTCGCTGGGCCGCACGGGGGTCACCGCCCTCGTCCCCCATGGCTTCTGGTGGAATTGAATGCCGCTTCGACCCTTCGGCTCTTTCCTCAAACCTTTGGAGGAGGGCTGCCGGTGCAAGGCGACGTGGTCTGCAACGAAGTACATCTATCCCGCTGGGGGGGTGAGTTGCTCACACGGGAGAGAGCGCGACCGACGCGCGGGCCGGCGGGAGATGTTCCACCTGCAATGCAACGGATTGAATTGGTGCGCCGCTTGGCTGAGCCCTTCGACACGCTCAGGGCCGTGAGCCCCGTCGAACGCCTCGCGACGAAGCCGCTCCCACTCTCGGCAGCCCGGACTCGGCCGGGTGGGCCGCTCGGGTGGCAGCGAGCCGACCGGATGGCACCACTACGATGGGGCACGGGAGATCCTCACGGAGCGGCCTTGGGGGAGGACGGCAGAGGGCACGGGCGTGATGCGGTCAGTACGCCGCGTCGTAGGGAGGATCTTGCCTTGACAGCGAAGAAACGGCCGGGTCCCCCATTACGGGGGCCTGCCGGGGCGCGATCTATCTCAATGGCAGATATCGAACTTGACCCTCCCACTCGCCGTCTAGGCTGCATTCCACCAGGAGCAGGATATCCTCGATCGCGACGCCGAGAGGGAGGTCGCGGTTGACATGGAATACGCCTGGCATGGGGAGGCCGGCCTCGGTGCGCTCGTACGCGTAGCGGGTGAGCGTGGAGACATCGTGTGTCAGCAGTACGCGGCCTTCCCGCGCAGCCCACTCCAGGATGACGGGATCGGATGCTCCCGAGAGACCCGCATCCTGAACCCGGACGATGTCCACGCCGGACCGCCGGCGAAGCAGTCCCCGGACGAGATCACTATTCAAATTCTCGTCGGCGGCCAGCGAGAGCATCACCGCTACGCGGGGGCAGAACGACGGGCCAACAGGCGAGCGCGGACGCCTTGTGGATCAAAACGTGCTTCGTTGCGCGCCCGCACCGCCTCGGCCTGGCCTTTCCGCTGAGCGAGGTAGGCTTCGACCTCGGGCATCCGGCGAAGGTAGTACCCGATGACGTGATAGACGTCGGCGAGATGAAGGGTGGGATACTGCTGGACAATCTCCTCGGCAGTGGCGCCTTCGGCAAACGCCCCAATCACCGTCTCCAGCGTCACGCGCGTCTTGCCGACGCGGACCACCCCATCGGCGTCGAGCGCTAAAGGCAGAGGCTCTGCCGCAAGCGTGAGGGACATGGGATCACCTCATGGGCTCGGGAACCGCTCCCCCCTCGGAGGACCGCTCCTGCCGGAAAGCAAGGTCCATCTCGGCCGGAGACTATGGCAACCGCTGTGTCTTGTCAAGGTCGAGCGGCGTGTTGCGGGCCAGATCCCCTCGGCTTCGTCGCCGCGAACGCGCGCTTCGCACCTGCTGCCGCCACGCGATCGCGTCTTCTCTCCGTCTCCCGGTTTCTCCTCAGCCTCCCTGCTCCCCCGCCTTTCCGTGCGCCCGCAGATTCTCCGTACCGCGCGTCGTCCCGATCCGCGTCACCGTAGTGACGCACGCGACTCCGCCCTCCGCCTGTCCATCCTGTCAACAGCTTCCCGTAAAACACAGGCACCGAAAGGAGGGAGCGATGGGTCAGAACGAGTGTTCAGCAATATCCCCGCCTGCCAGACTCTCAAAGAGCCGCGGAACCCACACATTGTTCTGCCCCGACGTCTCCCAGTGTTCCGGGCATTCCCTCCCCGCCCCTCGCCGCTCCCGCTGGGAACCGGATTAGAGCTATTCCACTGAGTCAACAACGTCCCGCCTTCCAATGTGACGAAGATGGCAACCACTACTCCGCGGTCGCCCTGCGCACGCCTCCGGAGAGCAAATCCAATCACCGTGCTCTCAACATCTCAGCACACACTAACCCCAGTGAGGATGATCTGCAGCCCTGCCCTGGATTGCCGGTCTGGGAGCCACTGCATGATGGCATCCTGGAGGGCGGCTTCGATGCGCTCTCGGGCGCGGGAGACGTCGCTGTGGCTGTTTCCGGCCAACCGGTCATGGCCAAAATCCAAGCGGTTCAGGGCGCGCACCTCGTCCCTGGTTGCATCGTACACGAAGTGAAAGGCTCGGCCCTTTTGGTGGCCCCGCTCGTCCCGGCGCTGTACCAGGTAATGGGCCATGACGCAGTTTCCTGTTCCTGTCCCAGACACGGATCCCTCGAAGCCAGGGCTTTGCCCCTCGTTGAGCAGCGCATCCACCAGCGGATGTCCGATCCCCCCGAGTTCGACATTGTGGGTCCTCAGGGCGAGGTTTCGGTCGAAGCAGAGCCGCTCGTACCGGGGCGCGAGGCGATGCTTCTGTCGTAGGGATTCGGGTGTCATCAGGGTCCAGAAATCTCCATCCGGAATGGCCGCACCCCCCAGTTTCAGGATCACGTCCCGTACCCACGCCCCCAGCTCCATCAGAGTATATCGTCCTTCCAGTCCCTTGAAGTGCTCCAGGTTGAAGCCGCTCAGATCCTGAGTGAGGGCATTCAGGGCCTCGCGCGCTCGCAAGGCCTCTTGCATCATCCGCTCCATCTCCCGCTCGGTGCGGCGATAGTCCCTATCCATCAGGGCCTGCTTGTACAGGTCCTGATAGTCGGGACGGCCACCCAGGTACCCCAGGATCTCGGACCGGAAGTCCTCCAAAACGTTGCCCGCCTCATCCGTGCGGCCGATGGACCGGGCGATCTCCTGGAGTTTGTCTTCCAAAATGCCGTAGATCCGCTCCTCCACGGTGTCTTCAGCCACCAGGTTGTACACCTGCACAGTCTCGCGCTGGCCATACCGATGGATCCGGCCGATGCGCTGTTCCACCGCCATGGGGTTCCAGGGAAGGTCGTAGTTGAAGAGGATGCGCCCGATCTGGAGGTTGATTCCTTCCCCGCCGGCCGAGGTGCTGATCAGGAAGCGGGCGCCGTCATCCTCCCAGAAGCTCTCCACGGCGGCGATCTTGTCCTCGATGGGCCCCCCCTTGATGGTGGCAATGCGACGGAGGCCGAAGATGCTGCCCAACTCCTCCCGCAGGAATCCCAGGGTATCCCGGTACTGGGTGAAGATGACGAATCGCTCGCCGGCATTCGCGCGAGTGAGATCGCTCACCGCTCTCACCAAGGCATCGAAGCGCCGGTCCCTGCCGTCCGGAACCAGCCCGATCAGCTCCCGCACCTTCTCGATCTCGTTGGGAATGTCCGCCTCGGCAAAGACCCCATCCTCGGCCTCCTCGTCGGGGTCCAGAGACCAGCTCGTCGTCTCGTAGCTCTCCTCGATTTTCCGGAGGATTCGGCGGCGCATTCGCGCCACGTACCCTTCCGCGTCGATGTTCAGGTCCCGGTTCAGGCCGAGAATCTCCTTCGCCAGTCGCAGCATCTCGTCCTGGGTGCGCATGATCTCTTCGGCCAGTGCGGCGCCCCGACGCCTTGCGGCCTCCAGCTCGATCTGCTTGCGCGTCAGGAGGACCAGGAGTCTCCGGCGAAGCGCCTGGAGGATGGCCCTCGGGCTGGAGGACATGATCTTCTGGAAGGTACCCATGACGAAGCCGATGGCGCGCTGATTCGAGGTGGTTCGCGCCTGGGAGACCCCGGCGACGTTGTACCCCTCCCGCAGATAGTCGCTCAGCCGCTCGTAGAAATGGCGCTCGCGCGGCCCCAGGCCGAAAGACTCGGTGGAGACCTGCCTGCGGCAGAAGATGGGCCGGCCCTCGGCGTCCGTCACCTCCCTCTTGGTGCGTCGGATCATGACGCGGGCCAGGAGTCCTCGATGGTTGGAGAGGTCATCCGGGGAGGCGAAGAGCTGATCGTTGAGCAGTTGGATGATGGACCAGAACTGATAAGCATTCCCTTGGTGGGGGGTGGCGGTCAGAAAGAGCAGGTCCCGGGTATGCCCGCGCAGCGCCTCCGCCAACTTGTAGTTCTGCGTGGTCGTGGTCTTGCTTCCCACCCGGGTTCTGGAGAGGTGGTGCGCCTCGTCGAACACCACCAGGTCCCAGGCAGGAGCGGCTAGAAGCCGCTGAACGCGCCTGGGGACCTTCAGCGTGTCGATGGATGCGATCACCCGGTGGTGCCTCTCCCAGGTGGCGGAGCCATGGTCGGAAAAGTCCTGGTTGAGGATCTCGAAATGGAGCCGGAAGCATGCCTCCAGTTCGTCGCGCCAGTTTCGCGTGAGGCCCGCGGGGGTGACGACGAGGATCCGCTCAGCCTCGCCCCGCGCCATCATCTCCCGAAGGAGCATGCCCGTCTCGATGGTCTTGCCCAGCCCCACCTCGTCGGCGATGAGGAGGCGACGATCCTCCCGGGCCACCAGGTCATGCACGAGCAGGATCTGGTGGGGCAGAAGATTCACGCGGCTGGCACTCAGCTCGCCGCCGGTGTTGGAATGGATCAATGCATAAGCCATCTGCTTGAGGCGGTAGCTCTCCGGATCGTCGAAGTCCCCGGCAGCCACTCGGCTCCAGAGATCCCCGGTGGGCTCCAAGAGGTCCGTGGGAAGGGTCTCGAGCCGCCTTCCCTCGGGCAGGTCGAAGACCACATCCGCCTGATAGATCCCTGTGATATCCGAGACCCGTAGGACTTCCCCCACCCCCAGCTCGGGCCTTGAGGGGACCTTCACGCGGTCGCTCGACTTGACGGTCGCGGCTGTAGCGTATCTGATGGCGGCTTCGGTCATGTCAGGTTGAATCCCACCTGGTAACACTCGTTGGCGGACGCGCCGTTGGCTCGAACCGGCGAGCCGAAGATCGGACGCAACGACACCCGGTGGCCTCCGCCAGGATCGAACCAGAAATCTTCCGCGCGCTTCAATGGCCGTCGAAAGACCACCTGAGTCCATCCCATGCTGCTGTTCAGCTCATTGGCCCGCGAGGCGAGAGTCGTGCGGATATCCAGGCACACGGTCAAGAGGTCGTCCCCGGTGCCCGCGGCCAGGAGAACCTCCTCCAGCCCCACAAGGCGAAGCTTCTGACTCCGATCGAAAGGAAACATTTCCTGCCGGAGCTCCCGTAGGTAGTCCAGAAAGCCCATGCGCAGCGGATTCGGAGGGAACCCGCGCGAACTATGCGGCTGGAGAAACCTCTCCTCGACGAGCAGGTAGCCAGGCATGTCGGCGGTTCCCTCTCTCCCGGGCGGGCGCGAAGCTCGTCCCCACGCCGTCAAACCCCTATCCGGATGTGGTTCTCGTGTCACCCCGTCGCATCGTGGCTTGCTGGTTGAAACAATGGTGCGCCTTCCACCAGGTTCAGAACCCGGTCGATGTAATCCGCCCAGTCCCGCCGCCTCTCCCGCGCGAAACGCAGAGGCCGCGCGCGTCTTGGGCCGTAGGTGGGAAAACCGCTCCAGCCACGGCGCCACCGACTCGCCGGCCCGGGCCAGGCCGATGAGCAGATGCACCAGGTCCACCAGGGGGACGGCATGCACCACGGGCCGGTTCATCTCGTCGAACAGCGAAGGCTGCGTTTTCCCCGAAACAAGGGAGGGCTCCAATCTCTCTTTGAGTTCGTTGAGCCGTTCTTCGGGCTGCTTCACCTTGAAGTATCGGCCCCGGCCGGTTCTGCCCTTGACGATGAGGCCCGCCTTCTTCAAATCCTCCAAGGTCACCTGCATGCCCCGCAGACCCTTGGTGAGGTCGTTGACGTTGATCTCCATTCGGGTCTCTACCAGCAACCGAAGCCAGGCGTAGGAGATGGAATCCACGTCCTCCAGCTCCGGCGGGAGAGGCCTCTCGCGGGTCACCAGTTGATCGACCATGGTGCCGATATCCTGGAGGGCTTCGTGGAGCCGAAGGGGATTCTCCTCGTGGTCCACCACCTTTCCGTAATGACGGCTATACAGTTCCAGACATTTCCCGATGCAGATGAGCCGCACGTCGTTGGCGCTGAGGGGCTCCTTCCCGTAGCGACCCGCCTCGATGGCCTCCAGTTCCGCCCGCGCCCGCCGCCGCACCTCTTGACGAATCCCCGCCCACGACCGCCTCTCCGGCTCGCTCTGCCGCTTGCGGCAGACGTGGATCAGATCGTAGGAGACGTTCTCCTTGTCCATCAGGTGAAGGGAGGATTCCGACTCCCCATGGATGGGGTACACGGCGGCGATCTCGAATCCCGTTTCGCACAGGGATTGAAGCAACCCCTCCCAGACCGACCCTTCCTCGTCCGTGTGGTGGAAGGTAAAGACCAGGAGACCATCGTCCGGAAGGCTCGCGTGAACTCGAGAAAAAGCAGAGCCCAAGCCGTCAAAAAAATCCTGGCGGCTCTTTCCCCGTGTCCGGTTCTCAACGATCTCAGCCACCTTTGGGGTGTACTCGGGAGCGAATTGGGGATATGCGCCCTTCAATGCCAACCGAAGCCAAACATAGTAGAAGTCCGAAAGCTCAGAATAATTCACGTTCCCCACGTAGGGTGGGTCCGTGATGCACAATCTCGGGGCTACGCCGCTGTCCAGGAGAGCACTATCCGTGCAATGAAGCCAGGGCTCTTGCCCATTGATCCGATCGACTGATCTCTTTACTCTTTTTGGATTTGTCCCGTCATCAAAGAAATCCCAGCATTCTTTCCTATAGCCAATGCCCTGCTCCAACAACACGGCCTTTGACTCAAAAGAGCCCATGGCGATGTCTGGGATACCAAACACGTTGTTTTCCGTAATCGTGATCTTCGGTTGAAAGGCGTGCTGAGCGAAGACACCCTGAACTGTTTGGCCTCCCGCGCTCTTCCGCTCGGACATGTACCGGCAGAACTGATTGTTTAGTTCCAGCGCCCCGGAGAAGGAACACATAAGCAATTCCCCCAGGGTCGTATCCGGCTCGGCCATGATCCCTTGGAGGAGCGTCGAAAGGGCCAGGAGCTGGCGCGAGAAGAACATCTCGTGCCAGTAGGTGTAGTTGTGCTTGATCATCTGGTTGGTGTTGTAGCCGACTGGGATCTTGCTCTTTGGGTGAGGGAGATTGCTCCGGTTCATATGCCAAAGGCTCTCCGCCTGCTGAAGACGGGCCAGGTCTGACGGAGAGAACCGCTTGAAGAACTTGCCGTTCTTGGGAATGAGCAGAGTCTCTGGGCGGGGGGAACCCCCGTCCCTGTGCGGCCGGTCCTCGGAGACGGGTTCTTCGTCGGGGAGCGGTTCATCCTCTCCCGAGTGCGGGGGGTTATCTTGGGCGGCTAAGAGAGAAAGCTGTTCGCCGTCTTCTTCATCGGCGTTCGACGAATCGAGCGGGAGATACGCCTGGATGGCGTACGGGCGGACGGGGTGGCGGCGGTCCTGGGGGAGGCGGCGGATGCTCTCGATGATCTTGTCCACGTTGCCGCAACGGCAGAGGAACTTCCCCTTCTCCGGCACATTACCCTTGCGAGGATCATAGGCATGACGACAGGCCGGGCAATGGACCTCGCCCTCGGGAAGTTCCCCCCGCCACTGCCAAACCGCCTCGCAGGCAGGGCAGAGGAGAACCGTCAGGGGCACCTTCTTCCTCCGCGCCTTCCCGGCACTGAACTGCCCCGGTTGCCCGCAATGCGGGCAGGGGACGTTCACGACCTCATGTTTCCTGGTCGGGGGCGGGGCGTAGCTCCATGCCTGGGTTGGCCTGCCTTCGCCCGCGCTCCCTCGCGAAGCGTTCACCATCATGGCCGGATCCGCGATGAGCGAGGCGACCTCGATCTCCCAGTCGTATAGTTTCGTGCAGTGCCGGCAGCTCACATCCGGATGATAGCGGACGGTAGGCGTCTTGCGGGCGATGACGTAGTCATCGAACAGCGGGACCTCGCGGCGGCAGTTGGGGTCGGTGCAGATGGCGTGTTTCACCCAGAAGGTGTAGATGACATCCGCCTCCACACCCGGCTCAGCCTCCGTCTTGTACAGGCCCAGAAGACTCTCCCTGAGAGGCTTCCCTCCGTTCCAGGCCACGGGTCGCTCGCTCAGACGCTGAAAGGCAGCCTGAAGCTCGGCCAGGTCAACCGGCTCCACCTCCGTCTTGACGATGAACCAGGCCACGGGATTGAGGTCAATGCCGATGACCCGGCAACCCAGTCGCAGCGCCTCCACCACCGTGGTGCCGCCCCCCATGAAGGGATCCAGAACGACTTTCCCGGCTGTGTCTGGGTCGTGGGTGTGATCCTTGTAGAACTCCGCCATGAGGTCGGTGAGGGTCCCGTCTGGACCGTAGGCTGGTTTCAGTGCGCCCAAAAGGATGCCCCGGAACACACAGGAGGCGCGGCGGGCGAACCACTTGTGCATCTGGTAGATGGGCTTGAAGGAGTTCCGCTCGGGGACGGCCAGGCGGTTGATCTCGACGATGGGAAAGCCCACCTCGATGGCCCGAGGGACGCGCGCCTCCGGTGTCACGGATGCACGTCCGTCGGCATGGCGATGGGAAGCTCCGTGACCTTCTCGAAGGCGCGGTCGGCCGTGGCGAGGGCATCGGCCTTCATCCGGAGCGCCACGGCCAGGACGACAGAGTCGGTGACGAGGAGCCCGTACCTTTCCTGGAAGGCAAAGGCCGTTTCCAGGAAATCCTCCCGAGTACAGGGCTCAAAGCCGATCCCAAGACTCAGGAGTGCGCGGACCTTGTCCCGGTACAGCCCCAGGCCCCTGACCACATCTGGCTGACCGGCGAGTTTCTTGGCGGGATTCGGACCGGAAATCTTTCCCAGCATCATGGCCTCGGCCAGCATCAGCTTGTGGGCGAGCTCCAGCCAGACGGGTTGGGGGAGGAGGCCCAAGACCTCCCCGGTGGACATGCGGCGGAGGAGCCGTTTCGACTGGGCGGAAAGGTCCTGCTCCGCGTAGAGGAGCACGTTGGTGTCCACCACGCACAGGCTTCCGTTGGGGATGTCGTCCAGATTCATAGATCCCATGTGTCCTCGTTCACGATCTCCGACACCTGCTCCCGGGTGATCTTCATGGGCTGCTCGCAGAACAGCCTGTACGCGGCTTCCCGGTCCCGAACGGCAGGGGCTTTTCCCCCGAGATACGAAACGAGAGCGTCTTGGATGAGGTCGCTCAGCGGCCGTTTCTCCTCGATCGCGCGGCGCTTGGCTAGCCGAATGACCTCTTCCTCGATGACGGTGCCGATTTTTTGCTTCATCTGCAATTCCCCCTACCCCATCCCCCTCTCGCTGGAAGAAAGGAAGGTCCTCATGCGCCGACAGGTCCCAGCACAAGCCACGGGGTCAAGACCTCCATCAGGCTGAGTCCTTCGTGTCGAAACAAGGACCGAGATGGAGACGGGGCCTGGGGCCGATTATGGCACCGTCCCCGGATCACCGCCACGCGCCGGCCGGAATCCACGTGCAGTCCGGGCGATTCGGCAGGCAGGGGCTCATCGGACGCGAACTCTCTGTAGCGTTTGCCGTTCAGCGGTTGATCGCTGCCGTCCAGACTCCGGTCGCTGAATCCAGGCCCCAGGAACACATAGCCATGATCGCTGGTAACCAGGACAGTTCGGGAGGCCGGAAGGGCCTGCACCGTTCTCTGCCACACCAGTTCCAGCGTATCCCAGACGGAATCATAGAACTCGGCGCTGGATGCGGTGCTGTCCATGAAACGCAGGTCCGGAAACCGATGCCACAAGAGTATCGGGGCCGACTGCTCGGAGAAGTGCTGCGACTCATTGGGTTCCCGGAAGTAATGATACCGAATACCCAGATCCCTCCATTCGCGCCGGGAGACCAGTTGGGATGGGCCGGTGGCCGGAAAACCGAATCCCAACCGGTCTTCGACAAAGCGCTCGGTCGTGCTCGGGATGGCCGAGCGACCGCAGGCACATTCCACGACGGGACGACGAGATGCATAGGCCAGCTCCAAAAGCCTGGGCAGTTCTCGCAGAGAACACCCATCCAGCACGAGCACGCATCCTTCGGGCTGATCGCGGAAGAAATCGGAGATCTTCCGAGCCGGGGAGGGTGCCGTGGTCAACTCGGCAAAGTAAGAGTCGGCTGCCGCGGTCAAGAGCGACTCCCACTCGTTTACAATCCTTTCGCCGGACTGCAGGTACTCCGAGGGTTTGCTTCCGCACTCCTGGAACCTCTCGGCAGTCCAGACCTCTCCGGTCAGCCATTGGACCAACCCGGGAAGCCGGGGTTCGGGGCGGGTCCACCGCTCGATGAACTGTGGCTGGACCAGCGCAGTCATGGGACCTCCGGTGGATTCTGAGACGACTCTCTTGCTACCCGCGTCACGAGGCTCAGCCGAGCGGAGTAGGTCCCGTCGGGAAGAGTGGGCAGCGACTCGCACAGCGACTCAATCTGGGCCTTGTCCAACGGACCAGGAATGGCGAGATCGATCTGCACCTCCAAGTCTCCGCCACATGTCAGCCCACCTCGAAAGGCGCTGGGATGGTCGGCGAGGTTGACGCCCTGGTACTTACTGAACACCTGGAACTTGACCTTGGCGATTTCCGATTCCGGGATATCCGACAGCTTTTCGGCCACAGCCTGGCGCAACTCCGCCTTCGTGCGACAATACGGGGTGGCCCTTTCCTCACGTGCAACCTCAGGCATCGGAGGTTCGGGCCTCGGGGCCGATGGCTCTGGCGGTGCCCCCGAGGGGTCAGGAGCGTGTGGGATCGCGACGGGGGCCGGCATGGAAGCGGGCCACGGTGGCGCGAGCACCGCCTGTGGAAGTTCCCCTGCGCCCAAGTCTACACGTTCGCCACAGTAATTCCGTCGAGGGTGCTGAAGACCCAAGATCCGGTCCCGGTCCTCCGCCAGCGCGACCACGGCATCGGAGATCTCGGAGATCGTGGTGGGGACCGGAAAGCCCAAGGTGGTTCGGTACGCCCGATCCACCTGGGAAATCGTGTGGCCGTGGAAAGCGGAGAGGCGCTCTTTCAGATGCTCTAAAAACCGCGGCCGAGGATAGATGTGTCTCCGCAAATAATCGAGAATGGATTGTTTGTCCCAGGACTGGCCCAGGGACTCCACTTCGAAGTGAGTATCCTCCGGCCGATCCCCCCACGTCTCCACCCGCACGTACGCGAGCCCTGCAGTTTTGATGATGTCCTTGACGCTCCCCCGCTCTTGACTGGAGATTCGCTCGTAGCGGTTGCGCCTCTCCGCGGACCCTGCGCTGGGGGCAAGTGTGGCGGCGGCAATGGAGCGCTTGGCCGCCATCACGACATCCGGGTTAGCAAGGTGGTTCACCGCATCGTCCCGAGGCTCCAGGAGAATGATCTGGTTTCTCGATTCCGAACCGAAGTACAGCGCGTGGCGCTCGGGTGTCGAAAGCCGCCTGGGGGAGAGCACAAAACGGGGGCCGCTCTTGGCCAGTTGGTCCAAGACCAGTTTTGTGGTCTCCGGGTCCACGAAGATCACCGCCTGCTGCGTCTCCCGGAAGAGGTCCTGTTTCCAGATGGTCATAATCTCATCGCGCGCCCGCTCCGCAGAGAGGCGCATGGCCTCTATCTCCACCTTGGCGTTTTCGTTCTCTTCGAGATCGAAAAAGAAGCGCCCCTCTCGCTCATGGAAGAAGGTCCCAAAGGTCCGGAAGGCCTGAAGGGTTGCCTCAAAACGGTTGGGATCGCATCCCGGGAAGACCGCATGGCGGATCAGTTCCTCCCTGGTGAGACCCTTGATCCCCGGGGCGAGGCTGGCTAGGAGCACAGCGGACGCCAGGCCTTCGGCGTAGGGTTGGGTGCGGAGGTCTTCGAGGTTTCTCTGGGCGCAATTGATCAGGCTGCCGGCTGGGTCGAGGTCCTGGAGCCGGTCCGCGCAGGCGGTATCCGTCAACTTGCAGTGAGCCCCAGTGAAGAGAAAGGACCCCTGAGACGACGCGTCCAGCATGGCAGCCAGAAGGCCGAGGGCGCCGCGAGTCCCCTGGAATCCGCCGCTGCCGCTGATACGCTCGAAGACTAGTTCCAGGAGGCCAGGAAGAAACGGGAAGGCCGCTTTGAGTCGCGTCAACTGGTCGTCCGTGGTGGAAACACCCAGGCGGATCCAGGTATTGACGTGGGAGCGGATCAGGGCCTCCGCGGCGGATCGGTCGTATGTGCCCGCATCGGAGAAGAGTCGATGGCGGACGATGGCCGCCCGGTCCTCGGGCTTCCGGAAACGCAGCTCCACTCGGGGCACACGCTTCAGGGTAGCCCCGGGCTCCACGGTCCCGTCGTAGATGGCAGCGAACAAGGTTACTCGATCGCTTCGGCCGGCCTCCTCGGAGAGCATCTGCAGGAAGCTCAGATTCTGGCTCCTCCGTGCCGGGTCGGCAATATTCGAGATCCCTCGCTCCAGCTCGTCGAAGATCAGGACGAGGTATTGCCCCGAGAGGGCTGCCCGCAATTCGTCGAGGGAAGGCGGATGCTGCGAACTCCATCGCGCACCGATTTCCTGATCGACGGCCGTCCAGAGGGAATCGAATGGGAGGAACTGATCCGTAAATTTCTTGACGACCAGCACGGGGGATGGAGGCGGTGACCATGCATACCCGTGGAGCGCCATCCACCGTTTCGCCGGAACCGGATTGGCGAAGAGGTGGTAGGCCGTCAACAAGGCGTGGGACTTCCCGAGTCCCTTTACCGCCTCGGCCAAGAAGAGGCCAGCTTGATGGTCTTCGCCAGGGGAGAAACGACGACTGAGAGCCTGGAGCATCCCCTTTAGATCTTCGGATGGATAGGTGAGGTCGAAGAACCGATCAGGATCCCGTTCGATGGATTTAGCCGGACCTGACCTCAGCCGTTCGAGATCGATGACACCGTCAATCTGCTTGGCTGATCTGTAGCGTTTCTTTAGCATAAATCATGAATATAGTAGATTTCGTGACATGTCAAGATAATATGCATTTAGGGTGGAAGCCTCGTACCTTGATAACTTTGGCGCTACTCGCGCCATGGCCTGACACATGTCAGGTCATGCGGAGGAGCAACATCCCCAGACGATGCAGGGTCACCCCCAAGAAAAACGCCGATCCTCGTCCGAGAATCGGCGTTCATCTGCTCAAGCCTCCCTCCATTGAGAACGGGGACTTGTGATCGGGGTCCGGAGGTAATGATAGGAAACGGAGATGAGGCGACGGGGAGACGCGGTGACGAAAGGCTTGCCGATGTCGATGAGACGCCCGCCGAACCCAGTTCCATTCCAACCTCGCGAGAGGCGTTGCTCGCAAAGCAAAATGGGGGTCAGGGGCCAGGGGGGTCGGGACAGAGCGTGGGCGCCGATCCCGAGCCGGCT
>CAVQPC010000002.1:0-14259 GCA_963714585.1 uncultured Methylomirabilota bacterium
CGAGATATTCGACCCCTTGACAGCTTCATGATGTGCATGCTAGCGTCCCCGCCGACCTGGGGGTGGAGGCCCTCGGAGTAAACCGAAGGCGTGAATGTCCTCCGCCCCCGCCCTTCAGCGTCCTCTGCCATACACCATCAATCACGATCGCGCCTGCAGCCGAGATTCAGGCACGCCATCAGGGCGAGTTCGGGTCGTTGAGTCGCGCGCGGCCCGTGAATGGGGGGAGGGGGGCGTGGTCGATTCGCCCCGAGGCGGGAAAATGAGCACTCCCGGTGCGGGCGATGCGGCCTCTCCCGGATCGTCGGCCTTCGCCCGGCCTGCTCATGCTCTGCGCGCCCTCGTCAGCGAGCCGATCAGGGCCCTCGTCCTGGCGGCAGCCTTCCTGCTGCTCGTGGGCCTGATCGGCTATCCGTTATGCATGCTGTTCAGCAAGAGTGTCCAATCCGGAGACGGCTCGCTGACCCTGTCGCGCTATGTGAGCCTGATCACCGATCGCACCATCCTTCGCGCCTTTCTTCTCAGCCTGTGGCTTGGCGCCATCGTCACTGCGGCCTGCGTGCTGATCGGTGTGCCCATGGCCTGGGTGGTGTCCCGAACCAACACGCCCTGCAAGGCGCTCATCCGGGCGTTGGTGGGGGTCTCGTTCATCGTCCCGTCCTTCATCGGGGCGATTGCGTGGATCCTCTTGCTGGGCCCCAACAGCGGCCTGGTCAACGTCTTCCTCCGCAGGACCCTCGGGCTTCCGATCACCTTGAATATCTTCACCTTCGAAGGCCTGGCGTTCGTGCTCACGCTGCACTTCTACCCGCTGGTGTTCTTTTCCGTGGGCGCGGCGCTGGACAACATGGACCCCTCGCTGGAGGAGGCGGCTCGGGTCAGCGGCGCCACCACGACGACCACGGCCTGGCGCATCTCCATCCCCCTGGTGCTTCCGGCGCTGTTCTCGGGCGCCTTGCTGGTCTTCCTGGAGTCGATCGCCGCCTTCGGCGCGCCCGCCGCCATCGGATTCTCCGCGGGCTTTGAGACCTTGACCGTTCGCATCTTCCGCCTGATCAGCTTCCCCCCCCGGCTGGAGCTCGCGGCCGCAGCCACCATGCCGATCGTGGGGCTCACCATGCTGGGCATGTGGGGGCAGGCCAAGGTGCTGGGCAGGCGGCAGTTCACGGTCGTGACGGGCAAGAGCGCCCGAATCGGCCTGATCGAGGTGGGTCTCTGGCGGTACGGGCTCCTGGCTTTCTGCCTGACGATCGTGGGCGTGGCGATCATCCTGCCGGGCGTCTACATGGGCGTGGCGTCACTCGTCCGCATCTGGGGGGCCGAGTTTCGCCTGAGCAACCTGACATTCGCGAACTACGCCGCCCTGTGGAACCCGGAATCGTACGTGGCGCCCGCGATCCGCAACAGCCTGGTGCTCGGGACCGGGGCCGCTGTGGCGGCGGCCGCTATCGGGTTGATCGTGGCCTGGATCGTTGAGCGGATACGGCCGCGCGGTTGCGGGGCGCTGGCGAATCTCGCCATGGTGCCGTTCGCCTTCCCCGGGATGGCCTTCGGCGTCGGACTGATCATCGCCTACACCACGCCCTGGGTGAACCTGTACGGCACACTCTGGCTGCTGCTGATCGGCTACGTGGCCAAGTACATCTCGCTGGGATTCACCTTCATCCGCGACGGCTTGCGACAGCTCGTCCCCGAGTTCGAGGAGGCGGCGCGCATGGCGGGTGCCTCCTGGGCTGTGACCATGCGACGCATCACGGTCCCGCTGCTCTCCGGTGCCCTGGTGGTGGGATTCACGATCGTCTTCTCGCTGGTGCTGCGGGAGCTGAGCATGTCGATCCTCCTGGTGTTACCCGGCAGCGAGACCATGGCGGTGGCCATCTTCCTGTTCCTCCAGGACGGCTACTTCGAGAAGGCCGCGGCCCTGTCGATCGTGGTTGGAAGCGTGGCGGTCCTGTCGGTCGGAATCGTCAGGCGATTGGGCGGGCGCACGTTCTGAACACAGAGGATCGGTGACGATGGGCGCATCCCAGCTCGTGATGAAGGGGGTCAGCAAACGCTTCGGGAACGTCACGGCGGTGGACCGCGTCAGCCTGGAGGTGCAGGAAGGGGAGAGCATCGTGCTGCTGGGTCCCAGCGGCTGCGGGAAGACGACCACCCTGCGGATGGTCGCCGGCTTCCTCCGCCCGGACAGCGGCGAGATCTGGATCGGCGGCCGATCGGTCGCCACCCCAACCTTCAGCCTGCCGCCGGAGCGGCGGGGGCTCTCCATGGTGTTCCAGAATTACGCCGTCTGGCCGCACATGACGGTGTTTGAGAACATCGCCTTCGGCCTGCGCGTGCGGAAACGGCCGGAGAGCGAGATCCGGAGCCGTGTCCAGAACATCCTCCAGGTCGTCCGCATGGAGGCCCTGGCGACCCGTGTCCCCGGCGAGCTGTCCGGCGGCCAGCAGCAACGGGTGGCGCTGGCGCGGGCCCTCATCCTGGAGCCGGCCATGCTCCTGTTCGATGAGCCGCTGAGCAATCTGGACGCGACCCTCCGGGAGGAGATGCGCTTCGAGATCCGGGAGATCATTCGCCGGCTGCGGATCACCTCGCTCTACGTGACGCACGACCAGGCCGAGGCCATGGTCCTGGGTGACCGGATCGTGATCATGCGCGAGGGGCGGCTGGAGCAGATTGGTACGCCCGAGGAGATCTACTGGCATTCTCGCACCCGATTCGTTGCGTCCTTCGTGGGCGTGGCGAACCTCCTGCCGGGGGAGGTCACCGAGGCCGGCCCGGCCGAGGCCTCGGTGGCGGTGGCGGGCGTCGTCCTGCGCGGGTCACTGCAGGACGGCGAGAGCCGCCCTCGGCTTCACGAGCAGGTCTGCTTGGTCGTCCGTCCCGAGGATCTGGAGGTCTGGCCCTGCGACCAAGGCCCGGAGGAGAACAGCCTGACCGGGGCCATCGCGGTGCGGACATTCCTTGGACACACGGTCGAGCTGCGCGTGGACACCGCGGCGGGGCGCCTGCGGGCAATGGCGTCCACAGGTTGTCCCCATCGGGAAGGGGAGTCCGTGCGCCTGTACATCCCCCCCCAGCGTGCGGTGATCTTACGAGACTAGAAGGAGGAGCGCGATGAGTGCTGGGCGCAGATTGCGTGAGCTTTTGGCCGGGCCGGGGGCGGTCCTCATGCCCGGTGCCCCGAATGCCCTGACCGCCCGGATCGCGGAAGAGGCCGGATTCCGGGTCGTGCTGTTCACCGGTGCCGGCTTCGCCAACATGGACCTGGGCGATCCCGATCTGGGATTGACCACGATGACCGAGGTCGTGCAGCAGGTCGGCCGCCTGACGGACGCCGTGGACATCCCCGTCGTGGCGGATGCCGACACCGGGTTCGGCAACCCCCTCAACGTGCGCCGGACGGTGCGGGAGCTGGAGCGGGCGGGCGCCGCCGGGATCACGCTGGAGGATCAGGTCTTCCCAAAGCGGTGCGGCCACTTCGAGGGCAAACAGGTCATCGGGCGGGACGAGATGGTGATGAAGATCACCGCAGCTCTGGAGGCGCGGCGAAGCTCCGACTTCGTCATCATCGCCCGGACCGACGCCCGCGCGGTTCTCGGGCTCGAGGAGGCCATCGCCCGGGCCAAGGCGTACGCGGAGGCCGGCGCCGACCTCACCTTCGTCGAGGCGCCCCGCACGGTGGAGGAGCTCGCCCAGATCCCCAAGAGCATCCGCGTCCCGCAGATGTGCAACATGGTCGAGGGCGGGAAGACGCCGGTGCTTCCCCTCGAGACGCTGGAGGGGATGGGCTACAAGCTGATCTGCTACGCCAACGCGGCCCTGCGCGGCGCCATCAAGGGCATCCAGACGGTCCTCCGGGGCCTCGCGCGAGACGGCATCAGCGAGGGGGTCCTGGATCAGATGGTGGCCTGGGAGGAACGGCAACGCCTGGTCCGGCTGCCGGAGTTCACCAAGCTGGAAGCGCGATACGCCGCGGCGCCGGCTGGCACGAAGCGATAGGGGGCATGCATGGGGCAGACAGCGGTGGAGAAAATCCTCGCAGCCCATTCGGGAGGGCAACCGGTCCGGCCCGGCGAGCTGGTGTGGGCGCGGGTGGACTGGGCCAGCATCGACGACGTGCAATGGCCGATCTTCAAGGAGGCCTTTGCCGAGCTGGGCGGCACCCTCTTCGATCGGGAGCGGGTCATCACGATCGCGGATCACTACCTTCCCCCCTCGACCGTCGACCAGGCGGAGACCGTGGCGGAACTGCGGGCGTTCACCCTGGCCCATCACCTGCCGCACGGCTTCTTCGAGGAGGGCATCAAGCACCAGGTATTCATCGAGGCGGGACTGGTGGGCCCGGGGGATCTGCTGGTGGCCACCGACTCGCACACTCCGACGGCCGGCGCAGTCGGCGCCATCGGGATCGCGGTTGGCCCGACCGAGGTGGCAGGGGCCTTCGTGTTCGGCGATGTCTGGCTTCGCGTTCCGCAGACCGTCCGCATCGTGCTCACCGGCGCGCTGCCACGGATGGTCTTCGCCAAAGACGTTGCCTTGCACATCCTGCACCGGGAGGGGACCCGATTTGGGACCTATCGCGTGCTCGAGTTTTCCGGCCCCGCGCTCGAGCGGATGGACCTCGCCGAGCGGCTGACCCTGTGCAACATGGGGACGGAGATGGGGGCGAAGGCGACCATGCTGGCGCCGCGCGAGGAGGATGGCCGGATGGCTGCCGATCGGGGCGCCTCCGGGTCCAGCTCCCGTCGGGCCGTGCCTGTGCTCTCCGATCCGGACGCGTCGTTCGAGCGGGAGATCCACATAGACGTCGGGGCGCTGGAGCCCATGGTCGCAGCGCCCCACCTGCCCTCCAACGTGGACGCGGTCTCGAAATTCCGCGACGTCAAGGTGGATCAGGCCTTCATCGGCTCCTGCGCCAATGCGACATTCGAGGATCTGGCCATCGCGGCGCGTTTCCTCAAGGGTGCGCACGTGGCGCCCGGTGTCCAGATGATCGTGACGCCGGCCTCCATCGGGACCTACCGGAGGGCCCTGGCGGAGGGGCTCATCGAGACGTTCGTCAAGGCGGGAGCGGTCGTCACCAATCCCGGGTGCGGCTCCTGCGCGGGCGTGCACTTCGGCGTCCTGGGTCCGCGGCAGGTCCGCATTTCCTCTCAGAACCGCAACTTCATCGGGCGCAGCGGCCATCCCAGCTCCAGCATCTATCTGGCGTCGCCGGCCGTGGTTGCGGCGTCGGCGATCACGGGACGCATCACCGACCCGCGGGAGGTGATTTCAGAATGAGCACGCCGCAGACCGTGATCGAGGGCCGGTGCTGGGTGTTCGGTGACGACATCGACACCGACATCATCATCCCTGCGCAGTACGTGGGCATGCGGGACAGCGCCAAGATGGCGGCCCATGCCATGGAGCCCGTCGAGCCGACCTTCGGCACCCAGTGCGGGCCTGGGGACATCGTGGTGGGGGGGACATCCTTCGGGGTCGGCTCTTCGCGCGAGGCGGCGGCCCTGGTGTTCAAGACCCTGGGGGTCCGCGTCTTTGTGGCGGAGTCCTACGGTCGCATCTTCTTCCGGAATGCCATCAACAATGGTCTGTATGCGGTCGAGGCTCCCGGCGTGCACTCCATCGTGGAGACCGGAGGCCGGTTGCGTGTCGACCTCAAGGGCGGGCGCATCGTGAATCCGGCGACGGGGGCGGAGGTCGAGGTCGTCCCCTGGTCGCCGATGATTCTCGCCCTCGTACAGGAGGGCGGGCTCGTGCCGTTCCTCAAGAGCGGCCGCCGTGGCCGGATACCGCAGGCGTAGGGGGAGACCCAGGGAGGACGCGACATGTGGAGACGTGCAGTGTCGGCAGTTTTGCTGTGGCTGGTGTGGTCCATGGTTCCGGGGATCGCGATCCGGGGCGCCTGGGCGCAGACGGACGACGCGTTGCTGGCAGCGGCCAAGAAGGAAGGGACGGTGAACTTCTACTCGGCCCTTCGCGAGTTCGAGCTGACCCCACAGGTCAAGGCCTTCATGGCGCGCTATCCCGGCATCAAGGTCAACCTCGTGCGGAAGAGCACGGGGCCCATGGTGCAGACGGTGGAGGCGGAGCGGCTCGCCAAGCGCATCAATGCGGACGTCATCCAGCCGGTGGACGCCACGCCCCTCTACGTGTGGAAGCAGCAAGGGTTCCTGCAGCCGTACCGGGACGAGAGCTGGGAGGCCTTGCCGGCGGCTTCCAAGGATCCGGATGGCTATATGGTCGCAACCGAGAGCATCCTCTACGTCATCGGATACAACACCCGACTCATTTCGCAAGCGGAGGTCCCCAAGAGCTGGCGCGAGTTCCTCAACCTGAAGTGGAAGGGCAAGACGGTGACCTCACACCCCAGCTTCAGCGGGGGCGCCCTGGTGAACTTCCTGGCGATGGTCAACGCGCTGGGGTGGGAGAGCATGAAGACCCTGGCCGACATGCAGAACTTGTTCGTGCAGGGACACTCCGATGTGGCGCGTATGGTGGTGTCCGGCGAGCGGCCCCTCTCTCTGATCTCTCACAACAACGTGTGGGATGCGAAGAAGCTCGGCCAGCCCATCGACATGGTGTTCCAGCCGGAGGGGGTCCCCGTGGCCGGCATCTTCAACGCCATCCCGAAGGATGCGCCACATCCCAATGCCGCCAAGCTCTTCATGCGGTATCTCCTGAGCAAGGATGCCCAGACGGTGATGGCCGAGGGTGGATCCTACCCGGGCCGCTCGGATGTCGATCCGCCGAAAGGGATGCCGGCGCTTCGCACGCTGAAGACCACCGCACCGGATTACAACTGGCTGGTGAAGAACGACAAGGAGTTCATCACCGAGTTCGATTCCTATTTCAAACGGTAGCCGCCGCCGGGGATCGACGACCAGGAGCGGCCAGGATGCAGGGCGTTCTCCGCCCCTCGAGAGGCCACCTGCCGTGAGTGCGAACGCGGCCGAGAGCCCTTCCGCCCACAACCCGCACACCCGGGGGATCGCCGAGTTCGTCGCCGGGCTGCGCTACGACCGCATCCCGGCGGAGGTGCGGGAGCGGCTGAAGCTGCTCGCGCTCGACTCCCTGGGCTGCGCCCTCTACGGGGCGAACCTGCCCTGGAGCCGGATCCTCATCGAGTGTCTGGCCCGCCTGGACCGCTCGGACGGCTGCGGCGCCTGGGGCACCGCCCGGCGCTTCTCGGCACCGCACGCGGCGCTGATCAACGGCACGCTGATTCAGAGCTTCGAGCTCGACGATGTGCATCGGTACGGCGTCCTGCATGTGGGCGCGGTCACGCTGCCCCCCCTGATCGCCATCTGCGAGCTCCGCCCGGGGATGACGGGGAAGGACTTCCTGACCGCAGCCGTCGCTGGCTACGAGATCGGGCCGCGGGTGGGCATGTGCATGGGCCCCGAGCACATCGGCCAGGGCTGGCATTCGGGGGCAACCGTCGGCGTCTTCTCGGCGGCGGCCGGCGCCGCCGCGGGCCTGCGGTTGTCGGCGGAGGGCACGGTCCATGCCCTCGGCATCGCCGGCACACAGGCCGCCGGGCTCATGGCGGCGCAGTACGGGGCCATGGTCAAGCGCATGCATGCCGGCCGGTCGGCCCAAAGCGGGCTGTACGCCGCCCTGCTCGCCGAGGCGGGCTTCACGGGCATCCCGAATGTCTTCGAGAGCGAGTACGGCGGCTTCTGCACCACCTTCTCCCGGTCCCGTGACCGGTTTGACCTGACCCAGCTCGTTGACGGGCTGGGCGAGCGCTTCGAGACGATGCGCATCGCCCTGAAGTTCTACTCCTGCGTGGGCAGCAATCACACGACCCTGGATGCGCTGCGGGCGCTCCGCGCCCGGCACCCCTTCACGACGGAGGCGATCGACAGGATCACGGTCTACGGCTCGCGGGTGACCGTCGACCACGTCGGCTGGCCGTACCAGCCCCAGGGCCTCACCGCCGCCCAGCTCAATCTCCCGTACTGCGTGGCCACGCTCCTGCTCGAGGGGGAGGTGTTCGTGGACCAGTTCCGGGAAGAGCTGGTCGCCGACCCGCTGCGGATCGCGCTTTCCCGGAAGGTGGAAGTGATCGAGGATCCGGCGATCACGGCGAAGGGGGCGCAGGCCCGGCACGCTGTCCGGGTGCAGGTTCTCCTCAGGGACGGGACCTGCCTGGAGCAGAAGATGGAGTCGGCGCGGGGCGACGAGCAGAACTTCGCCTCGCCAGATGAAGTAATCCGCAAGTTCCTGCACCTGGCGGGGCCCACCGTGGGAGCGCCTGCGGCGGAAGAGCTGTGCGATGTCCTGCTGCACGTGGAGAAGCTGGAGGCCGCCGCTGCGATCCCACGCCTCCTCTCGCGACCGCCCCGGTGAGTCAAGGCAGCGGTCGGCGGCCTGATCACGAGGCGAAGGCTACGACCCGATCCTCGGCCGCCACGACGATGCGGCTCTCGGCCACGAGGGGGGTCTGAAAGCGCTGCACGACCGGCATCTGCTCGCGGGGGACGTCCCACGGGAATAGCGCTGTCCGCTCCCCCGAGGCCGGCTGGAACACCCAACGCGCCGCTGGCACAGCCCAGTCTTCATGGCGCCCTACCGAACCGGGTCTCGCCCGGGCGTTGCACGCAGATGCGGAAGCCCGCGGGGTGAGCCCGGAGACCATGGCGAGGTCGTGAGTAAATCCCGATCCCAAGTTCCCTTCACCACCACGGCACCAGGACACCAAGGGTGGGAAGAGCCATTCAGGGTGAGGACGCTGAACAGCCGAATCCCCCAGGCGTGCGTTTGAGTATTGGCCTGTCTGGAACCGGAATGCAGCCTGTTTCCTTGGTGCCTTGGGGGCTTGGTGGTAGAAAGTTCTTCGGACCAAGGCGAGATGACCCTCGCCCTGCTGCCGTGTCTCATCCCGTTGGTCCTCGCGCTCTTCCTCGTTGTGCTCTTTCCGGGCGTGGTCCTCTTCGTACCGCACCTGCTGGGAGGCCTCCGGTAGAAAGTGGAAACCGCCACGGTGTAACGCCTCGGGTTTCGAAATGCAGACACAACCGGTGTGCCTCGGAGGGTAAACGCATGATCGAGCAGATCCATCCCGCTGTCACTCGCATCACCACGCCATTTGACAAGACGGGGACCGTGTTCCTGTACCTGGTCAGGGGCGACCGCAACGCCCTGATCGACACGGGCGCCGCCGATTCGCCCGAGAGGGTGCTGCAGGGGGCGCTGGCCGAGATGGGCCTGTCGTTCCCCGATGTAGATCTGATCCTGAACACGCACGCCCATCTCGATCACGCCGGCGGCAATCAGGAGACCAAGCGGCGCTCGAAGGCGCCGATCCACCTTCACGCCGGGGACGTGCCCATGGCGAGGTCCACGGAGGCGCAGGTGGAGTTTCACTGCGCGCCCTTGCGCACGCTGGAGTTTCCCCCGGACGCGCTCGCCGAGCGCGCAGCCCATGTCCGGAACAACGCCGGGGAGCCGGCCGGGGCGGACGTCCTGTTGCAGGACGGGGAGCGGATCGATCTGGGGGGCGGGGTGGTGTTACGCGTGATCCATGCCCCAGGGCATACTCCCGGCCACGTGACCTTCTTCTGGGAGGCCGAGGGGATGGCCTTCACCGGCGACGCGGTGCAGGGGCAGGGGTCACGCCCGGGGGCCTACCCGTACTACTTCGATGCGCCAGCCTACCGCCGATCCCTCCGGAAGCTGCGCGAGGCTGATCCCCGGGTGTTGTGCCTCGGCCACGCGTTCAGCGGCGGCACGCTCCTCAACTTGCCGGTGCGGAAGGGCACAGACGCCAAGGCCTTCCTGCAGGCCTCCGAGAGCGTGGCGGACACGATTCACCGGGCTGTCGCCGACGTCATGGGCCGTCTCTCCACCGCGAGCAAGCGGGAGATTGCCCTGGCCGCCTTGGATGAGCTCCTCTACGAGATCCCGCAGCTCCGCCTCCGCAAGACGGGGATGCCCATGCTCGCTGGCCCGACCCTGCTCGCGCACATGCAGGCAATGCAGGCTGGCACCTACCCCGGATCCGCATAATGGTACGGGGACGGTCCATGAAGCACATTCCGTCCCGCCGGGGATTCGAGCCCGCGATGCGTGGCCAGAGGAGAGGAGGCAATCATCAAGAAACCGGACGCAAGGTGCTGCGCAATTACGAACATCGGGGACCGCCGACCAGCACCCGCATCGACGGCGGGATTGCCTAAGCCCACTTCTTTCCCAACGCCTCCAGGCTTGCGCGCGCGAGGTCTTCGGGCGTCATGGCAATCCGAAACTCCACTTCGGCATTGAATGTGAGAAACCACGGCTCGGCGAACATCGGGACCTCGGATGGATCCTTGACGTTCACGACCAAGGTGCCTCCGCGCCGGCCGTTCTGCTCGGAGAAATAGGCGGCTTCGGGCTTGATGGCCTCGAGAATTCGCTGGATCTTCTGCCCTACGCTGCCATCCCGAACGGCGGTGTTGAACGGTTCGAGTGGGAACTGAACGTGCATAAGCATGCGCATGACTGACCTCCATGTGTCGGGTGATTTCTTCTTCGGCAATATCCCGGCTGCTCGGGCTGATGCGGTCCAACACCCGGCGTCGGCCGGGGCGGGCGAGCGGGGACTCGTGCACGACCCCACACCGCCCGCCCGCCGACGGCTGCACGCTGATGATGTTAGGCCGCAACCGCTCGGGTAAAGAACTTACTTCTCGTCCCGGATCGCTCCCTTCACTTTAGCCATCATCTCAGGCGTCGCCTCCCGGATCCCATGCTGCTTCGCGTGTTCCATGGCATTCCTCAGGACTTCTTCTTCGGTCTTTCCGCGGACGACATGCGTGCATCCGGACGACGGATCAACCGTGGCACACTCGATGATCTTACCCATGGTAAATGCTCCTCTTCGAGCCGCCGGCTCGAGGTTCGTGAAGACGGACCCTCTGCGAGATGCTGCAACGGGTCACCCAAGGACGGGGGTCGCTCGCCACCCAAAGCCCACCACGGACTCCCGTGATCGCGAGCGGCACCCGCACAGGGACCGGTGAACCCACCTCCTTTCGCTCGTACGATGTTGGCAGGCTTTGGCCGTCAGAGTATCTTAGAAGCGTGAGCACGCGTGGTTCGCCTCAAGCGAAGTCTTGTGCAGCGCCACGTGGCCTAACGGCGCTCATGTAGTTTCCGCCCGAAGATCTATATCTGACATCGCGTCCGGATAAGCCCCCGGATGGTGAGACCATCCAGGCCCTGGAAAGACTGGGAGTTACTGAAGAGGACAAAAACTGTCTTCATGTTACATGGCTTCAACATACGGTGTCAATCAGATATGCCCCCCGGTGCAGTAACACTGGGGTGGAGAGGATATGCTGCCGTTGGAGCCACACGCCCGGTAACGCCGTCTGAACGCCTGGCCACCCGGTCCCACTCACCGCATCACTGGTCCCGCCAGAAGGGTCACCCGCCCCAGACCGCCGGCCTGTGGCAGTCCATCCCCTCACGCGTGCTCCTGCCGGCGGAGAATCCCCAGCCTGATCGGAGTGGCTACTTCATCCTCGCCCATGGCGTACCAGGATGCGTCGGTCGTAACTGTCAACACTGCCTCTCCGACCCACCGCCAGCATGCGCGCGAGGAACTCCCCCGGTCCCCAGGACGCACTCATCCGCAACCGCCCAGGCTGCCCGAACCAGGTCAGCACATGAGCCCGATGTTGCGCGGCATGGTACAGAGGACGATCGCCGAAGGCAGTCCTGGAAACGCCGTTGCTCGCTACGCTCTATGGAAGATGCCGCGTAAACCAGAGGGGTGCCTCGGACTCCACGCCACGCGGTTCTTGACCGTTGCAGTCCCATGGCGTAGGCTAGTGCTAATCCTCCCTCTGTCAACGCCCGGCTGCCTGGAGGCTCGGAGATGCAGTGCCCCCGGTGCCAGCAGGAGAATCCGGCCAAGGCCAAGTTCTGCAACGGATGCGGCGCGCGGCTGGATGTGCCCTGCCCGCAATGTGGACAGGCGAACCCTCCAGGGAGCCGGTTCTGCAACGAGTGCGGCCAGCCGATTGGCCCGACGGCGGCTCCCGCGACGCCCCCCCAGTTGCCCGCCCCCGAGACCTATATTCCGAAACACCTCGCCGAGAAGATCCTCACCTCCAAGGGCGCCCTGGAAGGCGAGCGCAAGCAGGTGACCGTGCTGTTCGCCGACCTCAGAGGATCCATGGAGCTGCTGGCCGACCGGGATCCCGAGGAGGCCCGCAAGCTCCTCGACCCGGTCTTGGAACGGATGATGGAGGCCGTTCATTGCTACGAGGGGACCGTCAACCAGGTCATGGGCGACGGCATCATGGCCCTGTTCGGGGCGCCGGTGGCCCATGAGGATCACGCGGTGCGGGCGTGCTACGCCGGCCTCCGGATGCAGGAGTCGGTGAGAGGGTATGCCGAAGGCGTACGGCGCACTGAGGGGATTCCGCTCCAGATCCGGGTGGGCCTGAACTCCGGCGAGGTGGTCGTGCGCTCCATCGGGAACGATCTGCGTATGGATTACACCGCGGTCGGCCAGACGACCCACCTGGCGGCGCGCATGGAACAGATGGCCATGCCGGGGTCGATCCTGATCTCCGCTGACACCATGACCCTCGCCGAAGGCTACGTGCAGGTCAAACCGCTGGGTCCGGTGTCCATCAAGGGGCTGGAGACGCCGATTGACGTCTTCGAAATCATCGGGGTCATACCCGTGCGGTCTCGGATGGAAGCCGCCGCGACCCGGGGCCTCACCCCTTTCGTCGGCCGCCAGCGGGAGGTCGAGACGCTCCGCCACGCGCTGGCGCAGGCCCACGCCGGCCACGGACAGGTGGTCGGGGTGCTGGGGGAGGCGGGGGTCGGGAAGACCCGCCTTTTCTACGAGTTCACCCACTCGCACCCCCTCCAGGGCTGGCTCTGCCTGGAGACCTGGTCCATGTCGTATGGGAAGGCCTCCGCCTACCTCCCCGTCCTCGACCTCCTCAAGGCCTACTTCCAGATCGAGGCCCGGGACGATGCCCGGCGGATGCGGGAGAAGGTCACGGGGAAGCTCCTCACCCTCGATCCGGCCCTGCAGCCGACCCTGCCGGCCTTCCTGGCGCTCCTGGACGTCCCCGGGGAGGATCCCCAGTGGCAGGCCCTCGATCCGTCCCAGCGCCGCCAGCGGACGCTCGACGCCCTCAAGCGCCTGGTGCTCCGGGAGAGCCAGGTCCAGCCCCTCTGCCTCATCGTGGAGAACCTGCACTGGATCGATGCCGAGACCCAGGCCTGGCTCGACAGCCTGATCGAGAGCCTCCCGACCGCCCGGCTCCTGCTCCTGGTCAACTTCCGTCCCGAGTACCAGCACGGCTGGGGGAGCAAGACCTACTACACGCAGCTCCGGCTCGACCCCTTGCCACCCGAGAGCGCCGAGGAGTTGCTCCAGGCCCTCCTGGGAGCCGACCGGGCCCTGCAGCCCCTCAAGCGGCTCCTCATCGAGCGGACCGAGGGCAATCCCTTCTTCCTGGAAGAGAGCGTCCGCACCCTCGTGGAGACCCAGGTCCTCACCGGCGCGCGCGGGGCCTATGGCCTGGCGACGTCGCTCCCGAGCATTCAGGTGCCGCGCACGGTCCAGGCCGTTCTGTCATGGAAAGAGAATTAATTACTCCCGGAAGATTATCATTATTTCGAAATTCAGTTTCAATTGCCATCTTTAAAGCACCCATTTTCGGACTTATCCCATCATGCAAATCCATAGCAAGCCGTTTCCTTTCAGCATCCTGGCCTTCAATTAAAGCATTGGCAACATCCAGCATTTTTTCTTTTTCCATTGATAATAAACGCGTTCTTCTGTTAATTGATTTTTGCCTGAAATAAATTAATACAGAAAGCGCAACTGTAAACAAAAGCAAAACACCCAATATTATTGCCCTGGCTTGATTTAATTCACTTTGCTTTGAAATCAATTGTTGCTCTTTTTTTTCAGTTTCAAAAACAGTTGAAAGGAAAAGTGATTTTTCTAATTGTTGGTTCTTTTTGTATTCGTCAAGCAATGAAACGGATTCTTTATAGTATTTAAATGATTTAGTCGAATCGTTAATACTTACATAATAATCGCTAAAAGAATCCAAATACGTTGATTCCAGGTAAATATTTTTTAATTCCCGGGCAATTGCCAATGCATTGCTTAAAAGGATATGTGCACTATCGAAGTTCCTTTCTGCCATCATCAAATAGGCATAATTATTTAAAAGGTTTGAAAGATTTTCATGAAACTTATTGTTTTGAGAAATCCTAATAGCTTCA
>CAVQPC010000003.1:0-19285 GCA_963714585.1 uncultured Methylomirabilota bacterium
CTCCGCAGCGTGAACCAGACCACGGCCATCGTCAACACCGCGAGCCCCAGGACAATGTAGTAGAAGGGGAGTTTGTCGCGGAAGATCGGCGGGAAGAGCACCCCGACAGGCCCCTTGGTCAGGGAGCGCCAGTTGATCGCGATGATCCGCAGGATCTCCGAAATGCCCAGGATCGTGAGGGCGAAGTATGGTCCTCGCAGCCGGAAGCAGACGACCCCGATGGGGATGGACAGCAGAGCGGCGAAGAGGCCGCCCAGCAGCCCGCCGACGATCAAGGGCACGCCCGGTCCGATGTAGAGCAGGCTCGTCACGTACGCGCCCGTGCCGAAGAAGGCCGCATGCCCGAAGGAGACCTGGCCGGTGAACCCTCCCAGCAGATTCCAACTCTCGCCCAGGCCCAGCCAGAGGAGAAACAGGATCACCAGATGCAAATGGTAGGGGCTGCGGACGAACAGCGGGAGGAGGAGAAAGGCCAGGATCAGGACGCTGAGGCCGAGGCCTTGCGCTCCGACTCCCCTCAGAAGCGCGGCCTGCGGCTGTCTGTCCGTGTCACCCATGGGGGACCTCAACCCGTATTCAGGTGGGTGTCAGAATCGACTGCGGCCCACGAGGCCGGCGGGCCGGAAACTCAGCACCAGGATGAACACCAGGTAGCCGATCACGTCCCGGTACGCCGTGGAGACGTACACGGCACCCAGCGACTCGGCGAGGCCCAGGGTGAGCCCGCCGACCAGAGCGCCCAGGACGCTCCCCATGCCGCCCATCACGGTCACGATGAAGGCCTTCAGGGTGAAGGACGCCCCGACCGTTGGCGAGAGGTAGTAAATCGGAAGGAGCAGAGAGCCTGCAGCTCCCGCCAGACCGGCACCGATCCCGAAGGCCAGCGTGTAGACCCGGTTTCCGTCGATCCCGTACAGGGACGCCGCATCCTTGTCCTGCGCGGTCGCCCGCAGGGACCGGCCGAGGTCGGTCTTGAGCAACACGGTGTACAAGAGCAGAGAGATCGCCAGGGCGATCCCGAAGGCGGACAGCAACGCCAGGCTGATCGAGACACCCAAGACCGTGAGGGTGGCCGTGGCGAATGGCGTGCTGAACGTGCGGTAGTTGGCCGTGAACAGAAGCCGGACCACCTCGGTGAGGCCCAGCCCGACACCCATGGTCAGGAGGAGCTGGTTCTCTTCCGGCGCGTCTCGCCGGAGGAGCGGCGCGACGAGAAACAACTGGATCACCGCCCCCAGGATGAACAGCGTGGGGAACGAGATCAGCACGGAGAGGTAGGGATTCATCCCGAACAGCGTGAAGAGCCAGAAGGTGACGTACATCCCGACCATGAGCATCTCGCCGTGGGCCAGGTTGATGACCCGCAGCACCCCGAAGATGAGGCTCATCCCCGTGCCGATGAGCGCGTAGAGTCCACCCAGCAGGAGGCCGTTCAGCACGGATTGAAGAAAGACCTGACCGCCCACTCTGCCTGCCTCCTTTTTTCGACACACGTCCGCCGCATGGAGGACGCCCACCCACCGGGAGGGTGCAAGGGCTCCCTCACCCGTGGGTGGGCGCCTCAATTCCCAGTCAGCGCTCCTCCTGCCTCTTCGGCAGGGGGAGGATCACCGCTTCGACCACGGGGGCGTGGGGTAGACCGCTGAACCGGTCGCCACATCCTTCGGCCACACCGTCACAAACTTCCCCTTTTGCGCCTGAATGACGAAGGTCGGCAGCTTCGTCTGATTCTGGAACTTCCCGTAGCTCTCGAACCGGATCCGCCCGTACATCGTCATCAGGTCCGTGCCGGCGAGCGCCTTGACGATGTCGTCGGGCGAAAGCGAGGCGGCGCGATTCAGGACATCCGCCACCACGTACACGGCGGCATAGCCTTGCGCCCCGTGGTAGGAGGGGGGACTGCCGAACCGGGCCACGTATTTTTTGAGGTACTCTGCCGCCCCGGGATACGGCACCGACGCCTCCCACATCGTGGAGGACAGCACGTCCTCGGCCGCATCCCCAGCCCCCTTGATGAAGGGGAGAATGCTGAAGCCCGCGGCAGCGCCGGCGAAGGCGTGCGGGGTGAGATCCACCTCTTTCGATTGGCGCATCAGCAGGACCGCGTCCAGCAGATAGGACACCATGTACATGACGTCCGCCTTCTTCTCCTTCACCCGCAGGAGCAGCGGCCGATAGTCTGCAGACCCGGCATCGTATGGTTCGTACATCGCCACCTCGACGTGGTTCCGGGTGGCCCAGTCTTTCATTGCCGCTGCCGTGCTGGTCCCGAACAGCGTGTTCTCGTAGAGGATGATCATGGACTTGGGCTTGACGACTTTCTCGAAGAAATCTTTCAGGCCGTCGTCGAATTCGCTGGCTGGCTGAACCATGCGGAAGATGTACTTCCAGCCCTGCTGCGTGATCTCATCGGCCGCTGCCGTGGAGACCAGGAACGGGGTGCCGTACTGCTGCACCATCTGGGTCATCGGGAACGTCTCCACGCTGGAGTACTGCCCGGTCAGCATCACCACCTTGTCCTGGTTGATCAACTTCTCGGTGACGGTCCGCGCGGTCTGCACGTCGCTGCGGGAGTCCTCGAAGAGCAGGTCGAGCTTGTACCCTCCCCGCACGCCGCCCTTGGCGTTGACCTCGTCGGCGGCGAGAACAAAGGAGTTCTTGATGATCTCACCGAACGGGGCGTGCCGGCCGGAGAGTGGGAGAGGCACACCCACCTTGATGCCCCCCTTGAACTGGGCGGCGTGCGCCACCGCCGCCAGCAGGAGCATCGCAAGACAGAGGCATGCCGGTAGGAGCCAGAATCCGATGTGCAGGGATCTGCGAGCGCGCTGTGTTCGCCGGCTCATGGTTCGTCCCTCCTCTGTGGATGACAGGTCGGTTCAACCAAAGCCTTGCCTCACCGGTTCATCTCCACTCCGTGTGCCTGTCGCGTTCCATCGCGCGCGCCTGATCTCAGGGATGTCCTCGAAGCTGCGGGCGGGTTTCCGCCCGTCCCTTTCGATGAGCTCTTGGGCATCCCAGCAGGGCCCCTCACGCCGTGTCAGGGGTTCCAGCCGAAGTTGGGAAGGGGTGCGGGTAACGGCGGGAGATCCCAACTCCCCGTGGCTGGTGGTCTCACCTCGGCATCCACTCGGACGTCCATGACGCATGGCCTGCCACACTCGATGGCGGCACCGATTTGCTCCTTCAGGTGAAAGGGGCCCCGGTTGAACTGAGAGGTCGGCACGTTGCCCGTAATTGCCAGGAAGGCCGAGGAGTCCAGGAAGGCGGAAGCGATGGCCACCGGCATCTGCGCGGATCCCGGCCCACAGGAGGTGAAGGTCGCCACGGGGCGGTGCGCCACTCGGAAGTAGGCATCGGCCATCAGGCCAGCGACCGCTTCGTGGTGGACGGAGACGGTCTTGAGCTTGTCCCGGCGATCGTATATGGCGTCGAGAAAGCCGATGATTCCGTGGCCACACAGGCCAAACAGATACGGCACCTTTTCCTTGACCAGATACTCAGCAATGATCTCTGCACCTTTATACGTGGGCATTCCTGACTCCTATGACCGCCCTGCTGTTCCCATCTCTCACCGCGTCCTCGAGGTATCCAAGCCGCTGAGAGAGGCGGTGGGCGATGGACTGCATGCACTCCGCGAGATCGGCCAGGCGATCCAGGCTCACTTGCGCGACCGGGCCGGAGACCCCGATTGCAGCCACGACATGCCCGGTGAAGTTGCGCAGGGGGACAGCAACACATCGAACCCCCTGCGTAAACTCCTCGTCGTCAAACGCGTAGCCTTGATCCCGCACCCGCGCCAGTTCTCGCTCCAGGAGGTCGCGCGAAATAATCGTCTTCGGAGTGTATGATCGGAGTTCCTTCTTTTCGAAGAACGCCTTCAGTTCAGTCTCCGTCAAATACGCCAGGAGTGTCTTGCCGATCGCGGTGCAGTGCGCGGGGCGGGGGTATCCGACTCGTTCGGATACACGGATAGGGCTACTCCCCTCAACCTTATCAACAACGATCACCTCGCCATGTTCGAAGATCGCCAAATGCGAGGTCTCGCCAGTCTGTTGGGCCGCCTCGGCCAGAAAAGATGCAGAAGTCTTGACAAGCTGAATCTCACCCCAGGCTGATGCGGCAAGCTGAAAAACTTTTGAGCCGACACGGTACTCCCGGGTCGTGTCATCCTGAGCCAGGTACCCTAATGCCGTCAGCGTGTGTACCAGATGATAGGTCGTGCTGGGGTGAAGGCCGGTGTTCCGGCTAACAGCGGCCATGCTGACCCCTGTAGCATTTTTCGCGACACACTCAAGGATGGCCAGGGCTCGTTGGAGAGACTGAATCATGGCACTCATCTCTCACATTGTGAACATGAAAATCTTAATATGGTGACATCACAATATGAATATGTATATCTTCATATGAATGTCAATACCATACATCCGTTACAAACTCCTGACATCTTTGCCCATCATGGGAATGGTACAGGGAAAATTCCTACTGGTTCCGCTCGTAGAGGATCCGCAGGCCGGTGAGGGTGAGGAGGGGGTCCACGTGGTCCACCAGCGTGGACTCGGCCAGGACGAGAGACGCCAGGCCGCCCGTGGCCACCACCGTGGCCTGACCGCCCAACTCGTCCCGCATCCGCGCCACGATCCCCTCCACCAGGCCGAGGTAGCCGAAGAAGAGGCCGGCCTGCATGCTCACCACGGTGTTCTTGCCAATCACCGTCTTGGGGCGTGCGATGTCCACGCGGGGCAGCTTCGCCGCGCGCTGGAAGAGGGCGTCAGCCGAGATCCCGATCCCGGGGCAGATCGCGCCGCCCAGGTACTCGCCCCGGACCGAGATCGCATCGAAGGTTGTGGCGGTGCCGAAGTCCACCACGATGCAGGGGCCCCCGTAGGTCTCGAAGGCCGCCACCGCGTTGACAATCCGGTCGGCCCCGACGTCCCGCGGCGATTCGTACAGAATGGGCATCCCCGTTTTGATTCCCGGACCGACTCCCATGGGTTCGGCCCGGAAGTACTGGCGGCTCATCTCCTCCAGCGGGCCCTGAAGGGGAGGAACGACCGAGGAGATGATCACGGCCGACACCTGCTGAAAATCAAGGCGCGCAAAATCAAAGAGGCCCTTCAGGAGGATCCCGTATTCGTCGCTCGTCCCCTGGCGGCGCGTGGAGAGGCGCCAGTGGACAAGGAGTTTCGGCCCATCAAACACGCCGATCACCGTGTTGGTGTTCCCCACATCCAGCGCCAGCAGCATCTGCTCTCCACAGGAAGACGTGAGACGCCAGGTGTTGCGACCTCTCAACGCTCCCGGATCGAAACGTCTCCCGCCAGGACGCGACGAATTGTTCCGGCCGCATCGCGCACCAGCAGGGCGCCGTCCGGATCGACATCCATGGCCTCGCCCCGCCAGCGCTCTTCCTCTTCTCGAACCTCCACGCACCTTCCCAGCGTGGCGCTCCGCCGCCGATAGGCCTCGAGGATCGCCGGGAATTCCGACCCGCAAAATCTCTGGTACCACCGATCCAGGGCGTTCAGGAGCGTGGCCGCCACGACGCCCCGATTGTAGGCGCGGCCGCTCTCCAGAAAGAGCGAGGTCGCCTCGCCCCGCAGCTCCTGCGGGAAATCTGCGGCGTGGTGGTTCAGGTTGAGGCCGATCCCCAGCACGACCTGGCTCTCCGAAGCGCCGTCGGCCGCCAGCTCCGGCAGGATCCCCGCCACCTTCTTGCCGCGCAGTTGCACGTCGTTCGGCCACTTCAACCGAGGAGCCAACCCGGCCATCTCCTCGATCGCATCCGCTATCGCCACGCCGGCCAGCAGGCTGATGAGCGGCGCGTGGCGTGGCGGCAGGCCAGGTCGCAGGAGGACCGAGAGGTACAGGCCGACCCCGGGCGCCGAAGCCCAGTGACGACCGCGGCGGCCGCGACCCGCCGTCTGACGATCGGCGAGGACCGCCAGCCCCTCGGGCTCCCCGTTCCGGCCTGCGGTCATGGCCACGTCATTGGTGGATCCGACCTCGGCCAGGACCTCCAGGGTGCGACCGATCCGCTGAGCGCGAAGGCTCCTCGCGATGACCTCGGACGCCAAGTCGGATGGGATCGAACTCATGGCATAGCCTTCAGCCCTCAGCGTGTGGCGACCCGCTGACAGGTGGCTGCCTCTCCCAGGCTTTCAGAAACGCCGCGATCCGGCCTAGGCTCTCGCGGAGCTTGGCCTGGGTTTCCGCCAACTCCCGCTGCGTGGCGCGTTGCTGGGTCACCACGGCCTCCGGCGCCTTGCTGAGGAAGTCCTCGTTGGTCAGCTTCTTCGTGACCCGGTCGAGCCCCTGCTCCACCTTGGACAGCTCGCGGCTGAGCCGGGAATGCTCCCCGCGGAAATCGATCACACCCTCCAGGGGGACGTAGACCTCGATACCCTTGACCACTGCGGTGGCCGCCACGCTCGGCGTGCCGACGGTCGCCCCGAATTCGAGCCGCGACAGCCGCGCCAGGCTGGTGAGGTACCCGCGGCAGGTCTCCAGGATCGAATCGGCGCCACCGTCCGTCCGCAAGACCAGAGGCAGCGGCGTGGCCGGAGAGATGTTGTACGTCGAGCGGATGTTCCGGACCTCGCGCGTGATCTCGGTGAGGTAGGCCATCCGCTCGATGGCCTGCAGGTCGTCCAGGGCCGGATCGGGCGTGGGCCAGGGCGCCAGCATGATGCTGAGCCCGTGGTGCGGAAGACGCTGCCAAATCTCCTCGGTGATAAAGGGCATGATGGGGTGGAGCAGCCGGAGGGACTGCTCCAGGACCTGGGTGAGCACCTGCCGGCCCGTGCGGGCGTCCGCCTCGTCCGCGGGGCTGGTCAAGCGGTTCTTCACGATCTCCAGGTACCAGTCGCAGTACTCGTGCCAGAGGAACTGGTACAGGAGCGACGCCGCGTCGTTGAACCGGTAGCTTGCCAGGGCGTCGTGCACCCCCCGAGTGACTTGGTTCAGGCGCGCCAGGATCCACCGGTCGGGCAGGGTCAAGGAAAGCGAGGCGAGTGCGATTGGCTCCTCCTCCTCGCGCAGGTGGCGGGCCAGGAAGCGATAGGCGTTCCACAGCTTGTTGCAGAAGTGGCGGTACCCCTCGATTCGCTTCACGGAGAGCTTCACGTCGCTGCCCGGGCCCGCCAGGGCGGTGAGCGTGAAGCGCAGGGCGTCGGCCCCGAAGTGTGGGAAGCCCTCGGGGAACTGGCGGCGGATGCTCTCCAGCGCCGCAGCGGGCGCGCCGCCGTTCTCGGCGGCGGTGAGGAGATCGTTCAGGTTGGCCCCATTGATCACGTGGAGGGGGTCGATGACGTTGCCTCTGGTCTTGGACATCTTCTCGCCCTGCTCGTCCCGGATCAGCCCGTGGATGACCACGTCCCGGAAGGGGACCTCCCCCCTGAAGCGGAGGCCCATCATGATCATCCGCGCGACCCAGAAGAACAAGATATCGAACCCCGTCACCAAGCAGGCGGTCGGGTAGAAGACCGCCAGCTCCCGCGTCTGGCTGGGCCAGCCCAGGGTGGAGAAGGGCCAGAGGGCCGAGCTGAACCAGGTGTCCAGGACATCGGTCTCCTGCCGAAGGTCGCCCTTGCCGCAGCGCGGACAGACCGTGGGCGTCGTGCGCGAGACGATGGTCTCGCCGCAGGCACAGTACCAAGCGGGGATCCGGTGCCCCCACCAGATCTGCCGCGACACGCACCAGTCACGGATGTTCCGCATCCACTCGAAGTACGTCTTCTCCCACTGGCTGGGGGTAATCCGGATTCGGCCCGCCTCCACGGCAGCAATGCCCGGCTCGGCCAGAGGCTTCATCTTGACGAACCACTGCCGGGAAAGCGCCGGCTCGACCACCGTCTGGCACCGGTAACAGTGCCCCACGGCGTGCCGGTGCGGCTCCACCTTGACGAGGAAGCCGCCGGCCTCCAGATCCCTCACGAGCCGCGCCCGGCACTCGAAGCGGTCCAGTCCCTGGTACGGCCCCGCGTTCTCGTTCATGCTGCCGTCGTCGGCGATGACCTTGATCTGCGGGAGCTGGTGCCGCAAGCCGCACTCGAAGTCCTTGGGGTCGTGGGCCGGCGTCACCTTTACCAGGCCCGTGCCGAAGGCCTGGTCCACGTAGGGATCCGCGATGATCGAGATGGCCCGGTTGAGGATGGGAAGGATGACGGTCTGTCCTACCAGGGCGGCGTACCGGGCATCCTCGGGATGGGCGGCCACCGCCGTGTCTCCCAGCATGGTCTCGGGCCGGGTCGTGGCGACCACCGCCGCTCCCTTCCCCGCAGCCAAGGGGTAGCCAATGTGCCAGAGCCTCCCGTCGTGCTCCTCGTATTCCACCTCGAGATCCGAGAGGGCCGTCTGGCAGCGGGGACACCAGTTGATGATGTAATCGCCGCGGTAGATCAGCCCGTCCTCGTAGAGCCGGCAGAAGACCTCCTTCACGGCCTCCGACAGCCCGGGGTCCAGGGTGAACCGCTCCCGCGCCCAGTCACAGGAGGCCCCCAGCGTTTTGAGCTGCCGGATGATGGTCCCGCCCGACTCCGCCTTCCACGTCCAGACGCGCTGGATGAAGGCCTCGCGCCCGATCTGGTCGCGGGTGAGACCCTCCCGCCGGAGCTGCCGCTCCACCACGTTCTGGGTGGCGATACCCGCGTGATCCGTCCCCGGCATCCAGAGCGTGTTGTCCCCCTGCATCCGGTGCCAGCGGATCAGGATGTCCTGGAGGGTGTTGTTGAGGGCGTGTCCCATGTGGAGAGAGCCCGTCACGTTGGGCGGGGGGATCACGATGCTGTAGGGCGGCGCCGAGGAGGTCTCGTCCGCGTGGAAGAAGTTGTGCGCCTCCCAGAAGCGGTACCAACGCCCTTCGACCCCTCCCGAATCGTAGCCCTGCTTTGTGGAAGTGCCCCCCTCCGGCGTGGCGGAGGCAGGCGGGGCAGATGGGTCGCGTTGCTCGGTCATCATCGGCTCCGAAACACAACGGGGACGCCGTCCCGTCGGGTAGGTCGGCATCCCCGTTGAATGACGAGTCCTGTCAGGAGGACTTCTTGTCCTGGGCCATGGCCCGGATGCGCTCGATCTCCTTCGTGATCAGGATCTCTGCGAGGTCGGGGACCACCTCCCAGACGATCCGTTCGATGCGTTCCACCAGCTTCTCGGTCAGGTCTCTGGCCAGCTCGTGGGCCACCCGCTCCGTGACCGCATCCTGTATGCTCACCAGGTCCGCATCGGAGAAGGCCGGCGCGGCCGACGGCCCCGCGATGGACTCCACATCCGGCAGAGGAGCCGCCTGCACCTCGTCGGCGATGGGCAGAGCGGTCGCACTCTCCTCCCAGAGAGGAAACTCCTCCACATCAGCGCTCGGGGCGGCCGCTGGAGACGGTGACGTCTCGACGCCTTCCGTCCAACCGGCCTCGATTCCCGCCACCTCGTCGGGTGTGAGGGGAATCCCGATGGGGGCCTCCGGCGCCTCCGGAGCCCCGACGAGCGTCTCGGCCGGTGGCAGGTCACTCGACGGGAAGTCTTCCGCGGCGACCGCGTCCGAGAGCGGCGCGAGATCCAGCTCCGCCGGTGGCGCCGGCGCGGTCTCCGTCGGCGCACTCTCGCCCAGGAGGTCGGTGAACGAGATCCCGGCCGACTCGCCTTCGGCCACCTCGCTCATGGACAACGGCGGCGCCTCCAAGTGCGCCGTCAAATCGAAAACCGGCGGCGAGGTGGAATCGTCCTCGATGAGGGGGGCCACATCGGCCGCGGGGGCGGGGGGAGGGGTCAGGAGCAGGTCCTCGAGGGACAGGCTCTCCGGCAGGGAGGCTACGCCCGGCTCGAGGACCGAGCCGGTGCTCACCGTTTCGCTTTCGCTCGCGCTCGGACCAACCGCATCCAGCTCCAGCAGGGGGATGTCCGGCTGTGCCTCCTCAGCCCTGGTGGGGGTCGTCGACTCCGTCACCGCCTCCAGGCTCAGCTCCGGCCCGGCAGCCTGCCCCGAGGCAGGGCGAGGTGCGGAAGCATCCAGCAGTTGCCACAGCCGGTCCTGTGAAATTTCCTCGGTCGGGGGCGGGAGATCGAATCTTGCCTCGGGAGGCGGACGCCTCGGCCCCACCCGAGATGCCGAAGCCTCGGGCGGTGCCGCGCCACCAGGAGGAGCCTCCTCGCGCGCCCCCTGGGACGGCACGGAAAAAGGAGCCGCCACGGACCCTGGGGCCACAGGAGCTTGCGGCGCGACATTCGGGGCTTCCTGGCCCGCCCAAGCGCCAGGCCGCGAGGCCGGCGCCCTCTTCTCCAGCATTCTGACGAAGAGGAGTTGCTTGACCTTGCTGATCAGGGCTTGCGACTCGAACGGCTTGGTGACGAAATCGTCGGCTCCCGCGCGGAGCCCCTGCTCCTTGTCGAAGGCCTCGAACGCCCCGGCGAGGAGGATGATCGGCACGACCCGCAACGTCGGCTCGGCCCGGAGGGCGGCGCACACCTCGTACCCGTTCTTGTCCGGCATCACCAGATCCAGCAGGATGAGATCGGGGCGCACCTCCTTGGCCTTGCGGATGGCTTCCTCGCCGCTCCGCGCCTGCACGAGGACGAAGTCTTCCCTGCTGAATGTCAGCTCCACGACCTTCTGGATAGTGACGCTGTCATCCGCCACCAGGATCCGAGCGCCCATGTCTTCCTCCCGGGCTCTGAGGTTCCCCCGGCGGCATCCGCCATGCGCTGCCCGATGCCGTTCGGGCGAAAGACCTACGGCGCCCTGTCGCGCCCTCCCTTGTCCAGGGCAGATTGCTCTCGCGACGTGCGGGCTACGCCAGCAAGGTGATCGGCTCCGACGAGGTCAACAGCTTCGCCTCATCCAGCCACACGACGGGCCGTCCGCTGGCATTGGCCACGCCCCGGATGAATTCCGCCCGGATGCCAAACACGCGGGGAGGCGGTGACAAAACCCCCTCGCGAGGCAGCCGTTGGACCCGCACCACCTGGTCCACGACAACGCCCACCACGGGATCGGAGCCGATCCCCCGGAGCAGCACAATCGCCGATTGGGACGTAGCAGCTTCGGCCACGCCCAAGCGTTTGCGCAGGCTCAGCACGGGAACGTACCGTCCCCGATGCTCCAGGATGCCCTCCACGTAGGGCGGCCGACGGGGGGTCGGGATAAGCGGCCGGTACTCCAGGATCTGATCCACCGCGCCGATTTCCACCGCAAATTGTCGACCGGCGATCATGAAGCTGAGAACCGTCGCCCCATCCAGAGCGGTGCTGCCAGACATCCCACCCTTCCGCCCCCTCCCGGGGACCTCCGCTGGGCAGCCCGTCAGGGCTCCGCGGAACACTGGGCGATCTGGTCGAGCTCGCCCAGGCCCTCCGCGCTGACCAGCAGGACCGGGTGATCCTGGTACGCAAAGAGCCCGCGAAAAAACCGCGGGTTCAAGACGGTGGCCAGAGCCGGCAACGGAGCCAGACGGGACGTGTCCACCTCCGTCATGCCCAGGACCTCGTCCACCAGGAGGCCGAGGGGACTCCCCCGTCCGTGCGCCAACAGAACCCGCGCCCCTGCCGGAAGCCGGTCGCCAGAGGCGCCGAATAGCTCGCTCAGGCGGATGAGCGGCAGCCGGCGTCCGCGGTAGGCCAGGGTGCTCACCGCTTGGTCCGCCGCGGTCGGGAGACCCGTCACCCCGTCGGGGAGAAGGACCTCCCAGAGCCCGCAGGCCCCGATCCCGTACGTGCCTTCTCCGACGCGGAAGAGGAGAACAGATTCCCGCACCGCCGGGTTGCTGGCTCCCGCCCCACCCCGCCTTCGCACCGGCGCAAGAAGCCCCACCCATCCTCCTCGCCATGCCTGCACGCGATCCCGAGCGTAGGGCCACCATACCGATCGCCCCCGGGATTGTCAAGCCCTTTCGCCCCTCATCACGAGGAGCGGATGCCTCGAAATGTCGCGTTGGATGCGGCTTTGCGGCTCTCCCCAGGCGTGGCAGATCGAGCGGGAGACCCTCCGGGCCTCAGGCCGGCGCCGGGGCCTCGACCGGCCGCTTCTTCCCGAAGAGACGGACCACCCAAATGCTGAGCTCGTACATCAGGTACAGCGGAAGCCAGACCACGAACATGGTGACCAGGTCGGCGTGGAAGGCCGCCACGATGGCGCTCGCCAGGACCGCGAACTTCCGCTGGCGTGCCAGGAAGCTGGAGCTGACCAGGCCGATCCGCCCCAGAACGAAGGCCACCACGGGCAGCTCGAAGACCAAGCCGAAGATCACGATCAGGCGCAGGCAGAAGTTGATGTAGGCCGTGAGATTGAACCAGGGCCGCAGGCCCTCGGTCTCATAGGAGAGCGAGAAGTTGATGATCACGGGCCAGATGATGGAGAGAAAGAAGAAGGCGCCAACGATGAAACTCACGGTGCCCACCGTCATGAAGGGGACGGCCATCCGCTTCTCCTTCGGGGTGAGGCCGGGGCCTACGAACATCCAGAGCTGGTACAGCACCACGGGGAGGGCCAGGATGCAGCCCGCGATCATGGAGATCTTGATCTGCACGAAGAAGGGCTCCAGGGGGGCGCTGTAGTTCAGCCGGCGATCCTCCTTGGGGATATTGAGGGTGCTCTCCCCGAGCTTGTAGCGATCGTAAAGGCTCGGGAACCGCTGCTTCATCGCCTGGTACACGTCGGTCTTCAGTTCCTGGAGGTAGGTGTGCCCCGTCAGCGGCCTTTCCACGAAGGCCAGCATCCCGCCGGAGAAGTTCCAGGCCACCCCCATCCCGATGATGACGGCGAGCATGCACCGGATGAGCCGCCACCGCAACTCGGTCAGGTGCTGCATGAGGGGCATGACCTTGTCGTCTTTCATGTCGTCCAATCCCTGTAAGAGGTTACACCCTGTAGCGTCGTCCGTCGATCGTCCCGCACTCTCCCGTCACTGCTGGCGCACCAGGCCCGCCAGGCCCAGGATTCCTCAGGCGAACTCCCGCGTCCGGTTCCGGAGGCGGTGCCGCTCTCGCCGGCCCGTCAAGCGTGGTCTTGCTTGAGCTGAGCGGCGATGGGGCTGAAATCGTAGGGTGAGGCGGGCCATCCGGATTGGCGTGTCCAGGATGTCGCAGGCGCGTTGGCCCCCGCCTGAGCCGCCTTCCAACCTGTCCAGCGCCACGCCTGGCCTCGGAGGCCGCCCATTTCAAGCTTGGCGTAGCCCGCACACCGTTGTCAAGGGGGAATTGGAGGACGCGCGAAGGTGAGGGGCTCGCGGCGCCATGACGTTCCGTGGCAGAACATGGGGCTCTCACGGAGGATCTCCGCTCTGGCCTTTGCCCCCTTTCCGGCTTTCCCGTTGACTTTTGCCCACGCCATGGTCTAAGGTCATGCGAACAATCGTTCGGGCCACCGCGAAGGGAGACGCCGATGCAAACCGCTTACTTCAACAACCAGTTCGTGCCCCTCGCCGACGCCAAGGTGAGCATTCGGACGAATGCTCTGCAATACGGGACAGGAGTCTTCGAGGGGATACGGGCCTACTGGACCGCCACCGAACAGCAACTCTTCGTTTTCAAGCTGCCCGAGCACTACGAGCGCATGCTCAACAACTGCAACGTCCTCAAGCTGAAGGTCGGCCACGACGTGAAGGAGTTGTGCGCCATCACCGCGGACCTGCTCCGCCGGAATCAGCCCAAAGAGGACACCTACATCCGCCCCATCGCCTACATCAGCTCCGAGGGGATCGGCCCCAAGCTCGTCGGATACGAGACCGGCTTCGCCATCTACACGCTCCCCTTGGGTGAGTACATCGACACCTCCACCGGGATCAAGGTCGGGGTCTCCTCCTGGCGCCGCATCAACGACAACACCATCCCGGCTCGCTGCAAGGTGACGGGGAGCTACGTCAACTCGGCGCTGGCCAAGACCGAGGCCTTGGAGCAGGGCTTCGACGAGGCCATTTTCCTCACCGAGGACGGCTTCGTCTCGGAGGGCTCGGCGGAGAACCTCTTCCTGATCCGGGACGGCATCCTGATCACCCCGGGCCTCTCCCAGGACATCCTGGAAGGCATCACGCGAAGCACCCTTATCACGCTCTGCCATGAGGAACTGGGCCTCAAGGTCGTTGAGCGGGAGGTGGGCCGGACGGAGCTGTACGTGGCCGAGGAGATGTTCCTGTGCGGCACGGGGGCTCAGGTCTCCCCGATCGTCGAGGTGGACCGGCGACCCGTGGGCAACGGCCGCATCGGCCCCATCACCAGCCGCATCCAGCAGCAGTACTTCGAGGTCGTCAAGGGGCGCCACCCAAAATACCGCCACTGGTGCACGCCGGTATACTGACGGGGGACAGCGGACGGCGCACAGGCGACGGAGGAGAAAGCTCAACGCGGCCCGGGGGGCAGCCGGACCGCGTTGGTGTTTCTCCTGGCGGTCAAAGGTTGAAGAGGCGAAGCTGGCTCCGGTCCTCCGTGGGGAAGGCCACCGGGTACTGCATGCTGAAGCAGGCGTGGCAGAATCCCGTGTCCTTGCCGACGGCCTTCAGCAGCCCCTCCAGGCTCAGGTACCCCAGGCTGTCGGCGCGGATGTACGTGCAGGTCTCCTGGATGGAGTGGCTGGCGGCGATCAACTCCTTCCGGGTCGGGGTGTCGATCCCGTAGTAGCACGGGGAGATGGTGGGGGGCGAGCTGATCCGCATGTGGACCTCCCGCGCTCCCGCCGAGCGGATCATGGTCACGATCTTCCGGCTGGTTGTCCCCCGCACGATGGAGTCGTCGACCACCACCACGCGCTTGCCCTCCAGGATTTCCCGCACAGGGTTCAGCTTGATCTTCACGCCGAAGTGGCGGATGTTCAGCTTGGGCTCGATGAAGGTCCGGCCCACGTAGTGGTTGCGAATCAGGCCATGATCGAAGGCGAGCCCTGATTCCTGCGCGTACCCCAGGGCCGCCGGCACGCCCGAATCCGGCACCGGAATCACGAGGTCCGCGTCGGCGGGCGCCTCGCGCGCCAGTTGTCGGCCCAGTGCCTTCCGGACCGCCGAGACGTTCTGGCCGAACAGCAGGCTATCGGGACGGGCGAAGTAGACATACTCGAAGATGCAGAGAGCCGGCGGCACCGCAGGGAGCGGGAAATACGATCGGGTTCCCTGCGAGGTGATCTGCAGGAATTCGCCGGGTTCCAGGTCTCGGACGAATTTGGCATCGATGAGATCGAACGCGCAGCTCTCCGACGCCAAGACCCAGGCATCCCCGAGGCGCCCCAGCGAGAGGGGGCGGAACCCGCGGGGGTCCCGGATGCCCAACAGTTCGTGCTCGTTCATGATGACGAGCGAGTAGGCGCCGCTCACCCGTCCCAGGGCCTCCGCCGTGGACTCCACCAGGTCGTTGCTTTTGGAGCGGGCGATCAGGTGAACGATCACCTCGCTGTCCGAACTGGAATTGAAGATGGAGCCCCGGTTCTCCAGTTCGGCCTTCAGGAGCTGGGCGTTGACCAGGTTGCCATTGTGCGCCAGGGCCACCGTGCCGTGTCGGCAGGTCGCCACGATAGGCTGGGCGTTCTTGAGCTGCGAGCTCCCCGTCGTCGAATAGCGCACGTGGCCGATCGCCAGCGAGCCCTTGAGGCGCCGCAGCCGTGTCTCGCTGAAGACGTCGGCCACCAACCCCATGGCTTTTTCCAGGTGCAGCGTCTGCCCGTCCGAGGCGGCGATCCCGGCACTCTCCTGTCCCCGATGCTGCAGCGCGTACAGGCCGAGGTAGGCGAGATTGGGGGCCTCGCTGCTCCCCAGGATCCCGAAGATCCCGCAGGCGTCTTTGAACCGATCCTTCATGACTCCCCCCTCCGGTCTCCCGGCTAGAGGATGCGCTTGATCCCGTGGACCGCCTGGCGCGTACGATGCTCGTTCTCGACCAAGGCGAAGCGCACGTACTCGTCCCCGTGCTGTCCGAACCCAATGCCCGGCGACACCGCCACCCTGGCCTGGTCCAGCAGCAACTTGCTGAACTCGAGGGAGCCCATCATCCGGAACTGGTCCGGGATCCGCGCCCACACGAACATCGTGCCCCGCGGCCGGTCCACCTTCCAGCCGATGCGGGTCAACCCGTCGCACAGCACATCGCGGCGCGAGGCGTAGGTCCGCACGATATCCTGGACGCAGTCCTGGGGCCCGTTCAGCGCGATGATGGAGGCGATCTGGATCGGCTGGAACATGCCGTAATCCAGGTAGCTCTTGATCCGGGTCAGGGCCGCGATGATCCGCGGGTTGCCCACCGCAAAGCCGACGCGCCAGCCGGGCATGTTGTAGCTCTTGGAGAGCGTGAAGAACTCCACCCCCACCTCCTTCGCCCCGGGCGCCTGGAGGAAGCTGGGCGCCTGGTAGCCGTCGAAGGTGAGGTCGGCGTAGGCGAAATCGTGCACCACCATGAGGTCGTGGTCCTGGGCGAAGGCGACGATCTTGGTGAAGAAGTCCGGCTCCACCACGGCGGTGGTGGGATTGTGGGGGAAACTCAGGATCAAGAGCTTGGGCTGCGGCCAGGATTCTTGGAAGGCCGCCATCAAGTTCGCGAAGAAATCCTCGCCCGGGGCCAGGCGCACGTGGCGCACATCCCCGCCGGCAATGATGACCGAATACGCATGAATGGGATAGGTCGGATTGGGGACGAGTGCGACGTCCCCCGGCTCGACGATGGCCAGGGCCAGGTGGGACAGGCCCTCCTTCGCCCCGATGGTGGCGATGGCCTCCGTCTCCGGGTCCAGCGAAACGTCGAACCGGCGGCGGTACCAGTCGCAGACGGCATGGCGCAGCTTGGTGATTCCTCGCGAGGCGGAGTACCGGTGGTTCCGCGGGTTCCGGGCGGCTTCGCACAGCTTGTCCACGATGTGGGCGGGGGTCGCCAGGTCGGGATTCCCCATCCCGAAGTCGATGACATCCTCTCCCCGCGCCCGCGCCTTCACCTTGAGGTCATTGACGATGGCGAAGACGTAGGGCGGCAGCCGCTTGATCCGCTTGAACTCTTCCATCACCCCTCCCTGAGAAGCGTCGATCCGGCAACTCGGCAACCGGGCACCTGGGAACGGCAAGACCTGATTGCCCGCTAACCGGATTGCCAGGTTGCCCGTTCTACCGGTCGGCCGCGGCCACCAGTGACTCCCTGGCAACCAGCTCCGCGTGGTAGGAGCTGCGCACCAGCGGGCCGGCGTACACGGCCTTGAACCCGACGGCGTAGGCGGCCTCCTCGTAGGCCTTGAAGCGGTCCGGGTGCACGAACTCCGCCACGGGGAGGTGCGCCTTGGTGGGCTGCAGGTACTGCCCCATGGTGAGAATGTCGCAGTCGACCGCGCGGGCATCCCGCATGAGGGCCAGGACCTCTTCCTCCGTTTCCCCCAGGCCGAGCATGATTCCCGTCTTGGTCGTCGGCTGGCCCAGCACCCTGGCGATGCGCAGCACCTCCAGGGAGCGATGGTACCGTGCCTGGACCCGCACTTGCCTGGACAGCCGCTCCACCGTCTCCAGGTTGTGGTTGAAGACCGTGGGCCGGCTCTCCACGACGGTGCGAATGCTCTCCGGATTCGCCTTGAAGTCGGGGACGAGCACCTCCACCCGGGCGGCGGGGTTCGCCTCAGAGATGGCCCGCACCGTCGCGGCAAAGTGGGCCGCCCCGCCGTCGGGCAGGTCGTCCCGCGCCACGGAGGTGACCACCACGAAGCGGAGCCCGAGTCGCCGGCTCAGCTCGGCCACGTGTCGCGGCTCCTCGGGATCCGGCGCCCCCGGACGGCCCGTCAGCACCGCGCAGAAGCGGCAACTGCGCGTGCAGGTGTCCCCCAGCAACATGAAGGTGGCCGTCCCGCGCGTCCAGCACTCTCCCTGGTTGGGGCAGCGGGCCTCCTCGCATACCGTGTGGAGGTGCGAGCCTTGGACGAGCACCTTCATCTCGTGCACGCGCTCCCAGTGCCCCGACTTGGCCCGCAGCCAGGGGGGCAGGCGGCGCGGTGGCGGGCTCGCCGCGGCCGTGCCGTCGATCTGCAGCAGGTGCATGCTCACCTCGTCCTCAAACCGGCGCCTTCACGAGGCGCGCAGCCGGGCCTTGTGGATGGCCTGGCCATGGATGTCGTGCATGGCCTCGCCCATCGCCTCGGGCAGGGTCGGATGGGCGTGGATCGCCTCGGCCACCTGGGCGGCCGTGAGCCCGTGGCGAATGGCCAGCACCGCCTCCGCGATGATGTCGGTCGCCTGCGGCCCGGCGATCCCCACCCCCAGGACGCGATCGGTCTCCGCGTCCGCCACGACCTTCACCATGCCCAACGTCTCCCCGATGCACATGGCCTTCCCCAGGCCGGCGAAGGGGAAGCGCCCCACCCTGACGGCGCGCCCTTCGCTCTTGGCCTGCGGCTCGGAGAGCCCCACGCTGGCGATCTCCGGGTCGGTGTAGATGCAGTTCGGAACGGCCGAGTAGTCCATGCTGGCGCTGCTGCCCGTGGCGTTCGCGGCCGCCACCAGCCCCTGCATGGAGGCGACGTGCGCCAGGAGCGAGATCCCCGTGACATCGCCGATGGCGTAGACCCCGCGGGCCGAGGTCTCCATCCGCCCGTTCACCTGGATGGCCCCGTGGGCCACCAGGACCCCGGCTGACTCCAGACCGATGCCGGCACTGTTCAACTGTCGCCCGGTGGCGATCAGGACGCGCTCAGCCTCGACCGCGCTGCCGCCGCTGATCTGCACCCGGACACCCGTGGCCGTCTGCTCCACCTTCTCCACCTTGGTGTTCACGTGGAAGGCGACGCCCTGCTTCTGGAGCGCCCCCTGGACGACCCGCACCAGCATGGGGTCCTCCATGGGGAGGATCTGGGGCAGCATCTCGACCACCGTCACCTGGGTGCCGAGGCTGCAGAGCATGGAGGCGAACTCCATGCCGATCACGCCGCCGCCCACGATGAGGAACGTCTTGGGGAGGACGGGCAACTGGAGGGCTCCGGTGCTGGTCAGCACCCGCTCCCCGTCCATCTCCACGCCCGGAATGCCCCGCGGCTCGGAGCCCGAGGCAATGATCACGGCCTTGCCAGTCACCCTCTCCTCGCCGCCGCTCCCGACGATCCGCACCGTCCGGGCGTCGTGGAGGCTCCCCACGCCCTGCTTCAGCGTGACCTTGGCCGCCCCGAGGAGCAGTTGTACCCCCTTCACATTGGCGGTCACGATCGCGTTCTTCCGTACCTGGGCCTTCCCCCAGTCGAACGCCCAGTTGTCGGCGGTGACGCCGAAGGCCGCGCCCTCCCGCGCCCGCTTCCAGAGCGCCGCCGAATGGATCAAGGCCTTGGAGGGAATGCAGCCGCGGTTCAGACAGGTTCCTCCCA
>CAVQPC010000004.1:0-11928 GCA_963714585.1 uncultured Methylomirabilota bacterium
AGCTTCTAAGCACATCCCCAGACGACTGTAGTCATAGCGAGGGTAGTCGCCACTACCTCATCTGCATATGGGTCCAGTTTTACCCCATATTTCTCTAATCATCGTAAGACTTATCTCTTTGAGTCCCCTCGCGTGGAATCGCGCGCAAACGTTCGACCATAGGCGTGCATTTTGGATATGCCGGGTGATGTAGCAAAGGAATGACATGATTTTGTGTGACCTGCTGCATTTCCTCCCAATTAGAAGCTGCAGTGTATCTAATCTTTGCTGCCCAGACTAGCCTCGCATACTCATAGAAACCCATGGCGTCACTAACCTTGCCATAGATATCGGTCGATCGACTGGAAACTCCCCGTAAGTATCTGTCCACCTTGATCTTGGTATCCACGACACGCCGCGAATACTCATCATAATTGAGACCGGCGCGATTCGCGGCCTGCAGGTCCTGAAGCGCCTGAATTGCCTCAGGGGCTTCATTGCGATTACGAAACGCCGGTTCTTCTGCCACCATTGGAGCTTGGCTCTGGGCAGGAACGGGAGGAGCTACCGCTTGTGTTGCGGGCGCAGGGGGTGCAGACGAGGGGGCTGGCGTGGCGATAGGAGGAGTGGTGTTAGGAAGGGGCGCCGCACTCGCGGCAACAACGGGAGGCCGAGTAGGCACCGGAGCATGGCGGACCCCACTTCTAAAGCCAAGCCAGAATCCGGCTATTGTCAATAAGCCTACAGCAGCTAGTCCCAACCATGTCCAAGTTAGTCCGCTAGAAGGACGTAGAGGTGATGCTTTCGATGGCGCTGGTTAGATCTGCCCCGCAGACTTTACATGTTGAAGCTGGCATCTGCTGGAGGCCACATTTTGGGCACCGCATAGTCCACCTCTCTAAGTGGGGCAAGATACTAGCACCAAACGGTAGATCGAGTAAATAGTGAGACGTGTGTATGTATCATTTATGCTCGTTCCTCCGCCAGCGCCAGGAAGAGGCGCCGGGGCCGAATCCCGGGGCCCGGGAGCTGGACCTGCGCCGCATTGAGCGCGTCGACGAGCGGGCGCAGAGCTTCTTGCTCCGGGAACCCGTCCAGCTCCACGAGGAGGGCCTCCCGCGTCTCCCGCAGTGTTGTGGTTCCCGAAAACTCATAGTCAGCGATCCAGGGGATATCCTCGACGATCGACATCACATTGGCTAACGTCGGTCCAACGCCCTTTCCCTGGGCTGATCCCATGGGGCTTCCCCCCGTCGGTCGCCACGGGGAGGGGAAACGGTCGGGGAAGGGTACTCCCGGCCCCTTTGGCCTGTCAAGAAGACCTGAGGATACCATGACCGTCGGGCTGATGGAGCGCCCCCCCTGGAAACGGGAAGCGGTTGGATGGAGTCTTACCGAACAACCGAGGCGTTTGGGGTGCCGTGCCGATCGTCAACCCGGCCAGACTGTTGGATTGGAGGGAAACCTGCTGCGGCTTGAGGAAAAGAACCATGTCTCCATTAGGGTGCCGGGGGGCCGGACCCATAATGGAGCGAACCACCCGATCCCCCACCGGCAGGATATGGAAGGTGATCGGCATTGGTTAGGGTGCCGGGGGACGGACCCATAACGCTTGGCATCACCGGCGGGGATGAAGCGCCAGCGGAATCCCCGGCCGAGTGCATGCCATAGTTAGGGGCCTTCTGATGTCCCTCACCCTCACCATCGACTCATTTCTGATCCTCTCTGTCCGGGCGCCGCTCGGCCGTCCAAATTGCTCCTACCGAGTTGGGGGCTCGCCTCGTTCGACATTGGAAGTGAGACTTCCTTTATCTTGTATTTAGACGCCTTTGCGGATCAGTTCGCGGGTGAGGCGGTGAACGAGGTTGGCGAGGTCGAGGAGGCGTTTGTCTTCTTCCTCTGTCGCCCAGGGAGAGAGGAGGTTCCCGTGCATGACTGCGTGGCGAACCGCCGACCAAGCGCGCTCGTTGCTCTTCTCCAAGACCCTGCGCTGCACGAGGTCCCGCAGGTACTTGCCGACGCTCCTCTCACCGGCACGTGTGATGTCGGCTAAGGCCCGGCATCGAAGTTCCTTGTTACCTTTCCAGGCTCCGACGGTGGTTTTTAGGCTCTCGATGTCGTTCGTGTCGAAGTCGGACCTTCGTTCCTCAGGGTGCATCAGCATCTTGGCAAGCCCCTCTCCGGCGCTGGCAAGGGTCATGCACAATACCCACCTCGATCCTTGGGTCGCCTGAATGATCTCCTCGTAGAAGCGCGTGATTGGGTGGCTCGAACTTCGGATGCCCTGCTCGTCCCTGGCCTCCGCAACGAGCGTGAGTAGACTCGCATACAATTCCAGAACCCCACACCGCGCCAAGGGACCTGCCCGAGCGAGGCGATCCCGAGTCACGTGGCGATGGGCGTAGCCAGACCTGTGCGGTCCCACCCCCGAAGTTGCGGGCAACTAGGCGAGGGAAGACAAGTTGTCCAAGTAATACTCGGAGAGGCTCGCTGAGCCAGTTCTCTGCGTAGGGGTGTCGGAGCTTGTCGGATGTCTTGCCGTCACCCACAACGACTCGTCGGAAGGCGTATAGAAGAATCGATCTCCGAACCAGGCCTGGACGCTCTGTTGTCCGGCGCTGTAACTTCGCTAGATCTCCGCGCCATCGACGGAGGTGACGGTCAACATCGCTTGTCCATCTTGCGGAATTCGGTCGAAAACAAGCTCCACACCAGAGTCGGTGGAGACCCAAGGCCCTGAGGCGCGCGTCTCCAGGGAATTGAGCCTACCCGTCAAGGGCCAGCCGACCTTAGGCATCCCCTTCAATTCAGGCTGGGTCCAGCCGCAGGCCCATTCGGTGCCTTGGTAGTCGGTCGCAAACAGACGGAACTGATCGAAGACCTCGTACGGGTTCTCGCGCGCGCGGACGAGGCGGCGGGCCGCATCCCCACCGTCGGCGGGCGTCGCGAACATCGTGAAGTCGATGGCGGTCGAGCTTCTGATGTCGATGTGGCCGGGACCGACGAAGATGGGCGGTTCGTGGTCGTCGCCGCTCATGAGGCGCATCTCCGCACATTCGATCGTGCTCGGGACGGCCGTCAGGCGACCTTCCCAGTAGTTGAGAGTCTTCATGCCTCGGGTCTCCGGCGAGAAGGCCTCCCACTGGAACGGTGTAGGTGGTAATCGCTCATATACACGCCGCTGTGGTGAGCCTGTAGTCTCTGACCGGTCGAAGTCATAGTATCGCTTACCTCACGCTACGCCCTGTGCTCCCAACGGGGCGGCTGCTCAGCCGCCCGCCGCCGCCGAAGGAGTAAGCAAAGCTGCGACCACCGCGGCCCGCTGCGGATAAGCAGCTACCTTCTACTTTGAGATTACCGAAATCCGCTCCAAAAACTTTGTATTCTTCTCAAGTATGAAATTAACCGTGTGGCCTGGAAGCTGGATCGAGATCACATCATCAAGGTTTTGGGTCCGAACTGGAATCTTCGCGGCTTCCAGTTCTCTGCGTCTTTGTTCGGAGGATTTATAGACCGGAGAGTAACTGGAAAAGTTAGCCATGATGCCCTCTCCCTTCATGTTCGCTGATACCTCAGGGGAGAGACTCCCCGCGAATGGCTCGAAGTGCTTGGCCGATTTAGCGTCCCAGGTCTGCGAGAGATACACGACGACTATATAGAGACGGCCAATGGGGTCAAACGAGAACTCCATACCGACGGGATGATACTTGAGCGTCGGTCCCGTGATGCCCTTGATTCCATTCTCCACCGACGACGGTCGTCCGAACTTGTCTGTTACTCTATCGACAGTGAGAGCCGCCAAATATGTGCCGTCAAATCTTCCCTCGATGAGTTCTACCGCGTGGTTGGGCCGATCTTGCGCCACCGCTGGGCCAGCCAGCGGAGTAGACAACGGCGAGGAGATAAGCAAGACCAGGACACAAATAAGCGAAGTCCTCATGCGCGCCCCCCTTTCTCCTCCTCCCGCCTCTGATCTACACCCCTCCCGCCATTCTGCAACGCGACCGAATTAGTTCGGCCTGCTCCACAACAACCTGAGCGGGGGCCGGCCAGTTGTTCCTATGCCGAAGGCTCATTCATCGGCACCCTATCCTAACGTAGGCCTCTTGGAGGCTGATAGGCTGCTGAGCCTTGAGGTCTGTCGTGGCCGCTCGCTTCCACCCCTTGTAGGGCGGAGGGTCTGTGGCCCTTGCGTCAGGGACAAAGATCACGCCTACCCCCGCGCGAGAATACCTGAACCATCGGCTGACGAGTGGCGGTCTCGGGTTGTCATACTGCGTGGAGTCGTCCACGTCCGGCCGCCCACACTTCCGGATGAAATCTGCGGCATCATCGGCAAACGAGAGGACAGGGGGAAAGAAGTAGAATGCCCAAGAATAGCACGAATGATAGGGACGCTGCGGACACCAATTGGGACCTCATGATGGTTTCCCTCCTCTCACACCAGGTTCTGCCACACCTACACCACCCTTCCCGCGGTCGGGTCCCGGGTTCTCCTTTCGGTCAATAATGGGGGACGTTGCCACGTTCATCATGTCCAGAGGAATTCGTCTTGCGAGAATACCCACAGGCACGTTGAGAGGGCCGGCCCACGCGGCATGCCGATCACCGTCGCGCCGGCGCGTGCGGGGGGCCCCGGATCGCACTGCCCCTTCCACCCGCAGAACAGAACGGCCCTTGGCGGCGCGGTCTGTCGCCAAGGGCCGGATGAGGATACCGTCTGAATGCTGATCACCTCAGACCCCCTGCCTGGCTCCTGCGGGAGGTTCACGGAGGATCGGATGAACCATAGCGCCGACTGCGAGCCTTCGTCAAGGGAATTCAAGACATTGGCGTGTCAGGGTGTCCGGGGTGAGGAGCAAGGATGTGATGAAGGGGAACCTCCGGCAGCCGGGCCGGAAGCCAGAATGGGGAAGCGTCGGATGCTCAGGAACACCCCCGCACTAGGGCGGCTGGTGGCGGGAACACCCGGCGGGGAATACTGGGGACTTTTGCTCACTTGGCGGTCCGGGGGACCGGACCGCCAAGTGAATACCGGAGCACCTAGAGGCTGTCCATACGCGTCTCGACGGAAGATTTGAGAGGCGTTACTTCTCAACCTGGGTCGTCTTATTGTTCACGCTTGCCACGTAGATGTGGGAAAAAGCGGAGTCCTTCGTTGCTCCGTGCCAGTGCCTCTCCCCCGCCGGGAACAGGATCACATCCCCCGGGCCGACGGTTACCTCTTCCGTTTCGGTGGCACAGATGCCCTCTCCTGAGGTCACAATGAGTATCTGGTCACTGGTGTGGACATGGAACTTGTTCCGGACCCCTTGACTGAAATTGACCTGGCTAGCGATGAACTGCTGGCTCATGTCGCCGGTGATGACCGGCTGGCGCGTGACGGGTCCGGTAAAAAGAGTGCCGCTGCCGGGCTCGGCGGGGACCTGGTTTATTTTTACGACCTTCATGGTTCACCTCCCTGTGGTTCCCGAAAACTCATAGTCATCGATCCAGTGGATATCCTCGACGATCGACATCACGCTGGCCAAGTTCGGTCCAACGCCCTGTCCCTGGCTGATCCCATGGGGCCTCCCCCGTCGGTCGTCACGGGGAGGGGCAACGGTCGGAAGGGTACTCCCGGCCTCTTCGGCCTGTCAAGAAGACCTGAGGATACCCATGGCCGCCGGGCTGATGGAGCGCGCCTCCTGGAAACGGGAAGCGGTTGGACGGAGTCTTACCGAACAGCCGAGGCGTTTGGGGTGCCGTGCCGATCGTCGACCCGGCCAGACTGTTCGATTGGAGGGAAACCTGCTGCGGCTTGAGGAAAAGAACCATGTCTCCATTAGGGTGCCGGGGGAGGGAATCGAACCCTCATGGGGCAAGCCCCGCGGGATCTTGAGTTCGCCACGCCCGGTTCCCTATCCCCACGCTTGGTGACCGGCCTCGGCTTCGACGGGTGGCAGCGTAGCACGACGCCAACCCTCGTCTTGTGCTTCTGGTAGAAGGGCTTGAAGGCGTTCCGCTCTGACACGGCCAGCCGGTTGATCTTGACGATGGGGAAGCCTTCTTCAATGGCGCGCTTCACGGCAGGGCTATCCCGCGGGATGAGCCAAGGCAGGCAGGGCTACGATTTCGATCGTCGGGTAGCCCGACAGGATGTTCACTTCGGCTCCAGGATGGCGTTGTCGATGAGGCGGGTCTTGCCGAACCGGACGGCGAGGACGGCGACCGCCCGCGCCGCGATCTGCTGGAGCGGCTCCAGGGTCTCCACGTCGCAGACGCCCACGTAATCGATCCGTGCCAGCGGTGCGCTTTGGATCGTCTCCTCAATGGCCTTCTGAAGCCGCAGCGCGTCCCGCTCGCCCCCGCGAACGGCGGCCTGGGCTTCCAGAAGAGCCCGGGAGAGGACGGTCGCCTGTCGCCGCTCCTCCGGGTTCAGCAGGACATTCCGGGAGCTGAGCGCCAGCCCGTCCGGCTCCCGGATCGTCGGCAGCACGACGATGTCGAGGCCGAGATTGAGATCGGTGACGAGGCGGCGGACGATGAGCGACTGCTGGTAGTCCTTTTGCCCGAAATAGGCCCGGTGGGGGCGGCAGATCGTGAAGAGCTTCGCACACACCGTGGCCACCCCGCGGAAGTGGCCGGGACGCGAGGCGCCCTCCCAGCGATCGGCGAGCGCCTCCAGGAGGATGTACGTTCGAAACCCCTCCGGGTACATGTCGGCGACCGTCGGCGCGAAGATGACATCCACGCCGGCCTCCCGCGCCAGGCGGGCGTCCCGCTCCATGTCCCGCGGATAGCGCTCCAGGTCGTCCTTCCGATCGAACTGAGTCGGATTCACGAACAGGCTCATGACGACCAGGTCGTTGTCGGCCCGGCAGCGCCGGATGAGGCTCAGGTGCCCCTCGTGCAGGGCGCCCATGGTCGGGACGAGGCCGACTGACCTGCCGGCCCGCCGGGCCTCCTCCGCCGTCCGCTGCATCTGCATGGGAAACTGGATGGTCTGCATGCTGCCTGCTCGACCGCCGCCTCGCCCCCGCCCTCTACTTTCGGGATCCCAGCGGAACATAGTACTGGGTGCCCGCCCGTGTCTGGCCGATCGTCTTGATGAGGTCCTCGAAGTCCTCGGGCCGGTTCACGAAGTCGATCTCGCTGGTGTTGACAACCAGGAGCGCAGAGGCCGTGTAGTGGAAGAAGAAATGGGTGTAGGCGGCGTTCAGCTCCTCCAGGTACTTCCGGTCGATCTCCCGCTCGTAGGGCTTCCCCCGGTGGGCGATCCGCTGCAGGAGCGCCTCGGTGCTCGCCTGGAGGAAGATGACCAGATCCGGCCACGGCACCTGCACCTGGAGGAGGGAGTGGACGCGTTCGTAGAGGGCCAGCTCGTGGTCCTCGAGGGTGAGATAGGCAAAGATCTTGTCCTTGGCGAAGAAGTAGTCGGTGATGAGCGTCTGGCGAAAGAGGTCGACCTGCGCCAGCTCCTGTTGCTGCCGGAACCGGTTCAGCAGGAACCACAACTGGGTCTGGAAGGCATAGCGCCGCGGGTCTTTGTAGAAGTCCGCCAAGAACGGGTTATCGTCCGCCACTTCCAGGAGCATTCGCGCCTTCAGACGTTCCGCGAGTCCTTCCACCAGGCTCGTCTTCCCCACCCCGATGGGCCCCTCCACCACGATGTAGCGCGATGGAGTCGCGATCTCCTTCATCGTCACGCCTCCGACTCTTCTCTGGGCTTCGGGTGGCCGAGGCGTCGTAACAGCTCCTCGGCCGTCGATAGGAGCACGGGATGACGGATCGTGGGCGCGATTGAAGCCAGAGGCTCCAGCACAAACCGGCGCCCCGCCATCCGCGGATGCGGAATGATGAGATCGTCCTCGTTCAGCACGAGGTCGCCGTACAGGAGAAGATCCAGATCGATGGTCCGGGCGCGATCTCGGGCGTGCTCCGCCTCGCGCCCGAGCGCGACTTCGATGGTCCGAAGGTTATCCAGGAGTTGACGGGGAGGAAGACCCGTGGTGACCTCTGCCACCCCATTCAGGAAGGGCCCGCCCGTGACCCCCTCTGCGGGTGCAGTTTCAATGAAGGGAGAAATCCGGATGACCTCGGTCGTCGGCAAGCGGCCCAGGCGGTCCAGGGCCTTCTGGCAGTTCGTCTGGCGATCGCCGAGGTTCGAGCCGATCCCGATGAACGCCTGGGCCGTCACGGACGCGTGATCTCCACGGAGACGCCACCGATCACGTTGGACAACGGTGGATGAGGTTTCGTGACCCGGACGGTGACCTGCTCGATGCGAAACCGTTCCAGGAGGATCGCCGCGATCCGTTCGGCCAGCCTCTCGAGGAGCTTGCACGGATCGCGCGTGCCGACCTCCATCACGGCTTCGCTCACCTGCCCATAGTCCACGCTGGCCCGGAGATCGTCCCGTCGGCCTGCCTCGCGTAGGTCCAGGCGCAGCTCTACGTCCGCCTGGAAGAGCTGGCCGAGCTTCCGCTCTTCCGCGTGGATCCCGTGGTATCCGTAGAATTGGATTCCCTGGATGATAAGGCGATCAGGCATGCCCATTCGCCCGTTCGGCGGTTCGGCGGTTCGGCGGTTCGGCGGTACTCCTCGAACGGCTGAACAGTCGAACGGCCGAACGCTTCTAGTTTGTCCCCCGGATGCCCAGCTTCTTCAGTCGCTCCACCACCTCGCGCAGGCGATCCACACCCACGGTGAAGGTGGCGCGGACGTAGCCTTCTCCTGCCGCCCCGAAGCCGTTCCCGGGTGTCACGACGACGCCCGCCTTCAGCATGAGCTCGCGCGTGAAGCTGGTGGAGTCGAAGCCCTTGGGCACCGGCACCCAGAGGTAGAAGGTGGCCTTGGGCGGGGGGATCTCGAATCCCATCTCGCGGAGGCCGTTCACCAACACGTCGCGCCGCTCCTGGTAGATCCGGCAGTTGTCCGCCACGCACTGCTGGGACCCGGTCAGGGCCGCGATGCCTGCGTACTGCACCGCCTGGAAAACGCCGGAGTCCAGGTTCTGCTTGACCCGTCCCAGGCCTGCCAGGATCGCCGCGTTCCCCACGGCGAACCCCAGACGCCAGCCTGTCATGCTGTAGGTCTTCGAGACGGAGTGGAACTCGACGGCCACTTCCTTGGCGCCTTCCACGCTCAGCACGCTCTCGGGGCGATAGCCGTCGAAGGCCAGCTCCGAGTAGGGCGCATCGTGGGCCAGGATCAGGCGGTGTCGCCGCGCGAACTCCACGGCCCTGGCCAGAAACGCCTTCGGCGCCACCGCCCCCGTGGGATTGTTGGGGTAGTTCAGCCAGAGGATCTTCGCCCGCGCGAGGACGGCGGGCGGGATGGCGTCCAGATCGGGGAGGAAGCCCCGCTCGCGCGCAAGCGGCATGGCGTAGGTCGTCCCGCCGGCAAAGAGCGTGCCCGACTGGTAGACCGGATAGGCGGGATCCGGCACCAGCACGACGTCTCCCGGGTTCACGAAGGCGAGCGGCAGGTGGCCGACCCCTTCCTTCGACCCGATCAGGGTGAGGACCTCGCTCACCGGATCCAAGGAGACGCCGAAGCGGGACCGGTACCAGTCGGCCACGGCCTGCCGGAAGCTCAGCATGCCCTCGTACGAGGGATACTGGTGGTTCTTCGGATCGGCCGCGGCCTTGGCCAGGGCCTCCACGATGTGCGGAGGGGTGGGGAGATCCGGGTCCCCGATCCCCAGGCTGATGATGTCCACCCCCTTCTTCACCTGCTCCTGCTTCATCCGGTCCAGCTCGGCGAAGACGTAGGGAGGAAGCGCCTGAAGCCGCTGTGCCTGCGCATAGCCGTCCATTCGCTCGCGTCTCCTTCCTTCCAGATTCGGCAGCGACCCCGCCCGCTGCCTTCTGCCCTAGCCCTGTGCCATTTTCCCTGTGCTCGTGCCCTGTGCCTTACTTCTTCTTCCTCAACCCCAGCACGTCCAGAAACTCATACAGGCCCGGCGGCTTCCCCACGACCCAGCCCGCAGCCCGGATGCGCCCCGTAGGCGAAGTTGTCCCGGCTCTGCGCCCGATGGGTGATCTCGATCCGCTCGCCCATTCCGCCGAAGAGGATCGTGTGCTCTCCCACGATGTCGCCGGCCCGGATGGCATGGACACCGATCTCCCCGGGCTTCCGCTCCCCGACCATGCCGTGACGTCCGTACACGCCTGCCTGGTTCAGATCACGCCCCAGCGCCTGCGCCAGGACCTGGGCCATCCGCTCGGCCGTCCCGCTGGGCGCGTCCTTCTTGAAGTGGTGGTGGGCCTCGATGACTTCGATATCGTAGCCATCGCCCAGCGTCCGGGCCACCTCTGCCAGCACTCCGTAGAGCACGTTCACCCCCACGCTCATGTTGGGGGACTGGACGCAGGGGATTCGCGTGCACAGCTCCCGCGCCCGCTTGAGGTCCGCCTCGCTGAGGCCGGTGGTCCCCAGCACCACGGCGACCCCGGCGCGGCTGGCCGCCTCGAGGTCGTGCATGGCCGCACCGGGCGCGGTGAAGTCCAGCAGGACCTCCGCCCCGGCCAGGGCCTTCTCCACGGCGTCCCCGATGGCCACGCCGATCGGGCCGGTGCCGGCGACCTCGCCCGCATCGCGACCCAGATCCACGTGGTCCTTCCGTTCCACCGCCCCGACGACCTGGAACTTCCCGCTCTCCCGCAGCAGGGCGATCAAGCGCCTGCCCATTCGCCCCGCCGCCCCGGCGACGACGGCCTTAATCACGATCCTGCCTCCCATGTGCGCGTTGAGGTTGCATGTCTATCCCCGCCGGGCGGAGCCATGTCCTTGCCCCGCCCGGTCGATGCCGGCTCGGTGTGACGGTGCCGTGCCCCGGTGTCACGCGAGCACCCCATACTGGCGGAGGGCGGCTTCCAGCTTCTTCCGGTTGGCCTCGGTCATCGGGCACAGCGGCAGGCGGAACTCCTCCCGGACCTTGCCCATCATGGCGAGGGCGGTCTTCACGGGAATGGGGTTGGTCTCGATGAACATGGCCTGGGAGAGGGGGAAGAGCTTCAGGTGGAGCTCCCGGGCGCGCTTCCAGTCCCCGTTGAGGAACGCATGGGTCATGTCGGCCACATCCCGGGGGACGATGTTGGCCACGACGGAGATGATCCCCCGGCCGCCCACCGACATCAGGGGCAGCGTGAGGGTGTCGTCGCCCGACAGGAAGCTGAGCTTGTCGCCGCAGAGGACGATGTCCTGGGTCATCTGCTCCAGGTTTCCCGTCGCCTCTTTCACTCCGACGATGTGGGGATGGTCGGCGAGCTGGGCCAGGGTCTCGGGCAGCATGTTCACGCCGGTCCGGCCAGGAATGTTATAGAGAATGAGGGGCAGGTCCACGGCGTCGGCGATGGCCCGGCAGTGCTCGATCAGCCCCTTCTGCGTGGGCTTGTTGTAGTACGGGAGGACGATCAGCGCGGCGTCGGCCCCCGACTCGCTCGCATGCCGGGTGAGGCTGATGGCCTCGGCCGTGCTGTTGGAGCCGGTGCCGGCGATCACCGGCACGCGCTTGTGGACTGCCTGAATCACCAGATCGATGACCCGCCTGTGCTCGTCGTGGTCCAGCGTCGGGGACTCGCCCGTGGTCCCGCAGGGCACGATGGCGTCGGTCCCGCCGGCGATCTGGAACTCCACCAGTTGCTTCAGCGCGGCCTCATCCACCTTGCCGTCCCGGAACGGCGTCACCAGTGCCACGATGGAACCCTGAAACATCCGCTTTGCCATGGCCGCACCTCCCACGTGCCTGCGTTGCTCCCCCGCTCCGCTCACGTTCGGCCGCGCCGAAAGCCCCTCGGCGACCCGGCCGATCGGATTCACCCCAACTCGTCCGGCGTGTGCTCGCCGCGGATCAGGTCCTCGTATGTCTCGCGCTCACGCACCACGAAGTAACGGTCGCCGTGCACCAGGACCTCCGGTGCCCGGGGTCGCGCGTTGTAGTTGGACGACATGGTGTGCCCGTAG
>CAVQPC010000005.1:0-13674 GCA_963714585.1 uncultured Methylomirabilota bacterium
GGTTGCGAGCCGGGGCGACTCAGCCGAGGCCCCTCTCCTGCCGGCGGAACTCCCGCACGTTCTTTACGCAGGAGGACATGGCTGGCCTCCTTGGTTGAGACCCGATTCCCCGGTGGTGGGGGTCGTTTCCGATTGCCAGCCGAGTTTTGTCGTATGCCCCCGGAAACGTCGGGCCCCGGGCCCTTTGCGAGGGCCCGGGGCCCGGCCCCTAGCGCCGTGCAAACTTCTGGAAGGTGTGGGCGTCCGGGGGAACCAGGTCGTTCTTGACGGCAAAGGTGTGGGTCACCTCTCCCACGTAGAGGTCCCCGCGGGAGTCCACGCAGAGCGTGTGGGGGGCGATGAAGTTCCCCGGCGCACAGCGGTCGGCGCTGGTCCAGCGGAGGAGGACGTTCCCCTGCAGGTCGAGGACGCTGACGCGCCCGGGGAGATCGTACTTGATCGGCCCGTGGACGAAGGAGGCCTGGCCCACCCGCCACCACAACTCGGAGACATAGACCAGCCCGTCCCGGTCGATATAGATGTCCGTGGGGCGCTGCACGTGGGTCCACTGGTCGAGGTACTTCCCGTCCGGGCTGAAGAACTGGATGCGGTCGTTCTCCCGGTCGGCGACCATCACGCGGTTGTCGGGGGTGACCTGAACCGCGTGCGGAAGGTGGAACTGGCCCGGACCGGTGCCGGGCTCTCCCCAGGACTGGACCCACTTGCCGTCGGCCGTGAAGCGATGAACCCGCGCGTTCCCGTAGCCGTCGGACACGTACAGGTCGCCGTTCGGGGCGATGGCGACGTCCGTGGGGCGGTTGAAGGGTGGGCCGCCGTGCGTGATGCTATTCAGGCTCTTGCCATCGTACCCCGTGTCCGAGGCCTTCCCCGGGTTCCCGATCAGCATCAACTGCTTGCCTTCGGGGGTGAACTTCCGGATGGTGTGGTCACCGTCATCCGCGGTGTAAACCTGGTCGTCGGGGCCGATGGCGATGCCGTGAGTGCGCGGGGTGAAGATGTTCTCCCCCCACGAGGCAACGAAGCTTCCGTCCCGCTCGTATACGATCACGCGGGCATCGCCCCGGGTGAGCAGGTACACCCGGTCCCGCGAATCCACCGCCACGCCATCCACATCCTTGTGGGTATACCCTGCCGGAAGCTTCTCCCAGCCCTTGATGACCTCGAACTTCGGAACATTTGCCATCGCTCTGTGCCTCCCTTTGCGTCCCATGCCAAGATTCAGCCACAGCCGCTCTCATTCCGCAGTCTATAAGAACATACCGAAAAGTTGGGGAAATGGGAAGCACGAAAGACGGAGGATGTCTGGATGGGCTGAAGAGATGGATCTGGCTTCACGCCGGGGGCAATTCGTCTGCAGCGCCACGGTCTCACCAGCATCATCCGCTTCCCCAGACCGCCTGGCCGTTTTGCTTGACAGCCTCATCGGCCTCGGGCGATTCTACCGCTTCATGCAGGAGATATGGAAGGGGGGGATCTGGATGTTTCGCATCGGGTGTTCGAACGGGATGGAGAACCTGAAGCAAGCGGTGTGCCTGGCCCTGGTTGCCCTCTGGGCCCCCGGGCCTGCCTGGGCGGGTGAGCCATTCCTTCTGCCGCCCATGGCGTCGATCGAGCGGGGAGAGTACATGGCACGCGATGCCGAGACGGGCACAGAACTCTGGCGGTTGGACTGGACGCTTGACAAGACGTCCCAGGATGGACGAACGACTGTCCGGGTCGAGGAGGACGGGAAGGGCATCATGGGGACCCAGACGCCGACCAGGTGGACCGTCCACATGCTATTGGACGTCTCCCCCCGGGACACGCAATTCTCCTCCACGCGGGATGTCCGGGACCTGTCCGGCCAACTGCTGCAGGTCCAGCAGCGCGAGCTGGACTACACGACCGGCACGGGTCGGATCACCACCAGGAACGCCCGCACGGGAGACACGGAATCGCAGAGCGTCTCGCTCCCGCCACATGCCATCGGCGCTGAGATCCTGGCCACGGAATTGCGCGGGTTGCCCGACCAGCCCGGCCAGCAGATGCGATTCGTGCTGCTCACCATGGGAGGGAAGACGATAGGGATGCTGGCCAAGATCGTCGGCCGGCAGCGGGTGACCGTGCCGGCGGGGAGCTTCGAGTGTTACAAGGTGGAGCTGGCGCCCAGCGGCGTCGCCGGGCTGGTTGCCGACCTCCTCATGCCGAAGATGCACATGTGGTACACCGTCGCTGCCCCGCATATCTGGATCAAGTACCAAGGCCCCGAAGGGGGGCCGGGCTCGCGCCAGATCGTTCGTGAACTCGTCCGCTTCAGCCCGCTCGCCGCACTCCACGGATTCGGATCCATGGCCCCTCCGAACCGTGGGATTGTCGAGCCGTTCAGGCGATATCAGGCGGATGAGTCGGGCAGGCGGAGGATGAGTGGAATTTCCGGAGGGTAACTCTTACACTTTTCCACGGGAACATGCGGGATGCCCAGCCTGGTCAAGGGGGCTCCGCCGACCAGAATCGCTGGATTTCCCACGGATTGAGGCTCGAACCATCTCCGAAACCCCCTCGGCACGGAAGTTGCGAACCTGGGAGAATGGGCAGGTCTGTTTGGCGACAGGCGAGGCCCGGGGCGTTTTATCGGATGCAGGTGGCCCGCAAACTGAGGAGGGCGACAGATGGCATTCTTTCAGCAACAACAGCCGCGGAAGGACGATCTGCTGGATGCGAAGCCCGAGCCAAGAGCCGATCAACCCAAGGAGACTGTGGCCCCGCCTGTCCCCCCGCACGCGCGCCGCGCGGAGGAGCCGGCCACGGCGTCCCTGCAGTCCAAGGCGGCCGAGTCGCTGGTGGCCACGGGGCTGACGATCGAGGGGAAGATCGAGGGGACAGGCAATGTCCGCGTCGCCGGCCGGTTCAAGGGCACCGTGAGCGTCAAGGGGGAATTCAGGGTCGAACCGGGCGCTTCGATCGAGGGAGACGTGAGCGCAGACACCGTATTCGTGAGCGGCGAGGTCCGCGGAAAGATCGTGGCCGCCTCGCGCGTCGAATTCAAGGAGTCCGGCAGTCTCGTCGGCGATCTGAAGGCCGGGAGCCTGACGGTGGTCGCGGGGTCGAAGATGCGCGGCAACGTCGAGTTCGGCTGGAAAGAGGGGGAACTCCAGGACCTCCCTTCCAGAGACCGCGGCAACTCGCCCAACCGGTAGGCGTCCATGGGAGTGCTGGGTGAAGTCTGGAATTGCCCTCACTGCGGGGAGCAGATCCTGCGGAGCGCCATAAGCTGTCCGGCTTGTAAGCGTCGGCTCCATTTCGATGCCGTCATGACGCGGCCGTCCGAACAGACGGCGATCTGTCCCCTGATGGTCGAGGGCATCATCCGACACCCTGAGACAGAGGGCACCTGGGAGTACTCCGTGCTCGTTGAGGTTCGCGATCAACGGGGACAGACCATTGCCAGACGGGTCGTCGGGGTGGGAGCGATTCAGCCTGGCGACGCTCGGGGAATCACGCTTCGGGTGGAACTGCACCCGCCGGAGAAATCTCCTGTGGCGACGGATTCCTCGCGAGCGCCCGGAGTGCGGTGAGGCGGGAAGGAGTTGATCTCCCCCCGACCCGGAGATCAATTCCCTGCCGTGGCAGCCGCGCCGCGCACCTCGAAGGTCACGGCGTCGAGCGGGCGCTCTCCCTCGTCCACGAGGGAAAGGGTATGCGATCCCGGCCGGGGTTCCCACATGAAGACGCCGGCGGTGGGGCCGAGGTCCGCTCCATCCAGGACCCACCGGAGGATCCGGCGATCTGCCTGCGCCTCGAAGAGGACCCGCTGCCGCGAGGGAGGGATGTCCGGGTCGAAAGCGATCACGACGCCCTGCGTCGGAGTGAGGATCCGCACCTGGCCCGCCAGCAAGGTCGCGGTGTCCGTCTGCGGCTCCGTCCCTTCGAGGAACCATTCCACCCGCTCCGGTTCGATCCCGCGGGCGAATCTCACCGATTCGGCGCGGACGCCGGCTGGAGGCGGTGGCGGCGTGCTCGGCACCCACCGATGCAGCCAGGCCATGACCTCTGACCAGATCGGAGCCGCACCGGTGACGCCGCTCACGTCCCGCATCGGCTCCCCGGAGAAGTTTCCCACCCACACCCCCACGGTGTACCGCCGCGAGTAGCCGACGCACCAGTTATCCCGCATCTCTTTGCTGGTACCGGTCTTCACCGCGCTCCAGAAGGGCGTGGCGAGTGGGTTCTCCAGGCCGAAGGTCAGGCTGCGACTCTCGCGGTCCGCCAGAATGTTCGAGACGAGGAAGGCGGTCGCCGTGGAATAGAGGCGGCGATGGACAGGGGCCTGTCTGGCTTCGGGCGCCAAGCGAATCGGACTCCAGACCCCGCCATTGGCCAGCGTCCGGTAGGCGTTCACCAGCTCCCAGAGGCTCACGTCGGCGGAGCCCAGGGCCAGGGAGGGCCCATAGTACTCCCCGGACTCCGTGAGCCCATCGAATCCCAGGCGCCGGAGCTGCGCCACAAAGGTCTCCAGGCCCACCAGATCGAGGGTCCTGACTGCCGGCACGTTCACCGACCCGGCGAGCGCCGTCCGCACCGTGACCAGCCCCCGGAACCGCTCGTCGTAATTTTTCGGCCGGAAGAGACCTCCTGCGACCGACAGATCCAGCGGCATGTCCTCGAGGAGCGAGGCCGGTGTCACGAGGCGGCGCTCCAGGGCCAGACCGTACAGGAACGGCTTCAGGGCCGATCCGGCCTGCCGTCTCGCCCGGACCCCGTCCACGAAGGCAGCACTGGAAAGATCGCCGCTTCCCCCGACGTAGGCCAGGACATCCCCGGTGGCATTGTCCACCACGAGGAGCGCTCCGTCCTGGACGTTCCGGTCCCTGGCGGCCAGGAGGTGACGTCTCATGACGTCCGCGGCGAAGCGTTGGAGCGCCCCATCGAGGGTGGAGCGGACTGGCTGAACAGCGGCCGAGGACTCGCCCACGGGCCCGAGCAGTCGTCGCGCGACGTGGGGTGCCAGGGCCACGCGCGGACCCTCGCCAGACGGGATCTCCAAGCTGCGCGCCAGGGCCCCCGCGATCTCTTCGTCGCCGATCGACTTCCCCAGAGCCTTCAGCAGCGCCATCACTCGCCGGCCCACGGCCGCGGGCCCCGCATTGGGGCCGCGGATGAGGGCGGCCAGGACGGCGGCCTCGGCATCCGTGATCCCGTGCGGCGCTTTCCCGAAGAGGATGCTCGAGGCGGCCGCGACCCCTTGCAACTCGCCCCGGAAGGTCACGCGGTTGAGATAGGCCTCCAGGATCTCCGCCTTGGACCAGCGCCCTTCGAGCGCCCAGGCCCGCCGCATTTGCCGCCACTTCTGGGAGAGTGTCCGCGGCGCGCCGCCGCGTCGTAGCCGGGCGTCGAGCAGCGTGGCGACCTGCATCGTGATGGTGCTGGCGCCCCGCCGCGACCCGCCGCTCATCCAGTGAAGCAGGGCGGCCGCCACGGCCTTCACATCCACGCCGCCATGGCGGAAGAAGCGCCGGTCCTCGGAGGCGATGACCGCATCCTTCAGGGCGGGGGAGATGTCCGCGAGGGCGGTCCAGGCGAGCCGGCGGGCCGTCTCGTCAATCCGCAGCTCGTGCAGGAGCGCACCGTGTCGATCGAGCAGTTGCAGGTCGGAGGGTCGATAGGAGGCGCGCACGGCCTGGAAGGTGGGGACCGCCGGGGGAGGCGTCCCCCATACCAGGCAGGCGAGAACGGCCGCGCCGAGAAGGGTGACGACGCACGCCCAGCGGATCACGGCAAGACCTCCAGCGACGCATTGGGCAGCTCCCCGAACATCTCCGGGGCATAGAGGGCCTCGACCCGCGTGGTGGGGAGCTGGAAGCGGCCGCTCTGGTTGAGCCGGATCGTGTACTCCAGGCTGAACGTCCCCTTGGGGACGTACTCGTAGTAGGCCCGGAAGGCTTCGAAGGACCGCTCCTCGAATGCAGGATACGCCCAGCCCTCCAGCTTCTCTCCCTGCACGGCGAGCCGGGAGTCGCCGCCGAGGCCGGTCCCGAGGTGGGAGGCGCCGGCCGGGATCGGGTCGCTCACCACGACCCAGGTCATATCGCTCTGCGCCTCGACGCTGAGACGCACCCGCAGCAGATCGCCACGGCTCCAGAGACCGGGCTGGCGCTGCTCGATCGGTGTCAGGATCCGTGTGATGCGGTAGCCGCTCCCGAGTGCGGCTTTGAGGGGAATTGCCGCCAGCGTCTCCAGAGTGACCCAGGGGTTCCCGCTGCCTTCGTGATTCACCAGGAGATCTTCGCCAGTCGGGGGCCAGGGGAGTACCAGCGTCTTGCCCCTGGGGACCTGTGCCCAGTCGAGCGATCCCGTGACCCCCGCCAGCGAGGCGGTGGTCAGGCCGGCGACCGGCGTCGTCTCGAAGGCCCGCGAGAACTTCTCGACGGCCAGGGCGCCCCAGGCGTTGGCGATCGTGAGATCCCAGGCCCCCCGGTGCTGGCGGGCGAGGGTCCCCCGCAGGATCCGCGGGAGGTCGTCGCGCCACTGATTGGTCTCCAGGAGGTGCAGGATCAGCCGCACGGCGTTCACGTCGGGCGAGACCATCAGCCACCAGAGCGCATCGGAGTGCTCGGTGGAGAAGCCCATTGTCGTGCCCTGCAGGTTCAGGCGGGCACGGATGATCTGCTCGGCCTCACGCGATCGCGCGTCGCGGCCCGGAATCCCGGGCAGCCGGTGCAGAAGGTTCCACCAGTCGAGGACACCGGAGGTCGGCCAGAGGTTGGGCTCGATCGTGATGCTGCCAAGAAGCCTGGGCTCGGCCTGCCCGTAGCGGGACAGGGCCTCCAAGGCGGCCAGCTTCCGGAGAGAGAGGTCCACCGTCGGCAGAGCGGACCGCCGCAGGACGGCCCCCTCCACGAAGCGCCGGAGCCCGGTCTGCATCCGCCGCAGGATCTCCCCCGGGATGGTCCAGCCGGATTCGTGAATCACGGCGAGGACGTATGTCGTCAGGACCTCGCTTCCAAGGGACATCTGCGGGAAGTACTTGAGGAGGCCGTCCGCGTCCAGGTAGGCGGGGAGCCTGTCGGCGAGGGCCCTCCACCGCCCCTCGTCGCGGAGCGCCACGGCTTGCGACACCAACTGCTCCAGGCAGGTGTACGGGTAGCGGCTCATGCTTTCCTTGACGCCCACGAGGCCGTCGGTGAGCGTGGCGCCGACGGCGACCTCGACGCCCCCACGGCCCGGGAGGGCGTCGGCCGGACGCGCGACGGGCTGGCGCAGGGGTTGTTCCCAGCGGGCGAGCGTGGCCTGGTACGTCCGGACCGGCACAGCCTCCCGGACCTGCTGTGTTACCCGCACCCGATCCCTTGCGCCGCCAGGCTCCTCGGCCTGCACCTCGTATTTCAATGTCCGGGCGCCCACTGGGACCGAGATCTCCCACCCGACGACCTTCGCCGCGCCGGGCGAGAGGGTGACGGCCTGCGCCTCGAGGCGAGCGGGGAGTCCCTCCACCTGGCCCTGGACCCGGACGTCCATCGGGCGATCCGTGAGATTCCGGACCGTGAATTCGGAGTGGTACCGGTCGCCCTCACGCACGAGGGGCGGGAGGCCCGCCAGGACCATGAGGTCCTGCGTGGAACGGATCGTGGCCTCGCCGGTGCCGAAGAGATCCAGGCTGCCGGTGGCCACGGCCACGATCCGGAAGCTGGTGAGGGAGTCGTTGAGGGGGATCTCGACCGCGGCTTCCCCTCGAGCGTCCAAGGGCACGCGCCCCTTCCAGAAGAGGAGCGTGTCGAAGAGCTCGCGCGTGACCTGCCGGCCGCCGCCGCCGCCCTGGGGAAGGGCCTTGAGGCCGTAGTGCCGTTTTCCGACCACCTGCAGTTGGGCCGTGGCGGTCTGGACCCCCTCTCCCCGCCGCCGCATCATCGCGTCCAACAGGTTCCAGCTCCGATTGGGCGCGAGGTCGAGGAGACCCTCGTCCACCGCAGCCACGGCCACCTCGCTGCCGGCCGGAGGGGGCGACCCGTCCACCTTCCGGACCACAACCTTCAGCCTGGCCTTCTCACGGATGCGGTAGACCGCTTGTTCCGGGGACACCGTCACCTTCAGTTCGCGGGCCCGCCAGCCGACGCGGATCTCGGCGATGCCCAGCTTGAAGGCGGGGCGCCCCAGGTCGACCAGCGCCGTGGGCTGCACGCCGCCCGCCCGCCCGCGCACGGCGAGAACCGAGACGAAGACATTGGGAGCGTACGCCCCCATGACCGGGATCTCGATCACCGGCTCCTTCCCCGAGAGGGGGATGACGAACGCTTCCGAGACTCCCTCGCGCTCGACCGTGACGAGCCCCGTCGCCTCCCGGAAGGGCATCCGGACCTGGAGCCGGGCCGTCTCCCCCGGCTCGTAGCGGGGCTTCTCCGGCAGCAGGTCCATGCGATCATGGTCTTGAACATTGAACCACCACTCCTCGGAGCCTGCCACCCAGACGTCCTGGTGCGCCGCGCTCGCGTTGCCGACCCGGTCCGTAGCCGACGCCTGGAGGACGAGGTTTCCTTCGGCCGGCGGCTTCCCCTCGCAGAAGAGCCGCCCCTTCGCGTCGGTCACCCCCCGGCACAGCTCGCCGATCCGGCGCACTTCCTCCACGTGCTCGTAAGCATAGAAGCCGCCCACCAGACGCTTCCGGCTGGAGTACGTTTTCCGCTCCAGGATGGCGACCTGCACTGCTGCCCCCGGGACCGGTCGCCGCGCGACATCCACGACGGCGACCTGGGCCTTCAGACTGTTCCGCGAGGCCACCCAGGAGTCCGGCTTGATCCCGACGAGCCACTCCGCGGGCCAGAGCGGCACGGTCGCGGAGACGGTCCGCACCTCGCCGTTCGGGTCGCGGAACTCCATCTCGGCCAGGATCTCCTGGGGGGTGGTCACCCTCGGCAGGCGGGAGATGGTGGCGCGAGCCGTGCCAGCGGCGTCCAGGGTGAGACCCTCGCGCTGGTGGATGGCCGGGCGGCTTCCCGCGGGCGGGAGCGCGACAGCCTCCACCCCTTCCTCTACGTCCTCGCCTCCCCACTCGTCCCAAAGCCCGACGCCCCCACGGGTGATCCCTTCCTGGAGGGCGCCATTGGCGAAGGTGAATTGCTCGAACCCTTCGGGTGGGGAGACTCCCCTCGGCCTGATCTGCGTGCGAAGCGTCACGGGGGAATTCCTTGCGCCGCCCCCCGCCAGGTACTGGAGGCTCAGGTCGGCGGGAAACTCCGAGACCGCCACAAGAGGCTCGGCCGGCAGGCGAATCGCCCCTCGCATCAGGGCCACGCGGAACTCCTCGACCCGGAACGTGCCAGAAATCCACTGGCGCCTGTAGCCCTGACCGGTTGACTTCTCCAGCATCAGCACCTCATAGGTGCCCAGCTTGGCGTCCTTCGGGATCGACCACGTGGTCTCGGCGGTGCCGCTGCCATCCCAGGCGAGCGGTAGCTCGTATTGCTGGTCGCTTCCGAGATGGCGGATCGAGAGCGCTACCGGCCGGTCTTCCCCGGGGACCGCCGAGAACCCCGCCAGCGTCTCACGCCGGAGCAGGTGCTTCATGTGCACGGTCTCCCCGGCGCGGAAGAGCGACCGGTCGAGGATCGTGTGGGCAATCGCTGGTCCCAGGTAACTTTCCGATGGAAGGCGGAACCGCCAGGACTCGATGCCGCGGGTCCAGGTCGAATGCACGAAGCTCAGATCGTCCACGGTCTGGGCGGTGACGAAGAGGCCGTGATCCAAGCCCTGCAGGGCCTGGATCTGGGGATAGTCGTACAGGTCGACCGGCGACTGCTGGAAATACCGGCATTGTGCGACATCCCTCCGGCCCGGGAGCTTCTCCGGGCGGGCGATTCCCTGGCGATCCGTCTGCCCCTTCCAGAGGAGCGCGCCCTGACAATCCTGCACCATGACGGTCGCGGACCGTACGGGCTCGCCCGAATCGAGCGTCGTCACCCACACGAGAGAGCCCTCGCGTCCCCACTTGAAGTGCACCGCGAGATTCGTCACCAGGGCTGCCGCCGGCACGTACATGGGTCGCGGTGCGCCCAGGAGCGAGGCCCCGAGCCGTGCGCTCTCCAGTTCCACGACGTAGAGACCCGGAGCCGCCAGCGGGATCCCGATGACCTCGAAAGCCTTCGCCCCCAGCGGCTTGGGAAGCATGAACTCTTTCATGGGGAGCGTACGGTCCGCCGGGCCGAAGACGGAAAAGTCACGCCGTGCGCTGGCAACCCTCCGGAGCCAGGGGAGAAGCTCTTTGCTCTGCTCGGGCGACACCCGAAAGATCTTCCCCTTGACCCGCTCCAGCAGGTCCTGGAGCGTTCCGGTGACTCCGGTGGGCGACTGCTTGTCCACCCGCAGGAGCCTGGCTTTCACCTGCGGCTCGAGGTTCCGGAGCGTGACCGGCAGTGCGGGGTCCGCTTTCCATTCCACGATGCCGAATCGAGCCGAGAACTTGGCCAGGGGCGGGAAGGGCTCGGTCCGCACGGAAAGAGGGAACTGGCTCTCGTTCGTCAGCGGCCGACCAGCGTCGTCCTTCATCCCTTGGGGGAGTTGGACCTGGAAGGTCGCCTCCTCGGGGAAAGGGCCTTCGAAAAGGACGGACTGGACGAAGGGCGTCTCGGTGGCCCGGGTCTTGGGGGTCCAGCGGCGACCAGCGGGTCCCGCGATGACAATCCGGCTAGCCTGGTCCAACAATACCGGCGCGGAGAATTCGAGGGTCATGGGCGTCACGGGGATGCAGCCGGCCTGGCGGTTCTCCCGCTCGCAGGAAAACTGGGCCGTGAAGGGGGGCCGGACCTTGAAGGGGAGGACCTGATCCTGGTCGGTGGCGACGCCGCTTTGGGCTGCCACCCCCCGTCCCCAGATGAGGTTCACCCTTGCCCCGTTGGGGAACTGTTGCCTGGCCTGAAGGACGACGATGTTCTGGGGAGCGGACGGGTGGAAATACGCCTCGACGATCTCCTCCCGCGTCTTCCCGGTGACGAGACGAACGCCGACCCGCTCGGCGAGGCCTTCGATCGAGAAGCCGACGTGTTGCAGGAGGGACTCCTCCGTGGGTTCGGCGTCCAGGATGAGCAGGAAGGCCTGGTCTTCGCTGATGCCCTCGTTCCCTTCCCGGGGGATCGAGGATCGAATGGCCGGCCCGCCCGTCGAAAAGGCGAACTCCTGCTGCCCGGCGACGGGTTTGCCGGCCAGGCTCGTCAGGCCGGAGGCGATCCGGAAGGTGCATCTGACGCCGGCCGGCAGATCCCGGGAGAAATCGTAGACCCAATTCCGGCTGTCCATCCAGCGGGCCGTCCCTGGCTCGGGGCATGTGATCTCGAATGGGCTGGCGAGAACGCGCGGATCGCCCAGGGGGACCATCGGCTCGGAGAAGCGGGCGGTCACCTGCCGGACGCGCTTGGCGGTCCCCTGGGGGCTGAACGCTATGATCTGAGGATCCGGAGGTTCTGCGGCGAATGCGGGGAGAAGAGAAGAAGAGGAGAGCAGGAGCAGGAGACACGTCGTGCCGATGGATCTTCCGGCCGCCTTCAGCCAAGTGCCGGTGCGCCCACCCATGACATTCCCTCCCGCTGCGAGGTCGGTGCTGGCCCCGTCGATTCGTGCGATTAGCTTGCTCGATTTCCCCCCTGCGGCTGGTACTGAGGCTTCTCTACCGAACCGCAACGGAACAATCAAGGAGAATCGTCAGACCGACCGACTCAGCCGGAGAAGATCGCTCGACGGGGTGAGGGGGCGGATCGCGGAGTTATCCTTTGTATCCCAGCAGCCGCGGGATGAAGAGGGTCATGCCGGGCCAGTAGGTGATCAGGATCAGGGCCACGATCATCACGGCGATGAAGGGGAGGAGCGGCTTGATCACCTTGTCGATCGTGATCTCGCCGATGGCCGATGGCCACATACAGGCACGATCCCGACCGGGGGCGTGACGAAGCCGACGCCCAGATTGGTGACCATCACGATGCCGAAGTGCACCGGGTCGATGCCCAGCTTCTGCGCGATCGGGTAGAGGATCGGGGTGAAGGTGATCATGGCCGGCGTGGCGTCGATGAACATGCCCACGATCAGCATCAGGACGTTGGTGAAGAGCAGGAACGCCCACGGGCCCGGCGAGAAGCTGAGGACCGTCTCGGTGATCATCTGCGGGACGCGCTCGACCGTGATGATCCAGGCGAAGGTCGTCGACATGCCCACGACCAGCATGACCATGCCCGTCAGCCTGGCAGAGGTCACCAGGATCTTCGGGATGTCCCGGAGGTGCAGCTCCCGGTAGACGACCATGGAGAGGAAGGCGCCGTAGACCACCGCGATCACGGCCGATTCGGTGGCGGTGAAGACCCCGGTCAGGATGCCGCCCAGGATGATGACGGGCATCAGGAGGGGCGGAAGGGCGTCTCACCGCGGCCTGCAGCATCTCGCGGAGCGACGCCTTGGCCTCCTTCGGCAGGTCCTCCCGCTTGGCCACGAAGTAGACCATGATCATGAGCGACAGCCGCGGAGAGGAATCCCGGCAGGAAGCCTGCGGCAAAGAGGTAGCCGATCGAGACGTTGGCCGCGATGCCGTAGAGGACCATGATGATGCACGGGGGAATGTTGCACGCCCATGCCGCCCGCCGCCGCCACGATGGCGGTCGCCAGGGGCCGCGGGTAGCCCCGCTTCGACCATGGACGGGATCATGATCGAGCCGATGGCGGCGGTATCGGCCGCGGAGGAGCCGGAGACGCCCGAGAAGAAGATCGTGGCGACGATGACCACGTGGGCGAGCCCGCCCCGGATGTGGCCCACCAGGACGCTGGCGAAGCGCACCAGCCGGGCGGAGATTCCGCCCGTCTCCATGAAGCGGCCGGCCAGGATGAAGAAGGGCACGGCCAGGAGCGGGAAGGAGTCCAGGCCGGTGAACATCTTCTGGGCGAGGATCGTGAGCGGCATGCCGCCCTTGTAGAGGAGCGCCGCCGCGCTGGCCAGCCCCATGGAGATCCCGATGGGAACAGACGAGGGCCATGAGCCCGCAGAAGGCGCGAAGAGCAGCAGGAAGATCATCGTCGCCCCTCCTCAGTCCCGATCGCCGGACCGTCGCCGCCCGCGCGCAGGAGACCCGCCGTCGCCACTTGATGAGCAGATCCAGTCCAGAGGAACATCAGCATCAGCGAGGCGCCCAGCGGCACGGCCGAGTAGGGGACGCTCATGGGGACCCCGAGGGCCGGGGACTCCTGGTTCCGGTTCAGGAGGGCGAGCCCCCAGCCCTTGTCGATCACGATGCCGAGCAGAGGCTGGTGGCGCCCAGGGCGATCGAGCACCTCCAGCCAGGCCCGCACGCGGCGCCGGGAACCTCGCGGTCAGGATGGTGATGGCGAAGTGGGAGCGATCCTTCATGGCGATGGCGGCGCCGAGCATGGAGACGGCGATGAAGAGGAAGCGGGCCATCTCCTCGCCCCAACTGATGGGCGCCAGCAGGAAGTAGCGGTAGATGACCGTGAGGAACACCAGGACCGTCATGACGGCCAGGATCGTCCCGGCCACGAATGCCGTCGCGAACCCGAGCCAGCGGTGCAGCGCTCTGATCGCGTGAATGGCTACACCTCCTCAGATTGGAAGGACCAGTTGGGATGATACACGTGACCCCGGAAGGGCGGGCGCTTCCACCCCTCCGGGGTCGCAATGCGCCGCTAGCGGGGGTTCCTTGCCATATCGAGTAA
>CAVQPC010000006.1:0-25836 GCA_963714585.1 uncultured Methylomirabilota bacterium
GGCGGGCATCACGATCCCCAAACCGGGAATCAACGGCGCGCGCCCCCCCAGCGGCGGCCTACACTACCACTTCACTGTCCCGTCTGGCACCATGAACCGAACGCGGATGCCCCCGACGCCGAGATAGGGCCACTGTCTGTACCGCAGATGACGCCAGCGGGAAAGCCTGCAAGCCAGCCATTGACTTTCTGTTCAACGGCATGGTGGTTGTGGCGGGGCCGAACTATCGGACAACCTGGGACCACCCCGTCAACCTCGAACACTTGGCCATCATCCTCGCGCTGGCGCGGGAGAAGAAACCGTCCGGTGAGTAGTTCACCAGCCAGTACCACGCCACGATCACGACGCGGAGATGTTGCGCGAGGAGTACCCGGTGGTATCGAACATGAGTCCTCCGTCAAAGTCGATCGGCCACCTCCTCACGAAGCTACCGGTTGCGAATCAAAACATCACACAGTTGTGTGCTGCGTGCAGCTCACCAGCGGACAGTGGAATGTGCATAAAAAAAACCCGCAAGGACATTGCGGCGAAGGGTCAAGGCCAAAAGATCAGCGGCGTGACGGTGAGCACCTACTTGCCGGGCTACCGCTCATGGGGCGGACATCACGGCGGCATCCCGCCCCCAGGCCGCTGCTGGCGGGACCATCGGGGGGCAGGCAAAGTCGCAGCCCTGGAGCTGGCCCTTGCCCTGGGGGCAAATAACAAGCCGTTCCTGGGGGTCCTATGGCGGGCCTGGCGGCCCCGCAGTCCGTCCTGGTGATCCAGCAAGAGAACGCGCAGGCCGAGGTACAAAAGCGTCTCGCCCGCATGATCGAGGCCCGATGCTGACCGACCTTGCTGGTGGGCTCACCCTGAATGAGCCTGGGAGTTTCTTGGACCTGGAGGCCGAGGCGGAATCTGGACGCCATCGCAGAGGCCATCGGAGAAGCCAAGGCGACCGTCCTGTAATTCGACCCGCTGTCCACCTCCACGGGCGGGGACGAGAACGACAACACGCGCATGCGGAAGGTGCCGGACCGGGTGACGGGGGTCTGCTCGGCAAGCCCCCTGCCGGCGGGCCCCGTCGTCCACCACTTCGGGAAACCGCAACCTGGGGTAGCCCCGAGGACACGCGCCACGGGATTCGGGGGGCGTCTGTCATCCTCGACTGGGCGGATACTGCCATGACCTTGACCGCAGAAGAAGCACGAGGAGTCTGACCCTGCGGCGGCTGGAATTCGTGGAAGCTGCGGAACGGGAAGCCCCAACGCCCGCGCCAACGCTGTCCTCGAAAGCCTGCTGCATACCGTGGGCGAGGAAGGCGTCTTGTGTAGTCCGGCTCGCGTCCGGGCCATCCTGCGGGACTTGGGGAGCGAGGTGGACAGCAACAGCGCCTGGTGTCCCAGATGGTGAAGCAGACCGGGGCGAGTCAACCCACGGCCTACCGCGTCGTGGATGCCGCCATCACCTGGGGAAAGCTGTATCGTGAGGCTCCAGGCGGTGGGGAAGAAAGTCCGGGGCCAGTGTTTCTCATGGGAAATGACCTTGAGAAATAGCCCATGTAACTGGTTGAATTTCTTGGGTCTCTGTTTCTACAAATACCCCCCATAGGGAGGGCGTTTCGTGAGAAATACCCCAGGGCGTGAGCGATGATGCTCTTGACCCGACCCCCAGGATGCAACGGGACAGTCCGGGGCGACCCCGCCGGAGCCGTTGCACGGATAGCCCCGAGCCGCTGGAGGTGGCGTCTGCTGTCTTGGGCGAGACGGTCTTTCTTGTGGCCGACGATAGGCAGGCGGACGCGATCCGGGCGAAGGGCGGGACCCCCTCACCCCGCCCGAGGTGGCGATCCTGCGGGACTTGTAGCGGCGGTCCGGCCCGAGGTGTGGGCCGAACGGTTGCGACTGATTCACGAGGCGAAGAAACGCTTTGACGGGAGGTTGGAGCCATGACGCAGAAACAGAGCCGAGGTGCAAGGCGGAATTGATCTACACTTTCGAGGAAGTCGCGGAGTATCACCACCTCCCGTGGGCCACATCAAAGCCTTGGCCGAGGCCGGCCACTTCGGGGCGGTCGGCTATATCCCGCACGGGCGGGGGCATCGGAGGGAATACCTGATCCCCGAGACGCTTGAGGCGACCCTTGCCGAAGGCGCGATGAGGGGCGGGAGTATGACCGACTTTCAATTCTGGCGCATGATGCGAACCGCTGACCATAGGGCGGCGAAGCGGCAGGAGAACCGGCTATTCTACACGTCGCGGAGGTGGCGGCCTTCCTGGGCGGTCACGGATGGGACCGTCCGGCGGCATTACATCAAGACGGGGCGTCTTGCGGCGGCGGCCCGCTATCGGGGCGGGAACCCCCAGGACCCTCGTAGTTGGCGGTATGTGGTCGCCTGGGCAGACCTGAAGGCATTTCTCGAAACGGACCGTTCCTGGTTCGCCCGCGCATGCTGCGGATGCCACCTCCCCGAGAGCGAGACCATCGTGGACGGTTTGCCTCACAGGGCTAGCGGCGGGCCAAAGGGCGAACCATAGGGGGCCAGCACGCGGTTTTCAGAGAACGTCAACGGGTTGCATGGTCCGGGGAGTGGCCGGGGGCGGGAGATCCGGCGAACCTCTCCGGGCCACGGCGCCCACCGCTTCGGGGTTCTGTTCGAGGGAGGCGTTGATGAACTTGTCCACCATGTCAGCCACATCATCCCGCATGCTGAAGACTTTGAGCATCGCTGTACCCAGTAAAACCAAGGTTCCAGGTGGTGGAAACATGGTAAGTCCCTGGGTTGCGCGGAAGGGCAACCCGCGACGGCAATTCGAGAAGGATCGAGTAGCCGTAGTTATGGCAGCCTTGGGATGTTTGACAGCGTTAACGTTGAGATAGAGGTATGACCACCCAGTCTCTGCTGATGGCGAAGCCACGACCTTGATCCCGGCTTTTCGGAGGCGCAGTTCCCACATCGGTCTGGAGTTGGTCTTTCCTAAGGCCGTCGCGTTCGAAATGCCCCTGGGTCAGGCCCTCTACGATCACATTGATGGCCGTGATGCCTTTCAGGGTTGCTCGAGCATCCGGATCATCAAAGGGCCACGTTGGAACAGGCAGGCCGATCAGAAGTAAGGTCATTAAGGCGAAGGTCAACCAGTGCGGCCACTAGACAGGGCTGCATGACACTTCTGCTGGGAGAGTGAGGCTACAGCGGGGACGTTATCACCGGGCAAGCGCCACGTCAAATGATCCATTGCAAGTCTGCCTCTTGACGGGTCGTGATCCTGTGCTACACTATTAGGTAGCATCTAGACAGTAAGATCATAGTCCTGAGCAAGTGAGAGCATGGCGGGCTGAGTCAAACGGCCCTGGCTGAGCGGGCGGGCATGCCGTATCCCGGATGGTTGCCCGGGGCCGGCAAACGGGACCGGCCAGCCTCGACCTGGAGCGGTTGGCCGAGGCCCTGCGGCCCACTGGCCCGAAACGGCCCGGCACGGAAGCGGGCAGTGGGGAAGTGATGGACACCGAGCGCACAACCCCGAGGCATGGGCAGCGGCCGAAGTCGAAGAGGTTGTCAGGGACCTGGAGAAGAAGACGAAGCGCAGCAAGCGGACACCCCCGCCGAAGGCGCGCGTGGCGTGTTCTTCGGTGAGCCTAACGGTGAAGCGAAAGACCACCTGGGGCGGGCGGGTGACTGGTGGGCGCGCCGGTTCGATGCCGACTCGCGGAACACCGGGAGTAGGTCGGGGGAAGGGGCCATGCCCTAGCCCTCTACCAGCGGCGGAAAACCGAGGTGCTCAGTCACGAGAGCATGCGGCGGAGTCAGGACGCAAGCCTCAAGGCGATCTGTGATGACTACACCGACACTCTCAAGACCAGTCGGCTTGTGAGCCAAGACCCGACGGCCGAGGTGGTGGAGATCCTGGTGGCATCGCAGCCGAGAAGCCCCACGCCCCAGGACGAGAAGCTGAAAGCACGGCTCCGCGAGACCCCGGCCGTGGGCGGGAAGGCAACCGCACCCCGGCTAGAACTCAACCGATACCTCCAGGACCCCGGCGGCCTTCAACGTGGCCCGTCGCAACGGCAAGGTGGAGAAGAACCCCGTCGCAGACGTGCGGCTACTCCGGGAGAATAAACACGGGCGGCGGAGATGACGGCCGCCAGGATGGTTGTTTCCTCGTCGGCCGTCATCTCCCGCACCCGCTTGTTATTCTCCCGGAGTAGCCGCACGTCTGCGACGGGGTTCTTCTCCACCTTGCCGTTGCGACGGGCCACGTTGAAGGCCGCCCGGAGGTCCTGGAGGTATCGGTTGACGCTAGCCGGGGTGCGGTTGCCTTCCCGCCCACGGGCCGGGGTCTCGCAGAGCCGTGCTTTCAGCTTCTCCACGTCCTGGGGCATCAGGCTCTTGGCTGCGATGCCGCCCAGGATCTCCACCACCTCGGCCAGTCGGGTCTTGGCTTGCTCGCGGGGGTCCCGACCATTGGTCTTGAGAGTGTCGGTGTAGTCATCACAGATCGCCTTGAGGCTTGCGTACTGACTCCGCCGCATGCTCTCGGGGAAGTGGCGCAACTGGCGCACCTCGGTTTTTCGCCGCTGGTAGAGGGCTAGGGCATCAGCCCTTGCCCCGACCTTCTCCCGGTGCTTCCGCGAGTCGGCATCGAACCAGCACACCCACCAGTCACCCGCCCGCCCCAGGTGGTCTTTCGCTTCACCGTTAGGGTTGGGCCGGAAGAACACACCACGCGCCTTCGGCGGGGGTGTCCGCTTGCTGCGCTTCGTCTTCTTCTCCAGGTCCCTGACAACCTCTTCGACTTGGGCCGCTGCCCATGCCTCGGGGTTCACGGTTGCGGGTGTGCGCTCGGTGTCCATCACTTCCCCCTTGCCCGCTTCCGTGCGGGCCGTTTCGGGCCGGTGAGCAAGTCCACCAGCGGGATCTCCAGGGCCTCGGCCAGCCGCTCCAGGGTGGAAAGTCGGGGGTCCGTTTGCCCTAGCTCCAGCCGGGCCACCATGCGGATACGCGCATGCCCGCTCGCTCAGCCAGGGCCCGTTGACTCAGCCCCCGGACTCCCCGCCATGCTCTCACTTGCTCGCCTATCGGTGTCTGTCTCATGCTACCTAATAAGTGTAGCACAGGATCACAACCTGTCAAGAGGTATCTTGGGTAACACACAAGCAAGGATGAGCTTCTGTTGACGTGCATCATGGCAGGTGATAACTTCGACCATTGGTGAGAAACTCCTGTGCGAGGAGGAGACGCCATGATTTTTCAGAGCAAGATAAAGCGTCAGTGGATTCGCCAGTTGATCCTGGGTGTTCTGGCTGACATCGTGATGGCCGGATGCATAACGGTACTCGTCACAGTTTATGATCTCTGGTTTGGACACTGGGCTCTGGCTCTGGTCTTGATCTTTCTTGCACTTCAAGTGTTCGGTATCGCCGCGCAAATAATTCACGGTACGCTCAATTGGATAACTTTTCGGGTCTATGATCGCAAGAATATGAAGGAAACGTTCCTTTCGATGATTAGAGGGATTAAGCTTCCACGTCCCGATGAGTATGAAGACTCACCAGAACAATACATCGCCAATGTGGTTAACAACGCGGAATGCGCCATTGACATACGCCTCGGCGCTGCCAGTCTCCATGGTCAATTGCGTGCCTACAGCAAATGAGTGGATGGTTCGCGAATTTACGATTGGCTATGGTTCTTGAAGATGCCGTCGCCGCATATAGAGAGTCATTCCCTAATCCGCCTTCAGCCTGATTCATGGCGAGTCGATAGACTTTCGCACTGGTGAGTTCTGCTTCCGTCTGGTTGCATTCGGCTTCAGCCGGCGAATCTCTTGGTCTGGCAGTTTCGCCATCGCCTGCCAGTGTTTCGCTGTCGTGTCCTGAATCTGACTTTGCGTCAGCGTGGCGCGAAGTCCATTCCCGTTCTCGCCCTGTGCTCGCTCGACTTTCAACGCCTACCTCGAACAGAACCCGAAGCAGTAGGGAGCCGACGCATGGCCCGGAGAGGTTCGCGCACCTCCCGCCCCCGGCCACTCCCCGGACCATGCGTTTCGTTCACGTCCTTGAAAGCCGCGTGCTGGTTTTCCCGATGGTCCGCCCTTTGGCCCGCTGTTAGCCCTGTGAGGCAAACCGTCCACGATAGTCACGCTCTCGAACCGGGGGCATCCGCAGCATGCGCGGGCGACCAGGGAACAGGTCCGTTTCGAGAAACGCCTTCAGGTCCGCCCAGGCGACCACGTACCGCCAGCTACGGGGGTCCTCGGGGTTCCCGCCCCGATAGCGAGCCGCCGCCGCGAGACGCCCTGTCTTGATGTAATGCCTGCGGACGGTCCCGTCCGTGACGCCCAGGAAGGCCGCCACCTCCGCGACGGTGTAGAATAGCCGGTTCTCCTGCCGCTTCGCCGCTCTATGGTCAGCAGTTCGCACCATGCGCCAGAATTGAAAGTCGGCCATGCTCCCGCCTCATCGCGCCTTCGGCAAGGGTCGCCTCATGGCGCTTTCGGGGATCAGGTATTCTCTCCGATGCCCCCGCCCGTGTGGGATATAGCCGATCACCCCGAAGTGGCCGGCCTCGGCCAAGGCTTTGATGCGGCCCACGGGGACGTGGTGGTATTCCGCGACTTCCTCGAAGGTGTAGATCACTTCCGTTCTCCGCGCAGGGGTCTGTGTTCGCTTCATGGCTCCAGCCTCCCATCAAAGCGTTTCTTCGCCTCGTGGATCAGTCGCAACCGCTCGGCCCACACCTCGGGCCGGACCGCCGCGTACAGGTCCCGCAGGATCGCCACCTCGGGCGGGGTGTACGGGGTCCCGCCCTTCGCCCGGATCGCCGCCGCCTGGTGGTCATTCGCGCAGAGCCACACCGTCTCGCCCAGGACGGCGGACGCCACCTCCAGCGGCTCGCTCAGACTGGTAACGGGGCGGTCCAGTAATGGCTCCAGCAGGATCGCCGGACTGTCTCTCTGCATCCTCGGGGGCCGGGTCAAGAGCATCATCGCTCACGCCCTCCAGGGGTATTTCTCACGAAACGCCCTCCCTATAGGGGGGGTATTTGTGAGAAACAGAGACCCCAAGAAATTCAACCAGTTACATGGGCCATTTCTCAAGGTCATTTCCCATGAGAAACACTCACGCCACTTCAAGCCGGACTTTCTTCCCCTCGCCGGGAGCCTCACGGATCAGCTTTCCCGTGATAGCCGCATCCACCACGCGGTAGGCCGTGGGTTGACTCGCCCCGGTCTGCTTCATGATCTCGGATACCAGGGCGCTCTTGCTGTCCACCTCGCCCCCTAGGTCCCGCAGGATGGCCGGGACGCGGGCCGGACTGCATAAGACGCCTTCCTCCGCTACCACGGTATGCAGCAGGCTTTCGGGATCACGTTGCAGCAGCAGGGGGCGAATGGGCTTCCCGTTCCGCAGCTTCACGAATTCCAGCCGCCGTAGGGTCAACTCCTCGTGTTTCTTCTCGGTTAAGGTCAAGGCAGTATCCGCCCAGTCGAGGATAGACGACGCCCCCCGGATACCGTGGCGCGTGTCCTCGGGGCTCTGCCCGGGTTGCGGTTTCCCGAAGTGGTGGACGACGACCGCCGCACAGGGGGCTTGCCGACAGAGCCCCGTCACCCGGTCCAGCACCTTCCGCATGCGCGTATTGTCGTTCTCATCCCGCCCGTGGAAGGTGGACAGCGGGTCGAGGATCAGAACCTTGGCTTTGGCCTCTTCAATGGCGTCTGCGATGGCGTCCCAGTCCGCCTCGGCCTCCAGGTCCAAGAAGCTCCCCGGCTCATTCAGGGTGAGCCCACCGTTAAGCGGGTCCAGCCTCGGGCTTCGCTCATGCGGGCGAGCCGCTTCTGCACCTCGGCTTGTGCGTTCTCTTGCTGGATCACCAGGACGGACTGCGGGGCCGCCACCGCATAGAGCCCCAGGAATGGCTTGCCGTCCGCCAGGGCAAGGGCCAGCTCCAGGGAGAGCAGAGACTTGCCTGCCCCCGATGGTCCCGCCAGCAGCAGGCCGCCCTCGGGGGGCAGGATGCCGCCGCCGATGATGTCCACCCGGTCGGCATAGTCTCGGGCGAGTAGGTCTGTCACCGTCACAAGTTCGAGCCTCCGCCTGATGCCTTCGCCCTTCCCTTTGGCGCTTTCCTTCGCCGCGATGTCCTTCAGGTTCTCACGGACCTTCCGCTTGTCCGCTGGTGGGTCGCACCGGTCGCACCAGTTGTCCATGATGCTTTCGACTTCGGCAACCGGTAGCTTCGTGAGGAGGTGGCCGATCAACTTGACGGAGGACTCATGTTCGATACCACCACGGTACACCACGCAACATCTCCGCGTAGTCCGTTCGTGGCGTGGTACTGGCTGGTGAATTATTCACCGGACGGTTCTTCTCCCGCGCCAGCACGAGGATGGCGTCGGGGAGTATGGCCAGGTGTTCGAGGTCAACGGGATGATCTGGGTCCTCGCGGTAGTTCGGTCCCGCCACGACCACCATGCCGTTGAACAGAAAGTCAACGGCTGGCTTGCAGGGCTTCCCGCCGGCGTCTGTGCGGTACAACAGCCGGATCACCCGCTTGTCGGCATCGGGGGCGTCCGCGTTCGGGTTCATGGTGTCAGGCGGGACGGTGAAATGGTAGTGTAGGCCGCCGCTCCTGGTGTGCATAACGCCGGTCTCGGGGATCGTGATACCCTTCTCCACCAGCAACTCGTTCGCACCGTCGCCGTCTAGGTCCACGACGATCCGCCGACCAGCCGGCCAGAGCAGCACGCCCACGCCCTCGGCCACGTCCCACGCGGGCTTGCCGTCTTTCGTCCGCATGCTGCGGATGTCCTCGACGGTCTGCGGGGTTCCATTCTTCCAGTGCGCGTAGTCCACCAGCGGGATCTTGTCCCACCCCTCGCCGGACTTCTTCAGGGGAAAAACTATCGGCAGGACGATCTCACCGCATGCGTGCCACTCCAGCGCGATGTCCAGCCAGGCGGGGGCGCTCATACGGCACCCCCTTCCGGCTTGCCCTCGTTTTCGATAGCAGCCGTGATGTCGCGCAGGCTGCGCTCCTGGTGCCTGGCAAGCCACCGCTCCAGGGTAGCCGCGTCGAACACGACGCTACGACCGATCTTGACGCAGGGAATGCCGTGTTTGAGTCGCCACCCGCGAGTGGCGAGGCTTCGAGGGGAAACACCCAGGCGAGCAGCAGCTTCAGGGACGCGCAGACGGAGGGGGGGAGCCAAGCTCGTTCTTGTTTCCACGGGGCACCTCTGGGCCCCGCCCAAAAAGCAACGGGGCCGGAAGACAGGGGTAGTATTCCCTGTTTTCCGGCCCCGCGTCTTGTGCCAGAACCGCTCGGCCTAATTGCGCCGTGGCCGCCGCGCCACCCCACTTAGCCCGGGGAGGGCTCCAAGAGGCTCAACACCTCTTGGGAGGGCGCGTCCGTAGCCTGTGAGGGCTACACTGGTTTGTTGCGAGACAGGCCGCGGCGAGGTCCCTGACCTAGCCGGGGTCCTCACGGACCCTACTGCGCGATGCAGTAGGTTCATATTAGCGGAAGGCAGATACCACGTCAAGAAAAACGATGCTCCAGGTTGAGCCACCACAGAGTTTCTTTCTCCGTGTGGCCCGGAAGAGGATAGCGCGAGAAATTGGAAAGAATCCTGCCCCCGGAAATATGGTGCGCGTCCGGATCGAAATATGCCAGCGCCCGCGAGGGCCGAACCGAGGGATCACCTCCCCCGCCTACCCCGAAAAACTGTTCAGTTCTGGTGTCACTTGTGGTGGTTTTCGGTTGTTTTTGGTCGTTCGACGTCATCGGCTCCATCGTCTTCGTCCGACAAAAGGAAAGCCCGCGTAACTATGCGTCAGACGGGCTAAGTGTCTGTGTTTTTGGTGGTGGGCCCAGGAGGACTCGAACCTCCGACCATCCGGTTATGAGCCGGCGGCTCTGACCAACTGAGCTATGGGCCCGCGGTACATAGGCAATCTGGCAACTGGGCAATGCGGCAATTGGGAAGAGCCTGCTTGTCCCCTGATTGCCCGATTGCCAAGCTGCCCGGTTGCCGCGTTCCCTTACCCCTCCATGAAGCTCTTCAGCTTCTTGCTGCGGGTCGGGTGGCGGAGCTTGCGCAGGGCCTTGGCCTCGATCTGGCGGATGCGCTCGCGGGTGACGTCGAACTGCTGGCCGACCTCCTCCAGGGTGTGGTCGCAGCCGTCGCCGATCCCGAAGCGCAGGCGCAGGACCCGCTCCTCGCGAGGCGTCAGGGTCTTCAGGACCTCCTCCGTCTGGCTCGAAAGGTTGTGGGTGATCACCGCCTCCAGCGGGGAGACCGCCGCCTTGTCCTCGATGAAGTCGCCCAGGTGGGAATCCTCCTCCTCGCCGATGGGCGTCTCGAGCGAGATGGGCTCCTGCGCGATCTTCAGGACCTTGCGGACCTTATCCACGGGCAGGTCGATCTTCTGGGCGATCTCCTCGGGTGTGGGCTCGCGCCCGAATTCCTGGACGAGGTGCCGCGAAGCCCGGATCAGCTTGTTGATCGTCTCGATCATGTGGACCGGGATGCGGATGGTTCGGGCCTGGTCCGCAATGGCCCGCGTGATGGCCTGGCGGATCCACCACGTGGCGTAGGTGCTGAATTTGTACCCGCGCTGGTACTCGAACTTGTCCACCGCCCGCATGAGGCCGATGTTGCCCTCCTGAATGAGATCCAGGAACTGCAGGCCGCGGTTGGTGTACTTCTTGGCGATGCTGATGACCAGGCGCAGGTTGGCCTCCACCATCTCCTTCTTGGCCTGCAGGGCCTTCCGCTCCCCTTCGGTGATGGCGGTGAGAAGGTCCCGCAGTTCGCCGGCCGGGGCCTCCGCCTCCTCCTCCACCTTGTGGATCTTTTCCAGTTGTGTCAGCATCTGCTGCCGGTAGATGTCCACATCTCGCTTGGGCAAGCGGGACCGGTTGAGCAGGCTGCGAAGGCTATTCGGGTTGAGCCCGTTTCCGTCCGCCAGGCGCTTGAGGTCGGTCTGGTTCAGCCGCGCCGTCTTGCCCAGCTCCTGCATGGCGCGGTCGCTGGCCTCGATGCGCTCGAGGAAGCTCCGCATGCGGGCGACGATCCGATCCACGACCCGCTGGTTCAGGGAGAGCTTCCGGAGGATCTCCGCCTGCCGCCTCTTCCGGTGGGCGATCTCGCTCTGGAAGCGGGCCAGGCCCCGGCCGCTCAGCCGCGGGCGCGCCTTGCCCAGGCGGCGGTACAGGTCCTCCAGCTTGACCTGCTCGTTCCGCAGGGCGCGGATCACGGGGCGGGCTTCGGTGAGGAGCTCCTGCTCCTTCTGCTCCGACAGCTCCTCGAACTCGTTCAGGGCCAGGAGGTCCATGATGCGCAGCCGCCCCTGCTCCAGCCGCTCACCCAGGTACAGGACCTCCCGCGCGGCCACGCCCGCCCGGCAGACGGCATCCGCAACCTCCTTGCGGCCCTCCTCAATCCGCTTGGCGATGCGGATCTCTCCCTCGCGGGTCAGGAGCGGCGTCCGCCCCATCTCCCGGAGGTACATCCGCACCGGATCGTCGGTGCGGCCCACAGGCGACGGCGAGAGGTCCAGCTCCATCTCGGGAGAGGCCTCTTCCTCCGGCGCCTCCTCGCCCTCCACGGCCTTCGGACGCTCCGGCGCGTCCACCACCTCGATGTCCATCTCGCCGAGAGCGCGGAAGATCTCGTCGAAGCGCTCCGCCGAGGTCTCGTCCTCGGGCAACTGACTCATGATCTCGTCGTAGGTGAGATACCCCTTCTTCTTCCCCAGCACGATCAGGGTCTTGATTTCCTCGACGCGGGCCGCGGGAGCCGTCGGCCCCACCGCTTTCGCCCTCCCCCCCTCCTGGAGCTCGACTTTCCCTTTTGCGACGGCTGCCTTGGTGATCGAGATCACCTTGGCGGTTGCTTCGGGCTTCGGCGTGGGCGCCGTCCGCTGGCCTTCCGCGCTCGGCTTGCTCGCCCCCTTCGGTGGGGTCGCCGGAGCCTTGGTGGGGCTGAGGACGCTCCGTCCGGCCTCTTCGGCCGCAACCTTGGGTCGCCGCCGCTGGCGCGACACGACTCTCGCTGGTCCGGACGTCGCCGAACTAGCCTGCCGGCGCCGCATCGCGTCCTTCCGTTTCGCCTGAGGCTTGGTCATGCAGTTGTCTCCCTCTCGTTCTCTTCCCCGCGTTTGATTGAGAGGTGCTCGGCCAACAGACGGAGCACCCGCTCCGGATCGCTGCCGCGGTCTGCGGCCTCCAGCGCTTGCCGCGATTGCTGGAGCTGGGCATTCACCCGGCCTTGTCCGATCCGGGCCAGGCAGTCCTCCACTATGCGCCCCAGCCGCTCGTCCGCCGGGCCCTCTTCCGCCTCGCCCGCCGGCGCGTCCACCGCCGGGACCCAGGATCCGCTCGCCCAGAGGGCCGCCAGTCGCTGCTGCACCTCCGGTGGATAGGCGCTCAAGGGCCGAGGACCTCCACCCGCCGCCACCGATCCTCCTTCCGGCCTACCCTGGATGAAGTCGATGAAGATCCGCTGCAGGACCGGATCCCGCACATCCGCGGGCGTGAGGGCGGCGGCAATCCGCCCGCGCCACGCCGCGTAGTTCAGCCCGATGGCGACGAGCTGCTGCTCGGCGGTGGGCGGGGCAGCGGGAGCACCCGCGGGGCGCGAGCCCCCCGGCGCCGAGGCCGCATCGCGCCGCCCCGCGCGGCCGCGCTGGCGAGTCACGGCTTCGAGCAGGGCGCGATCGGTGATCGCGGTCCGCTGCGCGACCCGCCGGATGTACCCCTCGCGTCGGACCGGGTTGTCGATGCTGCTCACGATCTCCACGAGACTGTTCACGGCCCGGGCCTGCTGGACGGGGTCGGCCAGGTCCAGGCCGGACACCCGCCGATCCAGGAAGAAGTCCACTAGGTCCTGCGCGCCCGCCAGGGCCGCGCCGAAGTCGGCGGCACCCTGGGCGCGGAGGAATGCGTCCGGGTCCCGCCCTTCGGGCAGCAGCACGATGCGCCAGTCCAGCTCGACGTTGATCAGGTTCTCCAGGTTGCGTCGCGCCGCCCCGATGCCCGGCGGATCGGGATCGAAGAGGAGTACGACCGTGCTGGAGTACCGGGCCAGGAGGCGCGCCTGCTCCAGCGTCAAGGCCGTCCCTAGCGTGGCCACGGCGCTCTCGAAACCGTAGGCGTGGAGCATGATCGCGTCGAAGTATCCCTCGACGACGATGGCCTGCCTTCGCTCGCGGATGGCGCGTGCCGCGAGGTTGAGGCCGTACAGATGCGTCCCCTTCCGATAGGTGGCGGTCTCGGGCGAGTTCAGATACTTCACCTCGTTCGCCTCGAGCGCCCGCCCGCCGAACCCCACAACCTTCCCGCTCGCGTCCCAGATCGGAATCATGAGCCGGTTGCGGAAGCGATCGTAGTGACCGCTCCCGTTCTGTCGCGGGAGGACCAGACCGGCAGCCTCCAGCAGCTTTTCCGGTCGCCCGCGCGGCCGGAGCGCCCGCAGCAGTCCGTCCCAGCGCGGCAGCGCGAGGCCCAGTTGGAACCGATCGGTGAGCGTCGGCGTGACCCCTCGGCTCTCCAGGTACCGCCGCGCCGTGGCCCCCTCCGTCCCCCGCAGGTTCTCGCGGAAATGCTCCAATGCCTCGCGCTGGACGTCCAGCAGCGCGAGCCGCCCCTCTCGGTCGGATGGCTCGCCCGCGGCGCGCGCGGGGATAGTCACCCCGGCGCGCTCGGCCAGAAAGCGCACGGCCTCGGGGAAGGTTAGGCGCTCGTGCTTGATCAGAAAGGCCAGGGCGTCGCCGCCCTCCCCGCACCCAAAGCAGTGGAAAATCTGCCGGTCCGGGTTCACGACGAAGGAGGGCGTCTTCTCCGTGTGGAAAGGACAGAGGGCCTTGTGGACGCGCCCCGCGGCCCTCAGCGGCAGGTACGACCCGATCAACTCCACGATATCCGTTCGCCCAAGAATCGCGGCGATCGCATCCTCGGAGATCACCCTGCCCTCACGGACGCCGACGGCTGGACACCCCCCGGGGCCCCACCCGTCTCGCGCGGGCCAAGCTGCACGATCGTGGCCCCCGCCCCGCCCTCCTCGATGGGTGCCAGGTGGAAGCCCGCCACCAGGGGATGGCCCTTCAGAAATTCGGCGAGGCCCTTGCGCAAGCGCCCCGTGCCCTTCCCGTGAATGATCCGCACCTGCGACAACCCGCCCAGGACCGCATCCTCAATGTACTGCTGGACGCGACCGGTGGCCTCCTCCACGATGCAGCCGATCACGTTGATCTCGGGCCTGAGCGCATCCCCGGCACCGGCCGTCCAGGTGACACCGCCGATGGATGGGCGCGATAGCTCACTGACGACGATCAACGACTCCAGCGGGACCCGCGTCTTGCCCACCGGGAGCTGGACCTCGACTCCCCCTTGGGCATTTGCCTCCGACAGGACAGTGCCCACCTGGTCGAGGTGCCGGATCCGGACCCGCTGTCCTGGCTCGACGCGGGAGGGTGCGGTCAGCACCTCGTCGCGTGGCTCCTCCCTGTCGCCGACGACCCCCTCCAGCCTTGTCTCCGGCAACTGCGCCAGATCGTGGATCCCCTCGCGCGCCTGCCGGATACCGCCTCCACGGCGAAGATCCGCCACCGTTGCCTCGGCCCGCCGCCGCGCCTCGGCGGCGATCTCCGTCACGAGCCTCGCCGCCTTGGCCCGGATCGCCGCCACCTCGCGGCGCAGGTCGGCGGCGAGACGCTCGGCAGCTTGACGAGAAGCCGCGGCAGCCTCGCGTTCCCGCGCTGCCTCTGCGACGTCCACGCTGCGGCGCTCTTCCATGGCCTGTAACCGACCCAGCAAGGCGGCGATCTCGGTGCCGGAATCTCCGAGCAGTTCCCGAGACCGCTGGATAATCGTCGGCGGGATGCCCAGACGGCAGGCAATATCGATGGCGAAGCTTCGACCCGGGAGCCCGATAAGTAATTTATACAGGGGACGCAGCCTGTCAAGGTCGAACTCTACCGCCGCGTTCATCATCCGCGGGTCCGTTGCCACAAAGGCCTTGATGGCGTCCAGATGGGTCGTGGCCACCACGTGGCAGCCGCGGCTCGCCAGCTCCTCCAGGATGGCGCAGCCCAGCGCCGCGCCCTCGCCTGGATCGGTCCCCGCGCCGATCTCGTCCACGAGGACCAGGCTCTGCGGGCCCACCTGACCCAGGAGGGTCCGCAGCCGCGCCACGTGCGCGGAGAAGGTGCTGAGGTCCTGCGCGATGCTCTGCTCGTCCCCGATGTCGGCAAACACTGTGTCGTACATCGGGACCTCGCTGTCCGGAGAGGCCGGGATGTGCAGGCCTGCCTGTGCCATGACGGCCGCCAGCCCCACGGTCTTCAAGGCCACGGTCTTGCCGCCGGTGTTGGGCCCTGTGATCACCAGTACCCGGGCTGTCGGGCCGACGGCCACATCGATGGGGACGACGCCTTCCTCGGAGGGTCGGCTCTGGCGCGCCTCCAAGAGCAGTGGGTGCCGCACGGCCCGGAGCCGTAACGCGCCCTTCGGCGTGAGGCGCGGCTCCGCGGCACGCCAGCGCTCGGCAAGTCTCGCCTTGGCCAGGATCAGGTCCAGCTCCGCGAAGGCTTCCACCGTCTGGCCCACGGCTTCTGCGGCAGCCCGCACCCGTCCCGTCAGCTCCAGGAGTATCCGGTCCGCCTCGCCCTCCGCCTCGCGTTCCAGACGGCGGATGGCGTTGTTCAGTTCGACCACGGCGAGCGGCTCGAGAAACAGCGTGTGGCCGCTCCCCGACTGGTCCTGGACCACCCCCGGCAGGTGAGCGCGATACCCGAGCGTCACCGGGATCACGTAGCGATCGTTTCGCAGCGTGATGACCGGCTCCACGATGATCGGCTGGAGGGCCGGCGAGGTGACGAGACCCTGCAGGGTCTCCCGGACCACCTCCCGCGTTCGGCGCGCCTCCGCGCGGAGCCGCGACAGCACCGGGCTGGCCGTGTCCAGCACGGCGCCATCCGGGGCCACGCAGCGGCGGATCTCCGCCGTGAGATCCGGCAGCGGGGAGAGCCCCGCGGCGAGGCGCCGCAGGCGCGCGAGGTCGAGCGCGGCGGCCTGCACGTGGCGCCGCAACGCGCCCGCGGCCTCGAGCGTGTCGGCAATGGCCAACAACTCCTGAGGCGCGAGGCGGGATCCGGCGATCGCCGCGCGCCCGAGGGCTGGGCGGATATCCGTCGCCCGTTCCAGCCGGGGGAAGGGGCCCTGCCCGAGAAGATCCCGGCACTCCCGGGTCTGGGCGAGCCGCTCGGCGACCAGTCCCTCGTCCGCCGTGGGCAGGAGCGTTGCCGCGCGCTCGCGTCCCAGCACCGAGGCCGCCTCCGCTGCCAGATGCTCGAGGATTGCGGGGAATTCCAACACCCGCAGCGTGTGGCCATCCATCTCGTGTTCCGGCATGCGCATCGTCACCAGGCCGCGAGCCGATCGGCGCCCGGGCCTCGTGTGCCCTCCCAAGAAAAAAGCAAGGGACTCGTTCCCGAGTCCCTTGCGTGATCCTTCACGCCCCGCGTCTCTCGGCTGCGCCTCATCGCGGGGGTCCGTCCCTCCGAAAGCCCATCAGACCTTGCTCAGAGCCTCCCGGACCAGATTGCTCACCACCTTGCCGTCCGCCCGGCCGGTGACCCGAGGCATGAGGAGGCTCATGACCTTCCCCATTTCCTTCAGCGAGGTGGCGTGGCTCTCCTGGATCGCCTCCTGGACCGTCGCCTGGAGTTCCTGAGGACCCAACGGCGCGGGAAGATAGGACTGCAGGATGGCCAGCTCCGCCGTCTCCTTGTCCACGAGATCCTGGCGCCCACCCTGCCGAAACTGCTCGATGGAATCCTGGCGCTGCTTGCACGAGGCGGAGATGGCTTGGATCACCTCGGCATCGCTCAGCGGACCACGCTTCTCCACCTCGCGGTTCTTGATGAGCGCGCTGAGGAGCCGGATCACCGACACCCGGAGCTTGTCCCCCGATCGGAGACCGGCTTTGAGGTCCTCACCCAGGCGCGCCTTCAGATCCACCCGCCTACTCCTGCAACAGCCGCATCCGCTTCATGGCCTTCTTGCGCGCCGCCAGCATTTTCTTCTTCCGCCGTACGCTCGGCTTCTCGTAGTGCTCCCGCTTGCGTAACTCCGACAGAACCCCCGCCTTCTCGCACTGCTTCTTGAAGCGGCGTAGCGCGCTCTCGAAGGACTCGTCTTCCTTCACCGTCACGCTCGGCATGCCCTCACACCCCCTTTGCGCCGCATCTGCCTCATTGATTGCATCGCTGAAACCGCCACAACTGTCGAGAAATCAACATCTTATACTATCGAATCCGTTGCGCTTTGTCAATCATCGATTCCCGGACCGCCGCACAGACCCCCGAGTGAGACTGCCCCTCATGTATAGTCCGCCTTGCGTCTCCCGACCCGCCGCGAGAGCTCCTGCACGATCTCTTGTGGAGGGATTTCCTCCTGCGCCAGAAGCACGAGGGTGTGAAACCAGAGGTCGGCCACCTCGTAGATCACCTGCCGGCGGTCCCCGTCCTTGGACGCCAACACGACCTCGGCCGCTTCCTCCGCGATCTTTTTCAGGATCTGGTTCGCCCCCTTGTTGAAGAGCGACGTCACATATGAGCCCTCAGGCCGAGAGACCTTTCGCTCGCGGATCACGCGGTAGAGATCGACAAAGAAGTCCGGGCCGATGGCCTCCTCCGCCCGAGCCTGCCGGTTCACGCCCTCCGCGGGTTGAGACTCGGGAAGCATTCGGTAGAAGCAGGTGCGGTTGCCGGTGTGACAGGCAGCCACCGCCTGCTCGACCTGGAGGAGCAGCGTGTCCGCGTCGCAGTCGTACAGGATCGCCCGGACCCGCTGAATGTGGCCGGACTGCTCTCCCTTCTGCCAGAGCCGCTGGCGGGAGCGGCTGAAGTAGTGGGCCAGGCCCGTCTCGAGCGTCCGCGCCAGCGCCTCCCGGTTCATGTAGGCATGCATCAGCACCTGGCCATTCTCCGCATCCTGGGCAATGGCGGGGATCAGGCCGTTGCTGTCAAACTGCAGGTTCTCCGGCGCGCTGATTGTCACCGCAGGCTCCTTCGGATCGAATGACCAATTAGAGCTTGTAGCCGATCTTCCGCAGGAAGTCCTTCCGCGCCGCCACATCCGCGGGCGTCTCGACACCTTTCGGAGGCAGGCCGTCCACCACCCCCATCACCCCGCGGCCCTGCTGGGTGACGGCGACGATGACCTCGACCGGATTGGCCGAGGCGCAGTAGAGATTGCACACCTCCTGGCACTGCTTCACCGCGTTCAGGATGTTGATCGGAAAGGCATCCCGAATCACCACGACGAAGAAGTGCCCGGCCGCCACCGCTTGCGCGTTCTGGATGGCCGTCGCCCGCAGGGCCTCGTCGTTGCCCGCGCTCCGGATCAGGCATGGCCCCGAGGACTCGCAGAAGGCAATTCCGAACTTCGCGCCCGGCACAGTGGAAACCAGGATTTCATGGAGGTCCTCGATCGTCTTGATAAAGTGGCTCTGCCCCAGGATGACGTTTGCGCCCTCAGGAGTCCGGATCGGCACTGCCTGGAATTCCATGGTCGCCCTCCTACAGTCGGACACACACCCCACGCGTCGCCAGGTATTGCTTCACCTCCGGGATCGTGACCTCCCGGTAGTGGAACATGGAGGCCGCCAGGACCGCGTCAGCCTTTCCCTCCACCAGCCCCTGGTACAGGTGCTCAAGTGTCCCGGCGCCGCCCGAGGCGATCACAGGGATACCCACCGCCTCGGCGATGGTTTTCGTCAGCGGGAGGTCGTAGCCGTCCTTCGTCCCGTCGCGATCCATACTGGTGAGCAGGATCTCGCCGGCCCCGAGCCGCTGCCCCTCCACCGCCCAGGCCACGGCATCTTTTCCCGTCGGCGTCCGCCCGCCGTGCACGTACAATTCCCATTCGAGCCCAGAGCCGCGTGTCGAGTGCCGAGTGCCGTCATGGTCGTACAGTTCCTTCCCTTCCGCCCCTCGTCTACTGCCGTCCGTCTCGGCTCTCGGCTCTCGGCTCTCGGCTCTGCGCTTGGCATCGATCGCTAGGACGATACACTGGCTGCCGAACCGCTCGGCGGCGTGCCGGATCAGCTCGGGTTCCTGCACCGCCGCCGTGTTCAGGGAGACCTTGTCGGCCCCTGCCCGCAGGAGATTGCGGATATCCTCGAGTGAGCGGGTCCCGCCCCCCACCGTCAGGGGCATGAAGGCCTGATCTGCCGTCCGCGCCACCAGGTCGATCATGATCCGCCGGCGCTCGTGGGAGGCGGTGATGTCGAGGAAGACCAACTCGTCCGCCCCCTGCCGGTCGTACTCGGCGGCCACCTCCACCGGGTCGCCGGCGTCCCGCAAATTGACGAACCGCGTCCCCTTGACGACGCGCCCCTCCTTCACATCCAGACACGGGATGACGCGCTTTGCCAGCATCACGCCTGTCCCGCGGCCAGGGCCGCTTCGAGCGTGAGTCGCCCGTCGTAGAGCGCCTTGCCGATGATCGCGCCCGTGACGCCCTGCGGCTCCAGGGCCCTCAGCGCACGGACGTGCTCGATGGAAGCGATGCCCCCGGAGACGATCACGGGAACGGCCGTGCAGCCGGCCAGTGTCTCGAGCCCGTCGAGATCTGGCCCCCCCAGCATCCCGTCCCGACGGATGTCCGTATAGATGAGGGCGGCGAGGGGAAGCTGGCCCACGCGGCGCGCGAACTCTGTGGCCTGGATCGCCGTCTCCTGTGCCCAGCCCGACACGGCCAGCCTGCCGGCGCGGGCATCCAGGCTGACCGCGATTCGTCCAGGAAAAATCTCACAGGCGGCGCCGAGAAACTCGGGGTCTCGGACGGCTGCGGTCCCGAGAATGGCGACGTCCGCCCCAATCTGGAGGAGGGCCCGCACAGCCTCGAGGCTCCGCAATCCTCCCCCCACCTGGAGGGGGATGCGAACGGCACGCAGGATATCGCCAAGCGCCTGGCGATTGGCGGGCGAGCCCTCAAGCGCCCCATCCAGGTCCACCACGTGGAGGCGCGAGGCGCCACGGCGCTCCCACTCCGCTGCCACCGCGGCGGGATCATGGCTGTACCGCGTCTCCTGGGACGGGTTGCCTTGGATCAGGCGCACGACCCGCCCGCCGCGGAGGTCAATGGCCGGGATGATCTGCATGCAACAGCCTTACAGCCTCACGAGCGTTCGGCAGTTCGGGTGTTCGGCAGTTCCGGGAACGTCCGATCCATCGACCATTCGAACAGCCGAACGTTTTTCGTCCCTGACCCCTCACCGCGCCAGGGCGGCGAAGTTCGCCAGGAGCGAGAGCCCGGCCGCCTGGCTCTTCTCGGGATGGAACTGCGTGGCGAAGAGATTCTCCCGCCAGATCACCGAGGTGAAGGAGACCCCATACTCCGTGACGCCGGCCGTCACGGTCGGATCCGCCGGCTCCACGTAGTAGGAGTGGACAAAGTAAAAATACGGGTCATCCGGCAGGCCCGCCAGGATGGGCGCCGGTCGCTCGACCCGCACGCGGTTCCAGCCCATGTGGGGCACCTTGAGCCTGGCCCCCGGCACCGCGGGATCAGGGAGGTCTGCGGCGAATCGCCGCACACGACCGCTCATCAGGTCGAGCCCCCTGTGCAGCCCGAACTCCTCGCTCTCGGAGAACAGGAAATGCAGCCCCAGGCAGATCCCCAGGACCGGTTTCCCTCGCTCGATCTCGCGCCGCAGCGGCTCGACGAACCCCTGGCGCATCAGCTTGGCGATCCCATCGGCGAAGGCTCCGACACCAGGCAGGACGATCCCCGCGGCCTCCCGCAGCCGCCGCGGATCCTCGACGACCTCCGCCACCGCGCCGAGCCGCTGGAAGCCCTTCTCCACGCTCCGAAGGTTCGCGATCCCGGAGTCGATGATCGCGATCACTGGAGCGTCCCCTTGCTGGACGGGACGATGCCGGCCACCCGCGGGTCCAAGAGCGTGGCCTGGTCCAGGGCGCGGCCGGTCGCCTTGAAGACCGCCTCGACCATATGGTGGAGGTTCTGCCCGTACTCCACCTGGACGTGGACGTTGGCCCGGAGGTGATTGGTGAGGCCCTGGAAGAACTCGCGCACCAGGTCGGCGTCGAAATCGCCGATCCGGTCGTTCCGCAGTTGCGGTGCCTGGAACACCAGAAAGGGCCGCCCGCTGAGGTCGATGACGGCCGAGGCCAGCGCCTCGTCCATGGGGATCCGGGCGGCGCCATAGCGGAGGATGCCCGCCTTCTCCCCCAGCGCTTGGGAGACCGCCTCGCCCAACGCGATGCCCACGTCCTCCACCGTGTGGTGGAGATCCACGGGAAGATCGCCGCTGGCTCGCAGCGTGAGATCGAACCGCCCGTGCCGGGCCACCTGGGCCAGCATGTGGTTCAGAAAGGGGATCCCGGTCTCGATGTCGTGGCCCCCCTGCCCGTCCAGCTCCAGGCTGATGCGCACGTCGGTCTCGGCGGTCTTGCGCTCAACCCTGGCACACCGGCTCATGTCACCTCCCGTCGCCGAGGATGGCGGTCAACGCCGCGCGAAAGTGGTCGTTCTCCTCCCGAGTCCCCACGGTGACGCGCAGGCAGTTCGCCAGGCGCGGCATCTTGGAAAAATTGCGCACCAGGACTCCACGGGCGAGGAGCCCTTGGAAGACCTCCTCGGCCGGCCGCGCGGTACGGATCAGGAAAAAATTCGCATCGCTCGGATAGGCCGTCACCCCCGCCAGGCCTTGGAGGGCGGCGAGGAGGCGCTCGCGTTCCTTCACGATGGTCCGGGCGCGCTCCCGCACGACGGCCCCGTGGCGGAGGACGACCCGGGCCGTCGCCTGGCTCAGGGCGTTCACGTTGTACGGCAGGCGCACCTTGTTCAGCTCCTCGACCACGGCGGAGGAGGCGATCAGCATCCCCAGGCGAATCCCCGCCAGACCGATCTTGGAGAGAGTCCGGAGGATAACCAGATTCGGGTGGCGGACCAGCTCGGGCAGAAAGGTCTGCCCGGAGTAATCCGTGTAGGCTTCGTCCACAACCACTAGGCCGCCGCTTTCCCGGACGATCGCCTCGACCGCCGCCGCGTCGAAGAGTCTGCCCGTCGGATTATTCGGCCAGGCCAGGAACACGAGCGGTGGCCGCTCACGCCGCAGGGCCTCCAGGAACCGCTCGGCATCCAGGCCGAAGTCCTCGCGGAGAGGAATCCCCACGAAGCGGAGGCCCAGGACCTGGCTGCAGAGCTCGTACATCACGAAGGTGGGGACGGGGGCCAGGACCGAGAGGCCCGGGCCAGCCACGGCCATGGTGAGGAGCTGGATCGCCTCGTCCGAGCCGTTGCTGACGAGGATCTGCGCCGGCGAGAGGCCGAGGGCCTCTGCCAGGACGACGCGAAGCTCCCGCGCCTCCGGATCGGGGTACCGGTTCAGGGCCACGTTTCCCAGGGCCTCGGCCATCTCGGCGGCGAGGTGGTCTCGGATGGTCTCCCGCAGCAGGAACGGGCTCTCGTTGGCATCCAGCTTGGCCACGATGCGCCCGGGCGGCGACGCGCCGGCTTGATAGGCGGACAGGGCCCGGATCTCGGGGCGAATGACCGTGGAGAGGTCGAAGCTCATGGGGTCTCCGTGCGAATCGCGATGGAGCGGGCGTGGGCCTCCAAGCCCTCCAGTCGAGCCAGGCGGGTAATGGGCTCACCAAACTGGCGGAGGGCTCCGGGCGTGAGCGACAGGAGCGAGGAGCGCTTCTGAAAGTCGTCCACCGAGAGGGGCGAGGCAAAGCGAGCCGTCCCTGCCGTGGGCAGGACGTGATTCGGCCCCGCCAGGTAATCGCCGGCCACCTCGGGCGTGGACTGCCCCAGGAACAGCGCGCCCGCGTTTCGCACGGCCGGGACCGCGGCCCAGGGGTCCGCCACCAAAAGCTCCAGGTGCTCGGGGGCGATGGCGTTGGCCAGCGCCACGCCCGCGGCCAGGTCCTCCACCAGGAGGATCGCCCCGTAGCGCTCCAGGGCCTGGGCGGCGACACCCTCGCGGGGCAGGGACGCGAGCTGCCGGCCCACCTCGGCCCGCACCCCCTCGGCCAGCTTCTCTGACGGCGTGACACACAGGGCGGCGGCCAGCGCATCATGCTCCGCCTGGGCCAAGAGGTCGGCGGCGACCCAGGCGGGCTCCGCCGTCTCATCCGCCAGGATCAGCACCTCACTCGGCCCCGCCAGCATGTCCACCCCGACGACGCCGTAGAGGAGGCGCTTGGCCGTGGCCACGTAGATGTTGCCCGGGCCGACGATCTTGTCCACGGGAGAAATACTCTCCGTCCCGTAGGCCAGGGCCGCGACGGCCTGCGCGCCGCCCACCCGGTAGATCTCCCGGACGTCCACGAGCCTCGCGGCAGCCAGGACCGCCGCTGGGACGCTGCCGTCCTTCGCCGCCGGGGTGCAGATGGCCAGGCTCGCGACCCCCGCCACGCGGGCCGGAATGGCGTTCATGAGAACCGACGAGGGATAGGCGGCGGAGCCCCCCGGGATGTACAGCCCCACCCGGTCAAGCGGCCGCACGAGCTGCCCCAGCAGGCCGACCCCCTCCTCCTCATAGAACCAGGACTCCCGATGCTGGCGCCGGTGGAAGGCCGTGATGCGCTCCGCAGCGAGGGTAAGGGCCTCCGTGGCCGCGGGGGCGAGAGATCGGGCGGCCTGCTCGATCTCGTCCGCGCTGACCCGCAGCCGCTCCGCCTCCAGGCGGACACCGTCGAAGCGCTGGGTGTATTCGAACAGGGCGGCATCACCCCGACACCGCACCTCGTCCAGGATCCTCCGCACGGCCGATTCCACTTCCGGCGCGGGTGCCCGCGACCGATCGCGGAGCGCCTGGAGCAACGCATCGGCCTCCGCCGTGCCTGCCACGAGGCATCTCATCGCCCGTCTCCCCGACCTGCGGCACTCTGCTCCCGGATGCCCTCGATCACCGCCTGGATCGCTCGGTAGCGAGTCTTGAGGCTGGCCCGGTTCACGATGAGCCGTGCGGAGGCTCGCAGGATCTCCTCCACCTCGACGAGGCCGTTTTCCCGGAGGGTGTTCCCCGTGGCCACGAGATCCACGATGCGCTCGGCCAAGCCCAGGAACGGCGCCAGCTCGATGGAGCCGGAGAGCTGGACGATCTCCACCTGGATCCCCTTCTGGCTGAAGTGTCGCTCCGCGAGGTGCGGATACTTGGTGGCCACCCGGAAGGAGGATGCGGCGTGCGGATCCCGCCGCTCGCGGCGCGCGGCCGGCTCCGCGACCACGAGCCGGCAGGCCCCGAAGCCGAGATCGAGCGGCTCGTAGACATCCCGGCCCTGCTCCAGGAGCAGGTCCTTCCCGACGATCCCCATGTCGGCCGCCCCATGCTCCACGTAGGTGGGGATGTCCACCGCCTTGAGGGCCAGGAAGCGAAACCTGCGCACCGGGTCCTCGAAGGTCAGGCGGCGCGAGTCCACCAGCGTCTCGATCCCCGTCACCCCCATTCCGGCGAAGAGGGTCAGGGCATCGGGAAACAGCCGGCCCTTGGGCAGGGCGATGCCGATCAGGTCGTCACGCATCCGCACGTCGCCTCGCGCTCCCCTCAGGCCTTCGCCCGCGCCACGTCGGCTCCGAGGGCGGCCAGCTTGTGCTCGATGGCCTCGTAGCCCCGATCCAGATGGTAGATGCGGGAGACCGCCGTCGTCCCCTGTGCCGCCAGCCCCGCCAGGACCAAGCAGGCGCTGGCCCGAAGGTCTGTGGCCATCACCGGGGCGCCCAGCAGTGTCGGTGCCCCACGGACGACGGCCGTGTTGCCCGCCACGCTGATATCGGCACCCATGCGGAGCAGCTCGTTCACGTGCATGAAGCGGTTTTCGAACACCGCCTCGGTGATGACGCTCTGCCCAGTAGCGAGCGTCATGAGCGCCATGAGCTGCGCCTGCATGTCCGTGGCGAATCCGGGGTAGGGCTGGGTCCGCACGGTCAGCGGGCGCGGTCGTCCGTCCCCCACGACCCGGAGCCGGTCCGGCCCCGCCTCGATCCGGGCGCCGGCCTCCTCCAGCTTGGCGATCACCGCCTCCAGGTGCCGCGGGCAGCAGCGCCGGATCACGACCTCGCCGCCCGTGATGGCGGCGGCGATGGCGAAGGTGCCGGCCTCGATCCGATCGGGGATCGTCCGGTGGGCCGCCCCCCCCAGGCCCGAGGTGCCGTGGATTGTGAGGGTGGCCGTCCCGGCTCCCTCCACCTTGCCTCCCATGGCGTTCAGGAGGGACGCCAGGTCCTCGACTTCGGGCTCGCAGGCCGCATTTTCCAGGATCGTGGTCCCGTCCGCGAGGGCGGCCGCCATCATCAGGTTCTCGGTGCCCGTCACGGTCTGCTGGTCGAAGGCGATCCGCGCACCCCGCAGGCGCGGTGCCACAGCCTCCACGTACCCTTCCTTCAGGTGGATGGTGGCCCCCAGCTTCTCCAGACCCATGAGGTGCAGGTTGATGGGCCGCGGGCCGATGGCGCAGCCCCCGGGCAGAGAGACCCGGGCACGCCCCAGGCGCGCCAAGAGCGGGCCCAGCACCAGCACCGAGGCCCGCATGGTTTTCATCAGTTCATAGGGGGCCTCGGGCCGGGCCACCCGACGGGCGTGCAGGCGAAGCTCCGTCGTCCCATCGCCCTCGATGTCGAGGCCCATGTGGCGCAGGAGCTTGATCATGGTCCGAACATCCACCAGGCGCGGCACGTTGCTCAGGACCACGGGCTCTTCCGTGAGGAGGGCGGCCGCCATCAGCGGAAGGGCCGCGTTCTTGGCCCCGCTCACCTCCATCTCGCCCCGCAGAGCCTTCCCGCCCCGAATCACGAGTTGATCCAGCAATACGTGG
>CAVQPC010000007.1:0-11304 GCA_963714585.1 uncultured Methylomirabilota bacterium
GAAGATGCACAATGTCGTCCGGGACGTTGCTTCCCAATTATCCTTGCGCGCGGTCCGAACCAAGCGTCATGGGAACCCGACAGAGCGGGCCCACGCGACGCTTCCCGCCCACATCGTAGACAAGTACGTCAGGTTGCGGATGACTGCAATCGCTCGCGACAACTTGCTGAACTTGGCAACGGAATCCGCCCGCGCGCATAGCCCACCGGCACAATCCATCGCTGCGCGATCAGGTTGTTCGTTCTGTCCGGGGTAAGCGAGATAGCTGCCGGGATTGGCGCCCCGTGGGCCTTGGGGACCACCCTGCGCCGATCCGGGCCCGCTTTGGCTCACCCCGCTTTTCCGCTTGACAGCCTGGCCCGGTCGGTCGGATGCTCGCTTCGGCCTTGGGACGCAAGCCAGGAGCCCTGGCGGCCCAAGGTCGGGCCGGCCGGCGCGGTTTCGGCGGGGTCGCGACTTGGTCGGTGGCCTGATCGGCGCACGCCCCCCGAAAGCCAAACTCCTCCTGTCACCCACCCCACCTCACCCACCTACTCGCTCTCGCCCGCGTCGGCGAGTATGCGCTCGACGAGGTCGGGCGCGGCCCGGAAATCGGCCGCGAGAAGAGCGTCAATGTGTGGGCGCACGGCGGTGATAATACCTTTCCGCTTGGCGGCGAAGAGGACTCCGAGGGTTCCAATGATCGGGATGCCGAGGGCCTGCGCGAGGCGTCGCGCCGGACGATCGTCGACTATCAGCAGATCGGCGTGGGCTTCTAGTGCGAGACTGATGGCTTCGCTCTCTCCTGGGCCAAGAGAGGCACGCAACACCTGAGAGCTGAGGGGTTGTGCGAGCGGCCGCTCGTGAATCCATGTGGGCCGCGTCCCGCCGGCCGCGGTCTCTCGCGCCACGGCGGGCGGGATGAGCAGCGTGGCGAAGAGCCGTTCTAGAAGCGCGAGCTGGCCAATCTGATGGAGGGCGATCAGCGCGCTCGCGTCGCTGACGACAACACTCACAGGGACTCGATCGTGGCCTTCTCGGCCTCCCACTCATCAGTGGTGGCCGCGAAGAGCGGGATTCCCAGGTGGGAGGCGTACTGGATGAAGTCCACACGCGAGCGACCCAGGAGCTCGCCTGCCTTGCCGCTCGAGATGGCGCCACGGCGGTAGAGCTCCAGGACGATCATCTCGCGCGCGGCATCTTGCGCGGACTGATTCGTCTGGTGCAAGAGCGCCGCCAGGCTTTCATCCAACTCGACCCTGACGGTGTTCATGAGACTCCTATTCTGACGTGCCCAGGAAAGGTCAGGTGGTGATGGTCGGCGAGTGATTACAAGCCGTTTTTCGCGGCCGCCGGGGCCACCACGGATGGGTGACGATTCAGTATCCGGCGATCCGGTGGGCACTGTCAAGGGTAAAGACGGACCAACGATTGGGCGCGCAGAGTCGGTGCTGTGCGGGCCCGACCCGCGAGTCGCTCTGGGGGCCTGTTCGCCTTGGTCGATCTCGCCGCTTGAGGTAAGGGAAATATGATTAGGCGGCGATGGTCTGGACGACAATCGGCAGCTTGCTGAGCGTGAGCTCCTTGAGGGCAACTTTGGAGCTGGCGTTGTCGATGTCGATGCCGACGAGGCGTCCGGCCTCGTCATAATCCAGGACCACTCCCTCAGAGACCTCTCGGCTCTCGGTGCTAGGCTTTTCCGAGAGATCGATATACAGGGAATCCGTCTCCGGGTAGTACGCGAGCTTCATGGCTTGAACCCTCGATCCGGAAAGGCGTTATGGATAGCTCCACGCTACCGCGACGCTGCGAGGTCTGTCAAGCGGGAGCGTGTGGCGGTATCCCACCGGACGACCTCACCTCCCCGCTCTCGCGTCTGGATTCGCAGCGACACTGGCCATCGAGGACAGCCCCTTGCTGGGGCGCCCTCCCTGCCGGCTTCTTCCCGTCCTTGGAATTGCAGGCCGTGGGAGTCAGGGGTATAATCTCTCCGGTTCGACGGCGGGGCTCCCGCATACTGGCAGGACGCCAATCAGTCTATCGACAGGAGGTAAGCTCCATGACCCCGATTCAGGCACCCAAGGAGCCCATTCGCGCGCCGCGAGGCTCCGCCCTGTCGTGCAAGGGCTGGCATCAGGAAGCGGCCATGCGCATGCTCATGAACAACCTCGACCCCGAGGTCGGGGAGCGGCCGCAGGATCTGGTGGTGTACGGCGGCACGGGCAAGGCGGCCCGCAACTGGGAGTGCTACTACCGGATCGTCGAGAGCCTCAAAGCCCTCGAGAATGACGAGACGCTCCTGGTCCAGTCGGGGAAGCCCGTCGGCATCTTCCGCACCCACGCCTTCGCGCCCCGCGTCCTGATCAGCAACGCCATGCTGGTCCCCGCCTGGGGCAACTGGGAGAAGTTTCGCGAGCTGGAGGAGCTGGGGCTCACCATGTACGGCCAGATGACGGCCGGAAGCTGGATCTACATCGGTGCCCAGGGCATCCTCCAGGGCACCTACGAGACCTTCGCCGCGGCGGCGCGCAAGCACTTCGGCGGGAGCCTCAGGGGTCGCCTCGTCCTCACCGCCGGCCTGGGCGGGATGGGCGGCGCCCAGCCCCTGGCGGCCACCATGAATGACGGCGTCCTCCTGGCGGTCGAGGTGGACCCCACGCGCATCGAGAAGCGCATCAAGACCGGCTACTGCGAGGTCATGACCACGAATCTCGACGAGGCGTTGGATCTGGCCCTGGCCGCAAAGAAACGGGGCGTCCCGAAATCCATCGGCCTGGTCGGAAACGCCGCGGAAGTGCACTCGGAGATTCTCAAGCGAGGCATCCTCCCCGATCTCATGACCGACCAGACTTCCGCCCACGATGCCTTGAACGGCTACGTGCCGGCCGGCCTCAGCCTGGAGGAGGCACGGGAGCTGCGCGTGAAGGCACCCGCAGGAGTACATCAACCGGGCCATGGACTCCATGGCCGTGCACGTCCAGACCATGCTGGAGTTCCAGCGGCGCGGGGTGATCGTCTTCGACTATGGTAACAACATCCGGGCGCAGGCCCAGAGCCGCGGCGTGAAGAATGCCTTCGACTTCCCGGGCTTCGTCCCCGCTTTCATCCGGCCCCTCTTCTGCAGCGGGCGCGGTCCGTTCCGCTGGGCCGCTCTGTCGGGCGATCCGGCCGACATCGCCAGGATCGACGAGGTAACCCTGCGCGAGTTCAAGGGGAACGAGTCCCTGGTCCGCTGGATCGCCTTGGCCCGGGAGAAAATTCACTTCCAGGGACTCCCAGCCCGCATCTGCTGGCTCGGCTACGGCGAGCGAGACCGCCTCGGGGTCCTCGTGAATCGAATGGTCAAGTCGGGTGACCTCAAGGCCCCGGTGGTCTTCGGCCGGGACCATCTGGACGCCGGATCCGTGGCCTCTCCCAATCGCGAGACCGAGGCCATGCGGGACGGAAGCGATGCCATCGCCGACTGGCCCATCCTGAACGCCCTGCTCAACACGGCGGCGGGCGCCTCCTGGGTCTCCGTGCATCATGGCGGGGGCGTGGGGATCGGCTATTCCATCCATGCCGGCATGGTCGTCGTGGCCGACGGGGCGAAGGACACCGAGGAGCGCCTCCAGCGCGTCCTCACCACCGACCCCGGCACCGGCATCATGCGCCACGTGGATGCCGGCTACCCCGAGGCCATTGCCGCGGCGAAGGAGAAGGGCGTCAAGATCCCGGGGCTGACGGTTTAGGTCGCGTGTTCCAGCATCCGCCCTGCGGCCGAGGGTATCCTCGTTGGAGCCGTCATCCGGCTGGAGGTCCGCCATGATCTCTCTGAGGCAGTTCTTCATGGCCCGTTGGCGCAAGATCCTCATCTGGGGCGTAAGCATCCTGGTCGCCTTCACACTGGTGGGTTTCTTCGCCGTCCCCCCGATTCTGAAATCCGTCCTGACGAAACAACTGACCGCGGCCCTTCACCGCGACGTGACCATCCGAGAGGTCCGCTTCAATCCGTTTGCGCTCTCCGCCACGGTGCGCGGCCTGACGATCAAGGAGCCCCAGGGATCGGAGACCTTTGCCTCCCTCGATGAGCTGTACCTGAATCTCGAGGCCTCCTCGGTATTCCGATGGGCCATCGTCGTCAAAGAGCTCCGCCTGACCAAGCCCTTCGTTCGCATCGTCCGCCGCCAGGATCAGACCTACAGCTTCTCGGATCTCCTCCAGAGCCGAGAGGCACCGCAGACCCCACCGGCAAAGCCGCTGCGCTTCTCGGTCAACAACATCCGCATTGCGGACGGGGGAGCGGATTTCCTGGACGAGACCGTCGGGAAGAAGCATACGGTCCGGGAGTTGAATATCGGCATCCCCTTCCTCTCGAATATTCCGTCCAGGGTTAATACCTTCGTCCAGCCGGGTGTCTCGGTGGTGGTGAACGGGACTCGGTACGCCCTTCAGGGGAAGACCAAGCCTTTCGCCGAATCTCTGGAGACCTCGCTGGATCTCACGATCACCGACCTCGATCTCCCCTACTACCTTGCCTACGTCCCCCGGGAGCTGCTCAACTTCAATCTCCCCTCGGGCCGACTGGACGCCAAGCTTGTCGTCGTCTTTATCCGGCACCAGAAGACCGGGGATACACTGACCGTGAAGGGCGATTTCGGCCTCCGCAACGTGGCGGTGGACGACCGGAAGGGTGACCCTGTGGTCCGCCTGCCAGCCTTCAACGTCGGGATCACCTCGGCCGAACTCTTCGCCCGAAAGGTGCATCTCGCCACGGTGTCCCTCCAGTCGCCCGAGCTGACTGTGCGTCGGGAGAAGACGGGCACCATCAATCTGGAGACCCTGCTCCCACCACCGAGTCCCCCGAAAGCAGCCGTCGAGCAGGCCCCCAAATCCGAAGGAGACGGCCTGGTCCTGGATGTGGACGAAATCAGCGTCGCTGGAGCAAAGGTCGTCGTCTCCGACCTCGAGCCGCGCCTGCCCTTCAAGACCACCCTGGAGCCCATCGACCTCAAGGTCACGCAACTGAGCAACCGCCCGAACACCAGCGGAACCTACAGCCTCTCCGCCAAGACCGAGGCAAAGGAAGAGCTGGCGCTCGCCGGGACCTTTTCCCTCACGCCGCTCCTGGTCGAGGGCACGGTCGAGGCCAAGCTGGTTCCACTGCAAGAAGTACGCCCCCTACTACAGTGACAGCGTTCTCTTCGACATCGAGAGCGGGAAGCTCGATCTCTCCAGCCGGTATCGGTATGCCCGGGGAGAGGGGAATCCCGAGATCACGGCGTCAGGCGCAGCCGTGTCCGTGACGGCGCTCCGGCTCAAGCGGCGCGATGAGACTGAGGACTTCCTCCGCATCCCCAGCCTCGCCATCAAGGAGATCGCGGCTGACCTCTCCAAGCGGCGCCTGACGGTGGGAACGCTCTCCACCCAGAAGGGGACGCTTCGCGTGATCCGTCTCCCCAACGGGGAGTTGGACCTGCAGAAGCTCACGGTTCCGGCGCCGCCACCTTCCGCAGGTGCCGCCACGCCCGCCGCCGTACAGCCCCAGCCCTGGATCGTCCACGTGAATCGACTGGCCGTGGACCAGTACACGGCGACGCTCGAGGATCGCAGCCTCTCCGAGCTCATCACCCTGACCGCAGACAAGATTCGCCTCACCGCCGAGAATCTCTCGACGGAGAAGAACGCCACGGGGAAGCTGAGCCTGGCCCTGCTCCTCGACCAAAGTGCCGCGATCTCGACCACGGCGACGGTAGGCCTGGATCCGGTCCGGGCAGAAGGACGCGTGCAGGTGTCCGGTCTCGTCCTCAACCGGTATGCGCCCTTCTACAAGGACCGAATTCTCTTCGACCTGCAGGATGGAACGCTCGACCTGGCATCGACCTACCGCGTCGCACAGGCGAAAGATGCTCTGGATGTCAAGCTGGCCGGCCTCTCGACCTCGATCAAGATGCTGCGCCTCAAAACACGGGACACGAATCAGGAGTTTCTGAGCATCCCGAGCCTGGCCATCCGGAACACCGGTGTGGACCTGTCCCAACAGGACGTCACGGTCGGCGATCTCTCCACCGAGGGCGGAGCCGTCCTCGTCTCCCGCTCCCCTCAGGGTGAGCTGAATCTCGCGAACCTCCTCCCACGCGCCCCAACTGCGGCCGAGTCCCCGGGGGCAGCCCAGGGGCCGCCCCGGCCCCGGGAACGCCGGGCAAGCCGACTCGCCCCTGGACGATCAAGGCCGGTACCATCTCCGCGAATCGGTATCGGATCCAGGTGACAGATGCGGTGCCTCGCGAGCCGGTCAACCTGGTCGTTGAGGACCTGAATCTGAAGGCAGAGAATCTCTCGACGGCGGAGAACGCCCCGGCGGGAAAGGTCTCCCTTGCCCTTCGCCTCGACAAGGGGACCGTCTCCGTCGAAGGCGCGGTGAGCGTCGCCCCCGTCCTGGCCGACCTCCAGCTCGCCGTCAAGGAGGTCGACATCCGCCCCTTCCAACCGTACTTCACCGACAAAGTGAAGGTCACCATTGCGGATGGCCGCGTGTCGACCACCGGCCGCCTCGAACTCAGCATCAAAGAGCCTGCCGGGCTGCAGGCGAAGTTCACGGGAGAAACCACCCTCGGCAAATTCGCCGCCATCGAGAAGGACAGCGCCGAGGATATCCTGAGGTGGGAATCTCTGGCCCTGCACGAGCTCTCCGTCGGCTACAACCCCCTCTTCGTCCGCGCCAAGAAGGTTGCCTTGGCCGACTTTTACGCGCGGGTCATCGTCCAGCCCGATGGGCGCTTGAACCTGCAGGAAATCGTCTCGCCATCGGCGCCGGCAGACCAGCCGAAGCCAGCACAGCCTGCTTCATCTCCCAGCCAGGCTGCCAAGACGGCTGCCGCCTCTCCCGCGACGCCAAGCCCCGCGAGAGATATCCAGATCGAGGAGGTCACCCTCCAGGGTGGGCGCGTCCAGTTCCTGGATCGCACCCTCAAGCCGAACTACTCCGCGCTCATGACCGAGATCGGTGGGCGGGTGACGGGACTCTCCTCTGCGGAGACCAGCCTGGCGGAGGTCGACCTGCGAGGCAAGATGAATAACTCGACCCCGCTGGAGATCACTGGCAAGGTGAATCCCCTCAAGCAGGATCTGTTCGCGGATATCCGGGCGCGATTCACAGGGATGGACCTGAGCCCGACGTCGCCTTACTCCGGCAAATACGTCGGGTACATCATCGAAAAGGGGAAGCTCTCATTCGATCTGAAATACCTCATCGACAAGCGAAAGCTCACCTCGGAGAACAGAATCTTCATCGACCAATTCACGTTCGGGGATAAGGTTGACAGCCCCACCGCCACCAGCCTTCCCGTCAAGCTGGCGGTGGCCCTCCTCAAGGACCGGAATGGCGAGATCCACCTCGACATCCCGGTGTCCGGGAGCATCGATGACCCCAAGTTCAGCATCTGGGGAGTCGTTTGGCAGATCATTGGGAATCTGATCACCAAGGCCGTGACCTCGCCGTTCGCCCTCCTCGCGTCGGCCTTCGGCGGCGGCGGGGACCTGCAGTACGTGGAGTTCGACCCCGGTCGTGCCACGCTCTCCGCCGACAGCCTCAAGAAAATCGATGCCCTGGTCACGGCTTTGTCCGAGAAGCCCTCGCTGAAGCTCGAGATCGCAGGCTATGTGGACCCGGAAGCGGACCGGGAAGGACTGAAGCAGTACCTGCTGCAGCGGAAAGTGAAGGCCCAGAAGCTGAACGAGATGCTGAAGCAGGGTGCTCCCGCGGTGCCCGTGGATGAGGTCACCCTGGCACCGGAGGAGTACGAACGGTATCTCACCCTGGCCTATCGGGCCGAGAAGTTTCCCAAGCCCCGCAACTTCATCGGCATGCTGAAGAGCCTGCCCGTGCCGGAGATGGAGAAGCTCATCCTCACGCACATCGAGGCTGGGGATGAAGAGCTGCGCCAGCTCGCGTCACAGCGCGCGAATGCCGTGAAGGAAGCGATCCTCCAGTCCGGAAAGGTCGACGCGGAGCGGCTGTTCATCGTCGAGCCGAAGAGCCTGACGCCTGAAAAGAAGGACAAGGTCAAAGACAGCCGGGTTGAGTTCAAGATCGGATAGGAGGCAGATCGCGCAGGCCCTCCGCCCCCAGGCTGCAGCAATGTGGGGCTGGAGAGAATTCATGGATTCCGCCGAATCAGGAGAGATTCCATGATCCAGGCAGATCTGATTATCGAGGGAGCAGCGGAACTCCTCACGCTCCGGGGCGGTGCGCCTCGCCCCCACCGCGGGGAGGAGATGCTGGAGCTCGGCATCATCCGGGAGGGGGCGGTGGCCGCCCGGCGGGGAAAGATCGTCTGGGTGGGGCCGACGGATGAGCTCCTGCGCTCGGTCAAGCCCATCGCCTTCTCCAGGCTCATCAGCGCCTACGGGAAGACGGTGATGCCTGGCCTGGTGGACCCGCACACCCACCTGGTCTTCGCCGGCAGCCGCGAGAACGAGTTTGCAATGCGCATCCAGGGGAAGAGCTATGCCGAGATCGCCGCGGCCGGGGGCGGGATCAACGCCACGGTGGCGGCGACACGGAAGGCCAGCGCGGAGGACCTCAAGGCCGGGGCCCGGCTTGCGCTGAATCGGATGCTCGCCCTCGGGACCACCACCGTGGAGGCCAAGAGCGGCTACGGCCTGGACCTGGACACGGAGTTGAAGATGCTGGAGGTCATCCGGGAGTTGAACGAGGAGGGCCCCATGACGGTCATCCCGACCTTCATGGGCGCCCACGAGATCCCGCCCGAGTACCGGCACGATCCCGAGGCGTACGTGGATCTCGTGATCACCCGGATGATTCCCGAGATCGCGAACCGAAAACTGGCCCGCTTCTGCGACGTGTTTTGCGAATCCGGCGTCTTCTCCGTGGAGCAGACCGAGCGTATCCTCCAGGCCGCGAAGAGCGCCGGCCTCGAGCCGCGCGTGCACGCCGACGAGCTGACCGACCTGGGCGGGGCGGCCATGGCCGCCCGGATGCGCGCCCGGACTGCCGACCACCTGCTCTGCGCCAGCGACGACGGCATCGGGCAGATGGCCCAGGCGGGCGTGATCGCCGTGCTACTGCCCGGCACCGCCTACTTCCTCCACATGCAGCGATACGCCCGGGCCCGGGACATGATCGCCGCGGGCGTGCCGGTGGCCCTGGCCACAGACTTCAATCCCGGCTCCTGCATGACGGAGTCGCTGCCGCTCATCCTGAACATGGCATGCACCCAGATGCGGATGCTGCCGGCTGAGGCCATCACCGCCGCCACCATCAACGCGGCCTGGGCCATCGGCGAGGAGGATTGTGCGGGGAGCCTGGAGGCGGGCAAGCAAGCCGACATCCTGATCCTGGACGTCCCCGACCACGAGCACCTCTGCTACCACTTCGGTGTGAACCTGGTGGAGGTCGTGATCAAAAACGGGAAGGTGGTGGTGGAGAACGGCCAGCGAGTCCGGTAACGGCGAGTAATTGGTCAAGCCGCGAGAGTCGATCTACGTGCCATCAAGACGACACCCAGTAGCGCCCGGAGGGATGTGGCCCCACCTGATTCTGGTGATGGTCATCGCGCTTCCCCTGTTCTTCTGGGGAATCGGTGACATCCCGCTTCGCGATCCAGACGAGGGACTCTACGCCTCAATCGCCCGAGAGATGGTGGAGGGGGGGGACTGGCTGACGCCCCGGTTCAACGGGCTCCGGTACCTTGAAAAACCCCCCCTGTACCACTGGCTCACGGCCCTGACGTACCTGCTGCTCGGGTTCTCCGAGTGGGGAGCCAGGCTCTGGGCGGCCGTGGGTTCCGTGGGCACTGTGCTCTTCACCGTCCTGCTCGGCCGAGAGGTCTCCGGAGCCCGCATGGGGACAGTGGCGGGACTGCTGTGTGCGACCAGCCTTGGGGTGTTCTTGTTCGGCCGGTTTGCGGGCGTGGACCTCTTGTTCACCCTGCTCCTCACCTCGAGCCTCCTCTGCTTTCTCCGCTGGACCCGAAAGGGCGGGACGCCGCTACGTCTCGGCTTCTATCTCGGCGTGGCCTTGATGATCCTGGCCAAGGGTCTCCTCGGCCTGCTGCTCCCATCCCTGATAATTGGAGGCGTTTCTCTCATGCGCCCCCGCCCCAGGCTTCGCGATTTCGGCCTCTGGTGGGGCATCCCCCTGATCCTGGCCGTGGTCCTCCCGTGGCACCTTCTGGCCAGCCGGGCAAACCCGGGATTTCTTTCCTACTACCTGGTAGAGACGCACCTGGTCCGCTTCCTCAAGGGGACCGGAGCCATCGAGGACGAGCCTCCGCTCTCCACGCTAAGCTTCCTCCTGGTGAGCCTGGTGTGGTTTCTGCCCTGGAGCCTGTTCCTGCCGTCCGGGCTGATCTCCCTGAGGCGGAGGTGGCGGTCACTCTCCCCCTCCGAGCGTGTCGCGTTTCGCATGGTCCTTGTGTGGGCAGGTGCCGTGCTTGGACTCTTCTCGATCTCTGCGTACAAGCTGGAGCACTATGCCCTGCCGGCCTTTCCAGCCCTGGCGTTGCTGGTCGCGCCGCTCTGGTCCGAGAAGCGGGCGGGCCGGCTGGTCGGGGTACCGCTGGCGGTAGGAGTCGCGGGTGCGCTCGTCCTCTGCGCCGCCGCCTTCGCACTGGGTGGGGCGATCGCCTCCGGCCGGCTGGGTGACTGGCTTGCCGCGTTCAACGTCTATTTCCGAATATTGCTGGAGGAGGGGTCCCCTCTTCCACTGCCGCCCCCGCATGTCCTCTGGAGACTGTTCCAGTGGATGACGGGTGCTCTCCTCTTCGGCTTTGTTGCCGCCGCTCTGGCGCTCTGGCGGGGCGCGGTGCGGACCGCCCTCGGCTGTTTGCTGTCCGGAACGATCGCCTTTCTCTTCGCAGTCGGGGTCCTGCTCGCCGCGATCGCCCCGTTTCAATCCGTGAAAGGCGTCGCGCAGACGATCCGCCGGCTTGCCTCGCCGACGGATGTGGTGCTGTACGAAGGCTACCTGGAAAACGCGGGAGGGCTGCCGTACTACACCGATCGCCAGATCCACCTTCTGGGGCCGGCACGCGGAGACCTGGCCTTCGGCTCCCGATTCCCCGAGGCGCACGGGCTGTTCCTTCCGCCCGAAGCGCTGCCACGCCTCTGGCAAGGAACCGGCCGGGTTTTTCTGGTGACGGACCGACCCCGACGGCGGAGCGCGATCCAGTCCGTCCCCGAGGAGCGAAGCTACCTGTTGATCTTGGATCACGGGAAGTGGCTCTACTCCAATCGGCCGGGGTGAGGGCCGACTCGGCACGAGCCAATTGCGTGTGAGGCTGCCGGACAGGTCGGTGAGGCTCAAACATAACCGATGGACGC
>CAVQPC010000008.1:0-273449 GCA_963714585.1 uncultured Methylomirabilota bacterium
AGATGAAGAAGCGTATGGTGTCCGGCGCCGCCTGGCCGAGGCGGCAGAGATACTCGACCGGTGAGCTTCTCGAATCGCAGGGCGGATCGCTGGTCTACACCTGGAGGTAGAGCGGGAGGCGTAGACCTCGTCCGCCCAGGGTGTGATGTCGGTGACCACCTTCAGGGTGATGGGCGGGGCCTGGACGGTCGTCGGAACTTCCGCCGGAGGTCTGCGATAGGCGTGGCTGAGGACGGTCTGCATGTACTCGTCGAAATCCCGGAAGGTGAGGTCCAGCACCGTGTAGGGCATGCTCGGGATTCGTGCATAGCCCGCGCGCTGGCGAAGCAGGCCAGGCTCCGCCTGTAGCTGGCAGGGACTTTCTTCAACACAATGAGCGACGCCCCGTAGCGCTGCGCGCGCAGGGCATCAATGCGGCCAACAGTGCGGTGGCGCACCAGTCCGATCCTTCGGGGCCGCGCCGAGGCAACCCTCGCCCGCGGGGGATCCCACCATTAGCGTGCGCATCGTCAGCAGGTGGGGGAGGACCGACCGTATTCGCTCCAGGAGCTTGTGAGCGCGCGGCCCCATGCCGCCGAGCACGTCCTGCGCCGAGGAGGAACTGGCTGAATGGCCCGAGGTGTCCCTGGTGGTCTTCGAGCACCAGGTAGTGGTAGGCGAAGTCCTGCGTGATCGTCTCCTCGATGGTCTCCAGGATCCCGATGGTCTCTCCGCTGGTCGCGAAGATCGTCCGCCAGAGGGCCGACCGCTTGAGGGTCGCCAGATCCGGCGACATAGGCCTGTCCGCAATCGATCGGCAGCGGGATCGCCCACACCCCCAGCGATCGGGGACACCAGGAACCCCCTGGTGTCGTCAAGCCTGGCCTTACGCCCCGGCAGTGAGCGCCGGCCAGAGCGCGTCCAGTGCTCTCTGGTTGATCATGTGCCCGGCCTGCCTCGCGCGGCGGCAGCCTCGGATGGTCCCACCAGTCCGGCTCCATGCGCTGCATCCACCGGGCATGACGAGACGGCGAGTAGGCCCCGCACACATCTCCGCCAATTACATGGCTCCGCTCGACGAGCCGCGCGAGCGCCCACACCAGATCGGCAACGGTGAACAGGCCGTTTTCCCAGTCGCTGACCGCCTCTGCGGCCCGGAGACAATCGAGGTCGACCGTGACGCTACACGGCCTGGCCTGCCAATCGGGTGCTGAACGAATGAAAGCGCTCGCGCCAATCCTGCCGGGAAATGCACCGAACCTCCGTTGGGTTCCGCGCCTTGCCGCTCGGCCCATCCGCTCACCTTCAAGCGTTCGCTGCGCAACGCCGAGGGATCGGCGAACAGGCGCCAGGGGAACCTCAACTCGAAGTTCCCGCACCCCCAGACACTGATGCGCTCGACCCTGCCGCTCTCCAGTGCGCGACGGGTCCAGCCGCCACAGCTCCAGCGGGGTGGCCGCCGGTCCCAATCGGGGGTGATTATCGAACGACACGAGGGTCACGGGCCGGGCCACTCGCCGGAGCAGGAGCGCCGTCAGGTAGTGGAAGTCTCCCGAACCGTACAGCACGAATGGCGCCAAGCGGTCCTCCACGTGCCGATAGAATGCTTCGACGTCCGCCGGCGGGGCGCAATACCGGAGGCGCGGGCCCCAATCCCGAAGATCCAGCTCCGGGAGGCCCAGAACTCCCGCTCCCCAGGCATCGTCCAGGTTGAGATGTACCCCGAGGGCCATCCCCTGATCCCCCCGCCGATGGACGGCGCGTCCAGGCTGCACGACGGACGGCGTTCCTACGAAGCGCGGCGTCCCCCTTATGCCCCGATGACCCGCTTCCCCAGGCCGAAGACCGTATTCCAGGCGGTGCCGGGAAACCGCTGCAAGTCCGCAAGCACCTCTTCCAGACCCCGCAGGAACCAATCCAGATCCTCGCTGGTGATGGTGAGCGGCGGCAGGAACTTGATGACCTCGGTGTGGTAGCCGGCCACCTGGGTGAGGATGGCGTGTTTCTGGAGCAGCGGGATGATAATCATCTGCCCGAACAACCCGGCGTTCATCCGGTGCAGGATGTCCCAAGCCAGCCTGAGCTTGACCGAGGATTCCGGTCGCGCGAAGTCGAGCCCAAACATGAGGCCTTTGCCACGCACGTCGGAGACGAACGGGCACGATGCGGCGATGCCTGTAAGTCGTCCCATGACATAGTCGCCCATCGCCGCGGCATTCTCGACCAGACCTTCCTCTTCAATCACGGTAAGGGTTGCGAGTGCCGCAGCCATGGCGAGGTCGTTCTGCCCGAAGGTGCTGGAGTGGACGACGCAACGCTCCATGGAATTGAAGACCGCATCCATGATGTGAGGACGCGTGATGGTCGCGCCGACCGGGACATAGCCCCCCGAGAGCGCCTTGGAGACGCAGAGGATGTCCGGTTCCACCTCGGGCCAGTGCTGATAGCAGAACCAGCGGCCGGTGCGCCCGAGACCGGTCTGCACTTCGTCCACGACAAGGAGCGTGCCGAACTTGCGGCACAGGCGCTGGGCCTCGGCCAAGTAGCCCTCGTGCACCACCTCACACGTCTTCCCCTGCACGGGTTCGACGATGAACGCCGCGGCTTCCCGGCCGCTCACCGCCTTCTCCAGCGCCGCGAGATCGTTGAACGGGATCTTCTGCGTCCCCGGCAGGAGATCGCCGAACCGCTCGCGGAAGAAGTCCGCGCCGTTCACCGCCAAGGCCCCGGTGGTCAGCCCATGGAAGGCATGGTCGCAGAAGACGATCTGCTGGCGACCGGTCGCGCAGCGGGCGAACTTGATCGCCGCCTCGACCGTCTCGGTCCCGCTGTTGGTGAAGAACACGCGCGAGAGGTCCTCGGAGGTGTGCTGCGTGAGCCGCTCGGCCAGGAGGCCACTGAGCAGGCTGCAGTCCATCCGCACGAGGTTCGGCAGGTCACAGTCAAGCAGTTGCCGGAGGATGACTTTCACCTTCGGATGATTGCGCCCGAGCGCAAACACCCCCCACCCGGTCAGCAGATCGAGATACTTGCGTCCCTCGCGATCCCACAGGTAGCCGCCTTGCCCGCGCACGTAGTCTCGGTCGAAGTCGATTGTGCGCAGCATCTTGACAAACGCCGGGTTGATGTGGGCGGCATGCAGCTCGTACTGCCGACCACGATTCTGCTCCAGAATCTGTTCCAGCCATGTCTGCCTATCGATGCTCATTTCGACCTCTTGCGTGGCCGCCCCCCTTCGCCAGCGTCCCAACCCACAGAGATTCCGCTTTCAGCCACGTCGGAACAAGAGCGCAGGGGGAGAGGCGAACGCGTTGGTGCGCTTCGCCACGCGTGCGCAACTCTGTCTTGAAGGGTTACGGTTATGCAGGATCGGCAGGGGAACTGCTGTCGGCCTTCTCGTGGAGGAGGTTCACCCGAGGGAGCAGAGAATCACGCCGGGCACGAAGAGGGTCTCTCCGGGGAGGGTTGTCGAGTGGTTCGGTTCGGGGGAACGCCAATAGGGAAACGGGAACGGGCCCAGACGAATCGGCCAGGGGGAAATCCGGACCGGAGGTAGGGTTGCCGTGATCCTCGACCGTATTTGCCACGAGGATCACATCATCGTCAGGCACCCCGAACACCTGGAGGTCGTTCACGTTCAAGGCGTCGAACACAACGTCAGAGACGACGAAGCCGGCAAATCCGAACAGGGCGACAAAAAACGCCGCCCTCCACACCTTCCGTCGTCCTCTCCGGCCTATCACGAGGTGCACCCGCTCGCTCCCATGGGTCTCTGAATCAGCCCCGCTTCGAGGCACACGCCTACATACCCGCTGCCCTGCACTCTCCTCAAGCCTTCGCTGATGATCGAAGGACTATCAGGGCTACACGCACAACGCGGGGTGGACCACGAGACCGAAGGGAGTTTATGCTCGCCGTGGGAGCCTGTCAAGAGCGATCCCTGTTAGTCTCAACCCGAAGCGGGGGCCGGGGGCGCCCAGCAGTGCGACGCCAGGTTCCCTGCCTAGAGCTTGCGCAGTTCCTCCACCACGGGGCGCCGGGAGGCCCTTCTCATCCCCAGAACCGCCACGATCGTGGAAAGCGTCGCAGCCAGGGCCAACCCCGCCAGGTAGCCCCATGGGACGAGGAGATACTCGGGCGGTGGATCGAAAACGCCCGTGAGTACCTTCACCAGGACCAGCGCAATACCCCAGCCGAGCAGGGTCCCAATGAGACCTCCCCCGGCGAGAACGAGGAGGCCTTCGCTCCAGAGGAACACCCCCAACTGGCCGCTCGTTGCCCCCAGCGCATGAAGGATGGCGAAGTTTCGGCGGCGCTCGTTCAAGCCGAGAGCGAGGACCAGCCCGGTTGCTCCCATCACAACCAATACTGCGAAAACCAGCTCCAGGCGGGTGAGCCCATGCAGGTCCACCGAAGTGAGGCTTGAGCTGATGGCCTTCTGGACGGAGCCGATATCCGAGACCCTCACCCCCGGCAGCGTCGAGACGACCCGGCTGACCCTTGCGGACAGCGCTGCGGGATCGCCCTGCGCTCGTATCAGGACGATCTCTGCCGCATCCGATCCCGTTGCTCTTGCGATGTAACTGGCGTTGGCAACCAGGAAGGAATCCCTCGGTGCGGTGGGAAATTCCCGGGCCACCCCCACAAAACGAAACCGAACAACATGGTACTGATGGTCACTGGGAAACTGCAAGCGGAGGTTCAAGAGATCCCCTCGCTGGAGCTGAAAATCTCTCCTGGTTTCCTCTGAAACCAGGACTCCGTCCGGCTGGTGGGCCAGCATGGAGAGTGTGGCCCTGGCGTCTCCTCCGGCGAAATAGGCGTTGGATATATTCGTCGCCTCCGCGATGTGCTGCGGATCAATTCCATACATGTCCTGGAGATCGTGTCCCACATAGGCGAACCTGTGCAGCATGGGCTGTGCGGCGGCAACACCCTGGAGGGTCTTCAGTTCAGCCAGCTTGCTTCCCGGTGGAGCAGCCGTTGAGCCTTGGACCGTCACGTCGGCGCCATTGGTCAGCTCGGCATCTACCCGTGACTGGGCATTGTAGGTCGTGTTGAATATGGCAGTGGAAACGGCAAAGGAGATTGCAAGTGCCACCAGCACGACCCCGCGACTGACAAGAACCCGCTGGCGGCCGAGCGAGGCCGCAACAACGCGGGACAGGTTCCCTGCCACGGGACTGAGAAGCTGCGAGAGCAGTCGCCGACCGCCCAGAACGCCGCGTTCCAGGCAACGGATGGCCAGCAATACGCCGCCGATCCAGAGACAAAACGGTGCGATGAACACTCCGTAGTGGACGGATGCCTGGGGCACACCCTCAGGGGCCAGCACAACTGTATAGCCTGCGCTCGCGGTCTGCCAATACACGAAGACCGACAGTGCCAGGAGGAGCAGATCCAGGTAGAGCGTCTGCCAGAGGGCTTTGCCAGAACTCCTCACCAGCGCCCTGGAGGATGAAACCGTACACTGCCGTGCCTGCCTCCAGGCCGGCAACAACACCGAGGCCATGGCAAGGACAAAGCCGGCTGCGCACGCACCTGCTATCCACGGAAGCGCTGCCTGGCTCGCGAGCGCAGCCTCAGAGATCAGCAGTCTGCCAGCGGCATAGGTGAGCGCAGTTCCCAGCAGCACGCCGCCCGCTCCCACAACCACGGCCTCCACCGCCTCAAACATCACGACCTGGCCGATTGAGGCCCCGCGCACCCTGAGCAGCGCCTGCTCCTGGAGGCGATGCCGTTTTCCGGAGGCGGCAACGGACACAGTGAGAAGCACACCGAGGATCGCCCCCGGAAGGCCCAAGAACAGGAAGAGCACCTTGGCGTACAGTGCGTCGGCACGCACCGCATCAAGACGGGCGGCGAGATTGTTCCCCACCAATGCGCTGCCTGACAGGCGCGCCTCCAGGTTATTGGAAAGCTGTCGCGACGTAGGTATAGGCAGTCGCCGGATCTGCTGGAAGGTTGTGAGCCAGCCTCACATGAAACTGGACACGAACCGTATGAGGCCTGACCTGAGCCTGGGGGTCAAACAGTCTGTGCCACTCCCCCTCGGGAATCAGGAGGACGTTGTCCGGCGGCGCCTGCGGGGCCGTCCCCGGCGGAGCACCGATCGCCTGAAAGAGGGAATCGGCGAAGGGAAGATCAACGACCCCGTCAACCTTCACTTGAACGGGAGGCAGCCCTACTCTCTTTATAGTGACGGGGTCGCCTTCTTTCACATGCAGATTGGCCGCCGTTTGCTGCGCAACCAGGATCCCCTGTCTGGAACCGGTCAGTTGGCGGATTTCGCTCGGGAAGGACACCCGGTAGCCTGGGCTGATCCCGAGCACTTTTCCCGGACCGGTCGTCTGGACCGTCCCTCCTGTCGCGGCGGAAAACCCGGCAACATCGGCATAGCCAACCTTCTCCATCAGCTTATACGATGTGGTCTTGCCAATGGCATCCCGCACCGCACTCTCGTCGGCACCTAAGGACACCAGAACCTGCCAGTCCACCGGTACCTGGGAGACCGCGCGCGCTGTCATTGTCGCAGAACTGGAAGCCAGGAATGTCCCCAGGAACCCCAGCAGGGTGATGGTAAGGGCTACTCCCCCCATAGCTCCCAGCAGTCTCTCACGTCGATGGGTGAATATCCCTCGGATCCATCGGGTCATCATGACCCGCCCCGCTCCAGCCTGCCGTGCTGCACCCGCCACACCGTGTTCATTCGCTCCGCAACCGCTGAATCATGCGTTGCAACGACCAGGGCCGTGTCCGATGCCGCAAGCGAGGCCAGCAGCACGTCGAATAGGTGCTGGGCCGTCGGATGATCGAGCTGGCCGGTTGGCTCGTCTGCTAGGATGAGCCGCGGGCGAGACGACAAGGCGCGTGCCACGGCAACCCGCTGCGCCTGCCCTCCGGAAAGCTCCTCCGGCAGCTTCTCGGCGATCGATTCCAGTCCCATATCCGTAAGGGCCTTCAGGGCCGCCGCCCTTGCCGCCTCGGGGCTTGCGCCGGCAAGCAAGAGTGGCAGCTCGGCATTTTCCAGCACGGTGAGTGGCGCAAGCAGGCTCTGTGTCTGGAACACATATCCCACCTTTTGGGGGCGCAGGGTCTCCTTCGCGCCCAGCGCCGGCCAGGTGATGTCCCCTTCGGTTGGCGTATCAACCCCCCCCATGAGGTGGAGCAATGTGGACTTCCCGCTGCCCGAGGGACCGACGACAGCGATCCGGTCGCCTGCCCCCACTTCGCATGTGACGGACGCAAGCGCTCTGACGGGGACTTTCCCCTGCAGAGTAGGTTCGCCCCATGTCGTTCGTCCTTACGAAGATGTCAGCCATCATTGACGACCTTCCCGTCAAGCAGGTGGATGGTGCGGTCAGCGTACGATGCAAGGGCATCGCTGTGTGTCACCATCAGCACGGCGCCGCCATCTCTCCTGTACCTGTCCAGGAGATGCACAATTTTCTGTTCGGTCTCTGAATCCACTTCACCCGTTGGCTCATCTGCAAGCAAGAGTTTGGGCTGAACGGATATGGCCACCGCAAGGCCGGCCCGGGCAGTTTCCCCCCCGGAGATGTACGCTGAGCGCGCATGACGCACGTGCCTCAAGCCGACCATGTCAATCAATTCGTCCAGTCGTGGCTGCACATCCGTCTTGCCCGCCAGGTGCATCTGCAGTCGGATATTGTCTTCAACGGACAGATGGTCGAGGAGGTTGCCGGATTGGAGCATGATCCCAATCGTCCGGGCGCGCACTGAGGCTCGCTCGGCTTCGGGCTTTCTGGTAAGCCGCTTACCCATGAGCATGACGTACCCACCGTCCGGCTCGTCCAGTCCGGCCAGACAGGATAGGAGTGTTGATTTGCCGCTTCCAGAGGGACCCTGGACGGCGACGATCTCCCTCGATTCCACGCAGAGACTTACGCCCCTGAGCGCAAGCGTCTCTTCTTCCTCCGTATGAAAGAACCGATAAAGGTCACAGGCTTCGAGCACCTTCATATCACTGCCACCTGAAACTGCGTGAGATCAGCTTCCACTGATCCACATTATCAGCCCCAAGAGGTGCCCAGAGTCTGAGCGCAGCAAGCTTGCTATCCTGTAGAAGAAATAGGTCTGATTCTCCAGTCGCACCTGCTTGTTGGTGACAGGATTCGGTTCGGAGTTGCACTCATACACCATGAGCACTGCCGGCTCGCCGGAAACCGTGAACCTCTCGTATGGCCCTTATCGTCACCGCCCGTCCTGTTTTCTTCAGGATTTGGGCCTGGTTGGCACGAATGCCATCCGCACTGGGTTGCCCCTGGGCGGGCGTGACGGTGACGGAGAGCCCATCCAGCTTGGAGGTGAAGGTAACATCCATTCCGCTGGCTGTCCGCGCCCACCCTTCCGGGACTTGGAGCTGGTAGCCTCCCTGCGCTGAGGTATACTTCACGAAGACCTGGCTATCGGGAATATCGCCGGGCGGGTTCTTTTCGGGGGCCATCGGTTTTTCTCCCCGTCCGCCGGCTGTCTGGACCTGCGCGAAGATCAGGGTGGTCTTCGAAGAAGATGCACTGCTCTCCTGACAGACACTGAAGCCCGCGATCGCAACGAGCGTCGCGAGAATAACGGTGGCATTCTTTTCGTTCTCATCATTGTACCCTTTTGACTGGTGAGGTGCGTGAGGTCATGGGAACAGGGAAAGTGATAGCCCCCCGGGGGAGGGCAACCCTCCCCCGGGGGGCTGGAGGCAGGCTTACTCGGTCCCCTCCCCCTCTTCACCGTGGCCCGCAGCGCCCACGTGCACGACCGTGCCGTTCCCGGCATCCACCTTCACGTCCTTGACCTCGTTCGTGGTGGTCTTGACCTCCACGCTGTACACGACGTTGCCGTTCTCGTTGTCCAGGCTGGCCCGGAGCACCGTCCCGGGCACCTGCGCCAGGGCCGCTGAGGTCGCCTGGGTCATGTCGATCTTGGCCAGGCTCTGCAGCTGGGCCGCCTCCTGCCCCTCGCCCGCCTCGTCGCGGTTCTGATCCTGCACCCGGACACTGGAGGTGTAGGCGGGATCCTGGGCGGCTCCCTGCCTCGCCCCGTACCCGGCCCCGATGAGGGCAATCCCCAGAGCCGCTGCCCCCAGCACCATCCCGATCGTCCGCTTCGCGCTCATGCTTGATCCTCCTTCGTTCCGCCGTTCGTGTTGCCGGGCCGGCCTGTGGCTGGTCGTCCCGTTGCGGCGCCATGCCGCTATGGGGAACCGGTAGGACCCCCCGTGTCCGCTTAAGATAGTCGGAGAGCCTTGCAGGAACATTGCCGGGACATTACATTAGTGTAAGGTTGGGATGGTCGGCGGAGAGATATTGAGGAGAAGGCTATCAGTGGGCGGGGGCAGCCGTCGCAGGAAAGCACAGGGTGAAGCGCGTGCCGGCTCCGACCTCGCTCGCCACCTGGACGGAGCCCCGATGGGCCTGGACCACGGCCTTGACCAAGCTCAAACCCAGCCCCAGCCCTCGCTGCGACCGGCTCTGGTCGCCGCGATACAGGCGATCCCAGATCTTCGGGAGGTCCTCGGGAGGCACGCCAATCCCCGTGTCCTCGACGACGATCACGACCTCGTCCCGTTGCGCGGAAGCGGTGAGCGCGATGCGCCCCCCGGGGGCGGTGTACTTGACGGCGTTGTCTAGGAGGTTGGCCAAGACCTGCTGCATCCGGGTCCGGTCGGCCGTCACGCTCAAGTCCCGTGGAGCGGTCGTGGAGATGGTGATCTTCTTCTCCTCGGCCAGATACCCGTACAGCTCCACCGCATCCCCGATCAGCGTGGCGAGGTTGACCGGTTGGAGATCCAGCGTCAGTGTGCCCGTCTCGGCCTCGGAGATGTCCATGAGGGTGTTCAACATCGTGATCAGTCGGTCCGATTCCTCCACGCAATCCCCCAGGGCTTCGCGGTAGGTTGGCAGATCCTCTCCTGACCGCAGGGCCAGCTCGGCCGTGCCGCGCAGTCGCGCCATCGGCGTCCGCAGATCGTGGGCGACGTTGTCCAATGCCCCGCGCATGCCGCGGATCAGCGTCCCGATTCTGTCCAGCATGCGGTTGAACAGCAAGCCCAGCTCGTCCAGCTCGTCGCCGGTCTGACGCGTGGCCACCCGGGCCTCCAGCGTGCCGGCCTCGATGGCCCGGACGGTCCGGATCAGGTTCCGGATGGGCCGCAGGGCGCGAAACGCGAGGAACGCCCCGCCCCCGAAGGCCAGCCCCACCACCACAACCATGGCGCCGGCGACGATGGCCCGGAATCGCTCGAGGAGGCTATCGCGGTCCTCTGTGCTCTTGCCCACCTGCAAGAGGGAACCGTCCGGCAGACAGGCGGTCTCCACTTCCAGCAGACTCTCGTCGTCTTTGGCCGGCACGGACGTCCATTGCCCATTCCGCACAGTCGCCAGCTCTTCGAGGCGACGCAGGTCGAAGTCCGCCCATTGATCCGGCACCTGCAGGAAGAGCGTGTTCTGCCGCGGTCCGGCAACGCGGATGAAAAAGGGCTTCGTGCTGTGGAGACGTCCTTGGACCGCCAGGACCCTTTTCACCCCATCGAGGCCTCCCGCAGCGTATTGTGCCACCAGCTCCGTCAGCTTCAGGTGGATGCCTTCCCGGTCGTTATACCGGAGGGAGGACGCCAGCAGGAGGTACGCCAGCCCGAACAGCACAACGACACTGAGAATGAAGAAGGCGGAATACCAGGCGGTCAACTGGAAGCCGATGGTCTTCCGTATTCGGCTAAGACGCTTTGAGGACATAGCCCACACCCCGGATGGTGTGAATCATCTTGCTGGGAAAATCTCGGTCCACTTTGTTCCGCACGCGACAGACCAGGACATCCACAATGTTCGTCTGGGGATCGAAACTGTAATCCCAGACGTGCTCCAGAATCATGGTTTTCGAGACGGCGCGGCCGGCGTTCCGCATCAGGTATTCCAGCAGGGCAAACTCCCGGGCGTGCAGCTCGACGGCTCGCCCGGCCCGCGTGACGTGCCGGGCGACGAGATCCAGCATGAGATCCCCGACACTGAGGCGGGTGGGTTCAGCGGCTCCGCTGGCGCGCCGGATCAACGCCTGGAGCCGGGCCAGGAGTTCCGAGAAGGCAAACGGCTTCGTCAGGTAATCGTCACTCCCCGTTTGCAATCCCTTGACCCGGTCATCCACCGAGCGCTTCGCGCTCAGAATGATCACGGGCGTGAGGATCTTCTGCCGCCGCAGCTCCTCGATGAGTGCCAAGCCGTCCAGTTTGGGCAGCATGATGTCGATGACGGCGGCATCGTAGGGCTCGGTCAGGGCCAGATGCAGGCCGTCCTCGCCGTTGTCGGAATGGTCGACGGCAAAACCCGCCTGCTCCAGCCCCTTCACGATGAACGACGCGATCTTCTTGTCGTCCTCTACAACCAATACGCGCATCGGTCAGGCCCTCCCTGCCATTACCCACCTCGGCTCATGCGACCGAAGGGTAGCCATTTTCACGGGCCCGTTGTCTGTCCCGATGTGCTTACTGCCCACAGGGGGTCTCTGTCAACGGAAAAGGGAGTCGGGCAACTGAGGCAAAGTCCCGGCGATCGCTCCCAAGCTCGAAAGCTTCAGGAACTCTCACCACCGAATCAGTCCGCATCCCATGAATGTCCGCTCACAATTCCTCTCAAGCCTGACGCAGAGGCCGAGGCGGCCTTGGATTTCTCAGAGGGGTTGTGATAACGTGCCCGCCATCTTCTCGTCGCTGGCCGACAGGTCATGTTTCCAAGCGCAAATGGGAGGAAGCCATGCGGATCGAACAGGAGTTGGAGAAGATGGGATTCACCCTGCCCACCCCGAAGCCGGTTGCGGCGTACATCCCCGCCGTCCGAACTGGAAACCTGGTCTTCACGGCCGGGCAGGGGCCGACGCTGGATGGCAAGCCCAAGTTCACGGGGAAGCTGGGCCGCGAGCTGACCGAGGAGCAGGGGTATCAGGCGGCGCAGATCTGCGTCGTCAACTGCCTGGCCTGCGTGAAGAGCGTGATCGGCGACCTGGACAAGGTGGAACAGGTGGTCAAGCTCTTGGGCTTCGTGGCCAGCGTAGATGGCTTCACGCGCCAGCCCTGGGTCATGAACGGTGCCTCGGAACTGCTCATCAAGCTATTCGGCGACCGAGGCAAGCACGCCCGCTCGGCGATCGGGACAAACCAGTTGCCCCTGGACATCCCCGTCGAGGTGGAGATCGTCGTGCGGGTGAGGGATTAGGAGAAGCTGTCCGGCGAGTGCACAACGCCCGGCTGGGATCCAGCCGGGCGTTGGTATTTCGCGCGCCGGGCCTCTCGGCGACCGCCTCGTCTAGGGCAGGGCCGCCTTCATGATGCGGAACAGTTCAGTGTTGTGCCGGAAGCCGACGAGCTCCTCGGACCCCGGCCCCGATCCGAAGGCGAGGAGGGGGGAGGCCGTGTGGGTCTGGCTCGCAAAGCCCACCCGGAGGTACGGTCGCAGCACGAAGGCCAGGGAATGCAGGGTGGCATAGTTGTAGTTCGCCGGATCCAGCTTGCGGATCGTGTCGTTTGCCACCACCTTTGCCTCGTCCTCGGTGATGTCGATCCCCAAATGGCGCTTGACCGTCTCCCGGATCTTCTCGGGCGTCGGAATCTTGCCCAGTTCCTCCATGAGGAGCTCAAAGGACATCTGGGCCTTCTGGATCGCCGAGAGATCGATCCCCACATACTCCTTGCTGTCCTTGCTATGGCCGATCAGGGCCATGCCCCCGGTCTCATGGTCGGCGGTCACGATCAAGAGGGTGTCCGGATTCTGCCGCTGGAAATCCACGGCCACACCCACCGCCTCGTCGAAGGCGATAGTATCCAGAATAGTCGTCGCGGCGTCATTCCGGTGAGCGGCGTGGTCGATCCGTCCCCCCTCGATCATGGCGAAGAAGCCTTTGGGGTTCCTCGCCAGCACCTCCAGCGTCTTCGCCGTCATCTCCGCCAGGCTCGGCTCCAGCGTCGTCGCCCGATCGATCTCGTAGGCCATGTTCCCCATGTTGAACAGGCCCAGGAGCTTCCTGCCGTTCGTTTGCTGAAGCCCGTCTTTGTCCCCGACCACCGCGTACCCTGCAGCCTCCGCCTCATCCAGCAGGTTCCGGCCGTCCTTGCGCTTGCCGGCGGCTGCCTCCGACAGGAAGAACTGCATGCGCCCGCCCAGGAGGACATCCACGCCAGCCTGGATCTCCTGCACCGCCACCCCCGCCTCGTCCGCGCGGTTGGGGACATGGGCGGCAAAGGCCGCCGGCGTGGCATCGGTGATCCCGGAGGTGGTCACGAGACCGGTGGCCAATCCCTTGTCCTTCGCCAGCTCAAGGACAGTCTTGCACGGCGTCCGGCCGTCAGGACCCATGCCCACTGCCCGTGCGGGCACCTTCACGCCGCAGGCGATCTGGGTAGCGGCGGCGGCCGACTCCGTGACGATGGCATCCGCCGTGTCGTTCACCAGGTAGGCGGTCCGGCCGCTCTTCATCACCTCCACCATGCGGAGCTCTTTCCCCAGGACCCGGTTGCTGTAGAGCCAAGCGGCGCCGAAGTGACTCGGACCCATGCCATCCCCGATCATGAGGATGATGTTCTTGGCCTGCTCGGCCAGGGCGCTGACCGGCACAAGCAGGATACCGACGACGAGCAGGAGAGCGACCTTCCGAATCCAGGACCGGGTATTCACGAGGACCTCCTTCGGGGTGTCTGCCCCCTCCCGGGAAGAAGAACGGAACGGGAAAGACAAATATGGAAGTTCGACACCGTCATGTCTCGCACGGAGGTCCCGGGAGGGTCAAGGCCGGAGACGGAAGATGTCTAGCCGAAAAGACCAATGGCCCGGCGAGGCCCCGCGAGAGTCCCCTTACATTCTCACGAGCCAGCCCACGATGCCCGCGGCAAAAATCACGGCCGCAGCCGGCAGTCATCTTCGGGCCAGCGCGGGGACGGCTGCGGATACCTCAAGCCGAGCGAACCTGAGGGCACATCCGGAAGACGCCCGGACGTCCAGCCGGCGGGTGGGCTGAATATGAGGTGGGAACCCTGGTGCCCCGCGTGGTGTTCAGGCTTTATAGCAAGCCGTAGATTGCGACGCAATCGGCGTCCGCTCGACTCGAAGTTTCGTCCCGATCGATGATAAAGGGACCGAATGAAAGGCCGGCCAGGCCTTCGAGTCATCCCAGGAGAATGTCCCAGGAGAAGAGCTTGACAGGCATCGGTACGCAGATGATACTCAAAAAACTGGCATCCATTCCGCACTCTCCATGGCATCTCCAAGAACATCGGAACACCACATGTCGGACAACCGGATCCTGTCCGCCCGATCTGTCAGTGACGGGCAGTGACCAAAGCAGATGGATCTCCGGTCCCTTTCCGATGCACAGGGGCGGGGATCTGGCACGGGGCGTGGCAGCGAACGGATTGCTGCTGCTCCCATTCTGAGTCCACAAATCGACGCATCGACGATTCGAACAGGGGAGGGTTGAAGACCATGAAGAAGGCTCAATGGCTGTGGACGGGACTGCTCGCGACCGTGGTGGCACTGGCGTTCGCCGGGACCTGGGCGTTCGCCCAGTCTGCCGGCAACCCCGAGGCGGAGATCAAGACCGCCATCGCCCACGCGGGGTATGCCGGCAAGGCCGACGCGCTGAACGGGGTGCATCTCCATCTCCATCACGTCCTCAACTGCATGGTGGGCCCGCAGGATAAGATGTTCGACGCGGCGGCGGGGAACCCTTGCAAGGATCAGGGCAATGGTGCCCTGCCGGATATCAAGGCAAAGATGGGCGAAGATACCCAGTACTACGAGGCCTCGTGGGTGGCGCAAATCGCCAATCAGGGTATCACCTCCAATAACCTTCAGGAGGCGAAGGCCGCTGCGCACGTCGCGAATCTGATCCTCGAGGACGCCGCGAAGGCGAAGTAGGCAGGTGGACCGCATGCGAGGGGGTGATCGGCCATGCTGATTCACCCCCTCGTTGTGCATCTCCCCATCGCCTTGTGGCTCACCAGCACGTTCTTTGACCTCCTGGCTTGGTGGCGCGAGGATCCCTTCTTCCGGCGCGCCGCATATTGGCTCGTGGGTCTCGGGATCCTGGGCGCTGCCGTCAGTATCGCCTTCGGGTGGCTGGATCTCTTGGCGGCGGAGGCCCAGGGGGTGGGCCCGGGGCTCTTGATCCGGCATCGGGTGCACAGCCTCGTGGCGTACTGCGCCAGCGCGAGCTACCTGGGGAATTTCGCTTGGCGATGGCGCACCGACAATCGTTTGGGCAGGCCGTTGCTGGCCCTCTCATTTCTGGGCGCCATCCTCATCGCGATCACCGGATACCTGGGAGGCCAGTTGCGGAATATAATGTGACGGCGACATCCTGAGGCCTTCCGCGTCCGCCCGACCTCCTGTAGGCTGTTCTCTTGGTCTCACCTCCGGCGAGATCACCCCAGAGAATGCTTGCCGCGTATTCGAAGTGTCCTGTTAATCTCTTTTGAATCCCCTTCAAGAATTGCGCCGGAGCCTACTCTATTAGGTGGCCGGAGACTGTTCCCTTGACAAGGCCGACGGGGAGACCCACCTTCTTGTTGAGTCCTCGTGAAGTGCGTGGTCGACTCCAGTAAGGAGGTAGGTGACGATGTTCAAGAGGATCTTAGTGCCGTTAGACGGTTCCCCGCTGGCCGAGGCGATCCTCCCCGAGGTGACCGGAGCTGAGCCGCGCCTGGGGGCGGAGGTGATCCTGCTCCGAGTGGCGCTCGCCCACGCCTTCCCGGGCGTCGATCCCATCCATCTCGCAGACGAGGAGGTACGGGTGGTGGAGGAGGCCGAAGCCTATCTCGCGACGATGGCCGAGCGGCTCGCCCGAGAGGCGGTGAGCGTCAAGACAGCCGTCCGCTACGGGCAGCCCGCTGCAGAGATCATCGACCACGTCGCCTTCGAAAGGGCCGACCTCGTGGCGATGTCCACCCACGGACGGAGCGGTTTGAGCCGTCTGGTCATGGGGAGCGTCGCCGAGGAGGTGGTTCGGAAGGCGAAGGTCCCGGTGCTGCTCCTTCGTGCCCAGGGGATTCTGCCAGATAAGGGGTGAGCGGAAGCGGGCAAAGCCGCGGCGGACGAAGCTCTTCCGTCCGGGGTCGCCTTCCAGGAGATTCTGCAGGTGGCCGAGCGCATGCGTTGCGATCTGATCGTCCTGGCCACCCACGGGCGTACCGGCCTGCGCCACGTCCTAATTGGCAAGGGCGCTGATGCGTCGGAGGTCACCCAGAAGCCGCTTCAGGGTCACCGGCCCGTACTTCCCCACGAACTGTACCGCCTGCTGCGTGAGGAGGCTGCGCTCGGCGGGAGAGACGAACTTCCCTGAAAACGCGATGATGGGCACGGCCTCCAAGCCGGGGATCAGCCGGAGCTGATTCGCCACCTCGAAGCCGCTCAGGTCGGGGAGGTGCAGGTCGAGCAAGACAATGTCCGGTTGGAGCGCCTCGGCCTGGAACAGGCCCGAGGCCCCATCCTTCGCGCACAGGACCTCGTGACCTTCACGGGCGAGCAGGCTCTGCATGGCGTCGAGGACGACGGCCTCGTCGTCCACCACCAGGATCCGGAGCCGTTGCCGGGGCGTGCCAAGCTCGCAGCAGCGCTGCAACGCCGCCTGGAGTCGGTCCTGGTCCACCGGCTTCGCCAGGTAGTCCACCGCGCCCAGGCTCAGCCCAAACTGCCCCTCCTCCCTGGCGCTCACGATGAGCACCGGGATGCCCTGCATGACCGGATCCCCCTTGAGACGGTACAGAACCTCCCACCCGTCCATGTCCGGCAGGCCGAGATCCAACGTGATGGCATGCGGCTGCAGCCGCTTGGCGGCACCCAGGCCGGCATGCCCGGTCGCCACGTGGGCCACCCGGTAGCCCGCTGAGCCGAGCTGGCTCCGAATCACCGCCGCGGCCGCGAGGTCATCTTCGATGACCAGAACCAAGGGGCGCGAGGAGCTGCCCGCTTCAGGGCCCTCCTCAACCGGCGCCGCCCCCGGAAGCCGCACGAAGAACGTACTGCCCTGTCCGGGAGCACTCTCCACCCATATGCGGCCGCCGTGCAGGTCCACCAAGCGCTTGCTGACTGCCAGGCTGAGGCCCGAGGCTTTCGACCGACCTGGGGAGAGGCCGCCCCGCTCGTACGCCTCGAAGATACGCGATTGATCCTCGGGGGGGATCCCGATTCCGGTGTCGCGCACGCCCACCTCCACCTCCAGCCCCACCTGGCGCGCCGTGAGGGTCACCTGCCCACCCTCGGGGGTGAACTTCACGGCGTTGGACAGCAGGTTGTGGACGATCTGCTGGAGACGGATTCGATCCACCACCAGCTCCCCCAGGGGGGGTTGGATGTCCACGCTGAGCGTGATGCGGCGCGCTTGGGCCGGCGAGCGCGACAGGGCGATCGTCTCGTCCAGCAGGGACGCCACCTCGCACGGCTCCGGGTGGATCTCCAGCTTCCCCGCCTCCACGCGGGCCAGATCCAGCATGTCGTTGAGCAGGTCCAGGAGCTGCCGGCTGGCGCTGGTCACCTGCTGGAGGTAGCGCTGTTGCTTGTCGGTGAGGGGCCCCACCTGTTGCATGAGGAGCAGATCAGCGAAGCCCATGATGGCGTTCAGCGGCGACCGGATGCCGTGCGACATGCGGCCTAGGAGCTCCGACTTCATCTGCGAGGCCCGCGCCAGCTCCAGGTTCGCGGTTTGAAGGCTGGCACCTCGCTCCGCCAGTGTGGCCTCCAGGGCGCTGGTGCGCTCTTGCAGGGCGGCTGCCATCCGGTTGAAGTCCGTCGCGAGACGGCCCAGCCCCGCCGCCGACTCCGGAACCCGGGCCGCCAGGTCCCCTCCGACCAGGCGGGCCATCCCGCCCTGGATCTCCCGCAGCGGACGGAGGATCGCGCTCGCAACGTACGCACCGCCCAGGAGAGCCAGCCCCAAGATCCCCGTCAGGAGCATCAGGATCCCGCCGAGGGCCTCCGGACGAGCCCACGTGGCCGACCCTGCCGGGCGGGAGTAGACGAGGCCCCAGCCCGGGCCTGAGAGCGGCGCGAAGACGCTGAGCTGAGCCCTTTCCGAGCCGTCGGTCCAGGTGAGCCTGCCGCGTCGCCCGGCCAGCGCGGCCTGGGCGCCGGCATCTTCGATGGCCACCCGTGTTCCTCGCTTGGCCGGATCCGTGTGGGCGAGGATGACGCCGGAGGGGGACACCAGGTACAGATCGCCCTCCTCATGGCCGGAGAGGGCATTCGAGGCCGGGGCGAACAGCCTGTCCAGGGAATCCAACCGGAAGTACCCCACCAGGAGGCCGATCAGGTGACCCTGAGAGGTCAACACCGGAGCGGCCAGCGCCAGGCTGGGCGTCGAGGGGTCGGCGTCGACCGAGGGGGCGGGCGAGACGTAGGGAGCGCGGGAGTGGAGGACTCTTTCGTAGAAGTCGCCGTCGCGCAGGCTTCGACCCACGCGGCCGGGGTCGAGACTGTCGGCCAGGCTGACCCCCCTTTCGTCGAGGAGGAGCACGGCATCCAGCCTCGGATCTCGCTGGCGAATGGTCTGGACGGAGGCCTGGAGTGTCCCGTGATTGCGCGCCAGGACCGCCCGGCGCAGCGGCTCCTCGTCGGCCGCGGCCCGCAGGACCCGGAGCGTCCCTCGCAGGCTGGCCGCCATCGCCTCGGCCGACAGGACGACGAGGCGCTCCTCCCGGGCCGCCCGAGCGGCTTGGGCGGCTTGGGCGGCCCGCCAGAGGCCCACCAGACCCCCCGCCGCTGCCACGAGGCTTGCCCCAAGCAGCACCGCCAGAATGACCCGCCGCGGGAGACCGCTCCCCCGGGTACTTTGGTCCACTGCCATAGCACCCACTCTGCGATCACCTCCGCAGACAGCGCCCGCGCGACCTGCGCTCAGGTGACGAGCAGATCCAGCGCCTTGGTGAGCGCCTCGACGAAGAAGTAGTCCCCCCACATGACCGACTCGTCGACGCCGAGGTCCTTGTGGATGTGGTACACCCCCGCTTTCAAGATGCCCTCCCAGCCGGGTGTCCCGCGCGCGAGGTACCTGTCGCCCGTGAGGGTTTCCATTATCTGGAAGGCGGTGTCCCGGTAGAGGCGCATCCTGGCGCGCGAGGCGGTGAAGGAGGCCAGGTCGAGGAGCCCCGAGGCCGCGATGGCCGCCGCGCTGCTGTCGGGCTGCGCGCGCTGGTCCGCCGGGGCGTCGTAGTCCCAGGGCGGCACGCCGTGTCGCGGCGTCTGCTCGATGTAGAAATCCGCGTTCAGCTCGGCCGTCTCCAGGAACCGGCGGTCCCGGCTGTACCGGTACGCGGTCCCGAACCCGTAAAGCGACCAGGCCAGGCCGCGGGACCAGCAGGAGTCGCCGCGGTACCCCTGGTGGGTGCTCTGGCGGAGGCACTCCCCCGTCTGCACGTCAAAGATCGCCTCGTGGGCGGTGGAGCCGTCGCCTCGCACGAGCACCCGGCGAGTGGTGAGACAGTGGTCCACGGCGACCTGGCGCAGCGCGGGATCCTGGGTCTCCCGGGCCGCGAAGAAGATGATCCCGACGTTCATCATGATGTCGATGAACAACGACTCGGGACCGATGAAGGAGCTGAGGTACTTGCCCGCCGGCTTGAAGCGGAGGCCCATGGTGCGCCCGGCCTGCACCAGGACATCGCGGAGGGCCGGCTCGCGGGTGAGGCGGTGCCAGGGGTGGTAGGTGGGCATGAAGATGAAGCCGAGGTCGTGGACGTCCCGATCGTGCTGCCGCGGCTCCAGGGGGCGGGAGTAGCGCTCCGCCTGCTGGCGGAACCAGGAGTCACCCGTCCGCCGGTGGATCAGCCACAGGATGCCGGGGAGGAACCCATCACACCAGTGGGTCCAGGCTTCCCCCTCGTGCTTCCAGCGTCCCCCGCGGGTGTACATGGGGGAGAAGTTCGGATACCGCTCGACGAGTGTTCGAACCTGCTCCGCGGCGAACTCGAGCGCGCCCTCCAGCTTCGGCCGGAGGCTCATGAGGTTGGTCATGCTACGCTCCCCGGCGACAGGCCGGTGGGAAGAAGCCCATCCCGCACGGCCGGGAGATCCCGAATGGGCCGGAGAGTATCAGAAAGGGGGAGGCGAGGTCAAGGCAGGCCGCGACGCCTCTTTCAGTTCTCGAGGCCCTTGTAGACTTCCGCGCTCTCCACGACGTTGATGCCGGCGGATTGCAGATGCTGGATGGCCGCGTCGGGCTTGTCGAAGCGGAAGAGGAGGACGGCCCGGTTCTCGCGCCCGAAGGTGAAGGCGTACATATACTCGATGTTCACGCCGCTCTGCTGGAGGACCTCCAGGACCTCGGCCAGTCCCCCGGGGCGGTCGGCCACCTCGACTGCCACCACCTCGGTGACATTCACCACATGGCCCGCGTCCTTGAGCAGGCGCAGGGCTGTCTGCCAGTCCGAGACGATCAGCCGCAGGATCCCGAACTGCTCCGTGTCGGCCAGGGTGAGCGTGCGGATGTTCACCCCCGCGCCGGCCAGGAGCCGGCAGGGGCCGATCATCTGACCCGGCTTGTTCTCGAGGAACAGGGACAACTGGTGGATCTTCATGGGCACCCCCTTGTCGCGCTCCTTCGCCTCGGTTACCCACGCCCCGGGGCCCGCCTCTGCGCGGGCCCCTACATCCCCCTCACCGGTCGAGATTCCGTTGGTCTACGACCCGCCTCGCCTTGCCCTCGCTGCGCTGGATGGTGTGGGGCACGACGAGCCGGACGTTCACCCGTAGCCCCAGGGTCTGGTGCAGCGCGGCGACGAGCCGGCCCTGGAGCCGCTCCAGGGCACCCACCGTGTCGCTGAAGACCTCGGGGGTCACCTCCACCTGCACCTCCATCTCGTCCAGCCCCTTCTCGCGCGTGAGGAGGATCTGGTAGTGGGGGAGGGTTCCCTCCACGGCCAGGAGGGCGGTCTCCACCTGGGAGGGGAAGACGTTGATGCCCCGGATGATGAACATGTCGTCGCTGCGCCGGCTGATGCGCTGGATGCGGCGGATGGTCCGGCCGCACGCGCACGCCTCGGGGATGAAGGCCGTGATGTCTCGGGTGCGGTAGCGGATCATGGGCATGGCGCGCTTGGAGAGCGTGGTGAGGACCAGCTCGCCCTCCTCGCCCTCGGGGACCGGCTGCCCGCTCTCGGGGTCCACGACTTCCGGGTAGAAATGGTCTTCGAAGATGTGCAGGCCGGCCTGGCAGCGGCACTCGGCCCCCACGCCCGGCCCGATGATCTCCGAAAGCCCGTAGATGTCATAGGCCTTGATGTCGCCCCCTTCCTCCAGGTGCCGCCGCATGGAGTCGCTCCACGGCTCCGCGCCGAAGACGCCGACCCGCAGGGGCAACTGCCGGACGTCCACGCTCAGCTCCCCCGCCCGCTCCAGCAGGTGGAGGAAGTAGGTCGGCGTGCAGCAGATGGCAGTCACCTTGAAATCCTTCATCACCATGATCTGCCGGTCGGCGTTTCCCCCGGAGATGGGAATGACCGTGGCGCCCAGTGTCTCGGCCCCGTAGTGCGCCCCCAGGCCGCCCGTGAACAGCCCGTAGCCGTAGGCGTTCTGGATGATATCCCCGCGGCTCACCCCGCAGGCGGCGAAGGTCCGGACCATCACGCTGGACCACACATCCACGTCCTGCTGGGTGTACGCCACCACGATGGGCTTGCCGGTGGTGCCGCTGCTGGCGTGCAGGCGGACGACCTCCTCCATGGGGCTGGCGAACAGGCCGAAGGGATACGTGTCCCGGAGGTCCGCCTTCACCGTGAAGGGGAGCCGGATCACATCCTCCAAGGCCTTGATGTGCTCCGGGGTGAGCCCGCGCTCCTCCATCCGCTGGCGGAAGAGGGCCACGTGGGCGTAGGCGCGCGCCACCGTGGCCTGCAGGCGCTGGAGCTGCAGCGCCCGCATCTGCGGGACCGGCACGTAGTCCGGCGCGCTGACCGGAAGGAACCCGCCTCCACTGTCTTCCCACATCCTTGTCATGGTTTGCCCATCCCTGGAATGGTTGCCCCAGCTCGCCCCGTGAGACCGGCCTGAGGATGCCCGGGCGAGCCACCCCCCTCAGCCTACGACCCCGTCCCCGCCGAACGGAAAGCCGAGGAGCCTTCTCACCCCTGCACCTCCGCTCCCCAGCTCCTCTGCTCGCGCAACACTTCGCACTCAACCCCTCGAGGTGAGTGCCAGCGCTGCCAGGAGGATGTTCTTCACCCCCGTCGGGATGGGCCCGGTCTCGATATACTCGTCCAGCCGGTGCTCGTTCGCCCCCTCGGTCACGGCCAGGCACACGCCCGGCAGCCCAATCCCCAGGGGAACGTTGTGGTCCGTGCTGGAGGCCTCGCTGAAAGTCTCGAGGCCGAGGGCCTGGTGGACGGCCCGGCACGTCTGCACGACGGGGTGGTCCGCCGGAATGGATCCGGCCGGCCGGTCTCCCACCAGCCTGAGGTCCGCCTGACCGTCGCCCTCCTTGGCCGCCCGTTCGATGATGGCCAGGACCCGCTTCTCCAGGTCCGCCAGCGCCTGCGTGTTCACCGAGCGCATGTCCACCAGCATGTCGGCTTCGGCCGCGATGGTGTTGACGGTGGTTCCCCCGTGGATGACGCCGACGTTGTACGTGGTCTTGGGATCTTTCGGGACTTCGAGTCTGGAGATGTCGGCGATGGCGCGCCCCAGGATGTGAATGGCGCTGGGCGAGCCGAAGTGCCCCCAGCTATGCCCGCCCCGGGCCGTGTAGGTCACCTTGTAGCGGCGGCTCCCCACGGCCACATGGACGATCCGGTTGAGCTTCATGCCCTCCACGGCGATGGCCGCCTGCACCTTGTCCTTCACGTCGGCCATGAAGGCCTTCATCCCCTTAAGGTCTCCCAGCCCCTCCTCGCCCGTGTTCGAGGCGAGGTAGAGATCGCCGCCCGTGACCACCCCGGCGGCGCTCAGCGCCTCCACCAATCCGAGCAGGGCAGCGATGGCGACGCTGTTATCGCCGATGCCCGGGGCCAGCAGCCGACTCCCCTGGCGTTTGACCTTCACATCGGTGCCCTTGGGAAACACCGTGTCCAGGTGGGCCGCCAGGGCGAGGCCGGGGCCGCCCGTGCCGGGCCGACGCCCCCGCACGTTCCCCGCCGCATCAATGCTGACGTCCTTCAGGCCCAACGCCTCGAATCGGTCCCGGACGTATTTCGCGCGCTCGCCCTCCTCGAAGGTGGGCGCCGGGATCTCACAGATGCGGACGGCCTGCTCCGCGATCTGGCCGGCATGGGCATCCACCCAGGCCAGCGCCTTGGCAACGTTGGGATCGTGCATCAGCGCAGCAATATCCATCGGAGCATTCCTCCTTGCAGAGCGTAGGACATCCCGACGTCCGAGCCGCGAGGCTCGCGACGCGGCCGGACCCATCAGCCCAGGATCAGCATCACCGCGACGGCTGCGACGAGCATGGGCACGGCGTTCCGCTTGGCCAGCTCGAAGGGGTTCACCCCCGCGAAGCCGGCCGCGATGATGCCGGCTGCCGCCACCGGCGACATGCTCCGCCCCAGGGCCCCGCCGATCCAGGCGAGGTTTCCCAAGGCCACCGGGCCGATGCCGAACTGCGCGGCGTGTGGCGTAACGGCGGTGTTGAAGGCGATCGTCGCCGCGTCACCCGAGCCGCTCAAGAACGCCACCAGCATGGGGCCGAAAGTGGCCAGGAAGGGGACGGCGGACTTGGAGGCCTTCAGGGCCTCGATCAGGGAGCCGATGACGCCCGCGGCATTGAGGCCGCCGATGAAGACGCCGGCCGCGATGATGATGCCGATCACGAAGCTGTAGGCCCGGCCCATGCCGTCGAAGAACTCGGTCACGACCTTGGTCGGGCCCGACCAGGTCACCAGCATGCCCAGCGCGCTCCCGATGAGCATCGAGTCCAGGACGGAGAGACCCTTCGGCAGCGCCTTGGTCGTCAGGCCGAGCTGGGGCGCCGTGATGATCAGCAGCGCCAGGGGGACCATGGGGATGAGGGCGCGGAGGAGGTTGACCCGAGCGATGGCCGTCCCCTCGTGGGCCTCCCGCACTTGGGCACCGGCCCTCTCGGGCGTCCAGTTCCTGTCCTGGCCGAAGAGCCGTCCCTCGGCGAAGAGCAGCACCGCCACCAGGAGGCCGCCGAGGATGGAGGCCATCTTGTGGGCGAGGATGACATCGATCACCGACGTGTTGGCGATCTTGGCGATCATGGCCGGGTGGGGAGAGCCCGGGCTCCACACCGATCCCCAGGTGCCTGCGAAGACCGAGGCCGCCGCCATGGCGGGGTGAATCCCCGCCGCCATCATGGCCGGGATCAGGATGACACCCACGGCGGCCGTGCAGCCGGCCGCGCTGGGGATGGCCATGTTGATCACGTAGGTGACCAGCATGGCGCCGGGGATGACGATCGCCTGGACCTTGAGGAGCGGATCCGTCAGGAGCTTGACCAGGTGGGCGTTGCAGCCGGTCAGCTCCATCACCGCCGCGAAGCCCATGACGGGCAGGATGACGCTGATCAGGCCGGCCGTGGTCATGCTGCTCAGGAATGCCTCGGAAAAGGCCTGCGGCTTGAGAGACAGCAGGGCCATGGCCAGGCCGCCGCTGAGCAGGGCGAGGCGCACCTCCATTTTCTTCACGATCGCGGCAAAGGTCAGGACGGTCACGACAGCGGCAACGACGTTCATAAGCATCAGCGCACTCCTTTCCGGCCCTCGAACTTCCGAGGACCGATCGGCCTGCTATGAAGACGGGCGAAGCGCCCCATAAAATTCACCGTCAGCAAGATCCATCGCGACGGCCTGCATGCCAGGCTCCCGGACAGCCCGCCCGCCGGCGCGCCGTGCTGCGGGATCACGTGTCCCGCCGGAAGGCATTCCCCTGGCCGACCAGACCGTTCGGGAGGCGGACCTTCCGCTCCGGGTCGGCGACCGTGTGGCCCAGCCGGAAAGCCTCCACGCCCTGCCGCGTAAGCATTGCCACGGCCCGATCGGCATCGCCTTTCGCGACGACCAGGCAGAAGCCGATCCCCATGTTGTACACCTGGAACATCTCCTCGTCCGAGACGCCACCCAATTTCTGGAGCAGGCGGAAGACTGGCTGGGGCTCGGGGAGCGTCTCCAAGACGTACCCCACCTCTGCCTGGACCCGTGCGAGGTTCAGCAGGCCATCGCTGGTGATGTGGGCCAGGGCCTTCACGTCCAGACCCGCCCGGAGCACCTCCAGCACCTCGCGGACGTAGATCCGGGTCGGCTCCAGCAGCTCCTCGCCGATGGTCCGGCCCAACTCGGCCAGGCGGGCCTCCGGCCGGAGCTTCGCGCGCCCGAAGAAGACGTCCCGGGCCAGGGTGAGGCCGTTGCTGTGGATCCCGCTGCTCCGCAGGCCGATGACAACGTCGCCGGGCTGGATGGCCTGCCCCACGAGAATCCGGTCCATGGGGACCAGGCCCACGCAGGCCCCCGCCAGGTCGAAGCCCCGGCCCTCGCGCTCGCCCTTGATGATCTCCCGCACCTGAGCGATCTCGCCCCCCGGGATGGAGATGTTTGCCTGGCGCGCCCCCTCGTACAGGCCCTTGCCGATCTCCTCCAGGAACTTCGGGTCGGCGTCCTGGACGGCGAGGTAGTCCAGCATGCAGAAGGGCTCGGCCCCGACGCAGAGGACGTCGTTCACGTTCATGGCCACACAGTCGATGCCGATGGTGTCGTACCTGTCCAGCATCTGCGCCACGAGGAGCTTGGTCCCGACCCCATCGGTGGACAGGGCGAGGCCCTGGCCGTTCCCGAGGTCCAGAACGCTGGCGAAGTAGCCGAAGTCGAGGGCCGGCCGGAAGCGGCCGAACTGGACGGTCTTCCCCACCCAGCGGAGGAGACCGGCGAGGGCCGCCTCTTCCTTGACGGTATTGACCCCCGCCCCGCTGTACGTCGGCTTGCTCATCGCCTCGTGGCTCCTTTCCAGAAGGGACAAACCCCCCAGCACATTAACCACAGATTTCACAGATGACGCAGATTCCAGGATCCGGATCCGTCCCAAAGAATCTGTGGAATCTGCGAAATCTGTGGTTTCATTCCTTCTGTCACTTGACCTTCGATCCCGGTGCCGCTGGCTTCTCTGGTGTGACCAGGATCACGCGGCCGTCCGGATCGGTGGCCGCGAGGAGCATCCCGCGCGACTCGACCCCCATCAGCTTGGACGGCTTGAGGTTGGCGGCGACCACGATCTGCTTCCCCGCCAGCTCGGCCGGCGGATAGTCGATGAGGATCCCGGCCACGATGGTCCGCTCGTCGGAACCCGTGGTGATCCTCAGCTCCACCAGCTTCTTCGAGCCACGCACGGCCTTGGCTTCGAGGATCTGGGCGACGCGGAGGTCCAATCTCCCGAACTCCTCGATGCTGATCTCCTCACCAGTTCCAGGCACGGGAGCCTGGGATGCCAGGACCTTTTCCTCCAGCGCGAACTCGACCCGCGGGAAGAGGACCTCGCCCTTCGCCATGCTCCGCGGCCCGGCCACCCCCCAGTGCCCGGCCTCGGGGAGGCGCGCCTTCCCGAGGTCGGAAAGCCCGAGCTGCGCCCAGATCTTCTCGGCCGTGGCGGGCAGGAAGGGCGAGAGGTACAGGCCCGTCAGCCGCAACACCTCGCAGGTGTGCCCCATGATGCGGGCCAGAGCTTCCGGGTCCCGCTTCGCCGCCTCCCACGGCTTCTGCTGGTCGATGTACCGGTTGCCCGCGTCCAAGAGCTCCCAGATGGCCTCCAGGGCCCGGTTGAATGCGAAGGCTTCCATGGCATCGGCCATCCGCCCTCCCAGCTTCTCTCCCACCTCGCGGAGCCGCCGGTCCTCATCCGTGGCCGGCTCCCCCGGCGGCGGGATGCGTCCCTGATAATAGCGCCCCACCATGGTGAGGGTTCGCTGGACCAGGTTCCCCAGGTTGTTGGCGAGGTCGGCGTTCAGACGGCCCACCAGCGCCTCCTCGCCGAAGGTGGCGTCCAGACCAAAGACCATCTCCCGCAGGACGAAGTACCGCAGGGCATCCAGCCCGTACTTGTCCGCCAGCTCCAGCGGGGCCAGGGTGCGTCCCCGGCTCTTGGACATCTTGGCCTCGTCCACCAGCCAGTAGCCGTGGACGTTCAGGTGCTGGTAGAGGGGGATGCCCGCCGCCTGCAGCATGGTCGGCCAGTAGATGCCGTGGGGCTTGAGGATGTCCTTGGCGATGAGGTGCTGCGCCACGGGCCAGAAGGTGCGGTAGAGGTCCCCGTCGGGATAGCTCAGGGCGCTCAGGTAGTTGATCAAGGCGTCGAACCAGACGTAGGTGACGTACCGGTCATCGAAGGGCAGCGGGATCCCCCACTGGAGCCGGGCCCGCGGCCGGGAGATGCACAGGTCCCCCAGTGGCTCGCGCAGGAAGGCCAGGACTTCGTTCTTGTAGCGCTCGGGCCGGACGAAGTCCGGATGGTCCTGGATGTGACGGATGAGCCAGTCCTGGTACTTGCTCATGCGGAAGAAGTAGTTCTCCTCCTTCACGTACTGGAGCGGCGTCTCATGTTGGGGGCACTTGCCGTCCACCATCTCCTTCTCTGTGTAGAAGCGCTCGCAGCCCACGCAGTAGTAACCCCCGTACTCTCCGAAGTAGATATCCCCCTGGTCGTAGATGCGCTGGAGGATCAGGGCGACGACCCGCTTGTGCCGCTCCTCGGTCGTCCGGATGAACTGATCGAAGGAGAGTCCCATCCGCTGCCAGGTCTCGCGGAAGACGGCGCTGATCCGGTCGGCATAGGCTTGCGGGGTCGCCTGGACCCGCGCCGCTGCCTGGGCGATCTTGTCCCCGTGCTCGTCCGTGCCGGTGAGAAAATACGTCCGCCGACCCGCGAGCCTGTGATAGCGGGCGATGGTGTCCGCCACGATGGTGGTGTAGGCGTGCCCCAGGTGGGGCGTCGCGTTCACGTAGTAGATGGGGGTCGTGATGTAAAAGCTGTCCGTGGCCATGCCTACTCCATTGTCGGAACCGCGAGGATCCGGCGCTGCCGGACCCCGCCGCCTTCATCCCCGTGTCTTCACCCGCGAGCAACGCCGCGGTCGTCTTCGTGCGAACCCGAAACACTTTTCACCACCAAGTCACCAAGACACCAAGCATTCCCACCCTTTCGGCCCAGACCAGAGACTCGGGGATCTTGTCTTCGCCCCGTATCTTTCCTTGGTGTCTTGGTGCCTTGGTGGTGTCATGTCGGTTCGGGGTCAGTTCCGCTCCAGGGCCTCCACGTCCGGCGGGATCTCCTCATCCCGGCCCGGCGTCGCTCGCGCGGGCCGCGGCGGTAGCGGGCCGCGACCTCGCCGACGCCGGCCCTCCGACCTGCGTGCCGACGGTATCGCCGGCGCGCCGTTCTCGGCTCGCCCCCCCGCCGTTTCTGATCCGTTGGGGACCTCAGCGAGACGGTCCGCTTGGCGCGGCGGCTCCTGCCGGGGGCGCACTTGCACCTCGCCGACCGCCACCGTCACCTGGCCGCCTGTCTCCAGCTCGACCAAGAGCATTTGTCCCAGGACGTCCTGCCCCCGCACGGTGCCGAGCCCCAGGCTCGTCTCCACGCGAACGCCGATCTTGGGCAGGTGCCGCTTCAGCTCCGCATACAGGGGATGCTCGAAGGCCAGGCAGCACTTCAAGCGCCCGCACATCCCGGAGAGCTTGCCCGGGTTCAGGGCCAAGTTTTGGTCCTTGGCCATTCGGATCCCCACGGGGGCGAAGGCGTGGAGGAAGGCGTGACAGCAGACGGGGCGGCCGCAGAGCCCCGCGCAGGCCAGGACCTTGGCCTCGTCCCGCACCCCGATCTGCCGCAGCTCCACCCGGGTCCGCAGGTGCTGGACCAGGTCCTTGACCAGTTCGCGGAAGTCGACCCGGCCGTCGGCCGTGAAGTAGAACATGGCCTTGCTCGAATCCAGCCCGATTCGCACCTCGGTCAGCTTCATGGGAAGCGCCCGGGCCAGAATCCGCTCCCGACAGAAATCGCGCGCGTCGTGCTCGCGCTGGATGAGGGCCTGTCGTCGGGACAGGTCGGTCGGCGTCGCCTTGCGGAGGAGGGCCCGGAGCGGAGATTTCAACTCCTCCGGCGAGATCTCTTCCAGGATGGCCCGGACCTCGCCCATGCCGACCCCCCAGTCCGTCTCCACCACGACCAGCTCGCCGCAGCGGATCGGGATGGCGGGCATGGCAGAGTAGACATGCCGCGCCGGCCCTTCAAATTCAACACGCATCACGCGAGTCATGGGCATCCCCCCTGTCCTTCTCCAATGGCGCCAACGGCGGCCCGCATCGTGAGGAGCATGCGCTCGGCAACCAGACGCGGGTTGGCGTAGCGGGCCAGCGCTCGCTGCGCCGCCACTTGGGCCTCGTACACGTGCAAGATGGCTCCCGGCGGAACCCTCGCGGCGAGCCGTCGCACCGCCGGGCCGCCCTCGGCGGTGACCAAAGGGACGGCGTCGCGACCGAGTCGCGTCACGGCCATGTCCCGGGTGAAAGCGACCAAGATCTCCAGCGCCGCTTCGAAGCGGGGGCGCTCTTTTCCCAGCCGCTCGGCCTCCGCCAGGATGGCCGGCAGAGACGTGAGGGCCCCCCACACTTCGGAGACGGTTCGCTCCCAGAGCTGCCGGGCCTGCTCCACGTCCAGCGCTAGGGCCCGCGCGGCGCTTCCCCCCGCCAGGGCCGCCGCCACACCGGCCTCTTCCGGACTCCGGCCATGCCGGATGAGGATCTCCCGGAGGTCCGTCTCCCCCAGCGGGTCGAAGCGCACGCTCTGGCAGCGGGACCGGATGGTGGGGAGCAGGGCACTCGGCGTGGCCGTGATCAGGACGAACAGCGCCGCTCCCGCCGGCTCTTCCAGTGTCTTCAAGAGGGCGTTCGCTGCGGGCTCCTGCATGAGATCGGCCGGGTCCAGGATCCACACCTTGGCCCGCCCCTCGTAGGGCCGGAGACCGGCGCGGGCTGTCAGCTCGCGGATCTGGTCGATCCCGATGACCGATTTGTCCAGGGGCTGCACGATCGTCACATCGGGGTGCTGCCCCGCCGCGGTCTTCCGGCACGGGATGCATCTCCCGCAGGCATCCCCCGCCGTACCTCGGGCCGCTCCGTGCATCGGCGCGAGACAGTTGAGGGCCTGAGCCAAGGCCAGGGCGGTCGTCCGTTTTCCGACGCCCTCGGGGCCGGTGAAGCAATAGGCCTGCGGCATCCGGCCCGCCACCCATGCGCCGCGCACCTGGGCCACCGCCCGCCCCTGTCCCAGAATTTCAACAAACGGCATCCCGCCACCTCGCGGTACCGGAGTCGGATTCGCTCAGGCCCCGCCGGCCTCCAGCCTGGTTTCGACCCGGCGGCGGATCTCCTCTGCGATCTCTGCCATCCCCTGAGCGGCATCCAGGACGATCACCCGCTCCGGCTCGGCCGCCGCGATGGCGAGGTAGCCGCGCCGGACCGCCTGGTGGAAGGCCAGCACCTCGACCTCGATCCGGTCTCCCCGCGTCCCGGACTGCCGCTCGCGAATGCGCGCCAATCCCATCTCGGGGAGCAGGTCCAGGAAGAAGGTGAGGTCCGGGGTGAGGCCGCCCGTCGCCAGGCCGTTCAACTGCCGGATGAGGTCGTGGTCCAGGCCCCGCCCGTACCCCTGGTAGGCCAGTGTTGAATCCGTGAAGCGATCGCAGAGCACGATCCGCCCCGCCGCCAGCGTGGGGCGGATCATCTCGCTCACGAGTTGCGCGCGGCTAGCCTCGTAGAGGAGCAGCTCGGTCACGGGAGCCATGCGGCCGTTCTCGCGGTCCAGGAGCATCTCTCGGATCTGCTTCCCGATGGGCGTACCACCTGGATCTCGGGTCTCGACGACGACCCGGCCCTGCGCCCGGAGATGGAGGAGGAGCGTCGTAAGCTGGGTCGTCTTCCCCGACCCCTCGCCGCCTTCGAATGTCACGAAGAGGCCCGCCATACCTCAGTGCCCCCCGGCGGATGGCGTGGCCGGGCCCTTCCGCCGTTCCAGGACCTGCTGGGCGGCGCGGGAGACCGCCCCGGGAATGTTGCGATCCTTCGCCAGGTCCTTCAACTCCCGTTCGGAGAGGCTGCCGATGCCCAGGCCCAGGGACACCCCCACGGGCGTCTTGGGATTGTGTAGGAGGGCCATCACGATCTGCCGGTTCTGGCGGTACTTCCGGTTGTGTGCGATGTAGCGCAGGATCTTGTCGCAGACATCCCGCATCATGGCGACGGCCAGGACCTCGCCATCCGTGATCCGCGGGGACCCGATCACCTCCAGCGCCACCATCTCGTTGCTGTCCCGGATCAGGATCATGCGGACGTCCTTGTTGCCCTTCTTCGCCAAAGTCAGCCGCTGCCCCACCGGCAGCTCCTTGAGCATGAGCAGGAGGTTCTTTCTCCGTGCGCCCTCGGCTTCCCGCCGTTTGGCTGCCTCCACGTACCGACGGATCGTGGAGTGCTTGACCTCGGGCACCACAGGATTCCGCAGGAGGGCTTCCAAGGCGCCCAACCACCGCCCCAGGCGCTCCATCGCTCCGAGCAATGCCTCGAGGATGGGCCCGGTCGCCCGCTCGGCGAGCCTGGCCATGGCCGGCCCGGGGGTCTGCGGGTGGCGGAGGAGAGCCATCACTATCTCGGGGCTGAGCGCGGGATGCTCCACGATATGTCCCAGGACCTCCGCAGCCGTCTTCGGGTTCTGGACGATGGCCAGCAACTCGGCCGGGGACAGCTCGGCTGGATCGTGTGGAATGGCGGGCTCCGGCCTCACGGTGCGCCTCCCATGGATGGCGGGGCCAGCGCCTCAGAGAGCGCCCGGAGGAGCGAGGGGTCATCGGCAGGGTCCACCGTCCGCAGATCCAGCAGGACCCGATCGTCCTTGATCCGGACCAGAACCGGCGGACGCGCTCGGCGCAGGCGAGCCTCGAGGTTCCCCGCGCTCTCGCCAGTGGGGCGGAAGGCGAGAATCCGCGTCGGGATGCGCTGGAGCGGCAAGGCCCCTCCTCCCACCTCCGAGGTCTCATCCTCCACCGCGAGGACCAGGGCTGGCATTTTCGCCCGGAGCGAGGAGGCCAGGGCCTCCGCCCGCTGGCCGACGGCGCTGGCGGGAAGGCTCAGCATCCGCAGAATGGGGATCTCTCGCAGGGCCCGCTCTGGCTCGCGGTACAGGCGGAGCGTGGCCCCCAGGGCGGCCAGGCAGAGCTTGTCGATCCGCACGGTCCGCGCCAGCGGGTTGCGCCGCGCCCGGGCCAGAATCTCGCGACGACCCACCAGGATCCCCGCCTGCGGTCCGCCCAAGAGTTTGTCTCCGCTGAAGGTCACGAGGTCCACGCCCGCCTTGATGCCATCCGAGGCAAGGGGTTCCCGCCGGAGGCCCAGGGGTCCCAGGTCCAAGAGCGCCCCGCTCCCCAGATCCTCCATGACGGGGAGGTTCCGCTGCCGCGCCAGCGCCACCAGGTCGGCGACGTCCACCTCGGCCGTGAAGCCCAGAACCTGGAAATTGCTCCGGTGCACGCGGAGGACGAGCGCCGTCTCCGGCCCGATGGCCGCCTCGTAGTCTTTGAGGTGTGTGCGGTTCGTGGTCCCCACCTCACGCAGGCGCCCGCCCGCCCGGACCATCACGTCCGGGATGCGGAAGGAGTCGCCGATCTCCACCAGCTCGCCCCGGGAGATCACGACCTCCTTCCCGTCGGCCAGGGTGTTGATCCCCAGGAGGACGGCCGCCGCATTGTTATTCACCACCAGGGCCGCCTCCGCGCCGGTGAGGGCGCAGAGGATCCCCTCGACGTGGGCCTGCCGGCTGCCGCGGCTCCCGCTCGCCAGGTCGAGCTCCAGGTTGGTGTAGCCCCGGGCCACCGACTGAATCGCCTCGCAGGCGGACGGCGCGAGAGGCGCCCGGCCCAGGTTGGTGTGGAGGACTACCCCTGTGGCGTTGAGGACCGGGCGGAGGGAGGGCTCGGCCTTCGCCTCCGAGACCTCGGCCACGCGGGCCGCGAGGGCGGCCGGCGCCAGCATGGCCGCCGCTGCATCCGGGGGCAGGTCGCCCTGCAGGAGGCGCCGCCGCTGCTCGGCCAGAACCTCCCGCACGGCATCCCGCACGACCCAGCGGGGGTACGTCCCCAGGAGGAGCTGGACCGATGGGACTAGAAGCATCTCGTCCACGGACGGGATGCGCCGGAGGACCGCCCCGATCTCAGGAGAAATGGCCTCGCCCATGCCTGCCTCACAAGTAGGCTTCAGCAGTCAGCGTTCAGCCCTCAGCGCCGTACGCGTATCGCCCGCCCAGGGCTGACCGCTGAATGCTTTATCTTGTAGCACATGGGCTGTCGGACCTTCAATGCCTTTCGCCGATTTCGGGCGGGGGTGGCGGGTGGGAAAACAAACCGGGCCGTCCGCTCCGCGCGAATCGCACGGGCGTGTTCGGCCCGGTCTGAAGGTTGGGCGCAGAGGCGCGGGTCAGACCCCGGCACCGCGCCGGAGTTGGAAGCAGTTGCGACAGTACACGGGCCGATCGAGCATCGGCTTGAAAGGCACCGTCGTCTTTTGCCCGCAGGCGGAGCAGACGACCTCGAACAGTTCGCGGTTTCCGACCCCGCCGGGCTGCTCCCCGCGCTTCTTTACCTTACACGCCTTGCACCGCTTCGGCGCGTTCTGGAAGCCTTTCTGGGCGAAGAATTCCTGTTCCCCGGCCGTGAAGACGAACGGCTGGCCGCAATCCACACAGGTCAACGTCTTGTCTTGGAACGACATGCGGAGTCCTCCCTCGGTTAGCGAACCCTCAGCCTCCATCCTTAACACCCTCCCTGCGCGTCGCTGGAGCCCCTCTCCGGGAGCGAAAGCAGACATGCCCTAGATCCCATGGTGTGGAAACACCAGCCGCTGGAGTCGATGCACCTGCTCCCGGGCGAACCGCCAGGCCCGCTCCCGGGTGGGCAGGTCGGGCACGAAGGGCTCATCCCAGATGCGGGAGAGCCGATAGCCCCGCGGCCCCCACACGGACCGGAACGCCTCCGGTATCTCATCGGGAATCTCGCGATCGTTCATGATGGCCCAGGCCAGGGACCAGCCACGCGGCACGTTCTCCAGGTTATAGCCCCCGCCCCCCAACGCGATCCACTTTCGGCACAGCGGCTTCAGGCGTTGCACCGCCTCGCCGAACCCCGTCGTGGTCAGGGCCAGGTGCGTCAAGGGATCGGTATAGTGGGTGTCGATCCCGAGCTGGGTCACCACCACATCCGGCCTGAAGGCCGCGAGGAGGGGCGGCACGATCTGGTCGAAGGCCCACAGGAAAACCTCGTCGTCGGTGCCCGGGTGCAGGGGCACGTTCACCGCGTAGCCGATCCCTCGCCCGTGCCCGATCTCCTCCACCGAGCCGGTGCCGGGGAACAGCGTTTCCCCCGTCTCGTGGAGGGAGATTGTGAGGACCTGGTCCGTGTCGTAGTAGCCGAACTGCACCCCGTCGCCATGGTGGGCATCGATGTCCACGTAGGCCACGCGCCGGCCGCGGCGCACGAGCTGCTTGATGAGGACCGCGGCGTCGTTGACGTAACAGAAGCCCGAGGCGCGGGCCGCCGCGGCATGATGGAGGCCGCCGGCCATGTTGAAGGCCCGCGCCACCCGGCCGGAGTCCACCAGTTCCATGGCCAGGAGGGAGGCGCCGGTGGTGAGCAGCGACCACGCGTACACCCCCGGGAAGATGGGGTTGTCCCCGGTGTCCAGGCCGTATTCCCAGGCGCGAGGCGGCACGCGGCCACGATCGGCCGCGCGGAGCACGTCCAGGTAATCCGCTCGGTGAAATGCCAGGATGTCCTCCTCCCGGACCTCGGAGGGGGGGTAGAGCCGCGTCGTGGGAAGGCTGAGCAGGCCGTAGGCCTGACACAACTCGTAGGTGAGGAGCAGGCGCTCGATGCGGAAAGGATGCCCCGGCCCATAGTCGAATTGTCCGTACCGATCGGAGTAGATGAACGCCGTTTCCGGGGCTGTCGTCATCCCGCGTCAGCCCTGTTTCCCCTGCGGGGGATCCATCCACATCCCGCCGGGCACGCCTCTCCGGCGGGACGGGACCGACCGTTTCGGTCTGGGCCGGGCCCCGGTCACTCGCGACTGGCCGGGGGCGCCTCACGCGGCCGACGGTACGTCCCGCTCTGTCCGCCCGCCTTGTACACCAGGCGGACATCATCGATGATCATGTCTGTGTCCACAGCCTTGCACATATCGTAAATCGTCAAGGCGGCCACGGATACCGCCGTTAGGGCCTCCATCTCGGCCCCGGTGCGCCCAGTGGTTTTCACCCGCGACTCGATTTTCACACCTGAAGGGCGGTGGCTCGAACGACATTCCACGTGTGCCGCCGTGGTCAGGAGGGGGTGGCAGAGCGGAATCAACTCGTGGACCCGTTTGGCCGCTTGGATCCCAGCCAACCGGGCCACCGCGTACACATCCCCTTTCGGGATTGCGCCGTCGTGAATCATTCGGAGAGTGCCGGGCCGGAGGGAGATAAATCCCCGGGCGATTGCCTCGCGAGGGGTCTCCTCCTTGGCGCTGATGTCCACCATCTGCGCCCGGCCACGAGCATCAAGATGGGACAGTTTGGGGGGAAGTCTCATTCCGGTACTGCCGCATGATGGCGTACATCTTATCCTTGATGCTCAGCTTCAGTTTCTGCAACTCTTTCCGCTTGCGCTCCTGTTCGCTGGTGAGGTAGTAGATGCGGTCATACTCGCCGATTTTGATGTCGTACTCGCGGTGTTTCTCGGCCAGGCGGCGGAACTCGGGGTTCTCCTCCTTGAGCCGAGCGAAGAGTTCTGCTTCCGTATCACCCATCGTTACGACCTCCTCCCGAAGCGATCGGTCCGCTCCGTGCCCGCGGAGACCCACACGCAACGATAAATTTGAATAGGCGAGGGGATTCGGTGCGGGTTATTGTGCGAGTGGAGCCGGACTGGCTCCGAATTTCTTGGAAGGATATCACCATATCGCCTGTCAGAGTTGGATGAAGCATAATCGATTTAATCTCCCCCCGTCAAGGCCAAAATCCCCGGCCTCAGACGGGGGCCACCCCAGTCGTGCCCTGCTCCCCGGTTCCCCGATCGATGACCCGCAAGCTGCCTGGCGGCCACGGGGCTTGACAAGGCCAACCCGTGGCGGCTAGTGTTCCACCCACGATCCCAGATGCAGGTGAGGTGACCCATGCAACATGATTTCGCTGATGGCCTGTTCTGGCTCAGGACCAGCGGGGTTCGCCTGGTCGTGATCGTCGTCGGCGGCCTCTTGCTGATCCGCCTCTTCCACCTGGTGGCGGATCGGATCCTGCACCTGATGGCCTCCGGCGATGAAGTCATGATCAGTGAGCGGGAGAAGCGGGCCCGCACCTTGGCCAGCCTCCTGCGGACCCTGGGGACCACCCTGGTGGTCATCGTCGGCAGCATGATGGCCCTCCGCGAGATTGGCCTGGACATCACGCCGCTCCTGGCTGGGGCGGGCGTGGTCGGGCTGGCCATCGGCTTCGGGGCCCAGAGCCTGATCAAGGACATCATCTCCGGTTTCTTCGTCCTCATGGAGGATCAGTTTCACGTGGGGGATGTGATCCAGGCGGCGGGCGTGAGCGGTCAGGTGGAGCGGATGACCCTCCGCATGACCATCGTCCGAGACCTCCAGGGGACCGTCCACTTCATCCCCAACGGCGAGATCAAGGTGATGAGCAATCTCACCAAGGAATGGTCCCGGGCGGTCCTCGATGTCAGCGTGGATTACGGTGAGGACGTGGACCGCGTGGCCACCCTGCTGACCGACGTGGGCCGAGCCTTGGCCCACGATGAAACTTTCGGCAAACTGGTGCTGGAGCCCGCCCAGGTGCTGGGGGTAGAATCGCTCTCCGATTCCCAGGTGACCATCCGGATGATGGTGAAGACCGTGCCGCTCAAGCAGTGGGAAGTCGCCCGGGAACTCCGCCGGCGCATCAAGATCCGCTTCGACCAGGAAGGCGTCCGGGCCCCCCACCCACAACGGGTGATCCTCACGCGCCCGGCCACCTAGGGGTGCGGCGCGCCGTGCCCTACTTTTGACGGAGGGCAGTGCCCGTGATACATTTCCTGGGTTCGGCGTTACGGGAGGGCTTGTCCTGAGCGCAGCCGGACGGCTTCGCGTTCGCCCGGCGATCCGGTGGGCCGTGGCGGGCGGGGTCTGTCTGCTGCTCGCCGCCTGCGGCCAGTTGCCTCAGCCCCATGTCGGCCACGAGTCGCGGCGGCTGGAGGCGGACTTCAACCAAGCCTGGGATGCCAGCATCCGGGTCCTCACGGAGCGGGGGCATCAGATCGTGCTGGCCGATCGGGCGGCCGGCATCGTCAAGGCGGACTGGCTGAGCGTCAACCCTGAATACGCCGCCTCTGTCTTCGTGACGCAGCATGAGGACGGGTACGCGAGTTGTGGGAAGCCCGGTCTGGGCGAAGCGTTCCGGGGGAAGCAGGTCAAGCTGGGGCTGGTGCTCTCCGCTCTCCGGCGTCACGAGACCGACGTGACGATTCAAGCCCGATTCCGGACCGATCGGTTCCGCGATCCGCTCGTGTGGCCGGGACGGCTCCAAGGGACCGTCGAGTGCCAATCCCGGGGGCGCCTGGAAGAGGAAATGGCGGTGCAGATCCAGCTCCAGCTCATCGGAGAGCGCCTGGAGCGCCTGCGTCGAGGGATACCCTGATGCCCAAGCGCTACCACCCGCTGGATCCTAAGGCGGTGCGGACGTACCCCCTGGCTTCGCGGCCGAGCCAGGTGCAGGTCCAGGACGGGGCGCGGCCGTGGCGGGCGGGGGGAAGCCTCAGGGCGTACCTGGACTCCCTCCCCAATCAGCTCGCGGCTCGAAGCCTCCGGGAGATCGTGGCGCATATCCTGGCCGCCCGATCGCACGGGAGGCCTGTGATCCTGGCCATGGGAGCGCACGTCATCAAGGTCGGCCTCTCCCCCATTGTGGTGGACCTCCTGGAGCGGGGGCTGGTGACGGCCGTGGCCTTGAATGGGGCGTGCGTGGTCCACGACTTCGAGCTGGCCTACGCGGGGTTCACTTCGGAGGACGTGGAGGCCCAGCTCGCGGGCGGCGAGTTCGGGATGGCCGAGGAGACCGGCCGGATCCTCAACGAGGCGGTGGCAGACGGGGCGCGGCGCGGCCTGGGTTTCGGCCGGGCCGTGGGGGAGCGCCTGCTGACCCTGAAGCCTCCCTACCTTTCCCAGAGCCTCGTCGCGGCCTGTGCCCGGCTCGACCTCCCCTGCACGGTCCACGTGGCCCTGGGGACGGACATCATCCACATGCACCCGAGTTGCGACGGCGCCCGCGTGGGGGAGGCCACGCAGCGGGACTTCCGCCTGCTGGCGGCGATCGTGGCGGACCTGGAGGGGGGCGGGGTCTACCTCAACGTCGGCTCGGCCGTCCTGCTGCCCGAGGTCTTCCTGAAGGCGCTGACGCTGGCCCGGAACCTGGGCCACCGCGTGCGGGAGTTCGTGACGGTGAACCTGGACTTCATCCAGCACTACCGGCCCACCCAGAACGTGGTCCGCCGTCCGGTGGCCCAGGGCGGCAAAGGCTATGCCCTGACGGGCCACCACGAGCTCTTGATTCCGCTCCTGGCGGCGGCCCTCATCGAGGGGCTCGAAGAACCGGAGGGCAAAAGGCAGTAGGCAGAAAGCGGTGGGCGGCGGGCGGAAGGAGCAGGCCTCCCGCCCATTACATTTTACCCGGTACGCTTGACGCAAGGGGCGAATGGCCGCGTTGATGCGCGCTGCCCAAAAGGTGAAGACGTTGGCGGCGGTCGCCCGGGCCGTGCGGAAGGCGCAGGCGCAAGGGCGCCGGGTCGCGTTCACCAACGGCTGCTTCGATCTGCTGCACCCGGGGCATATCCGGTACCTGGAGCAGGCGCGGGCCCTGGGAGATCTCCTGGTGGTGGCGATCAACAGCGACGCCTCGGTCCGGCGGCTCAAGGGTCCGGGGCGCCCTGTGGTTCCGGCCGAGGCGCGGGCCGAGGTCCTGGCCGCACTGGCGGTTGTGGATTTCGTCCTGATCTTCAACGAGCCGGACCCGGCCCGGGTGATCCGGAGCGTCCAGCCGGATGTGCTGGTCAAGGGTGGCGATTGGCCCGTAGACCAGATCGTGGGGGCGGACGTTGTCCGCGCCAAGGGCGGAGTGGTGCGGAGCCTGCCCTACGAGGAGGGGTTTTCCACGAGCGCCCTGATTCGGCGCATGGCCGGACACGCAACACGGAAAACGTAATGCGGAAAACGTAATGCGTAAAACGTAATCCGAGTCACCGTTACGCTTTACGTTTTACCTTCAGCACACCATGCTTCCGCCATACTTCTGGCACGAATCCAGCCTCGCGGACCTCCTGGAACACCTGGAGGGCCCCGGGGAGGTCTCCCTCCAGGACCTGCACGGCGCCGCCCGGGCCCTGGCGATTGCGGCCTGCCAGGTCGGCACAGGACGACCGCTCCTGGTGCTCTGCCGGACCGACGAGGTGGCCTCGGCGCTGGCGGCCGATCTCGAGTTCTTCCTGGGCCCACATGTCGCCCTCTTGCCCGAGCGAGAGGCCGACCTCGAGACGCGGGCCGGTCGGATCCAGGCCCTGCATCGCCTGCACAACGGCCAGATCACCGTCCTCGTCGCCTCGGTGGCTGCGGCCCTCCTCCGAACCCTCGCCCCTGCGGCCCTGGAGGCGTCCGCCCTCACACTGTACCCGCAGCGCATCGTGTCCCGGGACGAACTGCTGCGCGTCCTCGCGGCAGGCGGCTACCGGGCGGTGGGTCAGGTGTCCGAGCCCGGCGAGTTCGCGGTCCGGGGCGGCATCGTGGATTGCGCCCTCCCGCAGACCCTCCACCCCGTGCGGATCGAGTTCTTCGGCGACGAGGTCGACTCCCTCCGTTTCTTCGACGAGGAAACGCAGCGGTCGCTGGGCCCGGCCTCGCAGGTCACGATCCTCCCCCTCTCCGAGATCCCCATGACCGACGAGGCGGTCTCCCGCGCGGAGCGGCGCCTGCAGGCCGCCGCGCGGCGGGCGGACGTGTCGATTCCCGCCGCGCTGCTGGAGGCGCTCGCGACGCGCCGCCCCATCCCCGAGTGGGATACCTTCCTCCCCGACTTCGCGCCCGACCTCGTGACGCTCCACGCCTACCTTCCCGGCGGCGCCCTCATCGTGTGGGACGAACCGCTCGCCCTGGCCGAGCGCGCCGCGGCCCTCTCCCAGGAGGTCGCCACCGAGGCGAGTCGAGAGCCTGACCTCGCGCCCCTGTTCCCGCCGGCGGCGGAGCGCTGGGCCACCTGGGAGGAATTCCGCGAGGCGGGGCGGCGCTGGGCCGGGATCCTCCTGGAGCCCTTCGCGCCGCCCCAGGAAGCGGCCCCCACCCGGCCGGCTCTGCACGTGCGGGCCACCAGCATCGAAGGCTACCGGGGCCGAATCGCCGCGTTCCTCCAGGACCTGGACGCCTGGCGACGATCCCGGGAGCGCATCCTCCTCGTGGCGCGGAGCGAGGCCCAGGCGCGGCGCCTCCAGGAGATCCTGCGCGAACACGACCTCGGCGCCGCCCTGGGCGCCGCCCTGCCCGAGCCGGGCGGCATTACGATCGTCACCGGCGGCCTCAGCGCCGGCTTCCGGATCGAGTCCCTGGGCCTCACGGCCGTGACGGAGGCGGAGATCTTCGGGGCCCGGGTCCTACCGCGGCGGCGGGTCCGGCCGAAGGAGGCCCTTCCCTTCACCTCCTTCGAGGACCTGAAGGCGGGCGACTACGTGGTCCACGTGGATCACGGGATCGGGCGCTACCTGGGGCTCCAGCAGCTCGCCGTCGGCGGAGAGGAGGGGGACTTTCTCCACCTTCAGTACGCCGGCAGCGACACGCTCTATGTCCCGGTCGGGAAGCTCCACCTCATACAGCGTTACGTCGCAGGCGATGGGGGCGCGCCGCGCGCGCTCGACCGCCTGGGTGGCACGAGCTGGGCCAAGGCCAAAGAGCGCGTCAAGGCCAGCGTGCGGGAGCTGGCCGGCGAGTTGCTCAAGCTCTACGCCGCCCGCCAGATTCTTCCCGGCCACGCCTTCGCCCTGGACACCCCATGGCAGAAGGAGTTCGAGGCGGCTTTCCCCTATGAGGAGACCCCCGATCAGCTCCAGGCGATCCGGGACGTGAAGCAGGACATGGAGATGCCCCGGCCCATGGACCGGCTCGTCTGCGGCGACGTGGGTTACGGCAAGACGGAGGTGGCGCTGCGGGCCGCCTTCAAGGCCGTGATGGACGGCAAGCAGGTGGCCGTCCTCGTCCCCACCACGGTCCTGGCCCTGCAGCACTACCAGACCTTCAGCGCCCGCTTCGCCAACTTCCCCGTCCAGGTGGAGATGCTCTCACGCTTTCGCCCGCCCGCGGACCGACGCCGGATCCTGGCGGGACTGACCGACGGGACGCTGGACATCGTCGTCGGGACCCACCGGCTGCTCCAGAAGGACGTCCGGTTCCAGCGGCTCGGGCTGCTCGTCGTGGACGAGGAGCACCGCTTCGGCGTCGCCGCCAAGGAGGCGCTGAAGAAGCTCCGCCGCGAGGTGGACGTCCTCACCCTCACGGCCACCCCCATCCCCCGGACCCTGCACATGTCCATGCTGGGGGTGCGGGACATGAGCGCCATCGAGACGCCGCCCGAGGAACGGCTCGCCATCCGGACCTACGTGACGCCCTACGATCCGCAGGTCATCGGCGAGGCCATCCGGCGGGAGCTCGCCCGCGGCGGGCAGGTCTTCTTCGTGCACAACCGCGTGGAGAGCATCCACGCCGTGGCACGCCGTCTCAAGCAACTGGTCCCCGAGACGCGCCTCGCCGTGGCCCACGGCCAGCAGAGCGAGGCCGCCCTGGAGAAGGTCATGGTGGACTTCTACCTGAGGAAGGTGGACGTCCTCCTCTGCACCACCATCATCGAATCCGGGCTGGACGTCCCCTCGGCCAACACCATCCTCATCGACCGGGCGGACACCCTGGGCCTGGCCCAGCTCTACCAGCTCCGCGGCCGCGTGGGGCGGGACAGGTACCGGGCCTACGCCTACCTCCTCATTCCCGCCGATGGCGGCATGACGGAGGTGGCGCGCAAGCGCCTCCAGGTCCTGGCGGAGCTGACCGAGCTGGGCTCCGGCTTCAAGATTGCCGCCCGCGACCTGGAGATCCGAGGGGCGGGGAACCTGCTGGGAGCCGAGCAATCGGGCCATATCGCCGCCGTGGGGTTCGACCTCTACATGCAGCTCATCCAGGACACGGTCCAGGAGTTGCGGGGCGAGCCTGTCGAGACGCTGGTCGAGCCCACCATCCGCCTGCACGCGGAGGGCTATATCCCGGAAGTCTACCTGCCCGACCCCACGCTGCGGCTGAATCTGTACAAGCGCCTGGTCGGTCTCCGGGAGCCGGCCCAGCTCAAGGATTTCGCCGAGGAGCTGGCCGACCGGTTCGGCCCGCTTCCCGCCGAGGTGGCGTGGCTGCTCCAGGTGGTGGACCTCAAGATGCAGGCCCGCACCCTCCGTATCAAGGAGATCGACGCCCGCCGCGCCGCCATCCGGGTGGCCTTCGCCCCGGATCCGCCGGTTTCGCCCGAGACCATCGTGGCCCTCCTCCGCTCGGAGCGGGGCCGCCTCAGGTATCTGCCCGGGGATGTACTGGAGTACCGGACATCCGACGATACCCCCCTGGCACGGATGGAGGCAGCCAAAAAACTCTTGCAAAGCCTCCGAGCGGATGCTACGGTCGCCCGCGTTTGATGCCCCCGCAGGGGTCAGCCCTTCGCGTTCGAATCGGCAAACCATACTTCCCCCTCTCCGCTCGTGGTTCGCCGGCACAGTGCTGACGATTGACGGCCAACGGGCGGGAGGCGGGTCTCTCGGCATTCCCCGCGAGGTCCGGAGGGCGTTCGCATTCACCAAGAGATCCAAAGAAGGAGTTGTGGAGTGAACAGGATGACATGGATGGGCCTGGCCACTGCGGCAGGGATTCTGCTGGCCGTGACCGGGTGCGGGAAGGACGGCAGCAAGACCCAGGGGCCCGTGGTCCTCAAGGTCAATGACAAGGCGTACAGCGCCGCCGACCTGGAGCGCGAGATCGGCCAAGAAATCCGGCGCGGCTCGCCGGGCCTGCAGGCCTTCCTCGCCGGCAAGGACGGCCAGAAGCAGTTTGTGGACCGATTGCTCCGGCAGGAGCTGCTGGTGCAGGAGGCGGAGAAGCGGAAGCTCGGCGACAAGCCCGATGTGGCCGATCAGGTGACGGCCTTCCGGCGGCAGCTCCTCATCCGGTCCCTCCTCCAGGACGAGATTGGGGACAAGGTGAAGGTGGAGGACAAGGACGTTCAGGAGTATTTCAATTCCCACCCCGATGAGTTTTCGGGCGACCAGGTCCACGTCCGCCATATCCTGGTCCCGACCGAGGATGAGGCCAAGCAGATCCTCGACCGCCTGGCCAAGAACGAGCCCTTCGAAGAGCTGGCCAAGAAGTACTCCCGGGACACCCAGACGGCGCAGCAGGGCGGCGAGCTGAACTATTTCACGCGCGAGCAGATGGTCCCCGAGTTCGCCAAGGCCGCCTTCGCCCTGAAGCCGGGCGAGCTGGGCGGGCCCGTGAAGACCGCCTTCGGGTACCACGTGATCAAGATGATCGACCGGAAGAAGGGGCAGCCCATGACCTTCGACCAGGTCAAGGACCAGCTCCGCCAGCGTCTGCTGGAGGAGCGACAGAACGCACGCTTCACGGCGTGGGTCGCGGAATTGGAGAAGTCGGCCAAGGTCACGCGGGACGAGGGGCTGCTCCCGGTGGGCCACTTCGGGCCGCCCGCGCCGGCTGCGCCCGGTGCGGCGCCCCCGGACAGCAAGGCCGGCGACAAGTCGTAGCCCTGAGCCGGCAGAAAGAATCAGCCGCCAGGTGGTCATGACCACCGAGCGGCTGATGGCACAGGTTGGAGCGAGCCGGAGGGGAGTCATGAAAAAATTCCTGCCGGGTATCGGACTCGGGCTCACCCTGCTCTTGGGGGCGGTCCCGGCGCTGGCGCAGAAAGCCCCGCCCCAGAAGGCGTCGGAGGATGAGCCCAAAGGCATGGTGTTGGACCGCGTGGTGGCCGCCGTGAATGACGAGGCCATCACCCTGAGCGAGGTTCAGGAGGAGGGCCAGCCGGTGATCCGGAAGATCTTCCAGGACTTCGTCGGCCCGGAGCGCGATCGGCGCGTGGACGAGGCCGAGCAGCAGCTCGTGGATGACCTGATCAGTCGGCGGCTCATGGTCCAGGTGGCGAAAAAAGAGGGAATGCTCCCGTCCGGCGCCGAGGTGTCAGGCGCCATCGAGGAGCTGAAGAAGCAGAATAACGTGGCCAGCGACGCTCAATTCCAGGCCTTGCTGAAGGCCGAAGGGCTGACGCTGGATCTGCTCCGCCGCAGCGTCGAGGAGCGCCTGGCGATCAATCGCCTCCTGATGCGTCAGATCCGGTCGGCCATCATCGTCAACGAGGACGAGATCCAGAAATACTACGAGTCCCACCGGGACAAGTTCCAGCGGATCCCCGAGGCGCAGATCCGCCACATCTTCATCGAGGTGCCCCCGGGAGGGGACGAGGCGGCGGCCAAGGCCAAGGCTGAGGAGGCCCTGGCCAAGGTCCAGGCCGGGGCCGACTTCGGGGAGGTTGCGAAGCAATACTCCGACGGCCCGACGAAGGACAGGGGTGGGGAGCTCGGGGCAATCCATAAGGGCGATCTGGCGCCCGAGATCGAAGGGCCCGCCTTCAGCCTTCCGGCTGGCGGCGTGAGCCCCTTGATCCGCACCGCGGCGGGCTGGAACATCATCAAGGTGGAGCAGGTGCGCACCGAGACCGTGGCACCCTACACCGAGGTCCGGGACACGATCCGCAATCAGTTGTTCCAGGAGAAGTTCGAGGCCAAACGGAAGGAGTGGATGGCGAGGCTCCGAGCGCAGGCCTTCATCCAGATCCTCATGCAGCCGTCAGCCCTCCGGGCCGAGGTCAAACCCCCCGACGTCACTCCCGCACAGCCGCCGATGCGCTAGGACCTTCCGAAGCGATCCGTTTCCGCCTCCTCTTGACCGCGTCACCCCCCCGCCGCACACCTGTCCCCAATCGCGTCCCAGGACTCGATGACCCGATTCCGCGCAGGTGGGGGGGCCGCCGGGTCACCCCTTCGGGTCGAGGAAGGCCTTCTTGAGCTTGCGGAGGAGGATGTCGCGCTTGGCGGGGCTCAGCCGGTCGACAAACAGCACGCCGTTCAGGTGATCCACCTCATGCTGGAAGATACGGGACATCAGGTCCATGGCCTCGATCTCAAGGGGACGCCCTGCCCGGTCCAAACCCCGGAGCAGGACACGGCGGGCGCGGCGCACCTCCTCCCGGAACTCCGGGATGGAGAGGCAGCCCTCCTCCGCCACGCTCTCGCCCTCGCTTTCGATCAGCTCCGGGTTGATCACCACCAGGAGCTTCGCGGGATCGTGGTGCTCGTCCGGGTTGGCGACGAAGACGCGCTCGAGGCGCCCCACCTGGTTCGCGGCCAGCCCCACCCCTGGCGCCGCGTACATCGTCTCCACCATGTCGTCGATGAGGTGCTGCAGATCGCCGGTGATCTCGCGGATGCTCCGGGCTGGCTGCCGGAGGACGGGATGACCGTAGGTCACGATGGTCCGTGTACTCGTGGATATGGTCATGCTCGAATCCCTGCCTGCGTGCGGCTCCCGGAGGCCCCAGTGGGGCTACCCTCAGTGGAGCGGCAGGTTGGCCACGGCGTTGAGGTCCCAGCCCGCGCGCTCGCCGCGCCGCAGCCGGATGGTACCCGCCGCGGCGATCATGGCGGCATTGTCGGTGCAGAGCGCGGGTGGAGGCATGCAGAGCTGAATCCCCTCGGCCTCCGCCTCGGCCAAGAGGGCCCCGCGTAGGGCGCCGTTGCAGGCGACGCCCCCGGCCACCACCACGCGGCTCACGCCGAGGTCCCGGGCCGCCTGCATCACACGGCCCGTCAGCATGTCCACCGCTGCCTGCTGGAAGCTCGCACAGATGTCTTTCCGCTCGTCCGGGCCAAGACGCTCTCCCGAGGTGCCCGAAACCCCCCGCCCGTGCAGATGCTGCACCACTGCGGTCTTGAGGCCGCTGAAGCTGAAGTCCAATCCGCCGTTGCTGAAGGTCGCCCGCGGGAAGGCAATCGCCTCGGGATTGCCTTCGCTGGCCTCGCGCTCGATGATCGGCCCGCCCGGGTAGCCGAGGCCCAGAAGCTTCGCGACCTTGTCGAAGGCCTCCCCGGCCGCATCGTCCCGCGTCCGCCCCAGCAACCGGTACGTGCACTCGGCGGGCACATGATACAGATGAGTGTGCCCTCCCGAGACCACGAGCGCCAGAAACGGATAGGTGAGGGCGGGAGACGTGAGGAGGGCGGCTGCGATGTGGCCCTCGAGGTGGTTCACCGCCACGAGGGGGAGCCGCCGTGCATAGGCGATGGCCTTGGCAACCGACACCCCCACAAGGAGCGATCCCACCAGCCCCGGCCCTTGCGTGACGGCCACGGCCGTCATATCCGAGAGGGTGACGCCCGCATCCAGGAAGGCCCGGTCCAGGATCGGCTGGATGACCTCCAGGTGACGGCGCGAGGCCAGCTCCGGGACGATCCCCCCATAGGGAGCGTGCAGCTCGACCTGGGAGGCGATGATGTTGCTCCGCAGGCGACGTCCCTCCTCCAGGACGGCCGCCGCCGTCTCGTCACACGAACTCTCGATCCCGAGCATTAGCTCCATGCGCATCCGCTGCGGGCAGACATCGCTCCCTGTCCCATATTATCCACCATCAAGACACCGAGACACCAAGGAATCTCCGCTACGTTCAGAGCGCATCCTTGGTGCCTCGGTGATTCCATCCGTTTTCGCAGGGGAGCTAATTCGCCGCCTTGGCCTCGGCCTTGGCGGTGCCCTCAGGCTTTCCCCCCAGGATCTGCATCGCCTTCAGGAGATCGACGGCACGCTGGAGCTGGACATCTTTCTGGACGTCGACCACGTCCCGGCGCCCGATCTCGACACCCGCGCCCTCCTGCTCGCCGATCTTTTCGTCGCGCGGGTTCTTCCCTTGCAGCATTTGCTCCCGCGCCTTCTGCTCCAGCGCCAGGGTCTGGGCATCCGGCTTGGGCGGCTCGACCACGATGTCCGGCGTGATCCCCGTCCCATGGATGGAGCGCCCTTTGGGCGTGAAGTACTTCGCCGTCGTGAGGCGCAGCCCCGAACCGTCCGACAGGGGGATCACGGTCTGCACCGACCCCTTCCCGAAGCTCTTGGTCCCCATGAGGACCGCGCGCTTCCAATCCTGCATGGCCCCGGCCACGATCTCGGACGCGCTGGCGGACCCCCCGTTCACCAGGACCACCATGGGCAGCCGCGGGAGGCCACTGCTGTGCTCCGCCACGAAGCGGAGATCCTGGTTCTTCTGCCGGCCCTTCGTATAGACGATGAGCTGCCCCTTCTCCAGGAACATGTCGCTCACCGCCACCGCCTGGTTGAGGAGGCCGCCCGGATCATTCCGCAGGTCCAGGACCAGGGCGCTGTCGCCCCGCTTCACCGCCTGCTCCAGCACCTGCTCCAGGTCCTTGGCAGTCCGCTCCTGGAAGGAGGTGATGCGCACGTACTCGATGCCGTTCCCCAAGTCCTTCTCCCGGACGCTTTTGACCTCGATGACCTCCCGGACCAGGGGGACGTCCATGGGCTCGGTCAGCCCCTCTCGCAGGATGCTGATGACCACCTTGGAGCCCTTGGGCCCCCGCAACTTCTTCACAGCATCCATGAGGGTCATGTCTTTGGTCTGCTGCCCGTCGATCTTGACGATCTTGTCGCCGGGCTGAATCCCCGCCTTCTCCGCGGGGGTCCCGTCGATGGGGGCCACCACGGTGAGCATCTTATCCTTCACCGTGATCTCGATGCCCAGGCCACCGAAGCTCCCCTGGGTCTCGACCTGCATCTCCTTGAAGGAGTCGGGCGGCATGAAGGCGCTGTAGGGATCCAGCGTCTCCAGCATCCCCTTGACACCGCCGTAGATGAGGTCCTTGGTGTTCACCTCGTCCACGTAGTTCGTCTGAATCAGCGAGAGCACCTCGGTGAACACCTTGAGCTTCTCGTAGGTATCCTCGATCGCCGTCGTGCCCCGCTGGACCCCGCCAGTCAGGAGCAGGAGGCCAAGGATGCCGATGATGATGCCGCCCTTGAGCCAAATGCCGTGTCGGCGAAGCATGGAACAGCCCTCCCTGAGGATGATGAGGTGAACGGGGGTCGCGGTCCAATCTCTCCCGTCGATTCGGGCATCCGAACGACCGGGACCGCGTCCCGCCCACCAAGCCGCCCGGCCTCCACCCCGCCTGCCCCCGCCGCTCGACAAGGGAGCGCAGGGGCCCTAGCGGGGTTGGAGCCAGGCCAATGGATCTTCTGGTTTCCCCTTGTACCGCAGCTCGAAGTAGAGCTGCGGCCCTTCCAGCGAGCCGGTGTCGCCAACCTTGGCGATCACCTGGCCTCGCGAGACGGCCTCGCCCGGCTTGGCCAGGAACTCAGAGGCATGCGCGTAGAGCGTGAAGTACCCGCCGCCGTGGTCCAGGATGAGCAGCCGACCGTACCCCTTGAACCAGTCGGCGTAGATCACGCTGCCATCCGCCACTGCCCGGACGTCGCGCCCCTCGGGCGCACTGATCTCAATCCCGCGGTTGAAGGTCACCGTGTGGAAGCGCGGATGCTCCTGCCGGCCGAAGGTTGAGGCCAGCGTGCCTTCCGCCGGCCAGGGGAGCGTGCCGCGCAGCCGCCCGAAGCGCCCGTCGTCGGGGACCTCCGGGATATCCTCCTTCCGTCCCGGCGCCTCGCGGCGGGGCGGCGTGCGGGCCGCGCGCCGCTGGCGCTCCTCCTCGCTCTGGAGTTTCGCGATGAGGGTCTGGAGGTCCTTGGCCGAATTCTCCAGCTCCTTGATCTGCGCCAGGTGCCCCGCCTTCTCCTCCCGGACGCTGGCCAGGAGGATCCGCCGCTTCCGCTGCTCCTCCACGATCTGGCCGCGCGTGGTCGCCGCCTTCTCGGTGGCCACTGCCAGCTCGGTCTTGAAGCGCTCGATCTCCGCCCGCCTCCCGGACAGCTCTCCCAGCGTGGCGCCATAGCGCTGCATCAGCCGTTGGTCCTGCGCGGCGATGGCCGAGAGGTATTTCAGCCGCCGGCCTGCGCTGGAAAGGTCGTCCGCCGAGAGGAGCATGCGCACATAGCCCAGCCGGCTCTGCTTGTACATGGCCCGCAGGCGCCGTTTAAGCAGGCTCCGGCTCGCGCTCAAGCGGGCATCGGTGGCGCTGATGTCCCGGGAGAGCTTGGCGATCCGCTGCGTGCTGGTGCGCAGCGTGGCCTCCAGGTCGCGGAGCTGCTTCGTCTTCACCTTGAGGTCGGCGTCCAGCCGCGCCATCTCCCGCGCCAGGGAGACCTCTCGCTTCCCAGCCTCCTTAGCCTTCTCCCGCTCACTGCCCAGCTGCCGCTGGACCTGCTTCAACTGTTCCCGGCTCTCGCCAGCCCGGGAGGACTTGGCCTCGCCTGCCAGGGCGGCCCCGCCCGGCAGCAGGAGGGCCAGGGCGAGGAATCCCGCGAGACAACTCCCCGCGCCCCACGCCAGCCGGTGCATGCCTTCGCTCCCTAGGACCGCAGGAAGCGGCCGACGGAGATCAGGCTGCCAAAGGCCCCCAGCGCCGCCCCGGTGAGCACCATGGCTCCCGCCCAGCGGGGGTCGAGGAAGCTCCCCACCCCGATGCCGAAGATCTGTCCCGGGGTAAGGTGGAGCTGCCACAGCGTGGCCCGATACGCCCCGAAGAGGAAGAGCAAGGCGAGCCCCGCACCCACGCCGCCCTGGATCAAGCCCCCCAGGAGGAAGGGGCCGCGGATGTGGAGCTTGGTCGCGCCCACCAGCCGCATGATCTCGATCTCCTCCTCCCGCGCGTACACCGCCAGGCGGATGGTGTTGCTCACGATCAGGAGGCACGCCATCCCCAGAGCCAGGCCCACGCCCAGGCCGAGCATTCGGAGGAGCCGAATGGCGGAGTTCAGGCGGTCCACCCACTCCTGCCCGTACAGCACGTCCTCCACCCCTTCCAGCCGGCCCAGCGAGGCCGAAAACTGCCGCAGGTCTTCCGGTGTCTGATAGGCCTCGTGGATCTTGAGCTGGAGCGAGGCCGGGATCGGGTTTTCCCCGAGACCCTCCAGCAGCGATTCCTTGCCGCGCAGCTCGCGCTTGAAGCTCTGCAGGGCCTCCTCCTTGGAGGTGTACGTCATCCCCTTCACGGCCCGCTCGCTCTGGATGCGCTTCTTGAGGAGGGCGAGCTGCTCCGAGGTGATACCGTCCTCCAGGAAGACCGTCACCTGGAACTGGTCCTTCCACTCGGTGACGAGGGCCGCCAGGTTCCCGGTGATGAGCAGGAAGATGCCCACGATAACGAAGGAGACGGCGATCGTGCCGATGGAGGCCAGCCCCCCCCAGCCACTCCGCCGGATGCTCACGAGGGCGTCTTCCAGGATGTATCGCAGGCGATCCACGCTCCCGATCTCCGGCCTAGGCGCGATCCTCGACGATTCGCCCCGCCTTCAGCAGGATCGTCCGACGCCCCGGCTCCCGCTCCGTCTGCATATCGTGGGTGGCGACCACGATGGTCGTCCCCTTGGCATGGATGTCCTTCAGGAGCCGCATGATGTCCGTGGCCAAGTCGGCATCCAGGTCCCCCGTGGGCTCATCGGCCAGGAGGAGCAAGGGGTCGCTCATCAGGGCGCGCGCGATGCCGACCCGCTGCTGCTCGCCTCCCGACAGCTTGTAGGGCACCATCTGCGCTTTGTGGGTGAGGCCCACCAGCTTGAGGACGTTGGCCACCTTGCGCTTCCCCGCCGTCGAGGGGATTCCCAGGACCCGGTAGACCAAGGCCAGGTTGTCAAAGACCGATCGATCCCGCAACAGCTTGAAATCTTGGAAGATGACGCCGATGTTTCGCCGGAGCGCCGGCAAAGCCCGGCCCGGGAGCTTCACCACGTTTCGGCCATTCACCAGGATCTGCCCGGAAGTCGGCAGCTCGTCGCGGAAGATCAAGCGGAGCAGCGTGGTCTTTCCCGCTCCGCTGGGGCCGGTAAGATAAACGAACTCACCCTTCTGGATGTGGAGATTGATGTCGACGAGGGCTTCAACATCCTTCGCATACGTCTTGTACACGTGGAAGAACTGGATCATGGCTGCGTAATCTGGTCGCTCCACGTTGCGTGCATTCTCGCCTCGTCTCCAGTCCGTTCCGTGTGAGCCGTAAGCCTAGCGATTTATACCGCCGTTTGCAATGAAATTTCAGGGCTTTGTAGGTGGAAATTGGCTGGCCGACGCGGCGTTCAGCGTCTGATCCGGTTACGTGCACCGACCGAAGAATCGACAGGTGCTCGTCCGCTTCGGCTTGACTTTGACTGGAGATCCCGCATACACTTCGGTATAAACGGTCCGCATCGGAGGGAACGGATGCCTCCGGATTTTCTCCTGCAATGCACGACCTGCGGGGGCGAAGCCGTGTGGGACACGGATGCCGTTCCCCCCGTGGGCCAGCCCGAGGTCGGTCACCCCGTCCTCTGGTGCTGCGAAACGTGCGGGGCAGAGCGACGCCACACCATCGCGGACCTGTTCGTCATCACCGACAAGCTGCATCACGAGATCTGCCTGGCCACCGAGGTCGATCGGCCTACGGTGGAGCGCATCATGACCGAGGTGTACCGTCATCGCCTCCGGGCTTCGGAGGAGCGATCGCTGGCGCGGCCCGACCCGGCCGAGGAGATCGAGGAGGTCGCCCAGGCGGCCGGCGTGTCACTGGAGCTCGTTGAAGCGGTCTCTGTGGCCGAGGCCTCCTGGATGCTGCGTCGCGGCTACATCGTCGAGACCTCCCTCAGCTCCTGATCCCCCACCATCTGAGACTGTGCTGCTGTCTTCGCGAAAGGAGTGGGGCATGCAGGTGCAGATCTTCGTGGAGCCGATCGCCCGGCACGAGGCCCTGGCAGGGGCGATGAACGCCTGGCTGGCGGAGCACCCCCGGGCCAGGATCGAGGAGCGCGAGGTCCGAATCTTCCACAACCACGCTACCAACGGCGACGACGTTCTGGTCCTGCTCTTCTACGATGAGGGAAAGATCAAACGGGAAGGCAGGAAGCCTGAGGAAAAATGACAGGCCCGACTCGGTCGCGGCCCCGCCTTTCAGTGGCACACGAAATTCGGGGCGGGGTGCGCATCGCCTCGCTCACCCCGCCCCGAATCCACAAGAAGCGCTGTCGGCGCCCTCCTACTGCTTCTCCCGCTTCTCCATCGACTCGAAGTCGCGGATGGCCACCCCGGTGTAAATCTGGCGCGGCCGGGTGATCTTCTGCTCCGGATCGGTGATCAACTCCTGCCACTGGGCCAGCCACCCGGACATTCGCGGGATGGCGAATAGCACTGTGAAGAAGTCGGTGGGGAAGCCCATAGCCTCATAGATGATCCCGGAATAGAAGTCGACGTTGGGGTAGAGCTTCCGCTTGACGAAGAAGTCGTCCTCCAAGGCGATCCGCTCGAGTTCCATGGCCATGTCGAGGAGCGGGTTCCGGCCGGTGACCTCGAAGACCTGCTCGGCCAGGCGCTTGATGATCCTCGCGCGGGGATCGTAGTTCTTGTACACCCGGTGCCCGAAGCCCATGAGGAGCGCCTTCCGCTCCTTCACGTCCTGGATGAACTGCGGGATCTTCTCCTTGGACCCGATCTGCCGGAGCATGCGGAGCACCGCCTCGTTGGCCCCGCCGTGCAGCGGCCCGAACAGCGCCGCGGTGGCGCCGGCGGCGGTGCAATAGGGATCGGTCTCGGCACTCCCGACGCTCCGCATGGCGTTGGTGCTGCAGTTCTGCTCGTGATCGGCGTGCAGGATGAACAGCACGTCCAGCGCGCGCTCCAGGATGGGATTGGGTTTGTACCTGGGCTCGACCATTTTCCAGAGCATGTTCATGAAGTTGCCGCTGTAGCTCAGATCGTTGTCCGGCATGACGTAGGGGAGCCCCTTCGTGTGGCGGTAGGCCATCGCCCCCAGCGTGATCACCTTGCCGATGAGCCGGTAGAGCTCGAGCTGCCGGGTCTCCGCGTCCCTGACCTTCTTGGACGCGGGGTAGAAGGTGGCGAGGGCAGCCAAGCTGCTCACCAGCATGGCCATGGGATGGGCATCGGAGGTGAATCCGTCCATGAACTTCTTCAGATTCTCGTGGATCATGGTATGGTGGGTGATGTGGCGCACCCATTCGTCATACTGGGCCTTGCTGGGCAGCTCGCCATGGATCACCAGGTAGGCCACCTCCAGATAGTTGCTCTGCTCGGCCAGTTGCTCGATGGGATAGCCCCGGTAGCGAAGGATCCCGCGCTCCCCGTCAATGTGGGTGATCGTGCTCTTGCACGAGGCGGTGTTCATGAACGCCGGGTCGTAGCCCATCAGGCCGAAGTCGTCGTCGGAGACTTTGATCTGTCTGAGGTCCGCGGTCCGGATCGCCGCCCCGTAGGTGGGAAAGGTTCCGTACTGGATAGGCAGCTCGTAGGTCTTGCCGGTGCGGTTGTCGGTGATGGTCACGCTGTCTTTCGCCATGCTCCCCTCCTTGTGCGTGGGTCCCGACGTTGTGGGAAAATAAGGGCGGCGTTCTTGGCGGCCCGCCGGCGTCACGCGAACGTCGAACGACTGAAGGAAGCCCACTGGGAGGCGCAGACTCGATGAAGGCGAGCGCGCCTCAATGAGGCTATTACTAAAGATAGCGCAAAGATCCCGCCGGTGCCATGAAAACCCTATGGAATTTTTCTGCTTTGTCTGTTGCGTAGGACAGCCGCTCAGCCCTTGCCCAACGTTGCGCTCTCCTGCGAGACGTCGCGCACGCTGTTCGAGTGGCCCTCCTCAACCACATCCCTTGTCTTGGCGCCCTGCTCCCTGGCCGGTGCTGAGGTCGACAGAATCGTCGATCCGCTCGAAGGTTTTGTCGAAGAGGAGACGGCGTCTGTCGGTCCTCAACAAGAGCCTGACAGGCGTCAACCCACTGCAATCATCGAACTTAGATGCTTTCTCCCCTTGACCCCATTTGCTCAACGGAGACTGGCACAGGAGTTGCCCTCTTCAGAGGCAGCGACGCAATAGCTCACAACCTGTTGGTCCAAAGAGGAGGAGTCAGTAATGAAGAAGGTTTTTGGTGTGGCGGCGGCGGCAGTGTTGGTGCTGGGAATCTCTGGTGCGGCGCTGGCGTGGTGGGGCGGCCCCGGGATGGGTTACGGTCCAGGCTACGGGCCGGGCATGATGGGCCGCGGCGGCTGGGGTCCGGGCGCAGGCTACGGTCCCGGCGGAGGCCCCTGCTGGAACCAGGGCGGGCCCGGCGTCTCTGCCACCGCCATCGATGAGGCCAAGGCCAAGGAAATCGCGACGGACTACGTGACCAAGAATCTCCCGGGCTACAAGGTGGACAGGCTCGTGAAGTTTGACGTGCCGCGGGGTGCCATGTATCAGGTCGAGGTGAAGGGGCCGAAGGATGAGATCCGCTACCTCCGCATCAACCCCTTCGGATACGTGATCCCGTCCGGACAGGGGCGCGCCCTGTAAGACGAAAGGGAGCCTGATGGCCAGCACGGGGGCGGACCCTCCCGCCCCCGTGCTGGGGTCTCTGGCCGCTTCGCCACGCGGCCCGATCACCACCCTCCCCCCGCCGCCCAGCCCCCCTCCTGGTGCGTTCCCGGTGAGTGTGTTACGCTATTCAGTCACGGCCAGCCCTTCGGCTTATTGAGAACTGTCTGTTATGCGTGCCGAATCCCACCGTCGCACCAAAGGAACCCTGGCCTGGCCAGCGCTCCTGGCGACCGTCTTGCTGCTCATCGGCCTTCTCGGCCTCTACGCTCTGATGGAGTCGCGGCGCCTCGAGCGCAACCTGCGCCGCGAGGTGCAGGAGCGGGCCGTCGCGCTGATCGGCGTGCTGGAGGCCAGCAGCAAGAACGCCATTGCCAGCAATGCGCTCCTGGAGGAGGCGGTAGCCCAGCGCCTCCTGGACAACGCGCGGTTCATCGACTTCGTGGTCGGACGGAGCCCCAGGGCGCGACAGTTGATCCAGCGCATCGTGGCCGAGAACAGGCTGGCGAAAGTCGAGCTGCTCGATCCCGAGGGACGCCCCATAGACCCCTCGAGGCTGGAGGCGTCCTCGCCGGGGCCCCGGGGTGGTCGCGGGGTCTGGACCCGGCGTCCCGCCCCCCCGGCACCGAAAGAACCCGGGGAGGCTCCCGAGCCGGCGCTACCGGGACCGCCGCGCCAGGACATGATGGCGAGCATGATGCGGCAGATGACGGGGCCCCGGGGGGAGTCCGAGCCGCCAGGACGGGAGAGCCCCCGGATGCGCGGCATGCCCTTCATGTGGGGATGGCGCTGGGGGAACCCTCAGAGTGATCCAGCCAAGCTCTTTCCGTCCTTGCCCAAGGATGCCAAGATCCGCCGGTTCTGGGAGGGCAGTGGCTTCGGCGTGGCGGTCCCCGCCCAGAGCTTCCGGGGGATCATCGCCGTCCACGCGGATGCCGAGTACCTCCTGAACTTCCGGCGGGAGATCGGTGTCGAGCGCCTCATTCAGGATCTGGGACGGCAGGCAGGCGTCGCGGCCGTCTCCCTCCTCGACAAGGAGCTCACCGTCCTGGCGAGCAGCGATCCGGCACGCGTAGGGCGACGGGAGGCGGACCCGTTCCTCACCGAGGCGTGGCAGGCGGGCGCCGTCAAGGGCCGCCGCCTGACCTTGCCCGACGGGCGCGAGGTGTACGAGGTCGTCAAGCCCTTCACCCTTGAGACGAAGCAGGCGGGCCTGGTGCAGTTGGATTTGAGCACGGAGGGCCTGGCCGGTGTCGCGCGGCAGGCCCTGCGCGGCATCCTGTCCTACAGCCTCGGCCTCCTCGTCGTCGGGATCGCGGGGGCCGTGGCGATCTTCTGGATCCAGGCCCGGCACCTGGCCGAGCGGCGCGTGCTGGAGGAGGCCATGGCCCGCGAGCAGCGGCTGTCCGCCGTGGGGAATCTTGCCGCCGGTGTGGCCCACGAGGTGCGCAATCCCCTGAACGCCATCTCCATCGGCCTGCAGCGGCTGAGGAAGGAGTTCCCGCCGGCCGATGCCGAGGCCCGGGCGGAGTACACGCGCTTCACCGAGATCATGCAGGCCGAGGTCGGCCGTCTGAACGACATCGTGAACCGCTTCCTCACGCTGGCTCGGCCCTCGCGCTTGACGTTCACCGAGGAGCCGCTGGCACCCCTCCTCGAAGAGGTGGTGGCGCTGCTCGCCTCTCAGGCGTCGGCGCAGAAGATCCAAATCGAATCGGCCCTCCGCCTGGACCAGGCACGGGTGCGGATGGACCGGCAGCAGTTGGCCCACGCCTTCATGAACGTCCTCCTGAACGCGATCCAGGCCATGCCCGGGGGCGGGACGCTCACGCTTCGCGCCGGTGCCGATTCGGCATCGTCCGGGGCGGGGGCGACGGCGCCGACGGTCCGCATCCGCATCTCCGACACCGGCCCCGGCATCCCGCCGGAGCACCTGGACCGAATCTTCGAGCCGTACTTCACCACCAAAGAGGGGGGGACGGGATTGGGGCTGGCCCTGGCCCACAAGATCATCCAGGAGCACCAGGGCACGATCCGCGCCGAAAGCCCGCCGGGAGCGGGAGCGACCTTCGTGCTGACCCTGCCGCTGGTCGAGACCGCCAAGGCGTGATGGTAGGACGCTTTCACCGTGTCGTCGGGGCCAATGACCGATGGAACCACTCCGCATCCTGGTCGTAGATGATGAGGCCGCCCAGCGCGAGCTGGTCGGCGGCTTCCTGAAGAAGCAGGGCCACGAGGTCCTCCTGGCGGCCAGCGGGGCCGAGGCCCTGACCCGCGTCCGCGAGACCCGGGTGGACCTGGTCCTGAGCGACTTCAGGATGCCGGGGATGTCGGGTCTGGACGTGCTGCGGGGCGTCAAGGCCGTGAATCCCGAGATTCCGCTCCTGCTCGTGACGGCCTACGGCAGCGTGGAGACGGCGGTCCAGGCCATGAAGGAGGGGGCCGCGGACTACCTCACCAAGCCGCTGGATCTGGACGAGGTCCTCCTGCGCATCGCCCGGGTGGCCGAGCAGATCCGCCTGCGGAGCGCCGTGCGAGACCTGCAGGAGCGCCTCGTGGAGCGCCACCGCCTGGAGGGGATCATCGGCGAGAGCGGCCGCATGCAGGAGGTCCTGGCCCTGGTGAAGCAGGTGGCCCCCTCGGACGCCACGGTCCTCATCCGAGGGGAGAGCGGCACCGGGAAGGAGCTGATCGCCCGCGCTCTTCATTTCAACTCGCCCCGCGCCGCCGGCCCCCTCGTCACCCTGAACTGTGCGGCGCTGCCCGAGCAGCTTCTGGAGAGCGAATTGTTCGGCCACGAGAAGGGGGCCTTCACCGGGGCCGTGGCCCAGCGCAAGGGGCGATTCGAGCTGGCCGATGGCGGCTCCATCTTCCTGGACGAGATCGGGGATCTGTCCCCTGCCCTGCAGGTGAAGCTGCTCCGCGTCCTCCAGGAGCGCCAGTTCGAGCGCCTCGGCAGCACCCGGACCCTCACCGTGAACGTCCGCATCCTGGCGGCCACGCACCGGGACCTGGAGCAGGCCATGCGGGACGGGGCATTCCGGGAAGACCTCTACTACCGGCTGAACGTCGTGACCGTGCAGATCCCGCCGCTGCGCGAGCGGCGCGAGGACATCCCGCTTCTCCTGGACCACTTCCTCCGAAAGTTCGCGGAGAAGAACAAACGCGAGGTGCGCGGCCTCACGGCGGCCGCGCGGGACGCCTTGCTCAAGTACGACTATCCGGGAAACGTGCGGGAGCTGGAGAACATCGTGGAGCGGGCGGTCCTGCTCTGTCGCGGCCAGGTCATCGACCTCGAGGATCTCCCCGTCGCGCTCCGGCCCGGCGAGCGGCGCCCGGAGGAGCCGGAGATCCCGCGACCTCCCCGCCATCCTGGCCGGCATCGAGCGCCAGGCCATCCGCCAGGCGCTGGAGCGCCACGACGGCGTCCAGACCCGGGCCGCCGAGGAGCTGGGCATCAGCGAGCGCGTCCTGCGCTACAAGATGAAGAAGTACGGGCTGGAAGGCCGGCCCGTGTGAGGGGTCACGTAGCCGCGACCTCCGTTGGTTCAGCGAACAAGACAACCACCCTTGACGTACTGATCGCCGGCGTGGTCGGGATCGCTCTGCGTCCGTCACCCTTGAGCTACCACTCTCGCCGGTTAGACCTCATAGCCATTGCCCTGGCCGGCCGGCATGATATATATTCTGATTGATAGAGAGTCGGAGATGGCATTCTGCCCCGGTGCGATCATTTCTGCACCTTGGTCGTTCGAGGAAATTGTATGAAGCGTCTCGACGAAGTAGGCGCCATTCCCCGCCAGGACAAGAACATCCTGCGCGAAGCGCGCCTGGTCATTCGGGGTCTCCTGCCGGATGCGCTGCTCTACCTCTATGGATGCGGTGCTCGGGGGACCCGCGAGCCGGACTCTGACCTCGACCTCCTGATTGTCACTCCCCGCCCCCTGTCCCGGGAGGAGGAGACGCGCGTGACAAGCGCTGTTTACGATCTCGAGCTCGTCCGCGGGGTGGTGATCTCTACTCTGTTCTACTCACGGGCCGAGTGGGACGCCCCCTTCACGCGGGCCACGCCCTTTCGGGCGCGCGTTGACGCCGAGGCGGTGCTCGTATGACATCCGAGCGAGCGGAGCTGATTCGCTATCGCCTTGCCCGCGCAGAGGAGCTACAAGTACAAGACGGACGGGGTGCGATCCGGTGCCGAGAAAGAGGGGTACTCCGGGTGGGGCTGAGGGAAGATCGGGGAACCTGGGGCAAGCTGGAGGATTGGCCTCGAGCTTGTGAACATGAAAGCTCAGCTGTACCAGGAACAGGAGAGAGGGCGAGCCGCGGGGGGCGAGCGAGCCCGACCGATCAGGCGACTGCAAGGCGGATGCGAAGGAACGGGGGCCTACCGGTGTCGGTGGCTGGTATCGGTCTCGTTCCTCGCGGCAATGCCTGTGCCGGCTGCGATCAGACGGCGATGCGGAACTCGATCGCGGAAAACGGGACCCTGGGGGCGGTCGTGCGCCGGCCCGCCTGGGTCTTCTTGAGCGAGACGAGGCCGTAGGCGGCCAGCGCCTGGACATCCGTGTGGACATTCTTGAAGTCGCGGCCGACGAGACGGGCGAGCTGATAGACAGAGTCCGGCCGGCCCTTGCGGATCGCGCGGAGGAGTTGGAGCCGCTTGGGCGTGAGGACCTTGCGGGCGGCCTCCAGGCTCGTGAAATAGGTGCCCTTTCGAGGGGTGACCTTCTTTCCCGCGGCCACGGCCTTCCAGGTCGCGCGAAAGTCCTTCAAGCCCTCCTCAAGGGACTTGATCTCAATCCGGCCCTTCATTTTCTCTCCTCCTTCCGTCCCGCCTTCGCGCACGTATCACATGAGACATCCAGATGTCAACCGACCCCGATACGCGGAGGCGGAGCCGAATCGGCCCGCCGGGGCTCAGTACACCGGCGTCAGCCAGTGCTTGTACTTGGGCATCCGCCCCCGGATGATGTCCTGGTAGAGCTGCCGGATCTTCCGCGTCACCGGCCCGATCTTGCCGTCCCCCACCGGGTAGCGGTCCACCGAGGTGATCGGCGTGATCTCCCAGGCCGAGCCGCAGAAGAAGCACCTCGTCGGCGATGTAGAGCTCGGTCCGGTCCACCTCCCGCTCCAGGGTCTGCAGGTTCATCTCCGCCGCGAACAGACTCGATCAGCGTGGTGCGGGTGATGCTCTCCAGCACGCCGGCGGTGATCGGCGGCAGGATGGGCCGGCCGTCGCGCACGATCATCACGCAGGCCCCTGGCCCCTCCGCCACCTTGCCCTGCTCGTTGAGGATGATGGCGCCGTCGTAGCCATCCACGCTGGCCTGCGCGTAGACGAGGCGGCTCTGGTGGTAGTTCGCCCCGGCTTTCACCCGGGGCGGCATCACGTCGTCGGCGATCCGCCGCCAGGCGCTGACGCAACAGGCGAGGCCCTTCTCATCGTCGAGCGTGCAGCGGCGGGGCTGCGCGAAGATGAACGCCCCGGTCGTGATCTTGTCCGGCGTATGGGCGTAGAGTCCCCCTTCGCCGAAGTACACGGTCGGGCGGATCTGCACGTCTTCGCGGAAGCCGTTCTTGGCGACGAGGCCGGTGCACGCCGCGGCCAGCTCCTCGCTGGAAAACGGCGGCGTCATGCGCATGACCTTCATGGACTGCCGCAGCCGGGCGAGGTGCTCCGGCAGCCGGAAGATGTAGACCTGCCGCTCGTCCGGGTTGTAGTAGCCTCGGAGCCCTTCAAAGACGTTCGCTCCCGTGAGCACGGCCGCCGTGGCCACGTGGAGTTTCGCCTCGGGCCACTCGACGTACTCGCCGTTCATCCAGATGTACTTCGCGGGATAGTTCGGCATCGGAATCCCTCCTGTGTTTGGTTCCGCAGCGCGACGCCGCCAGCCGTGCGGACGCCCTCCATCAGAGGCCATCGAAATCCGCGCATCGCGTGACGCGCAGTTCGGTTGCCCGGGCGGACTAGTCGCGGCCTCGCCAGGCTTCTCGCACGACGCGTTCGTGTTCGACCGTGATCCGGCCGCCCTTCACCACCAGGCGGGGCGGGGCCAGGGCGGAGATGACCTCCTCGGGCTGCCGCGTGTCCCAGAGCACGAGGTCCGCCCGCGAGCCCACGGCGAGCCCGTAGTCGCGGAGCCGCAAGAGGCGCGCCGGGTGCTCCGTCAGCATGGCCAGGGCCTGGCGGAGCTCCTGGGCGGTGCCCATGTGGGCTCCCACGGCCAGCAGGTACCCCATGAGGGGGAGGCTCGCCGTCCCCACGGGGGTGAAGGCATTCCGCACGTTGTTGGTCGCGGCGGCCACCGGGACTCCTGCGGCGAGCAGTCGCTTGGCGGGGGCCAGGCCGCGCCGGACGTTCCGCGCGTCCTTCCGCCCCATCAGGTAGAGGTCGGTGGCCGGGAGCATGATCACCCCGATCCCCGCCTCGCGGAGGGTGACGAGGATCGGGTCCAGCTCCTCAGGCGGCAGGGCGGCAAGCTCCGTCATGTGGCCGACGGCCACGCGGCCCTGCCAGCCGTGCCGCACGGTCTGCTCGGCGATGTAGCGCACGTGCAGGTGCTCGGGCTCGTCGAAGAAATCCGCATGGAAGTCCACGTCCACGTCGAACGCCTTCGCCAGCCGGAACACGATGTCGATCTGCGCCTGAGGGTCGGTGTCGTTGTAGGGGCAGCCCCCCACCAGGTCGGCACCCCGCCGGAGAGCGTCCGCCAGGAGCGCCTCGGTCCCGGGGGACTGGAGGATTCCCTCCTGGGCGAAAGCGCAGAGCTGCAGGTCGAGGGCTGGCGCGTACTCTCGTTTGAGCGGCAGGATCGCCTCCAGGCCCTTCAGGCCGACGATGGGATCCACCTCCACGTGGCTGCGCATGGCCGTGGTGCCCCCGCGGACGGCCATGTCCAGCACGGCCCGGGCCCGTGCGCCGAATATCCTCCACCGTGAATCGCCGCTTGGCGTCCCCCGTGACCCGGATCGCCTCGGCCAGCGTCCCCTCCACGCTCGGCGAGCGATCCGAGAGCAGGGCCTTGTCCAGGTGGATGTGGGCCTCCACCAGTCCCGGCGTGACCACGCGCCCGTCGCACTCGATCACGCGCGCCGCCTCCCGTCCCGCGAGGGCACCGATCTCTGCGAGGCGGCCGTCCCGACAGCCCAGGTCCGCCACGCTCCCGTCCGGAAGGCGACCTCCTCGGAGGATCAGGTCGAGGCCGGGACTCATGGGCTCAGCCCTCCCGCTTGCCCCGTCCCGACCGGCTCGCAAACGCCTCCAGCGCCTGCTCGAAGCAGGCGAGGGGCGCCCGGGCCACGCCCGCGCCGATCTGCCCGGTGCCCGGCACTCTTCCCCGCGATCCCTGTGTTGATCAGGGGGGTGATCCCCGTCTCCACCACCTTGCGAATATCGATCCCCACGGGCGTCCCGCGCTCGTCCAGGGTGGGAATGCGGAAGTGGGGATGCTCGCCGAGGCAGATCTCCGCCATCTCCTCCGTGGCCCGGATCGCTTCCGTGAGGCCGCCCGCCCCCACGAAGCGCACCACCGAGGGGGAGGCCGCCATGGCGAACCCCCCCAGGCCGATGGTCTCGACGATGGCGGAATCGCCCATGTCGGGATTGGCGTCGGCCTCGCTGAAGCCTGGGAAGTACAGCCCCTTGGGCATTTCGACAGGCGCGGTGAACCAGCGGTCGCCGAGGCCGGCCACCCGGATCCCGAAGTCCGTCCCGTTCCGGGCCATGGTCGCGACGAGCGTGGAATCCGCCACGCCGAGGCACGGATCGGTGCTGGCCTTGCCCGCGGCCATGGCGATGTTGAGGAAGAACTGGTCGTTGCCCGCGATGAAGTCGGCCACGCGGGCGAGGACCGGCCCGATCGGCCCCCGCCCGCGCCAGAGGGCCCATCAGCGCCCGGGCCAGGAGAGAGGAGGCGGCCACGTTTCGCTGGTGCATTTCGTCGCCCATGCGCAGGGCCTGCGCCATCAGGGCGCGCAGATCGATCCCCCCGCTCGCCCGCAGAGCCGCCCCCAGGATCGGCCCCGCCTCGTCCCGCAGCCAGCGGAGGCGCTCCACCACGCTCTCGTCGTTCGCCCCGAAGCGGAGGACCTTGCCCAGTCCCTCGTTGATGGCCACGTGGGCGCGGTTCCCCTGCGCGCGGTTCTCCACCACGAAGACGGGCATGGAGGGTGTGATCATGCCGGTCATGGGGCCGACCGCCCCCTGGTGGTGGCAGGGCGTGAGGCGGACCTCGCCCCGCCGGACCAGTTCCAGCGCCCCGGCGTCGTCCGGCGCCCAATCCTCGTAGCGCACCGCGCAGAGCACCGCCGCCTGCATGGTGGCGCAGGCTCGCTCCCACGCGAGCGGCGGCCCCGCGTGCAGCACCGTCCGCCCGCCGAGCCCCATCGCCCGCTCCGCCGGGAGGCAGTCCACCAGGAAGGGCTGTGCCTGGACGAGTCGCTCCAGGGCCGCGTGATTGGCGCGCTTGATACTCATCACGCATCCTCGTCGTCGGCCAAAGCGGCCAGGAGGGCCGCCTTCCGCGGATCGCCCCCGGCGGGTGGGGACCACTGCACATGGATCACCGGGATGCCAAGGCGTTCGAGCTCCTGGGCGAAGCTCTCCAGCCCGACGTTGATGATGCGAAGCTCCTCTTGAAAGAGGTCCGCGAGTCGCGACATCAGCAGTCTCCCGCGCCGAGCAGAGCCTGCCGGACGGAGTCCTCTCCCACAATGCAGGCCGCCGCGCGTGCCGCCTGCGCATTCGACGGGAGCACCCACGCCCCGGCTGCCGTGAGGCGCGCCGCCTGATCGTTGAGACCCTGGGGATCCTGGCTCGTGCCGACCACGTTGGCCACCACGCTGAGGTCCCGCCCCGCTTCGTGCGCGGCCTCCCGGGCGGCCGTGATGGCCGGCACCAAGTCGCCTGCGGGATCCGGCGCGGCCCCATAGCCCAGCACCACGTCCAGGAGGAGCACCGCCACGTCGCGCGCACGGCCCGCCTCTTGGATGGCCTCCGCCCGCAGCGTGGCGTCCAGCATGGGATGCGCTCGCCCCACGGTGAACTCGTCCGCGCCGAGGTCCACCACCCGGTGCAGACCGGCGGATCCCGGCATCAGGTTCGTCGCGACGGGACCCACCAGCGGCTTCAGGATGAGCACCGCCTCGTGCGCCAGCGTCCCCCCCGCATACAGGCCGCGAATCGCGCGCGGTCCGGGGATAAGGCGTTCTCGAATGTCCCGGACCCGCCGCCGGACCCCCTCCGGATCGCTGAACGCGCGGGGCGACCAGTCGCGCCCCTGAAGGAGCGCCAGGGCGGCCTCGGCCGCATCCTCCAGCGTCGTGACCGTGCGGATCGTCCCATCTTGCTTCGCCGAGACCGCCTCACCGAGGAGGGCGATGACGCAGGGCTTCGCCACGGCGCGCAGCCGCGCCTCGACCCGCTCGCGAACGGCGGGCGCCGGTGGCTTGCCGAGCACCACCAGGAGTTCCGTGACCGGATCGGCCCCCAGCGCCTCCAGGGCCTGGAGCGTCATGAGGCCGCCCACGGCCTCCGTCATGTCCCGCCCGCCCACGCCGATCGCTTGGGAGACGCCCTCTCCGCGGAGAGCGAGGAGCGAGGTGACCGTCTGGAGGCCCGTGCCCGAGGCCGCCACGAGGCCGATGCGCCCTCGCGGCACCGCATTGGCAAATCCCAGCGGGACCCCGTTCAGGATCGCGCTGCCGCAATCCGGCCCCATCACGAGGAGCCCTCTCTGCACGGCAAGCCGCTTGAGCCTGACCTCCTCCTCGAGGGGGACGTTGTCACTGAAGAGCATGACGTGAAGCCCCAGGCCGAGTGCCTTGCGCGCCTCCAACGTCGCGAAGGCGCCCGGGACGGAGATGAGGGCGAGGTTCGCGCCGGGAAGCTCCCGCGCCGCCCGCTCCAAGGTGCGCGGTGCAGCCCGCCCGCCCATCCCGAGGCGCGCCTGCTTGGCGTGGAGGAGGGCCTCAGCCTTTTCCAGTGCCGCCGCTGTGGCCTCGGCGGAAACCGCCCGGACCGCGATGACGAGGTCGTTCGGCCCGGCCCCCTGCGCCTCCGTCGTCAGCAGGCCGGATTGCTCCAGCAGCTCCCTGTTGGCCGGCGTGGCCATCAGGGCCGCCGCTTCCTGGACGCCCGCGCTTCCGCGGAGCGCCCGGGCGAGGAGGAGCAGGCTCACCGAATCCTGGTAGGCGCTCTGTTTGACGAGGCTCCGGGTGCAAGGCCCACTCACGGGTGAAGCGCCTCCGTCGCCAACCGGATCCCCTGAAGCGTATCGGCCCCCGAGGTTCCGCCCAGGGCCGCCAGCCGCTGGACTGCCTCCCACTTCTGGCTGGCGCTGGGGGCAGTGCAGAGCCGGAGGATCCATTCCGAGAATTCGCCGTCCAGGGCATGCAGGATGAAATCCCGCCCGACGACGGTAGTTCGGATCCTGGCGGCCTCTCCCAAACGAGGTCGGGCCTCCGGCTTGGAAAGGATCGCCTCTCCGGCAAAGCGATGCAGGACGGCCAGGCTTCCCACCAGGCAGTCGTCTCCGGCCGGCGTGAGTCCCTCGCCCAGCCCGATGAGGCCCATGGCGCCTTCCACGAACGCCGGACTATCGCGGCGGCGGATTCCCTCGGCCAGCCGCGCTTGCGCCGCACGGCCGATGGGCGAGGCCAGCCCAGAGGCCACCGGCGGCAGCGGCTGGCTGACCAGAAACTCAGCCAGCTCGCCAAGGCCCTCCCGGGTGCGAGGCATGGCTGTTTCCACGAGGGCGGCCTCCGCACCGTCGAGCCACACCCCACCGGCCTCCACCCTATCCGCGTCCCGGCGCACACGTGTGCCGGGCGCCAGGCGACCAGGGCAGGGCAGTCGGTCCAGCACCACGGCGAACGGTGCCAGGAGCGGGCCCGGCCCCTGCAGCGTCAGGAGACCGCCGTCGTGCCAGAGGATGTTGACGGCACGGGGGAAGACCGAGTGGATTCTCCCGGCCTCCTTGGGTGCGGCGAGGAGTCGCCGCTGGACCCGCGCGCTCATCCGGAAGATGGATAGCCTCTCCGCACTCGGGCCGCTTGCCTGCGCTGCCCTGCGGGCTTCCGAATGCTCCCGCACCAGAGCAACGACGCTAGTTGCTGCCATGGTTCCTGCTCATGCGCTGGGCTGCGCGCGCCCGCGGCCCAGGTAGGCCTGGATCACGGCCGGATTCTCCCGCACGGTCGCCGCGGGACCTTCCAGTGTGATGCGCCCGCGCTCCAGGACGTAGGCCCGATCGGCGAGCGCCAGGGCTTGCGCGGCCATCTGCTCGACCAGGAGGATCGTCAGCCCCTCGGTCCGAAGCCCGGCGATCGCGTCGAAGATCTGCCGGATGAGGACGGGCGACAGGCCCAGCGACGGCTCATCCAGCAAAAGGACCCGAGGGCGCGCCATCAGCCCGCGCCCGAGCGCCAGCATTTGCTGCTGCCCTCCTGAGAGGCCGCCCGCCAGCCCGTCCAGGCGCTCGCGGAGCGCGGGGAAGAGGGTGAGGACCCGCTCCAGGTCCCGCGCCAGGGCGGACGGCTCGCGACCCTCGCGCCGCGCCAGGGCACCGAGCCAGAGGTTGTCGCGCACCGTCTGATCGCCGAAGATCCCCCGTCCCTCCGGGACGAGAGCCACGCCCTGCCGCGCCACCCAGTACGAGGGGCGGCCGCCGATCGCGGTCCCGTCCAACCGGATGGTACCGCTTGCCGGGCGAAGGATCCCGGCCAGCGTCTTGAGCAGGGTGGTCTTCCCTGCCCCGTTCGCTCCCACGATGGTCACGATCTCCCCCGCCCCCACCGTGAGGGAGATGCCGTGGAGGACCCGGGCGGCTCCGTAGGCCACGGAGAGGTCGGCCACGCTGAGGGCATTCATGCCGCCGCTCCCAGGTAGGCCTCGATCACGGCGGGGTCCCGCCGCACCGCATCCGGCGTCCCGCAGGCGATGACTCGCCCATAGTCCAGGACGCTCACCTGATCCGAGACAGTCATGACGAGATCCATGTGGTGCTCGACGAGGACGATGGCCGGGCCGCCCCCATCCCGCAGGGCGGCGAGGTCCGATCCCAGGGCCTGCGTCTCGCTGGGAGAAAGGCCCGCCGCTGGTTCGTCCAGGAGCAGGAGCCTGGGCTGTCTCGCCAGCGCGCGGATGATCTCGAGTCGGCGCCGGTGTCCGGCGGGCACCTCCTCCGCCGGCCGGTTGGCCCACTCGCGTAGCCCCATGGCCTCGACCGAGGCGAGCGCCTGTCTCTGGATATCGCGTTCGCGCCGACGCACGGCGGGCGTCCCCAGCAGGGCAGGGATCACGCCGCCCAGTTGGTGGCCGGCCACGCCCACGGCCACGTTCTCCACGACGGTGAGATCGCCGAAGAGCTGCGCCGTCTGGAAGGTGCGCGCCACGCCCCGCCGGGCGATAGTATACGGTGAGCGCCCGCCGATCGCCTCACGGCCCAACTGAATCGCGCCGGCCTCGGGAGCATAGAATCCCGACAGGATGTTCAGCAGGGTCGTCTTCCCCGCCCCGTTGGGACCGATGACGGCATGGATGCCCCGGGCCGGCACCGCCAGGCTCACGTCCGCCAGGGCCGTCACGCCGCCGAAGGACAGGCTCGCCCCCGCGACTTGGAGGAGGGCACGCGACGGATCGGCCTCCCCCGCGCCCTCCGAAGACTGCCAGAGCGCGCCTCCTCCGAGGCCGTTGGCTGGGAGCGCCTCCGGCTCTGCCTCCGGCCGGCCGCGTCGCAGGGCGCCCACAACCCCCGAGGGCAGCCAGTAGATGGAGAGGAGGAGCAGGCCGCCGTACAGGACGAGCCGGTAGTCGTCGAGCGAGGTGAGCAGCTCCGGCAGCAGCGTGAGGACCAGGCTCCCCACCACGGGACCGGCCACGTATCCCGCCCCTCCGAAGAGCAGGGCCAGCAGGAACAGGATGGACGTCTGGAGCGTGAAGCTGTCGGGCGAGATGTAGCCGTTCAGGAACGCGAACAGGGCGCCCCCTGCGCCGGCGAAGCCCGCCGAGACGGTGAAGGCCATGATGCGCACGTAGTAGGCTGAGAGCCCCAGCGATTCCGCAGCCACCTCGCTCCCGCGCACGGCCAGGAGGGCCCGGCCCCACGCCGAGCGCCGGAGGTTCGCCACCAGCCAGAGGGACACTGCGGCCGCCAGGACGATCAGCCAGTACGCGCGCGCCAGCGGGGGCTTCGGGATATTGAAGACGCCCCCCGGCCCGCCGGTCACGGACACCCACTCGACCAGGACGCCCTCCACGATGATCCCGAAGGCAATCGTCACCATGGCGAGGTATGGGCCCGAGACCCGAAGGGCCGCTCCCGCCACGCCCGCCCCCACCAGGGCCGCCAGGAGGATGGCTGCCGCCGTGGCGAGCCACGGGTTCCAGCCGGCCTTGGTCGCCAGGAGGGCCGCGGTGTACGCGCCGATGGCATAGAAGCCGGCGTGGCCCAGGGAGATCTGCCCCGTGAACCCCACCAGGATGTTGAGGCCCGCCGTGACCACCGTGAGCAGGCCGACACCGGCCGCGACGTAGAGGTAATACGTGTTTGTGGTGAGAAGCGGCAGCGCCGCGGCCAGGAGGAAAAGCGGGATCCAGCCGAGCCGCCCCATCACACGCGCCTCGCCGGCCGCGCCCCCAGCAGGCCCCAGGGCCGCAGGCTGAGCACCAGGATCACCAGGCCGAAGCCCACGATCTCCCGGGCCCCCGTGGACAGGTACCCGGCCACGAAGGACTCCACCAAGCCATAGCCGAGCCCGGCCAGGACGATGCCGGGCGCCGAGGTGAGGCCGCCGATGATGGCCACGGCGAAGGCCTTGAGACCGATAATCGTCCCCATGGTGGCCGCGACGTTCAGGACCGGCGCCAGGAGGATCCCGGCCACCCCGGCCAGAAGCGCCGAGAGCGCATACGCGAACATGACGGCCCGGGGGATGTGGATCCCCATGAGGCCCGCGGCCTCGGGGTTATACGCCACGGCCTTGAGCTGCTTCCCGTAGGCCGTCCGGTGGTAGAAGAGCTGCACGCCGCCCATGAGGACGAGGCCCACCACGGGGATGAGCAGCTCCTGCGGATAGAAGCCGGCCCCGCCCACCAAAATGGGGCGCGCCGTGAGGGGCGAGGGGAAGGCGCGGGCATCCTTCCCGAAGAGCAGCATGGCCCCGTTCTCGGCGATGATGCCGCAGGCGATGGTGGAGAGGAGCCAGGCCGGGGAGGCCACGCGGAAGAAGGGGCGGACCGCCACGCGCTCGATGACGACGCCATAGAGGAGCAGGACCACCAGCGTGGCAAGGACCGACGGCCAGAAGGGCCAGCCCAGCCCCACGCAGGCGGCGTAGGCCACCACCGCCCCTGCCATCACCGCCGTCCCTGGGAAAAATTCATCGTGCGGCTGGTGGCCCAGGTGATGTGGTACCCCAGGGCCACCAGCCCGTACATGCTGCCCAGGGCGAGGCCGGTGACGATGAGCTGGATGACCACCCTACTTCATCGCCACGGGAACGATCTTCCCGCCCTTCCAGACCACCATGATGTAGTCGGCGTCGGTCAAGGCGTCGTGCTGCTGGGGCGTGAAGGGGTGCCGGTAGGTCTTGATGAGCCCCTTGTACTCCGCCTTGAGGTTTTCCAGGGCATCGTGGACCTTCGCCCCGTCGGTGGAGCCGGCCTGCTGGATGGCCAGGGCCACCAGGTGCATGCCGTCATAGGCGTTGGCCGTGCCCACGGGGGCGATCACGTCCTCCGGGCCCTTCACGCCGTACTTGTCCTTGAGCGCCTTGAGGACCGCCTGCCCGCGCTCGTTCTGCTTCCCGAAGAAGGAGTAGGTCTGGAGGAAGGCCACGCCGTCCGAGAGGTCGCCCGTCAGCTCGGCGAAGCGCCCGCCCGAGATCCCCCAGTGGGCCACCATGGGGATGTCCCAGCCGATCTTGGCCCGCGACTTCACCACCTGGGCCCCCTCGGGCGCGTTGGCCACCAGGATGATGTGGTCGGCGCCGGCGTTCTTGAGGCGCAAGAGCTGCGGGCTCATGTCGGGGTCGCCCCAGTTGAACTTCTCGATGCCCACGGGCTTGATGTTCTTCTTGCCCAGCCACTTGGTGAGGCCCACCTCGTTGGACTGCCCCCAGGCGGTGTTCTCCAGGAGCAGGCCCGGCTTGCTCTTCTTCAGCGTCTCGGTGGCGTAGCGCACCAGGAACTTGTCGGCGTAGTCGTCGTTGGCCGAGACGCGGAAGACGTAGTTGGGCTTCTGGTCGTTCTGCGCGATCTCGGTGCCGGCGGCCCACGCCCCCATGTAGGGGTGCTTGAGCTCGGTCCAGACCGGGACCTCGGCCAGCGCCACGGTCGTGTGCAGGCCGCCAAAGACGACCACGGCCTTCTCCCGCTCGACCAGCTCGCGGGCGATCTTCACGCCCTTGGAGGGGTCGCCCTCGTCGTCGCGGATCACCAGCTCGAGCTTCCGGCCGCCCAGGAGTCCGCCCTTGGCGTTGATCTCGTCGATGGCGATCTGGATCCCCCGCTTGATCGCCTCACCCGAGGCGGCGGAGCCGCCCGACACCGCGGCGGCCAGACCGATCTTGATGGGTTCCTTGGATTGAGCGTGTGCGGGCTGACTTGCGGCGAGGCAGACGCCTAGCAGGATGAGGAGCAGCATCGTTACGCGACGCATCGAAACCTCCTTGGCGGGCGGAAACCCGCATGTAGGGACAGGAAACGTCACTGTCAGCTCGGCTGTCTGGCAGCGGGGCTGGCGCGGCAGGATGCGTATTCTTACCACAATTGGGGGCGAAAGAAAACGGCCCAGGCCGATTGCGACCGGCGGCCGACAAGGCATCCGGAGATTCTCGTCCGGCGTGGACCGACCTCGCCAGTGAGCGTGAGGCCGGCCAGGCGGCGTCCGTCCCCTGTCGCTAGCGGAGGGCGCTTTGCCAGCAGGCGCGGCCGACGGTGGAGGCCCGCGAACGGCGGCGAGCCAAGCAGTTCGCGGAGGCGCGTCACGGAAAATGTCGGATCCTCGCTCATGGACAGGACGGCCACGCCCGTCGGGTCGCTGATATCCAGGCATAGGACCGCCTCGACCCGACTGGCCTCCACGCTGCCCCGTTGCGCTGGGGTGGCCGCCGGGAGCGGTGGAGCGCCGCTCACGGGCGAATCCTCGGCCGGCCCCGAATGGCAAGTTGCTATCAGCCGGCCACGACCAATCGCACCATTGACTTTATAATCGTCTCACTGATATATTTCGCACGCTATGTTTGGTCGTTGGGTCGAATCCGCCTGGGCGAAGAAGTTCGCCGCGCCCTACGTCCACATCGTCTTCGGCGCGCGGCAGACTGGGAAGTCCACGCTCCTGCAACGGCTTCTGCCAAACGCCGCCATCTGGCTGGATTATTCCCGTCCCGCGGAGCGAGCGGACTACCTCCGAAATCCCGACCAGTTGATCGCCCGTTGTCGTGGCTTGGAAGCGATGAAATCGCCTCCCATCGTCGTCATTGATGAAGCCCAGAACGTCCCCGCCATTTTCGACGCCGTGCAACACCTCTACGACAGCGCGAAGAGGCGCTGGCGTTTCGTGCTCTGCGGTAGTTCCGCCCGCAAGCTCCGCGTGACGGGCGCGAACCTTCTCCCCGGCCGCAGCTTTCTGCACCACCTCTATCCCCTGCTTGTGGCGGAGCGTCCGTTTCCGGAAACCAAGAGCCTCAAGTTGCCGGTGACCTCGCCGCTGACATTGCCTGCCGCGACCGCGGTGAAGGAGCCTTGGTTCCCACCCGCCAGTCTGCTCGAGCGGCTGACGTTCGGTGAGCTGCCTGCCATCGTGGTGGCTCCCGCCGTGCACCGCCCAGAGATTCTGCGGGCGTACTGCCTGGTGTATCTGGAGGAGGAGCTCCGCCGCGAAGCCCTGATCAAAGACTGGGCCGCCTTCGCGCGCTTTCTGCAACTGGCCGCCGCCGAGTCGGGCCAGATGCTCAACTACGCCAAGATTTCCAGGGACGCCGGCGTGACCCTGCCTACCGTCAAGCACTATTATCAGTTGATCGAGGACATGTTCATGGGCTTCCGCGTGACGGCGTTTTCCGGCAGCCCGCGAAAGAGTCTGCTTTCCACCGAGCGTTTCTACTTCTTCGACGTCGGCGTGCGCCACGCCGCCGCCGAGCTGCCGCTGCAGACCGCAACAGTGCAGGCGAATCCCGGCCCAGTCTTCGAGCAATGGGTCGGCATCGAACTGTGGAAACGGCTGAAGTATCTCGGGACCGGCAAACTCCATTACCTGCGCACGAAGGCCGGCGCGGAGGTGGACTTCATCATCGAGCGCGAGGGGAAGTTCACGCCCGTGGAAGTGAAGTGGACCGACAACCCGTCGCTCTCCGACGCCCGGCATCTGCTGACGTTTCTCGGCGAACACCGGAGGCAGGCGAAGCACGCCTACATCGTCTGCCGGTGCAAAGCCCCGCTGCGGCTGCACGACAAGGTCACAGCGCTGCCGTGGTTCTGCCTATGAAGCTGGATAACGCACCGGTGCACATCGTCGTTGATGACCGGGAGAAGGCCGGCGGGAAGGTGTTGGCCGCCCTCGCGGAGTGCCACGACGCGACGGTTGAAGTCGCGCGGCTCGACGTAGGCGATTATCACATCGAGCATCGCGTGGTCGTGGAACGCAAGACCGCCGCCGATTTTGCGGCGTCGTTGATCGACGGACGGCTCTTCCACCAGGCGGCCGCGCTCGCCATCGCGCCGGAGCGCGCCGTACTCGTACTTGAAGGCTGCGAGAAAGATTGGCATGACACCGGAGTGCGGCGCGAGGCCCTGCAAGGGGCGCTGATCACGATTGGCGTATTCTATGGCGTGGCCGTCTTACGGTCTGATGGCCCGGAGGAAACAGCGCGGTTGTTGTCGGTGACCGCCTTAAATTCAGTGCGGTCTGCGGCTCCGAGGCGAAGCGCGCCTGGGCGTGCGGCTCGGCCGGTCCCCGCCCACAGCCCACCCGCAGCGGGGCGCCCGTTGCCGCTTTCTCTGCAGCGGGTCGTCGCAGCGTAACCCGCTCGCCACACCGCACGCGAGGTCGGTCGCCGGGCCTGGCGCCGCCGTGGGGCTCGTTATGGGGGATGTTGGTGCAGAAACAACTTGTGAGATGAGGCGCGCGGAAGGAACTGGGGCGCCCCCTTCAATCCCGCTTGTACCCGTGTCAGCCTCTCTACGGACCGGGCAGCCCACCCAAATTCCGGCAACAATCTCGCGGAGCTACCAGGGACACCCTCCGTGCTCAAAACGCGGGGCTTCGCCAGCGACGCTGGTGGCCGCGTCGCGGCCAGGCATCGGATAAAGGGGACCTCCGGCCCCCTTTCTGATCCTCCGGCGCGGATGCGATTCCTCCCCCGCCCAAAGGGCAGGGCGCCCTCGCATGGCGAGTGTTGCGGTCTATTCTAGCCAGACAAGGTCAAGGGACAGACCGGCCGCTGTATCGCGCTGCACGGCATCTGCTGTGACGAAAGCAAAACGTAGCCCCGCGGCACGCTGGATCGTCAGTACCGACGCCACATGAATGGCATCGAGCGTGCGAAGGGGGAGTCCGCCGGACAAAATCCTCCGCTCTCGAATGTACCGCTTGACCAGTGCACTCGTATCGAAGCAGGCCCAGGCTCCCGGCATCAGACGCGATCTCTCTCGCCGCGCAAGGTCTGCGACAGCGGAACGCCTTTGCGCGGGCGCGCCGTCCACCGGGGCATGGCGGTTTGCTGCGCGGCTCCTAGAACGCCGCCACGCTGCCGTCCCCGCGGGGGTCGGCGCCGCCTTCGAGGACCCCCGAGGCGTGGCGGACGATCCCGCCCGCGTGCCCCATGAGGTCGCTGAAGGGCGCGACGACCTCCACGTCGTGCCCGGCCTGCCGCAAGCGCTCGATGAGGAGCGGATCGAAGCGGCTCTCCAGCTTCAGATTGGTGCTGGTCGCTCCCCACGTCCGGCCCAGGAGCCAGCGCGGCGCCGTCACGGCCGCCTGCAGCTCCTGGCCGAACAGGGCGTAGCGCGTGAAGACGGCGGCCTGGGTCTGCGGCTGCCCCTCGCCGCCCATCGTCCCGTAGACCATGACCCGCCCATCCGGGAACTGGGCCAGGGCCGGGTTCAGGGTGTGGAAGGGCTTGCGCCCGGGGCGCAGCACGTTCAGCGCCCGTTCCGAGAGCGAGAAGCTCACCCCGCGATTTTGCCAGAGGACGCCGGTATCCCCCAGGACCACGCCCGAGCCGAACTCCCAGTAGATGCTCTGGATCAGGCTGACGGCACGCCCCTTCGCATCGATCGCGCCCAGCCAGACAGTGTCGCCCGTCTCGGCGGGCGCCGGCCACGGCGCGGCCGCATCCGGCCGGATGCGGGCGGCCATCGCCCCCAGCGCGGCCTCGCTCAGATAGCCCGCCGGGTCCTCCCGCAGGTAGGCGGGATCCGTGACGATCCGGTCTCGCACCAGGAACGCCTGCTTGGTGGACTCCACCAGGCCGTGCAGGAACGGAAAGCCCTCCGCCTCCGGGCAGCCCAGGCGATCGAAGAGGCCGAGGATGATGAGGGAGGCCAGCCCCTGGGTGGGCGGCGGCAGGTTGTAGACCGTCCCGCAGCGGAGGCTGACCCGGAGCGGCGCCCTCTCCACGGCCCGCTGGGCCGCGAGGTCCGCCCCCGTCACCGGGCTGCCGATCCGGCCGAGCTCCGCCGCCAGGGCCGTCCCGATCTCCCCCCGGTAGAAGTCGTCGAGACCGGCCGCGGCCAGCCGTTCCAGGGTGTTCGCCAGCCGCGGCTGCCGGAAGAGCGCCCCCGCCCGGGGCGGCTCGCCCCCCACCAGGAACTGCCCGGCGAAGCCGGGGACCTCCCGCAGCTCCGCCAGCTTTGTCGTCGTGAACCGTGACTGGCTGTCCGTGACCGGCGCCCCGTCCCGCGCGTAGCGGACCGCGTCCGCCAGGAGGCGGCTGAGCGGCAGGCGCCCCCCCCAGCGCCGGCTGAGTTCCAGCGCTGCCTGCCAGCCCGAGACCGCCCCCGCCACCGTGTTGGCCGCGAGCGGGCCGCGGGGGGGGATGCCGTCGCAGCCGCGATCGCGATAGAACGCGGTGGTCGCCCGCTCCCCCGCGCCGCCGCAGGCCAGGATGCCGAGGGGTCCTCGTCCCGGCTCACCGATCAGCCAGAAGTTGTCTCCGCCGAGACTGTTCATGTGGGGATAGACGACGGCCACGCTCGCGGCCGCTGCCAGCATGGCCTCGATGGCGTTCCCGCCCTCGCGCAGCACGGCGAGCCCCGCCTGCGCGGCCAGATGATGGGGCGCCACGACCATGCCCCCCGTCCCTCGTGGTGTGTTCAGCATGCGCGATCTCCCCTTGCAAGCCCACTAATGGCTTTCACAATTACGATCACGCTTCGGACCTCGTCACCCCGGCGAAAGCCGGGGTCCAGGACCCCGCGAGAGATCTGGATTCCGGCTTCCGCCGGAATGACGGAAGAGGATCGCGACCTCCGCAATCGAACGTGGCCGTACCTGCGAAAGGCGTCACTCAGCGTGGCGCCCGGGCGAGCTGCTGCAAGAGCCGCGCGGCCCGCCGCCGGTCGGCAGCCGTGAGCGACTCGCCGCCAAAGCGAATGCGCTCGTACAGGAGGGTCAACTCCTTGGCCGGCTCGTAGAGGGTCGGACGAGGGGCCAGCGTCTCCACGAATTCCCGGGCGGTGGCGGTGGGGGGACGCGGGTGGCCGCGACGGCTCAGCAGGCGCGTCATGTGTTCGTAGAAGACCACTGCCGTGGGCCGTGAACGTGTCCACGCAAGCCACGGACTGGCAAGGGCGCCCACATCCACCCGCCGAAGGAGCACGCCGACCGCCGCCAGGAGCGCCAGCGCCGCTGCCAGGGCGTATCCGTACGTCCGCCACAGCCGGCGCAGGCTGCGCCCGATCTGGAAGGACCACCACTCCAGACGCTGGCCCACGGTCCGGCGGAAGGCCAGGGACTGCCGGCGCAGCCCCAGGGCCGCCGTCGCCTGGTCGACCAGGCTGTACTCGATGACGTACCGGTTCCAGCGCATCCGCAGCGTGTCCAGGGTCTTGCCGAGCCAGCCGCTCTCGCCGAAGGCTTGGGCGTCGAAGGAGGCGCGGGGCGTCGGATCGAAGGTCACCCATCCCGCGCCGGGGAAGAAGACCTCCACCCAGGAGTGGGCATCGCGCTGCCGCACGATGAAATACTGGCCCATCTCGTTCCACTCGCCTCGCTGAAAGCCATTCACGACCCGCGCCGGTACGCCTGAGAGTCGGAGCAGGACGGCCAGGCTGGCGGCGAAATACTCGCAGTTCCCCGCCTTCCGCAAGAACAGGAACTCGTCCAGCGGGTCGAGGCTCGACTCCTGCCGGAGGTCCAGGCTGTACCGCAGGTTCGTGGCGAGGTACTCCTCCACCGCGCGCACCGCATCGTAGGGGGTCGCCGCGTCGGCCGTCAACTGCTTCGCCAGCGCCCGGATGCGCGGGGAGACCTCGGGGAGCTGCAGGTAGGTCTCCCGGACATCCGGCGGGTATTCCGTCAACCGCACGGGGCGGCGAAACCCCTCCTCCCGAAGCGGCTCCGGCTGCGAGACGACCAGGTAGCGCAGTCGCGCAGGCGGCGGGGATGGAAGACTCAGCCCCCCGCTCATGTCCTGCGCGAGGCCGGTGAACTGGCCGTGCACCTCGATGACGCGCGGTGGGCCGAAGATGACCTCGGTCCCGATGGGCTCCAGGTACACCTCCGAGATCAGGATCGGACTGCCCGGTCGAAGAGGGGCCACCGGGTAGTAACCCTGTCGTGCCCGTCGGACCGGGACGCGGACCGGGTCCGAGAGCGACCAGGCCCGTCCGTCAAAGCGATCGAAGGCCATCCCGCGCCACCGCAGCCCGCCCACACGATCGGGGCTCCTCCGGCCGTCGGGAAAGCTCACCCGCATCACCACGGTCGAATCGTTCTGGATCGTCCCGTAGGCCCCCAGGTCCACCCGGTCCGTGAACCCCGTGGTCAGCGTGCCGAGCTGGGCGCGCAGCGGGAGGAAGGTGCGCCCGACGCGGGGGATGACAAAGAAAATCAGCAGGGTGAGGAGCAGCGACGTCAGGCCCACCGCCAGGCTGGACAGCAGGAAGCCGGGGGTGATGAGGTCCGTCGCGCCCAGCAGATCGCGGCTCTGCTCCGGGAGGGCGATCTCGGTCTCGCGTTTCAGGTGATAGAGGATGCTGCCCCAGATCCCCAGGATCATGTAGAGGCAGAAGACCAGCAGGAAGCCGAAGCTCGCCGTGAGGGTGGAGGAGCCGAGGAGCAGCAGGAAGGTCAGGACGAACAGATCCAGGAGGTCGCGGTGCGTCCGGGCGTTGTAGAGTTTGTAGACCAGCAGGAACAGGAGGAGGTGGATCACCCCCACCATGAAGGATTCGGCGAGAAAGGCCAGGTCCAGCACCGCGAAGACGACGAATAATCCGGTGAGGATATCCCAGAGCCGGCGGAAGGATGCGATCCTCGCGCGGATCTCCTCGGCCCACCAGCTCCCCGCACAGGCGAGGAGGATAACGGCGAATTCCGGCCATCCCAGGGCCTGCGTGAGATACAGGGCCGCAAACGCATCCAGCACCAGCAGGTACAGGGTCCACTTGAAGAGAAGGGGAAGCGGCACGGCGAAGCCCCCGCCCGGATCATCCGCGAACGAGCGCGCGGTTGATCCGGGGTAATTGGTCATTGGTCATTTGGACCTGAATCCCGCCGGGCATCCAAGGGGATACGCACCACCTGCTCCGTCCCCGGCGGGAGCACGAGGCGCCGAGGGGCGGCGAGGACCTCATACAGGGCCAGGCGCTCGAGGATCTGATCCAGGTGCGCCTCGCCCTGCCCGAACCCGGTGAAACCGTCGGCAGTCACGAGCTGCACCGAGATCCCCTGGCGAGCGGCGAGGGCCGCGAGGGAGGCCGCGTAGCTCAGGTTCGCCTCGACCACGGACGCCGGGGTCCCTGCTGCCGGATCCTCCAGCACCAAGCGGACCCGGGGGCGGTCCTCGTCCTCCAGCTCCTTGAGCATGAGATCGCCGGCCTTGGCCGAGGTCTTCCAGTGCATCAGTCTCGGGTCATCGCCCGGACGATACGGGCGCAGGTTGTAGAGCCCGGCGCCGCGGCCGCGGCGCTCCTGCTCGCGCCACCCTGCATCGAAGGCCGCGGGGATCTCCTGCCGACTGAGGACCCGAAGAGCCGGGTACACGAGTACGGGATCACACAAGAGCGGTCGGCTGCTCTTGGCGAAGAGGCCGAACGGGAATCGCGTGAGCAGCCGGATGCCCGGCAGCCTCTGCCGTCCGCGGCGGGGGAGGGTGAGGGAATACCGCCAGGCCTCGCGCCCCTGCGGAAGAATCCGGAGGACGAAGCGCGTCGCAGCGCAGCCGCTGGCCGGATCCGCCTCGCTCAGATGCAGCGCGTAGGAGGACAGGCGGCGCTTCCTGTTGAAGAGGTGGAGGCCGAAGCCGGCCGGGCTGCCGGCAAAGATGCGCCGTGGCACCTCCCGGCGGAGGCTGAGGTGACGCAGAGTCTGCTCGGAGAGGACGCCGGAGACGGCCATGAACGAGAGCATCATGGCCAGGATCAAGTACAGGAGGTTGTTCCCGGTATTGGTCGCGGCGAGTCCCACCGTGAGGGAGGCCCCGATGAAGCACCAGCCCTCACGGGTCGGATGGATCGTGCGGGGAAACCAGTAGCGCCTGCGAACGGACCGGCTCTCCTTCATCTCATCGCGGAACTGGAATCTCGTTCACGATCTCCCGGATGACGGAGTCCGCGTCGTCCCGCCGATCCGCGGCGGGGTCCCAGCGCGCCCGGAGAATCACACGATGGGCCAGGGCGGGGATTGCGAGTAGCTTGATGTCATCGGGGAGACAGAACCGCCGCCCCTCGACCAGGGCGAGTGCCTGGGCCGCCCGCACGAGGGCCAGCGACCCGCGGGGGCTGACCCCCAGCGCCAGGGCCCCATGGGCTCGGGTGGCCTGGACGATGGCCATGACGTATCCCAGCAGGCTCTCCTCGACCTGCACCGTCTCGACCTGCGCCTGCAAGGCCAGCACCACCTCCCCGCTCAGCACGGACTCCAGCCGTTCCAGGACAGCCGCACCCGCGCCGCGCAGGATTTGCCGCTCGTGGGTGTCATCCGGGTAGCCGATCCGGACGCGCAGGAGGAAGCGGTCCAGTTGCGACTCGGGGAGGGCGTGAGTGCCTTGGTACTCCAGGGGATTCTGCGTGGCCAGGACCATGAAGGGCCGGGGGAGCTGGTAGGTGTGGTGGTCCAGGGAGACCTGGTCCTCGTTCATGGCCTCCAGCAGGCTGGATTGGGTCTTCGGCGTGGTCCGGTTGATCTCGTCGGCAAGGATGATGTTGGCGAAGATGGGGCCCGGCTTGAATTCGAACTCCGAGGTCCGCGGGTTGAAGATCGACACGCCCAGGATGTCGGAAGGCAGCAGATCGCTGGTGAATTGGATCCGCTGAAACGAGAGGCCCAGGGAGCGGGCCAGCGCCTGGGCGAGGGTGGTCTTCCCCACGCCAGGGATGTCCTCGATCAAGAGGTGCCCCCTGGCCAGCAGGGCCACGATGGCCAGGCGGACCACCTCTGGCTTCCCCACCAGGGCCTGTTCGATGTTGGCCTGAAGCCGCTGGATCGCGTCGGCAGAGACCATCGCGTCCTCGGGGAAGCCGAAACATGCCCTCCCCTCCGCGATCCGAATGGAGGGTACGAGGGCCCAATCCCACGACAACCTGGCCAGTTGCGGGCTTGATCCTAATGAGCGTGCATGGAGATGGCAAGCGATTTATCGCTTCCGGTGGGCTCCCCAGTACTCCGTCTTCACCTTGACCACCACTTTGTGCAATTCGTGGGGAGCGCTCGCGTGACACAGCGGCATGTGCCCTTCCTCCGGGAGGAACACGGCGAAATGGCCGGGGTGGATTTCCAGTCGCGTGTAGCGCTCCGGCACCGCATAGAAGATGATGTCCTTGGCCGCATCATAGGGCGTCACCTCCATTAGCTCCTCCACGGGCGCAACGCCGATCACTTCCTCGCCCGAGATGAGGTACTGGATGTCGATGTATTCCCGATGCGACTCGAATTGGCCGGTCTCAGGCGCGCGAGAGGCAGAGCGCATGGCCAGTGCGTACACCGCGTCGCCTTGGATCTCGTGTTTGCCCAGGGGCAACGCTGCGAGATCGCTCCGCTCCAAAAACTCGAAGCCGGCCTCCAGTCCCTGCACTCCTCCGACGCTCCGCCACCGCTTCAGTTCCCCGGATGTCATGGCTCCCCTCCTTTACGATTGGCGAGGGCTGCTGCCGTCGAGTCCCGTCCGGATCCTCCGACCGTCACCGGCGATGTTCGCCTCGTTCAAGAAGGCGGAGGCCTTCGAACTTCTCTCAGCGTACCACGATTCACCGCCGGAATCACTGCCAGGACGAGTCCCTCCGGCCCCCGGAGCGCCCCACCCCGACGGGAGTCGTGGAGTTTTCATCTGGACAGGGAAAAGAACCCTCTGGTAGCATGATCGGGGGTCGTCCAGGCTGCAGGGGAGCGGCCACGCAGCCCGGTCTTCCGAGCGTCACGAGGAGAGAGCGGCGATGAGACGGGGATGGCTGCCGCTGGTGTGCGCCGTCACGCTCTGCGCCTGCGCCGCCTGGCAGGCCCGGGAGCCCCTGGGGGTGACGATCGCAGACTTCACACTGCTCGAGGTGAATCTGCTGGAGCAGCGCTACGCCGTCACCGTCCGGCTGCTGAATCCCAACAACGTGGACATCGCTTTTGACGGGGTGGCGTTCGACCTGGAGGTCAACGGCAAGCCCTTTGCCAAGGGGGTGAGCAGCCGGGGCGGCGTGCTCCCGCGGCTGGGGGAGGCCCTGATCGACCTCCAGGTGGTGAGCGGCTTGCAGAATATCCTGCGGCAGTTGGGCGAGCTCCAGAAAGCCGACCAGCCTCGCCTCACATACCGAATCCACGGACGACTCTACGCACCCGGAGGGCTGGGATTCATTCCGTTTGACACGACCGGCGAGTTCTCCCTTCCCGCCAGTGGCGGGAGGTCCCGCAGCTAACTCCGACCCGAAATTTCCTTCACCACCAAGGCACCAGGACACGGCTTCCATTCGGGATCCGGCCCGCTCGCTCGCGGCGCTCAGGTCGCTGCCTCACCCGTGTCAAAACCCGGTCGGCTGAAGGTGCGGGCGTTGGGGAACGCCGCCTCGACCTCCCGGCGCAGGCGGCTGAGGCAGGCGAGGAGCGGCAAGAGCCGATCCTGCTCATCCGGCATCTGGCGGAGCAGCTCCGCCCAGGCGGCCAGGGAGCGGTCCATGCCGAGCAGGGCCACCTTGGCCGATCCGTCGGCATCACTGTGGTCGAGCGCAATTTCCATCTCGTCCTCGCGCCTTGCCGAACGCACCGCTCGCATGACCTTGACGGCGATCTGGTGCTGGTACCATTGGATGACCTCGGTCGCCTCCCGGAGGCGCAGGGCATCCCCCTCCGGATCCGCGCCGGGCAGCCCCATGCGGTACTGGCTCTCGAGCGCCTCGCCGCGCTCCCGAAGGAGTGGGCCGGCGGTCTCGAACCACGCATTCACGGCCTTGGCGTACGCCTTGCCCGCCACGGCGCAAGGATGCCCGCACGCTTCTTCCCGCCGTCGCTTCTCTTCCTCCACGTCCACTGCCAAGTCCCCGGGATCGATCTCGATCCCGTGCTCCCTCATCATCTCTTCAAGCATCTCATTCGCCTCTCGGAACATTCCCTCCAGGCGCTTCCAGAAGGCTCGATTGTTGATGTCCCGCGAGGCGGGATCCTCCGCGTCGTCTTGCCGCTCCGTCGCGTACACCAGGCAGCGCGATGTGAGCGGGCAGCGCTCGCACCAGCGGTCGCAGTAGTTGTACACCCCAGAAATGAATCGTGGGTCCCCTGCCAGATCTCTCAGCGTGCGGCGTGCTAGCATGGCCTCTCCCTCGGCATAACCTGTTCGGTGTGGCGTTTCGGTGGGGTACGTTTACCTCTCCTTTTCCCGGAAAGTCAACGGCATTCTGACTGGCAATGCATGGGTGGCGCTGCGCGCCGGTCGACCCCGCTCTCGCGCCACTCTTCCGCCAAGGACGACCCGCTGGCTTGCCGGAGAAAGGGATAGGGATACGGAGAGGGAGGCGCCCTCAGCCACCATCGATGTGACTTCCCGATGGACAGCCGAGACAACAGGGGGTATCTTCACTCGCCGTTGGCGAGCGGCTTGATCTCTCCAGATCTGCTCCCACTTCCCTGCGGTTTGGTCAACCATTCATGGAGGTTTCGCATGTCGCATCTGTTCTCACCGCTCAGCGTGCGCGGGGTCAGCCTTCGGAATCGCATCGTCATGTCCCCCATGTGCATGTACTCGGCGGGAGAGGACGGCCTCGCGACCGACTTCCACCTGGCCCACCTGGCCTCACGCGCGACGGGCGGGGTTGGCCTCGTCATCACCGAAGCCAGCGCGGTTGAGTCCCGCGGTCGGATCAGCCTGAGCGATCTCGGCCTCTGGAACGACGCCCAGGTGGAGCCGCTGGCGCGGATCGTGCGCCTGTGCAAATCGCAGGGGGCCGCCACCTGCTCCCAGCTCGCCCACGCCGGCCGCAAGGCCTGGACGCCGACCAAGGGACAGGGGCCGTTCCCGGCGGTGGCACCGAGCCCCATTCCCTTCGATGTGGACTGGGTGGCGCCCAAGGAGCTGGACCCGGCCGGGCTGGACGAGGTCGTCGCTGCCTTCCGGGCGGCCGCGGAGCGAGCCGTGGCCGCCGGCTTCGACGCCGTGGAGGTCCACGGGGCGCACGGCTACCTCCTGCACGAGTTCCTTTCGCCCCTCTCCAATCACCGGACCGACGAGTACGGCGGTCCCCTGGAGAACCGCGCGCGGATGTTGCTCCGGGTCGTGGACGCGGTGCGCGGCGTCCTGCCGGCTTCCCGGCCGCTACTCGTGCGCCTCTCCTGCACGGATTGGGTCGAGGGTGGGATCACGATCGAGGATCAGGTGCAGGTGGCCCGCTGGCTCAAGACCCACGGCGTGGACCTGGTGGATTGCTCCTCCGGCGGCAGCACGCCGGCCCTCCCGCCGGTGGGACCCGGCTACCAGGTGCCCTTTGCGGAGCGCATCCGGCGCGAGGCGGGCATGGCCACCATGGCGGTGGGGTTGATCACGGCCCCGGAGATGGCGGAAGAGATCGTGCGGAACGGCCGGGCCGACGCGGTGGTCCTGGGCCGCGAGCTCCTGCGGAACCCCTACTGGCCCCTCCACGCGGCGCGCGCCCTGGGACACGACATGCCCTGGCCGAAGCAGTACCTGCGCGCCAAGCCGACGATTTGACCCCAAAGAATTTCACCGCCAAGATCGCCAGGGCTCGGGCGGACTTCCCCGGGCCGGCAGGAGCCTGGCGCAGACCTCGTCACACACCGGATAGCCCCTCGGGGTCAGCCGCAACCAGCCGTTTTCCAGAGACACCATCCTTTCCGCGATCAGGAGCTGCAGCAGATCGCCCCGCTTCGCTTCCAGGTCATAGCCGCCATCGGCCTTAAGGCGCGAAACATCCACCCCGCGGCTCCGGAGCCCGAGGAAGATCCTCTCGTCGAGCATCTCGCTCGGCCCGATCCGCTCCTCGGATGCCACGGCGAGTCGTCCGCCTTCCAGTCGCTCCTGGTACGTGGAGAGGTCCGAGACGTTCCAGAAGCGGCGTCCGCTCATCCCGCCCTCCTCCTTCCAGAAGGAATGCGCCGCCGGGCCGAGTCCCAGGTAGTCGCGGTGGGTCCAGTAGTTTTCGTTGTGCCGGCACTGACAGCCCGGGAGGGCGTAGTTCGAGACCTCGTAGTGCACGTACCCGCCGGCGCCCAGCCGCTCCATTGCCATGCAATACATGTCCGCCTCGACGCCGGCAGAATTCACGCGCACCCGGCCGGCCCGCACGAGACCGGCCAGCGGGGTCCCAGTCTCGAGCGTCAGGCAATACGCCGAAATGTGGGGCGGCCCGAGCCGGAGCGCTACGGCCAGGTTTCGCTCCCATTGCTGCAGGGTCTGGCCTGGAACCGAGTAGATGAGGTCAATGCCAAGGTTCTCGAATCCCGCGGCGCGAGCGAGCTCGACGCATCGGAGGGCCTCTGCCCGATCGTGGATCCGGCCGATGGCGTGGAGCTCGTGGTCATCAAATGACTGGACGCCGATGCTCAGCCGGCTTATGCCCAGGGCGCGATAGGCGCGGAGCGTCTCCAACGTCACCGTGCCGGGATTCGCCTCCAGCGTCACCTCGGCATCCGGGGCCACGCGGAAGGCGTCATGAAGATCGGTCAGGATGCGCTCGATCTGGCGCGGCGGGAGGAGCGAGGGGGTCCCACCCCCAAGATAGACGGTCTCGAAAATCGCCGCATTGCCGTACTCCGCCCGGCGAGCGATCTCCCGCCTGAGCGCCGCGAGATACCCCTCCACGCCATCGGTTCCCTCCACAGAGTAGAAATTGCAGTAGAGGCACTTCCGCTGGCAAAACGGGACATGCACATACAGCGAGGCCGAGGGCGCATTCATGACGCCGGAGGGTCGTTCCTCACCCGGCGGTTGTCAAGGAGAAATCAGGCGGATGGGAGGGAGGGCTTGGCCGGTCTCGGTGGCAGCATCACCGTCGCCAGCGAGCCCACTACCGAGAGGAGCGCCACGAAATCCTGCCAGTGGGGCGTCTCCGCCAGCACCAGCATGCCGCTGAAGACCCCCACCACCGGGACCATCATGACGGCGATGCTCGACACCCCGACCGGCGCCACCACCGCAATCTTGTTCCAGGCCCAGTAGCAGAAAAGGAAGGCGATCACGAGGTTATAAAGGACGCCGAGCATGGGCCCGAGCGGCAGGGCGAATGGGTCAAAGGTGCCGCCCTCCCAGGCGAAAGCCGCGATCAGGATGGGCACGACCCCGATCGCCATCTGCCAGCCGGTGAAGGCGGTGGTGGGCAGGTCGACCGGCCACCGCTTCAGCATCACGGTGCCGAGGGCCCAGCTCGAGGCGGCGCTGATCATCAGCACGGAGCCGAGGGGTGAGCGTCCCACGGCGTGAATCTCGCTCCCGAGCAGGAGCCCCATCCCCGCCAGCCCGAGCGTGACGCCGAGCGCCCGCCGTTTCGTGAAGGGCTCGTGGAGCAACCAGGCGGAGAGCGGCACGCTCAGGGCCGGCATGGTGTAGCCCAGGATGGCCGCCCGCCCCGACGCCATCACGCGGACGCCGTAGATCGCAAACACGTTCCAGCCCGTCATGTTGACGAGCGCAATGGCCACCATCCGAGGCCACTGCCCCTTCGGGACCTGGATCGGCAGGCGGCTCAGGCGCGCGATGGCCAGCAGGCCTGCGGCCCCGAAGAGGAGGCAGAGGGTCCGGAAGTGCATGGGCGGCATCCCGGAGAGCGCGAGCTTCATCATCGGCCAGTTGAAGCCCCAGCCCAGCGTGAGTCCGATGAGCGGCCCGAGCAGGCCAGGGGGAAATGTGTGTCCGGATGGCTCGTCGCGCATGCGGCCTTCTCCCGACGCGGAATCACGCTCGGGACTCGTGCCCCCGCCCCTTCCGGGCAATCAGCCCCGCTCCGGCTTGTAGAAGTGCTGCGACTCGACCAGGAAGGCGCGGTTGAACCGCGCCCGGTAGTTCTCCAGGGCCGCCGCCTCCAGCCTGGCGGCCACCTTCGGTGAGACCTCGTCCTTGGTGAGGGGTCGAAGCCGTGCCATCATGCTTCTCCTTCTTCTGCTGCAGGCGTCGTTGCCGAGCCACTTGACAGACCGAGCATGGCGCAGCAAGCCGGGTTGTGTCAAGTTATGCGGAGACAGGCACGGCGGTGCGGAGGCCCGCCATACAGAGGATGGGCAGGAGGGGCACAGGTGGCCACAGGACAGGGGACCGCGCGACGCTCGCTCCTCGCAACTCAGGCAACTGACAGACCACAATACCTCTCGACTGGATCGAAGTCCCGATCGTTGTGAAGAAGGGGGATGCCGTGTTCGATCGCCACCGATGCGATCATGCAATCTACCGGCTTGCGCAGCGTGACGCCTCTCTTGCGAAGGGACCGATGGATCTCTGCCGCTCGAACGAAGGTGGTGTGGTGCATGGGCAGGAACACGAGAGAGTCGAAATACGTCCTGGTCTTCCGGTATTCGCTATCCGATCTGATCCCTTGGAGCACCTCCGTCAAGATGACCCCGCACAGGCAGATATCATCCCCCTGATTCAGCGACCCTTCCAGTGATGCCACGTGCGGGACCGAGCGCCCCGCGAAGAAGTCAATCCAGACAGATGTATCCACGAGGAGGATCATGCCCGAGCCCTTCGCCATCCTGCCAGATCACCTTCCCACCGCACCTTTCCCTTGAGCTCCAGAATCTTCCTTTGACGCTCGCGTCGAAGGAGCTCCTGCAGCGCATAGTCAATCAGCGCCCGCCGCGTCTTGATTTTGGTGATCTTCTGACATTCCAAAATCAACTTGTCGTCCAAGACGACGTTTGTTCTTCCCATCAGTTATGCCCTCCACTTTTCCATACACATAATACGCAAGAATTTTGTGCATGGCAATGACCCGGGCCGGGCACACCCATCGCATCCGCCGCTGGTTGGCTTCCCCCTCAGAACCGCGGCTCCTGGAGGTTCAGGTCGATCGGCTCCATGTAGTGGAGGGTCTCGCTCCGCGCCAGGGTGCCGGAGGCGATGTCCACGACTGTGCGGTAGAAGCGCTCCCCTGCCTCTTCCGGCGTCTCCGTCCCTTCGATCACCGTGCCCGAGTAGAAGTCGATGCTGTCCTGGGCCATGGCGTAGGTCTTGGGATTCGCCGTCGCCCACAGGAAGGGGACGACCACCGAGGGCGAGCCCTCCAGCAGGGTCCGCCCGGCCACGCCGCCGCCTCCGAGCTGGAAGATGACGAGGTTGGCCCCGGCCGCGGCGTAGCCCGCGAAGATGGACAGGTGCCCCATCCAGTTGTCCACGAAGTAGAGGCCTTTCCCCGTGGACCGCTCGGCGTACTGCAGCACCCCCTGAATGGGGGCGGTGCCCGCCTTGTGGATGGCCCCCAGGCTCTTCTCCTCCAGGGAGCTGAGCCCGCCCTTGATGTTCGAGGGGACCGGGTTCACGGTCCGGATGTCCAGGCCGGTTGCCTTGGCCCGCTCCTCCACGGCCGTCACGGCCTTGAGGATCGCCTGCGCCACCTCGGGGCTTGCAGCGCGTCTGGCCAGGGCGTGCTCCGCGCCGATGATCTCGGTGGTCTCGCCGAAGAGCGCCGTCCCGCCCGCCCCGACGATCTTGTCGTAGAGATACCCCACGGCCGGGTTGCCGGCGATGCCCGAGGTCGTGTCGGAGTAGCCGCACTTCACCCCCAGGCAGAGGTGCTCGTCGCCCACTGTCTCCCGGCGGAGCTTCGAGGCTTCGTACACCATCTCCCGGGCCAGCCGGATGCCCTTCACCATGGCCCCGAAGGTGCCCCCGTCCTTGGCGGGGTCCAGGACCTCCACACGCTTGCCGCTCGAGGCGATCTCGTCCGCCAGCCGCTCGGCCGTGAGCTCCGGATAGCCGACCCCCGGGCTGGCGGCGTGCACGATCACCGAGGCCACGTTGGGGTTCTTGCCCAGGCCGATCAGGACCCGGGCGATGGTTTCTCGGTCGTTGGCCGTGCGGCCGGAGCCGTGATCCACGGTGAGGATGCCCTTCGTGCCCGGGACGAAATCGCAGATCGACTTGGCGATGATCCCCTGCGGGATCACCAGGACGTAGTTGCGGGTGCCGACGCTCTGGTCGGGACGGATGTAGCCCAGGAAGCTCATCGCTGGCCCCTCCCTTCCAGGTCCCCCCGGGCCCGCGTCCCCTCCAGGTTGTGAATGTGGACGAGGGCGCCCTTGCCGATCGGGACGCTGGCCTTGCCGATGGTCTCGCCGTACTTGCGGATGATCTCGCCCCGAGGGATGTCCTGCAGGGCGATCTTGAAGCCGAAGGGAATCGCCTCCGTGGCCCGGAGCGGAAGCGCCGCCTTCCCGGCGGGGATCGCCACCTCTTCGCCCGGCTGGATCTCCTCCACCGCCGTGGCCACGTTGTCCGAGGGGTGCATGATCAGCGCGCGCTTGGCAGCCATGGAATCCTGTCCTCCCTTCTGGCCCGCACTGTGCCCAGTGGTCTCCCGCCGCACACGACCCCCTATCCGTCGCGGGCCAAGGCCGCCACCCGGGCCACGAAGTCGCGCCGGTCGTCGTCGCCCTGGAAGAGCTTCGTCCGCTCGATGCCCCGCCCCATGACATGGTGCAGGGTGCCGGGGGCATCCAGCCGGGGCTGTCTGCGCATGGGGCAGACTAGGCTGAGTCGGATCGGGTTGTCCAGTTGTTTTGGAACCTACGTCCCCTATTACGTTACATCTCGGCCATGGCAAACAGCGCGGCCACGGGGAGGACGTGGAGCACCACCAGGTCCGCGCCGTTATCCGCCGCCAGCTTCAGCGCGTGGGGGAGCGCGGCCGCTGCGAGCGGGGAGAAATCCGTCGGCCACAGGATCCGGCGATAGGCTCTGATGATCGGTTCCTTCTCTCGTGGGCGCATGCATCACCCTCCTGGAGGATCCTCCGGGCAGTCGGACGGTCCCCGGATGTCCCGGCGCACGGGAGCTCACAGCGACCCGTGCTCCGGCCGGCGGCCTCCGCGGCGTCGAGGACCGCCTCGGACGTCCCGGACCTCCTGCCGTCAGGGGCGTTGTAGGGTCTTGTGGGCGCAGTAGGCGGCCACCGCCACGAGGAGGAAGGTCTGCGCGCCGCGGATGATCCCGCCCGGGGTGAGCCGCAAGGGGAATCCCAGGCTGAAAATCACGAGAAACAGCGCCAGGAGGAAGGCGGCCATGCCGAGCCACAGCGTCGTGTGAATGAGCACCCGGTAGAAGTCGTCCATGTTCGATGCCTCCTCTGTCTCCCCGGCGGGTTTCCCCAGGCCACCCGGCCCAGGAGACGACCCGCGCCTTACAGGTTCATCCCCGTGACCGTATACCACAGGCTCCGGTCGAGGTAGTCCAGATCCAGCGGCATCACGAGGGAGTCGGAGACCCCCAGCTTCAGCGCCTGACGGCCCGTCCCTTCCTCATCGATCGCGGTGATCATGCTGACCCCGACCTCGCGGTCGATCACCCGGATCTGCCGCAGGGCTTCCAGGCCGTTCATTTTCGGGAGGCGGATATCGAGGGGCACGACGTGCGGGCGCCCGGCCTTGACCAGCCGGAGGGCCCCGGGGCCATCCGCGGCCGTGACGACCTCGTAGCCCTTGCGCGTCAGGAACTCCCGGAGGATGTCCACGATCTCCGGGTCGTCATCCACGATCAGGACGCGGGGCATGGTCCCAGTCCTCCGCCCTGCCAATCCCGGTCGGTCAGCAGTTCTCGCGCTGGACGAGCTCCGAGGCGAAGTCGTCCCCGCGGGGTTCGCGGAAGGCAATGCCGTGGCCCACCTGGGTGCTGGGAGGTCCGGCCCACGCGACCTGCCCGGTGACGGCGAGGGGGCCATGGCGGGTCTGGAGGGTGAGGTCCACGACGCTCCCCGCGACGATCAGGACGGGAAACTCGGCCATCAGCCCGCCCCCGCCGAGGTTCCGCACCGTCCCGTGCAGCTCCATGTCGCCGAACTGCGCGGCTCGGCCGACGACCGGCACCACCAGGGGCAGCCGCACGAAGCGGCGGCGCCCCACCGCTTGGCTGCGGTCCCGCATCGGCTCTTCCGCCCCCTGCTCGCGCCGGTAGCTCATCGGGAGAACCCCCGCTGGGGGCCACTGCGGGGGACGCGGGTGCCATCGCCGGTGAGGCCCGTGGAGCCGGGGGGGCGGGCGAGGACGCCATCGCGGGTGCGGTGGGTCGGCCGGGTGGGGGAGTCGAAGGCAGCTAGCCGCCTGTGCTGATCTCGTCCAAACGCGCCGTCACCCACTCGCCGCCTCTTCCACATGCGCTCCACCCATTGCGGGACAGGTGATGCAAGTTGTGCAAGGGCCAGTGAGTGGCCCAGGATGCGTGTGACTCGCGGGTCGCCGAGGGGAGTGATGGGAGGCGGCCAGACGGGAGCGTACCGCCAACCGGAGGAGTGTGTCAAGTGCCGCGGAATCGGAGGGTATCGGCTCTTCCTGGCTCTCCCATAGATGCGCGCGAGCACGTCCCCGGTGTCTAGGCTGACGTCAGGCCACCCCTCCCCCGGGGAGGAAGGTCCCAAGGGCCACCCGCTGGTCAGCAGGGATAGGGGACCCGTAGGTTCTAAAGCATTTTGACGAATTCTCGAAATTCCGGCAGCTCCTCGGAGAGCGCCAGCCGGTTGACCGCGGAGGTGGTCACCCCCAGGAACCGGGCCACCTCCGCGCCCGCATACCCCATCCCCTTCTGGAACAGGTGGCCGTACCGCTGGTGCCGCCGGTTGAAATTCACGACGTACCCGGTCAGCAGCTTCCGCATGCTCTGGAAGAGCGGGCGCTGGCCCGTGCGCACCACGAGATGAAAGTGGTTCGGCATGAGCGCCCAGGCATACACGACCCAGTGTCCGTCGCGAGCCAGGGCCGCCACGCGGGCCACGAAGTCGGCCCGGTCGTCGTCGCTCTGAAAGAGCGTCGTGCGCTCGAGGCCCCGCCCCATGACATGGTGCAGGGTGCCGGTCAAGGATTCCGGACGAAGTGCGGAAGGGCATCCAGCCGGGGCTGTCTAGGCATGGGGCAGACTAGGCTGAGTCGGATCGGGTTGTCAAGTTGTTTTAGAACCTACGTCCCCTATGGAACGTCCCCTATGACGGTCACGGCGCTGGAGCGGACTTACCCCCCCGGTCCTGTCGCGAGCGGTAGACCGGGGACGGGTCAACGCAGCGGCGCGGGGGCACCTCCACCCGCGCCGATAGGGTTGCCCTGCGCATCCCAGCAGACGGTGTAGACCGGTCCTGGATCATGGATCGTCTGACACGTATTCGGGGCCGGTTGCAGCTGCACGGTCGTAACGTGCGTGCAGGCCGAGAGTACACAGATCAATCCGAACAGGATGTACCGCAGGGAACGCATTGGGGGCCTCCTTTCGCTGGCGCCAGAGGGACGAAGAAGAGCCACGGAGCAACTTGGTCCGCTGCATTCGGTGGGTATCGGACGGGCGCCCCCTCGGGAGGGGAGGCAGGAGAGGGAGCGCTCGACCGGGAGCGTTCCAGTAAACTCAGGAGTCCAGCAAAGAATGGAGCGGGAGGAGGGGCTTGCCCAAGAACAACCTGGGTTACCTTTCGAATCAGTGAAAACTCTTCCATGTATCCGCCCCTCCGTTCCTCTTCATCGCCGCGCGACTATATCTTGGCACTCCCTCGGGCATGCATCCGCCACACAGGTATGCGATGCCGCCCACCCGTCAGTTCCTTGGCCACAACTCACTCGCCACCGCCCGCTTCAGCGCCTCCACATCGAGCCTGGGGAGCAGATCGATGCCGATGAGCGTTTCCAGTTCGCGGCTGCTAACGGTATGGGTCGCGATGCACGCATCTGCTACCCTGGCTCTCTGCCTGCCCTTGGTGTCGGGCGGCTGGAACGGGGGGATGCCATTCGATTGTGAGAATGTCAGGGAAAGACATATTTTATTCCAAACCCGATAGCATTTGACGCACACTGATTATTACCGATTAGACCACCCATGGCAGAGCGGTGATGAAGTCGGGCCACAACAGCCCAGTTGGGCCACTGGGGCAAGGAGACAGCCACCTCGAACATTTCATAACTCAGTACCCGAGAGGGGTGGGGGACTCCACTCCCTTCTAACACCGGGGTCCCAAGCGCCCAGGACACTCCCGCTGCTCCTACTGCGACACTCGTCCGGAGATAGTCGTTCCAGGGGAAATAGCGCCAGCGAGCCACCGGCACGGCGTTGACCTCCCAGTTGTCCTGCCCGCCGCCGAAGTGCTTCCCCACCTGGCCCTCGACTTCGATATCGAAATACGGTCTGAAGGAGAACGCCCTCCATGACAGAGCCAAAACACCCACGTATGAATCGGTATACCGCGCCTTGAAAATTAGCGTTTTATCAAGAGTATAATTGTTCAGCCTAGCTCCATATAGTGTTAACGCCCAGTCGCCCTCTGCCTGTGCGGGCGTACGAGAGCCCAAGCAGGACACAAGAACGAAAGAGAATACGAATACGGCCAGGGTATTGTTCAGACTAGTATGAGCCGTCGTCCTTGCAGGATGTCTCATGGTTACCTCTCACGGGATGTTGCGATCTGGAGGCGCCGCCTGCTCTACTGTCTGCCCTCCCGCCACAGCAGCACCGCCAATCCGCCGGTAAACACGCAGGCAACGGCACTGAGCCACAACGGAATGGCCACACCCCCGGCCATCACCTCGACCCGCAGGACCAGGCGGAGGAGGTGGCCGAGGGCCACCAGCGCGAGAAAGATCGTCGCGATCAATGCCGCCGGTTTCATGGCCTCCTCCCGTGCTATCTCCTCCACTGAGTATCCATCAGCCGATGATGCCTGTGTTGCGTCTATGCCTATGCCCTCCGCTGCCCCTCCAGCCACGCCTCCGCGAACCGCCGCATGCGCACTTCCCGCATCACGGTCGGCTGCGCCTCTATGGCCTTCAGGTGCTCCGCGGCTCCGCCTCGGACGCCGCGACGAAGATAGAGAAAAGGCGGAAAACCATCATGGGCAGGTTACTTGCAGAGCAGCTCTCCGTCGCACGGGGTCGCGCGCGTGGTCACCTAGGAACACGCGGCCTGCCGCCCCCGAGCGTTAAGCCGCTCCCGCCCGACACGCAAATCGACGGGGAGTCGCCGCCATCGCCCGATTTGCGAAAATCGAATGCGAGACGCTGCCCACAGAAGTATCTTTGACAAGCTCATCGGGTACGGTTTCAGTCGGCGTCCGGCTGCGAGGGTGACTGAAATTGTGGGTGACGGGCACGAGCTGGACGCGGCGCAAGTTGCAGTCGGCGTCCGGCTGCGAGGGTGACTGAAATGACTTGCTTCGCCACGTGGGCCCCGAGTACGATCGGGGTTGCAGTCGGCGTCCGGCTGCGAGGGTGACTGAAATGGAGGAGACTTCCGCTGCCGCTCGATAGTGTGTCCATGTTGCAGTCGGCGTCCGGCTGCGGGGGTGACTGAAATGAGAAGGATCCTGCCTAATTCCATTGACAGCAGCAGTTGCAGTCGGCGTCCGGCTGCGGGGGTGACTTGAGAGTCGAGGTGGGCTCACCGGCTCCCTGACGTGGTGAAGCGGCGAAGCAGGGCGGACTGCCCGATCCGCCCGTTCTCGTCAGGGGTGTCGCGGTCTGGTCGCGCCGCGCCTCGTCGCGGTCGGACTCCATGCCGCCCGGCTCTTTTCAGCCCGTCCCCTTGTAGCCGATGAACTTGTCAAAGAGCCACGCCGCGCGCAACGGCCGGCGCATCAGGCGGCCGGTATCCCAGGCGCCACGGCCACGATCCCAAGGTAGCGGTCCGGCGGCGGGTCCTTGTGGTTCCGCACGAACTCCCGGCGTGCGTCCGCATACCGGACGGTACTCCCCGCCCGCACCCAGTGCCGCTCACAGCACCCGGCGGCCCGGAGCCACGCCTCCACCGCACCCTGCTTCTGCCGGCGTCGCGGCTCGAACGGCGTCCCGTCGTGGACGAGCGGCGCCGCGAGGTCGTCCGGGACTGCCGGGAGGTCCCGATACCCGCCCCGCTTGTCCGCCGCCACGCTCCAGTCCGGCTGCACGCTGAGGACGATGGGGCGCCCGCGGTCCGGCTGCCCGTCGGCCCCGGCCCGATAGCCGACCACCTTCGCCACCACGCCGCCTGCGGCCAGCCGGGAGTGCTGGTGGCCCCGACGCAGGAGCGGGGTCGGCGCCCCCAGGCCTTCCTGCTTCACCCGGAGCGAGAACTCGGCGGGGATGTCGGCGACGGTCGGGCTCGGGTGATCCAGAAGGGCCTGGATGCGCTGCCAGCGCGCATGGATGGTCGGGTGTCCAGTGTGCCGGACGTGGAAGCCCGGCTTGTCGAAGCCTCGCGCCGTGTCCCGGTACCAGGCCACGAGGGCCCGCCCCACGGCCTCGACCCCGCCCGCCTCCCAGGCCGCCAGGAGCCGGCCCCGAAGCCGCAGGTGCGTCACCCGCTCCACGAGGTCCCGCCCCTTCTCCTTCCGGGCGCGCAGGGCGTCCCAGAAAGCCCCTACGGACACGCGCCGGGCCGGCTCATCGTGGTCCGGGCCGGTGAGGGCGTACAGGGTCGTGTCGAACCAGGAGCGCCGCGGGCCGCTCGGCCGCAGGGAGACGAGGTTGACGCCGCGGTCCGGCTCGGCTGCCGCCCACCACGCGCATGCCCGCCGTGAGGGCCTCGGCTCCTGGCACGGGGAGGTAGTCGAGCTGGAACCGCTGCAGCGTCCGGAAGCCGGGATCGGCACTCGCCACCGTCTCGGCCAGCACCTCCTCCGTCTCGCGGTTGAACCGCTCGGCCAGCGCGAGGCGCGCGAAGCAGCCGGTGAGCGTGCCGAGGGCCAGCACGTAGGCATCCAGCGCATGGTTGTCCACGCGGTCGCCGGCGGCTTTGGCGGCGGCCTTGTCGTAGTCCCAGGCGTGCGTCAGCACGTCCCGCAGCAGTGCCGTGTGTCGGCCACTGACCACGTGGGTCTGCGCCTCGGGGAGGTGGAGCCGCGCGGTGAGGGCCTGGCGCAGGAAGCGGCCGTGTCGGGCCGCGGCCGTCGTCCGCAGCATCCAGGAGCCGGCGAGTTCGTGGAGGGACCGCTCGGCCCGCTCCACATCGCCCCCGGACCGCCCGAGGCGCTCGGCGAGCCTGTCGCGCGTGAGGTTCTGGAGCAGGCCCTTCTTGACGTCCAGGATCGGGTGGATCGCGCCGGCCTTCGCCGCCTTCCGCTTGCTGACGTACTCCGTGAAGGCCGCCAGGGCGTCGGGGTGGATGCCCCACCCGAGGCTCACCAGGGAGCGCGCGCTCTTGGCCCGGTTGCAGGCGGTGCAGGCCGGGACGCGCACGAGGTAGCCCTCCATGGGGAAGCGCTGGCGGGGCAGAACGTGGTCCTCCTCGAGGGTATCCCCGAGCGGCCGCCCGCAGTACGCACACCGCCCCCCGAACTCCTCCCGGAGCATCGCCTTGGTGTCAGCATAGGCCGCCCGCGGCCCCTCCCAGTACAGCGCGTAGAGGCGCCCCTCCTCGGAGGCCGAGAGGCGGTGCGGCTTCCGCGCCCCGTCCGGCGGCGTGCGGGGCCGGAGCATGCGCAGGGTGTCGAAGGCGGAGGATTCGACGACGAGTTGGTCCACGAGGCGCGAGGGGTGGCCCAGTACTCGGCACGTGAGGTACGTGGTCAGCTTGTCGGCGAGGATGCGCAGACGCCGCGACACCTCCTGCGAGTCCATGCGCTGCGGCCACCGCTCGCCCTGGAGGAACGTCGCCAGGTACTCGGCCTGATGGGTGGGGCAGAAGCGCGAGCGTCCGCCGTTCCGCCCGTGCTCCAGGTCCCGGAGCACTCCTGGCCGGATCGACTCCTTCCGCTTCGGGCGGTGCCAGCGGGCCAGGAGCTTGGCCTTCTGACGCCGGGCCATGGCCAGGTCGAAGGGCTCGGCCGGCAGGGCCTGCTCCAGCTCGGTGAGCCATGCCTCCAGGGCCTTCTCGGGGGGGAGTGACTTGCCTTGGGTGTTCACCTTCGGGGCCAGGGCGAGGCCCTCCAAGAGCGCGGCATCCAGGCGACGGATGAGGGCCGTTGGGCCGAGACCTTCTTCCTCAAGGGCGGCCCGGGCCACCGCTTCCACCGTCGCCGGGGACAGCACCTTCGCCTCGAGGAAGGGGCGGAGCTTCCCCGAAAGCCCCTGGACGAGGGAGCCGACCCCTGCCGCATTCCGACGACTCGTGCAGCCAGCCCACTGGCAGAGCCCGACGTTCCTGGCGTCTACCCGGATCGGGCGCCGGCTCTTGGGGTCGAGGACGCTGGCACAGACCCGCTCGACGTGCGCGCGACGTTCCGGATCAGGGATGAGGGTGGGGAGAAAGGTGCGGAGGGCTTTCTTGAACTCCTCGTGAGGGATCGCCTCGCCGCGTTCGGTCGCGCCCTCCTCCGCCTCGTCCTCGCTGTAGAAGTGCCCCCGGCGTTTGCAGAAGGCGGCGACCGCCTGCACCAGATCGGGCTGTCCTTCGAGTGGGCCACGCCGCCCGCCGAGAAGATCCCGGAGGCGCTTCAGACGGCGCCGGTGCTCCCGGGCGGTGCGGCGAGCCCGACGCCAAACGGTGCGGTCCTCAACCAGACCGGCGAGAGGCTTCGGTTCCAGATACGCCGTGCCAAGGAAGAGCGGGCGGACGAGCCGGCCATCATACTCGGCCAGGCAGATCCCGAAATGGATCTCGCCCTGGTCAATGGCGAGGATGCGCTGTGGCTTGGTACGACGTGAGACCGCGACCGTTGGGGCCTCGCCGGGAGCGATGGCGGAGGCGGTCGAGTGGTCCAAAGCGCTCGATGCAGCCGTCGGGTCAGACACGAGTTACACCCCACGTGTGGTGTCCGCAGTTGACCCAGACCATGACCTAGCGTGCGAGATCGAGCAACGGGTCACCATGGCCCGAGATTCGCGGAAGGGAGTTGGCTGGAACGAGTCGCCCGTCGAGTGGGGATGGTGGCGGGCGGCTCGGGCAGGAGCCTAGCGCTCAGCGATCCGGGATGTCAACAGCTATCCCGTCCAGGGGTACGGTTCTGGCCGACTTCCTGACGACGCTCGCCCCCCCGAAAAACGAAACCCCCCTGACCCGGAGGCCAGGGGGCTGGTGAGCAACCCGCCCTCAGCGCGGAGGCGGCGGGGGTGACGGTAGCGGCATGCCGCTGGACGGGGGCGGCGGAGGTGCGGCGGCGCGCTGTACGGCCCGGGCGGGGGTGGCGGTGGGGGCGCGCCGTAGCGCGGCTGCGGGGTCCCGGTCACCGGGATCTGGTTCCCCTTGGCGTACATGCACTGCTCGTACGCGTTGTCGTAGCGCCACTGCACGCTCCCGGCGGCGGCCTGGCTGGCCCCCAACCCGACGAAGGTCCCCCCGAGCGCCCCGCTGCCGGCGCCGATGGCCGCGCCGACTCCGGGATTACCCGAGGCCGCGCCAATGGCTGCCCCGAGGCCCGCCCCGAGGACGGTCCCGATGGCGGCACTGCTCAGGGCACTCTCCGTCGAGGCCTGCCCGGGCGTGGTGCCCGCCTGGGCGCTGGCCCACTGCCGGCAGACGGCGTCATCCGCCTGGAACTGCTCGAAGGGCTTCCCCTGGCCCGGGAGCACCATCACGCTCGGACCGGTGGGGATCGTGGCGCAGCCGGTCAGGCTCACCACCGCGACGAACGACAGCAGGTGCCACCGGGTCCGCATGTGCGGCCTCCTCCTACGGCGTCGGCCCGCTCGGCGGCGCCGTCGAGGGCGGGACGACGGTCAGCCAGCCGGAGGCGCATTCCTTGACATACGGGTAGTAGGTTTGGGAATTCGGGCAGTAGTACCAGTAGGCGGGCGGTGGCGCGGGCTGTTGCTGGATGTACACGGGCGGGGACTGGGGAACGACCACGGGCGGGAGCGGGGTAGTAGGGATAGGCGTAGTAGGGACCCGGAGGTCCCCACCACCCCGGGCCCACCCCGAGGGGAATGGTGAAGTCGAAAAAGACGTGTCCACGCGCCTCGCTGGGGACGGGACTGACCAAGAGGAGGACCACAACCACTGCGACCATCCACCCTATGAGTTTCTTCATTGTCAGGCCTCCATTCCCTTCCCGGCTCGGCGCTCCCGCACCGGCAGCCGGCCCAGGGATCTGCCAGAGCACGCCCCCCATCCCGCGAGCACATTCCTGCGGGCTCACACGACCCCGGTCGGGAGCGGCCCGCCTCGGCGGGAGAAGTTCCAGATGGCAGCACCTTCCCGACACCTCTAATATACACCAGCCGTGGCACCCGGTCCAGAGCGTCACGGGATGCCTCGTCCCACGGTCCGAATTACTCTCGCAGTCCTCACGGAGCCGTGAACTGGCGGTAAATGAAAGATTGCCTGTTGGGTCACGTGACGACGCGTCGGTCTGGCTCCCTGGTTCGTTCTTGGTAGGTCCGCCTTAGCGAGCCCGACACCCCCTTCGACTCCCGCCATCCGCGTCACGGATGGTGAAAAGGGAACGGGGATTCCGATAGAGACGCCGAGATTGGCTCTGGTAGCATCCCCCGAGGGGCGGGATGAAAGGCGCACGGAGTCTGACAGTACGACTGTACGGATTGGACAAGAGCAGGCGGAAAGGAAGAGACGGTGGTTATTCGAGGAGCCGAAGGCGCAGGAGGCGCTGGGCGAGCCGGTAGATGTCTTCGCGGGATCCCTCCGCCCGTCGGCCGATGGCAACTACCAGCACTTCGACCTGGGTCTGATGGACTCGGTAGATGATCCGATAGCGCTGGCCGGCCGCTCGTAGGCTGCGGTAGCCTATGAGTTCCCCCAGCAGCGCCCTCCCCTGGAGGTCAGGGTTCGCCGCGAGCCCGTCGATCCGGTCGCGGATCCGCTCCCGCGTGCGGCGATCGGTGATGGCGGCAAGCATGGATCGCGCCGTCAGGGTGAGGACCACGCGATACGGGGCGGGCGTCACAGGCGGAGATCCTGCTTCACCTTCTCCCACGGGATGGTCTTGCCGGTCCGCACCTCCTTCAGGCTCCGCCGGAGCGCCTGCATCAGGGCCGCATCCCCCAGGACCTCCAGCGTCTCCACCAAGCTCTCGTAGAACTCGTGCGGCAGGACCGCCAGGACGGGTTTGCCCCGCTTCGTCACCGTGACGGCTTCGGTCGCGGGCGGGCGATTCAACTGCTCGGCCAGCTCCAGAAGCTGCGATCGGGCCTCGGTAATGGTCAGCGTTTTCGGCATCGCGAGATCTCCTCTCTGTCCAGCAGAGTGTACAGTGATCTGCTCAGGCCGTCAACCGGAACGCGCCATCGGCACGATTGACGGGGCGCAACAACCTCGAGGAGGTGCGGGCGCTCCTGGGCCACGCCCGGATCGACACGAGGCAGATCTAAACATGATCGGCTGCCGCAGCTCAAGCAGGCCGCCGGCTCCTGCGAAGATCGCGCGCTGAAGTTGCTGGAGGCGTACTGGGAATTCTGGTGGACAGGCCGAGAATGGCTCTGCTAGCATCCGCCGCGGTTCGAATCGCGACGGTGCCGGGCACGACGGAAATCCGGCGCGTGAATCGGCATCCCCGTGCTCCAAAACTCTCACCCATGGAGACAGACCGTGCAGCAGAACAAGCTCCGCGAACTGTTGAAGGCAGGCAAGCCGACGCTGGGGACGCATCTGCACAGTACCTGGCCGGCCGTCGTGGAAATCGTCGGGCACAGCGGGATGTTCGACTACGTGGAATTCGTCTCCGAGTACGCCCCCTACGACCTGACGGCGCTGGAGAACCTGTGCCGGACCGCCGAGCTGTTCGATCTCTCCTCCATGATCAAGGTGGACCAGGAGCCGCGCAAGTTCCTGGCCCAGCGGGGGATCGGCGCCGGCTTCCAGAGCGTGCTCTTCGCCGACTGCCGCAGCGCCGCCGAGGCCCGGGAGTGCATCAAGGCCGCCCGGCCCGAGACGCCGGAGGATATGGGATACCTACGGCGCCGGGCTGCGGCGGCACGCCTACCGGTTCCGGAGCCTCCCCATCGAGGAGGCTCAGATCGCCTATGTCCAGGCCATCCGCGATGTCGTCGTCGCCCTGATGATCGAGAAGAAGGGCGCGGTGGAGCAACTCGAGGAGATCCTGTCGCTCCCCGGCGTGGACATGATCCAGTGGGGCGCTGCCGATTACACCATCAGCGTCGGCCGGCCGGGCCAGTGGACGAGCCCGGAAACCAAAGCGGTGGAGCGGCGCGTCTTCGAGACGGCACTCCGGATGGGCGTCCCGCCCCGTTGCGAGATCAGCTCCCCCGACGCCGCCAAGTACTACCTCGACATGGGCGTGCGGCACTTCTGCATCGGCACCGACCTCCTGGTCTGGTTCGATTGGTGCCGCAAGAACGGCGAGGCCATGCGCAAGGCGCTCGAGGGGGCGTGAGGCGCCCCCCCTCCCGGCGATAGGGCGGCCGCAGATCGGGCGGGAGGAGGGGCTCGGGGCGATCGGCCGGAGCAGCCTGTCACCACAGACCGCACATCTCGGTCCGCGGCTATGCACCTCCCGCTTAGCCGAATGCCCCGGTGTCGATCCACTCGTTCTTCAGCAGCGCCCACCAGTCGATTGCGAGCCCCTTCAGCACGTACTCGTAGGGGAGCCAGCCGTACCCCGCGCTCCCCCAGCCCGTCCCCCAGGAGTTCCGGATCAGCAGAGCCCCCGTCGTCTCGACGGCCCCGGGGCCCGTGTTCTTGATCTTCAGGCTGTCGTCGTAGCCGACGGCATCGATGGCGTGGCCGCCGGCGATGCGGTCCGCGGGGATCGGGAACGGGATCTTGCCGGTGGTTCCGGCCTGGGTGTAGGAGCTGTATACGGTGAAGCCGAACATGGTCGGAATGCCCCGCGCCAGGAGGGTCTTGATGCTGTTGAGCAGGGCGTCCTTGGCCGTGCCCGGGGGATCCAGCCGGAAGTAGGAGATCGCCTGGTAACTCTGCGCGAAGGCGTAGAGGAAGGCGCTCGGCTCCTTGTCGAAGTTGGCGATGACGTAGCTCCAGTACTGCTCCGGAGGCACGCCGAAGAGCACCATTGCCTCCATCGTCGTGCGGAGGAAGGCCCCCGTGTCGCCCGTCCAGCCCAGCAGGTCCCGGGTCACCTTGTAGAGGAACAGGCGGGAGGCATCGATATGCTTCCCGAAGGCCCTCCGCTCACAATACTCCACGACCCCGACGCCCGCATGCGCCGTGCATGATCCGAGAGACCCTTGGTTCTCGATGGGGGAGCACCATGGCTTCAGGTCCACGCTGGCGGGCAGACCCGTCCGCACGGGCTCCAGCGCCTTCAACTTCTTCAGCATGGCCTTCACGGAGTCCTTCTGACCCATCAGCTTGAGCTTGGGCGGAACCGCATCGTGCTCCATCGTGAAGTCCTTGAAGCTGGGAAGATCCGGCAGCCAGCCCATTGCCACCTTCTCGATCGCGTCGTTCATGGCCCACTCCTTCCTTGGCTCACGAGACCCTTCCGGACACACCATCCCCCTGGCGAAACAGTCACGCGGCCAGCCGGGCGTCCGGGCACGCAGGCTCGGGTCGAGAATGCGGCGGCGGCCGACTCTGCCACGCGGGGCAGATGCGCGCCACCGCCCACAATGACCCTCCCGAGACGCATCGCGTCCGCAAATTCGCTCCCCGCTGCAGCCTCTTCGCCAGGCGTCGGAGAGAGGGAACCTCTCGGCCGCTCCCACGTCAATAATCTCGTTCCCGACGGCTGGGACTGCTTGGCTGCCGTTGCTTTTTGGTGGACTCGCGTTGCTATTTTGCGGGCGGCACTTGGCCATCCTGGCGGACGGGGGCGATGGCTGCGCGGCTACGGCTGGGGCGGGGTCTTCCGGTGGAGGAGGCGATAGCGGGACGGCGGCTGGCCCGTGATCCTGCGAAACACGCGACCGAAATGGCTCTGGTCCTTGAATCCCACGTCCAGGTAGATCTCGGTCAGGGATCGTTTCTGATCCCGCAGGAGGATGCTGGCGCGCTGGATCCGGCGCCGGGCCAGATACTCTCGGAAGCTGAGGCCCAAGAGCGCCTTGAAATGCCGGCAGAAATGAAACTTGCTCATGCCGGCCTCGCGAGCCACCTTCTCCAGAGAAAGGTGCAGGTGCAGGTTGGCCTCCATGAAGGCCAGGGCGCGACGGAGATTGGTGTCCGCCGTGATCGCGACGCCAGCCCCGGTCGACGGAATCCCCGCCTCCCCCTCGGGCACCGCCACGTCGCCGGATCGCCGCCGGGCATGAAATACCTGCTCGATGCGAGCCATCAACTCCTCGATCTTGATCGGCTTCTTCACGTAGTCTCGGGCCCCTTCGCGGAATGCCTCTACCGAGACCTCTTCGGATCCATAGCCGGTGATGAGGATGACCGGCAGGGAGGGGAGGTAGCGCGTGATGGTGCCGAGGACCACGAGACCGGACATATCGGGCAGGACGTTATCGAGCAAGACCAGGTCGAACAGGTGTTGCCCTAATGCCTTCAGCCCTTCGGCCCCTGTCCGCGCCGTGAGCACGCGGAATCGAGGCCGTAGCACTGTGCTCAGGGAGTCCAGGACGGCGGGATCGTCATCGACGATCAGGATCCACCGCTCTTGCTCGGCCGACGACTGGTCACCCGGGAGCACGGAATCCGAGGGGTCCATCATCAGGGTCTCGCGGCAGAGGATCTGCTCTCGGGTCGAGTGGCGCCGGGCCTCGCGCGGGTCCCGGCGCCGCCAGGAGGGGACGGATCGATCGAAGCATGCGTGACAAGAACAGCCGTGTCAAGGCAAAACCCGGTGCGGACGCCGATCCCGAGAGCCACCTCGAGGCGGAAGGGACCACGCCCGGGGGCACCCAGCACCAGGCCGGGCAAGGGGGATGGAAGGGCGGAGTCGGGAAAGGCAAGGCGGGGGCCGGGCCCCTCAGCGCGCCCGGTAGCCGACCAGGCCCGCTTCCAGGGCGCGCCGGTCCGCTCGGGAGAGGCTCTGCTCCATGCCCGGCACGAGGAGGTGCGTGTGACGGATGTGCACCAGGTGCTCCGGGATCCACCAGAGTTCGTCCTCTGAGGTCATCCACCCCGGGTGCGAGCCGTCGAAGCGGGCGAGGTTCACGGGGCGGGAGTAGGCGCGCAGCGTCCGATCGCCCCGCAGGTTGATGTAGTCCTCGAAGTAGCTCATCACCATCTCGCGCAGGGTGCGGTAGACCGGTGCCCGAAAGCGCAGTCCCGAGAAGTTGGACTTGGCGATGGCCCCCCAGTGCCCCTGCATCCGGTACACGGCGATGACGTGGTCCGTGTCCTGGACCGCCTCCAGATCCAAGAGGAGCGGCGGGAACCCCAGCACGCGGAGCGCGGCCGCCGCGAAGACGGCCCCCTCCAGGCAGTGCGCCGTCCCCTCCCGCAGGACCCGCCGCGGCGACCACGCGGTCTTGGCGAGGTGATAGGGCATCCGATCCAGCACCCGCTGGATGCCCACGGGGGAACGCAGGGCGCGCAGGCTGCGAAGCTCCCGAAAGGAGAAGCCGGGCTCACGCACCAGACCGCCTCCGCCGCGCGGCTCGCGGCCACAGGCCCGGAAATCTCACCGCCGAGCCCGCAGAGACCGCAAAGAATTGCCGGCCCACATCACGCCAGAAAAGCTCCCGGAAAGAAATCTTCTGAACCACCTCTCCGACATTCCCCGCGGCTTGCCGCGAGTTCGTCATACCGGCCCCGGTTTTCACCGGGGTGAACTCCAGCCGGTATCCAGAAGGCCTGACTGGATTCCGTGTCAAGCACGGAATGACGGACTGGAACAGAAGCCGATGCCCCGCGGCTTGCCGCGGGGTAGTTCACTATGGGGGCTCTCTTTGCGCCCTCTGCGTGCTCTGCGGTTGAACGGCATCATTCCGGCAGGAGGGCATTGAAGACCCGCAGGAAATTCCCGCCCATGATGAGATCGATGCTGCTGGCGTCGTATCCCCGCTCGGCGAGCATCCGCGGGATCTTGGGGATGTCCTGATCGCCGGCCAGCCCGTCCACGGACAGGTAGGCCCCCTTCCGCATGCCGGACCGCTCCACCGGGCTCTTGTGTTCGAGCAGGTATGAGCAGAAGTCCAGGCCGAGGCCCACGTGCTCCCGGCCGGCGATCTTGACCAGGTGATCCACGTGATCCATGAGGTGCGGCAGGTCCGGCGGCTCCACGAACCGGGCGATGGAGTTGACGCCGATGACGCCACCGGTCTTGGCCACGGCCTTGATCTGCTCGTCCGTGAGGTTTCGCGGGTGGTCGGTGAGGGCCCGGCAGTTGGAATGCGAGGCGATGACCGGGCCCCTGGCGAGCTGCATCAGGTCCCAGAACCCCGGCTCGTTCAGATGCGAGACGTCGAGGATCACCCCCATCGCCTGCGCCTGCTCCACCAGGCTCACCCCGAAGTCGCTCAGGCCTCCCACGAGGCCGGTCTTCTTGGGCTCGAAGAAGGCGCCGTCCGCGGCGTAGTTTCGGAGCGCATGGGTGATCCCGAGCACCCGGACGCCCAGCCGGTGGAAGATGCGCAGGAGGCCGAGATCCGATCCGAGCGGCTCCACACCTTCCATTCCGAGAATGAAGCCCCGCTTGCCTTCGGCCTTGGCGCGCAGGATATCTGCATGGGTAGTGCAGAGCGCGGCACCCGGGGTCCCCTCCAGCTCCGCCAGGAGGGCCGCCACCTGCATCCAGGGCCCGCCGCAGGACCAGCTCGGGCACGTACTGCGGCGGGCTGAAGATGGCGGCCACGCGGAGATCGACGCCGCCCGCGGCCATGGCGGGCAGCCAGGTGGACTCCAGGACCTTCGTCTGGCCGGCGGCGTGCCGCCCAAGGATGTCGCTCAGCAGATCGGAGTGGGCATCGACCACAATCGGCATGGCAACCTCCGAAAAATGACCAATGACCAATTCCCAATGACCAACCTATCCCTCGCCTCATCGCCCATTGGTCATTGGCTCATTGGTCATTGGTCATTGGAAAGTGGCAGGCGCAGAGGTGCGCGGGGTCGCTCCCCCGCGGTACGAGGGCCGGCTTCTCGCGGCTGCAGAACGCCTGGGCCTCGGGGCAGCGGGGCGCGAAGGGGCAGCCCGGCGGCGGGTTGATGGGGGTGGGCGGGTCGCCGGCCAGGACCTGGCGCCTGGTGGGGGCATCGGGGTCCAGCGAGGGAAGCGCCGAGAGGAGCACCCGGCTGTAGGGGTGCTGCGGCCGGCGGAACAGCGCGTCCGTCGCCCCCACCTCGACGAGGTGACCCAGGTACATCACCCCGATGCGCTGGCTCATGTAGCGGACGACGCCCAGATTGTGGGAGATGAACAGATACGTCAGGTCGAACTCGCGCCGCAGGTCCTTGAGCAGGTTGAGGATCTGGGCCTGCACCGAGACATCCAGGGCCGAGGTCGGCTCATCCAGGATCAAGAGCTCCGGGTGCAGCACCAGGGCGCGCGCCAGGGCGATCCGCTGGCGCTGCCCGCCGGAGAACTCGTGGGCGTAGCGGTACAGATGGTCCAGGCCCAGGCCGACCTCTTCCAGGATCGCCAGGACCCGCTCGTCGATCTCGTAGCCCCGCGCCAGCCCGTGCAGCCTGAGCCCCGCCCCCACCAGGTCCCGGACGGTCTTGCGCGGATGCAGCGAGGCGTACGGGTCCTGGAAGATGAGCTGGATGTGCCGGGCGCGCTCCCGGGCCGCGACCCCCGTCAGGCCGATGACGCTCTCGCCCGGCGAAACGGATCTCGCCCGAGAGAACGGGCGCCAGCCCCACCACGGCCCGGCCCAGCGTCGTCTTGCCGCAGCCCGATTCGCCCACCAGGCCGAAGACCTCCCCTCGGTCCAGTCGGAGCGAGACGCCGTCGACGGCCTGCACCGCCCCTCCCCGGCGGCCGAACAGGCCTTCGCGCACGGCGAAGTGCACCCGCAGGTTCCGGACCTCCAGGAGCGGCAGGGCGCCGTTAGCCGACGAACCATTCATGGCTGCGTCCCGGCTCATTGGGGCGTGCTCATGGGGATCCGGCCACTCCCGCACTCCACCTCAGGCCGACCCTCGTGCAGGAAGCAACTGACCTGGTGATCCGCGTCCAGGCGATACCGCGGCGGCGGCGCCACCCCGCAGCGCTCCATGGCCCGATCGCAGCGGGGGGCGAAGGCGCAGCCCGGGGGCGGCGCGAGCAGGCTGGGAACCTGGCCCCGGATGGAGAACAGGCGCTGCTCGGGCGCCACGTCGTTCGGGATGGTCTTCAAGAGCCCCTGGGTGTAGGGGTGCTGGGGATGCTTGAGGACGGCCCGCACCGGACCGGCCTCCACCACGCTCCCGGCGTACATCACGACCACCCGGTCGCACGTCTCGGCCATGACCCCCAGGTCGTGGGTGATGAGGAGGACCGCCGTGCCGATCTCGCGGATGAGGGTCTTCATCACCTCCAGGATCTGGGCCTGGATGGTCACGTCCAGGGCCGAGGTGGGCTCGTCGGCGATGAGGAGCTTCGGCCGCGTGACCAGCATCATGGCGATCATGATCCGCTGCGCCATCCCGCCGGACAGCTCGTGGGGGTAGCGCTGGGCCATGCGCCGGGCATCCGGGATCCCCAGGCCGGCCAGCATCTCCACGGCCCTTCCCTGCGCCGCGCGCCGGCCATGCGAGCGGTCGTGGATGAGGAGCGTCTCGGCCACCTGGTCGCCCACCCGGATGACCGGGTTCAGGGACATCTTGGGCTCCTGCATGATCATGGAGATCTGACTCCCCCGCAGCCGCCGCATCTCGCGTTCGCCCAGGGCCAGCAGATCCCGCCCCTCGAAGCGGATCTGCCCCCGGGTGATCCGGCCGGGCGGGCTGATGAGGCGCAGGACGGCCAGGGCGGTCACGGACTTGCCGCAGCCCGTCTCGCCGGCCAGGCCCAGCGTCTCGCGCCGGCGCAGATGGAAGCTCACCCCCTGCAGGGCGTGCACGACGCCCCGCAGGGTGCGAAACTCCACCTCGAGATCGCGGATGTCCAGGAGCGGCGCCTCGACCACAGCCGGCTCTCTCCTCACGCCTGGCGCTGATGGGGGTCGAGCACGTCGCGGATCCCATCCCCCAGCAGGTTGAAGCCCATGACCACCACGAGGATCGCCAGGCCGGGCAAGGTGGAGACCCACCACTGGTCCACCAGGAACTGGCGGCCGTCGCTCACCATCAGGCCCCACTCGGGCATGGGCGGCTGGGCCCCCAGGCCCAGGAACCCCAGCCCGGCGGCCGTGAGGATGATCGTGCCCATGTCCAGGCTCATCCGCACGATGATCGAGGACAGGCACATGGGCGCGATGTAGCCGGCCATGATGCGGAGCTTCCCCGCCCCCAGCACCCGCATGGCCTGGATGTAGTCGTTGTTCCGGACGTTCAGGGTCTCGGCCCGCGCCAGCCGGGCGTAGCGAGGGCCAGTGCGCGATGGCGATGGCGATGATGGCGTTCTCCACGCCCGGTCCCAGCGCGGCGGCGAAGGCGATGGCCAGGATGAGCCGCGGGAAGGCCAGGAACACGTCGGCCACGCGCATCAGGATCTCGTCCAGCGCGCCGCCCAGGTAGCCCGCGAAGATCCCGATCACCATGCCGAGCGGCGTGCTGATCGCCGCCACCAGCAGCGCGATGGTCAGCGTGACCCGGGAGCCGTAGACCACCCGGGAGTAGATGTCCCGGCCCAGGCTGTCGGTCCCGAAGAGGTACTGGGTCGAGGGCGGGAGCAGGCGGTCGCGCAGGATCTGCTCGTAGGGGTCGTGCGTCGCCAGGATGGGGGGCAGGGCGGCGACCAGGAGCAGCCCCACGATGATCCCCGTCCCCAGGACCATGAGCCGGTTCCGGCGCCACAGGACATAGGTATCCATGAGGTACCGGCGGCGCGCCTCCGCCCGGCGGCGGCGGGCCTCGCTCACGTCCAGGGCAGCGGGGGAGCTCCTCGCGATCATGACGCGGTGTAGGTGATCTTGGGGTTCAAGACGGCGTAGAGCAGGTCCACCAGGAGGTTGACCAGGCAATACGTCAGGGCCACCAGCATGGTCCCGCCCACGATGGTGTTGAGGTCCAGGGTGAGGAAGGCGTTGGCCAAGTAGCGGCCCAGCCCGGGCCAGGAGAAGATGGTCTCGGTGAGGACCGACCCCTCCAGCAGGCCCCCGTAGGTGAGGCCGATGACGGTGACGGTGGGCACCAGGGCGTTTCGGAGGGCGTGGCGGGTGATGACCAGGAACTCGCCCAGGCCCTTGATCCGGGCCGTCTTCACGTACTCCTGCGACAGGACCTCGAGCATGCTGGAGCGGGTGATGCGCGCGATCCCGGCCATGGCCGTGAGGCCCAGGACCGAGGCGGGAAGCACGAGGTGCTTCAGGGCGTTCCCAAAGACCTGCCAGTCGCGGGCCAGGGCGGCGTCCACCAGGAGGACCCCCGTGAGCCGCGTCGGCTCGAGGAGCATGATGTCCAGCCGCCCCGGCTCGGGCAGCCAGCCCAGCTTGAAGTAGAAGATCAGCATGAACACCAGGCCCAGCCAGAAGACGGGCGTGGACACGCCGATCAGGCTGAGGACCCGGCAGATATGGTCCAGCCAGGAATTCCGGTACACGCCCGACAGCACGCCCAGCGGGAGCCCCAGGGCCACGCCCAGGATGATGGCCGAGGTGGCCAGCTCCAGCGTGGCAGGGAAGAACTTCAGGATGTCCTGGAAGACGGGCCGGCTGGTCTGGAACGACACGCCCAGGTCGCCGTGCGCGAGGCGGGCCACGTAGCGGGCGAACTGGACGTAGAGGGGCTGGTCGAAGCCGTAGAGGCTGCGCAGCCGCGCCACCGTCTCGGGCGGCGCCTGCGGGCCGGCCAGCGCCGCCAGGGGATCCAGGGGGATGACCAGCGAGATGAAGAAGGTCATCACCATGATCCCGAGCAGGGTGATGGTCAGGGTCAGCAGCCGGCGCAGCAGGTAACGACCCATAACATCTCCAGATTAATGACCAATGTCCAATGACCAATGAGACGCAGCCTCATCGGCCACGGGCTTTTATTGGTCATTGGTCATTCGGCTCCCATTGGTCATTCCTCCCGCGAGGGTTCGCGCCCTGCGGCACGAACCCTCGCGGGGGACGAGCCTACTTCTTGCTGATCGGGTACAGCTTGGTGAGCTGCAGGTTCGAGCCGGGCAGGAAGCCCTGCACGTCGTTGCGCACCGCGTGCAGGTAGAGCGGCTGGTACAGGAAGACGTACGGCCCGTCCTCCTGGATGATCTTGTTGGCCGCCTGGTAGAGGGCGATGCGCTTGTCGTGGTCCATCTCCACGCCCGCGTCCTGCACCATCTTGGAGGTCTGCTCGTTGTAGTACATGTTGCGGTAGGCGAGCTGGTTCGCCTTGTAGTCGGCGAAGGGCTGGGCGTTGGTGTGGGGATCGATGTAGTCCGGCCCCCAGGCGCCCAGGATCATGTCCTGCTTCTGCGCCCGGTACTTGGGGTAGAGCTGGGCGCCCACCATCTTGTTGAGCTGGACCTTGATCCCGATCTTGGCCAGGGAGCTCTGGATGGACTGGGCCACCTCGGGCTGGGGCGTGGCGTCCATGTGATCCAGCGAGGTCTCGAAGCCCTGGGCGTACCCCGCCTCCTTCATGAGCTGGCGGGCCTTGTCCAGGTCGGTCTTGTAGAGGATCTTCGGCTCGTAGCCGGCGAAGCCCTCCGGGATGAACGTGTTGATCTGCTTGCCCGCCCCGCCCAGGATCTGGTTGATGATGCCGTCGTAGTCCACGGCGTAGCGGATAGCCTGCCGCACCTTCTTGTCGGCCAGCGGCCCGTGGGTGACGTTCAAGCCCACGTACACGATCTGGGTGGCCGGGAACTTCACGATGTGCAGGTTCGGGTTCTTCTCCATCTCGCGCACCTGGTCCGGGAGCATCTGCCAGGCGATGTCGACGTCGCCCTTCTCCACCTGGAGCCGCCGGCTGGTGGCCTCGGGGATCTCCTTGAAGATCACCCGCTTCACCTTGGGCGGGAAGCGGAAGTGGCTCGGGTTGGCGTCCAGGATGGTGGACTCGCCCCGCTCCCACTTGCGCAGGATGAAGGGGCCGGAGCCGGCCGAGTTCAGGGAGAGCCAGGTGCTGCCGTAATCGCCGTCCGGGTACTTGTCCGTCTTGGCCACGTGCTGCTTGACCACCTGGGAATCCACCACGCTGGCCACGGCCGCGCTGAGGCACGAGAGGAACAGCCCGCCCGCGAATTTCTTGGGCAGCGTGATCTGGACCGTGTGCTTGTCCACGGCCTTGATGGACTCGGGGGTCAGACCGAACTGCGTGATGATGAAGGCCGGCTGGTCCTTGAGATGGATGACCCGCTGCAGGGAGTAGACCACGTCATCGGCGGTCAGGGGATTGCCCGAGTGGAACTTCACGTCCGTGCGCAGGTTGAACGTCCACACCATCCCGTCCGGGGACACCTTCCAGGACTCGGCCAGCGAGGCCTCGGGCTTGTCCACGCGGCCGGCGGGGAAGTCCAGCAGCCGGTCATACACCTGGGCCATGATGCCCGTGCCCGTGACCTCGAAGCCCTTGGCGGGGTCGAGCGACGTGACCTCGCCCATGGCCATGCCGATCACCAGGACGTCGGACCGGCCCTGGGCCAGGGCCGGCGACCCGCCCCTCAAGAGCAGAACCGCAAGAACGGCAGTCAAGAGGACCAGAGTTCGTTTCATTGCCATGCCTCCTTTTCCTCGGGGGGTGTGGGGCAGGCTGCACCATCCCAGGCGCCCGGCTCGTTGCCTCCCCGGACCCGCCGTCCCGGCCCGGCGTCGAGCGGGCGGGCGGAAGGGGGACGGGGTGAGAGGGATCCATCGGGGATGCCGCGAAAGGCCGGGGATGGGCAGGTGGGATGAAAAAACGGGTGTCGGCGTGGCCCGCAGAAGAAAATTCAGCATAACGGGTCAGAGAGCCCCCCATAGCGGCGGGATCATGCCCCCGCCCGCACCCCCCTGTCAATGGCAAAGTTCGCCGTCGCGGGCCGCTGTCCTGACCTCCTGCCCGCCGGCTCTGGCGGCGTTCGCCGGTCGCTGCCGGACGGCAGACCGAGCGCCAGCGCCCCGATCCCGCCGCCTCTACGACTCAGGGGTCTCCGCGATGGTCTGGAGCGGCATGGCACTCACCCATTGCAGGACCGGACTGGTGGTGTTAACCACGCTATCTACTTGCCGGATGCGAATCGGTTCGCTAGGCTCCCTTGGTATGCTCCGTCTGCGACGCGCTCTCGCGCTCCTCCTTCCCGGCGGCTTGGTGATGCTGGCCGCGCTGGCCTTGCTTCGCCCTGGCGTGATGCCGGGCGCCATGGACCCCTACCTCCACGCCTCTGCCATTCTGGTGCTCGTCCTCGGCATCTTGGTGGGGTGGTGCTACAACCGGAGCCGAATTGTCTTCGCGCTCGTGCTGCTCTGCCTCGTCGACGGGACACTGCGCTGGCTCGGGAATGGGGAGACGCTGCCCGGGGACCTTGGACGCCCCGTCGTGGGGGCGCTCTCCGTGCTGCTCCCCCTGAACCTCGCCGCGTATTCCGTCCTCAGCGAGCGCGGCTCACTCACGGCTCGGAGCCTGAGGCGGCTCCTCCCGATTCTGGGGCAGATGGTGGCCGTTGGCCTGATCGTGCGGCTGGGTCCGCCCGCCCTGACGGCGTGGCTGGATCACCGCTGGCTCGAGCGGGGCTGGATGAACTGGACAGCGGTCCCCCAGACGGGAGTCGCGGCGTTCGCCGGAGTCATCATCTTCCTGGTGATTCGGTGCGCCCTGCGCCGGGATCCCGTTGACGCCGGATTCGTGTGGTCGTGACCGTGACCGTCAGCATCGGCGCCGCTGAGCGGGACGGCCGCACAACCCGCCCCCGCAACGTGATCCGCGCGGCCCGTGCGGCCCTGCGCCATGCCATCGAGGCCGGCCGCAACCAGGTGATCGCCCCGAGTTCCCTCCTCAGAGCCAATGCGGAGTCGCCGTCGGAGTGGACGGTGGGATGAGCATGCACCGTAAAGCGCTGACCACTCGCCGGCAGCCCTTACAGCTTCCGCTCTTTGGCGTCCTCATGCTGTGCTGTTCTTGCTCCCGGCTGCAGCAGCGAGGGAAATGGACCAAACACGTCGTTTGCGCCAGCGACTACCCGCAGACGGAATTCTCGCATGGCATCTGCCCGTCTTGTTTCAAGCGGCTCTATCCGGAGATTGCCAAGCGCCGATCCCAACTTCGGCGGACCACCAGACCGACGATCCCGCCGAAAACCTCCGGTGGCTAATGCCCCTCGGGCTCACCGCTTCTCGAAATTCGGCAGGCGATGCCATACGCCGTGACGCGCGGACGCCTGGCAGGGTATAGTGTGCCCGCCACGCGGGTCGCTTCCAACCAGGGAGGGCCCGTGGACTTCTGACAGCAGAAGGAGGGGGAAATGGCCGCGTACATCATCGCCGACGTGGACGTGAAGGACGTCAAGGCTTTCGAGCCGTACAAGCAGCCCACCGAGGCGAGCGTCACCCGATACGGTGGCAGATTCATCGTCCGGAGCAGCGACCACAAGGTGCTGGAGGGGACGTGGAACCCGAAGCGCCTGGTGGTGATCGAGTTCCCGAGCGCGGAGGCCGCGCGGCGCTGGTACGACTCCGACGAATACCACAAGGTCCTCCCCATCCGCCTCCAGCATGCGGTGAGCAACCTGCTCCTCGCGGAGGGCGTCTAGGCAACCGCCCGCGACAGCTAAACGGCGTACCAGAGGTTTCAATGCAGGCCGATCCCGCCATCCGGGCGGCAGGTCTCAAGCCTTTCTCGTGACGCCGGCGCTTTTCCCCGCTCACGCCAGGCGGCGCTGGCGGATGACCGTGTTCCCGACCACCAGGCTCACGGCCAAGAAGGGCACGAGGGTGGCGAAGCCGAAGGACCGCAACCGCAGGAGGCCGCCCGCGAGCGCGCCGACCGCGTAGACCACGAAGACCGCGGTCAGGAGCCCCAGGCGCCGTTCCCACGGGATCAGGGCCGTCTGGGGACTGTCAGGGACCTGCATGCCTCGCAGCATCTGGGCGACGTCCACCATGAGGCTCGTCAGCGTCCCGGTGATGTACGTCGTCGCGATCCCCGGGACGCCGAGTCGCCGGACCGCGGCGCTCTGTACGCCCATGGCAACGGCCGTCAGCACGATCAGGGAATACAGGCTGGCCTCGCCTCGGGCGGGGCCGGTCAGATGCCAGAACGCGGCGAACGCGCCAAGCAGGACCCCCTCCAGCGCCAGCGCTCGCGTCACGGCCGGGGGCCAGTCGCTCTGGCTCCGGTCCCGCTCGGCGATGGTGGCGCCCAGGATCACGCCTCCCCCAAAGCCGAGCAAAGCCAGGATGTTCCGCGATGCCGCCGCAATTTGTCCCTGTCCCAGGGCCAGACCCAGCAGCACCGTGTTGCCCGTCATCATCGCCGTGAAGACGTGACCCAGTCCCAGGTAGCTGATGGCGTCCACGCTGCCGGCCGCCAAGGTGAGGAGAAGGAGCATGGCATCGCGACTCAGGAGGGGAAACCGTGGATCACGGGGCACGGCTGCTGCGCCTTGTGGGCGAGTCGGAGTATCCATTCCCGCCTCCGAAGGATGTAGGAGTTCTGCGGAGCTGAAACTCAGTCACGTCACCGCGGTCTGGCAGAAGATTTTCCGTGCCTCGCTCACCCGACGCCTCCGGCTGCCGAAACGCAGTCCGGCTTCCTCCGCGCCTTCGCGATGGCTGATCTTGCGGGCGAGGCCGTCCAGATCCACCGCCGGCCGCGAGACGCGTAGCGCCCAGACATAGACCTGGAGGTGGCCGTCGCCGCAGAGATCAACCAAACGAGCCAGGAAATCCTCACAGTCTCGCGCGGCGTGAAACAGCTTGATCCCGGCGATGCCCCGGCCCATCACATGGTGGAGGGCGCCGGGGGCGTCAATGCGGGCATGGCGAGGCATGGCGGGCAGGGTAAGGGAGACGGTGCGGGACGTCAAGTTGCTTTCAGCACCAACGGGTCCCCTCTGGAATCTCTTCCACGAATCCCGTTGACAGGCTCGTGCCGCGAGGCTAGGCTCGTGGCCGATCCAGTGACGTGCTTCACGGATCGGCGCCTGTGGTTCGATTGGCATCAGGCTGCCAGATGCGGCCAATTTCAGGGGACACATCTGCGAACCCCATGAAACTCCGGATCCCGACACCCCCACCGTAAGCTTTCCATCGCGCTAACGGTCTCGAGATCGCCGGAAGGCCCCTGCACACCTCGCCCAGCATGAGGAGGGTCGCACTGTGCGACGGCTCGGACGCATCCGCTCTTTCCTTGTGGTCTTCCTGGTCCTTCTTGCCTGTTCAGCCTGGGCCGAAGTCTGCAAGGGCAACAAGGTCCCGAGGGCCGAACTCGCCCAGTACGATGCCGACCTCGTCCTGTCGTCTGGGGACCGCGAGGCAATTCTTCAGACACACCTGCCCTGGGGCGAGCCTGCCTGCCCCAAGGTCCTGATGCAGCGCGAGTACGTCCTCTGCTACGACCCTGTCCACCGCATCCCCGTCTGGGCCGCTTACCAGCTTCGGGCCGAGGACATCGTGCCGGCAAAGCGCCTGGACGCCTTCCGCTCGGACCCCCGCCTGAGCCCCGAGGAGAGCGCCGCGTGTGCCGACTATGAGGCCTCCGGCTATGACCGGGGGCACCTCGTCCCCCGCGACGACATGAACCGATTCCCAGCCGCGCAGGCCAACACGTTTTACCTGAGCAACATGACGCCTCAGGTTCCGGCGTTCAACAGGGGGTCGTGGGAGCGGTTGGAGCGGTTCGTGCGGGTCTACGCCAAGCGCCATAGTGAGCTCTACATCCTGACCGGGGACATCCTCGGAGGGCAGGTGCGCTGGGTGCCCTCCGGACGGGTAGCTGTCCCAGCTCTTTTTTACAAGGTCCTCCTGCGCACAAGCCCCGAGGGCGTGCCAGAGGTGCTGACGATCCTCCTTCCGAATCGGCCCCCCGAGGCTGGACCCGAGGGCGCACGGCAGCAGCGGAGCGCCGCCGCCGATGCCTACCTCGCCGCCCATACCACAAACGTTCGAGAGGTCGAGCGTCTGACCGGTCTGGACCTGCTCCCCAAGCTGAATCCCGACACCCTCAAGTCCTGGTCGCCCCCGAATCTGTAGCCCGAAACCACTCCACCATTCACTTCGCTGCCACCCCGCATCTATTTGGGGGCGATCCCGAGCCGCCGAATAGGGCCAGCCGTTGACAGGGCCTCGTTGCGGGGCAAGAATTTGCTGTCTTGCCCGAGCCGTTGCATCCTCAGGACGGCTTCCCACCGATTGGCAACGAGCGTCAAAAGGAGCTCACGTATGAGCGGACCGATCAAGATTCTTGGGATTGTCGGGAGTCTGCGACGGGGGTCCTACAACCGGATGGCCTTGCGCGCGGCCCAGCAGCTCGTGCCCAAAGATGCCGCGCTCGAGACCTTCGACCTCGACGGCATTCCGGGGTTCAATCAGGACGAGGAGCAGCATCCCCCCGCCAAGGTCGCGGAGCTGAAAGCCAAGGTCCGCGCGGCGGATGCCATTCTCATCGTGACCCCGGAGTACAACTATTCGGTGCCAGGGGTCCTGAAGAACGCGATTGACTGGGCGTCCCGGCCCTACGGCGACAGCGCGTGGTCCGACAAACCGGTAGCGCTCATGGGGGCGTCCGTCGGGGCAATGGGCACGGCGCGGGCACAGTACCACCTCCGGCAGTCGTTCGTCTTCCTGAACATGCACCCCGTGAACAAACCAGAGGTCATGATCGCGAACGCCGCCGAGAAATTCGATGCGAACGGCAACCTGATCGACGACAAGGCCAAGGAGCTGATTCGCCAACTGCTCCAGGCATTGGTGGCGTGGACGCGCCAACTCCAGCCCAAGGCCTCGTGACGATCGGAATCTCCGCAGGAGATCGCCATGCCCTTCCAGTTCTTCGGCACGTCGGGCGCGATCCCGTCCTCCAGCCGCGACAACACCGCGCTGGCTTTCTACTCAGAGGCAGAGGCGGTCCTGGTGGACGCTTCGGGGAGCCCGTACCAGAAGATCCTGAAAGCCGGGCTGGATCCCATGCGGGTCTCCTCGCTGATCGTCACCCACCGGCACGTGGACCACGTCTATGGCCTGCCTTCGCTGGCCCACAACATGGGCCTCGCCGGGCGGCGGTCCACCCTCCACGTCTACGCTTTGGCCGAGACCCTGCTCATCCTGCGCGGTTTCATGGATCTCTTCCCGCTGGAAGAAAAGATGCCCTACCGGATCGATCTGCACACGCTCCCTCCCACGGAGGGGCATGAGGTGCTTCGTGCCAAAGGCTTTCGGATCCTGTCCACGCCCGTCAGGCACGGGGCCCCGAACGTCGGCCTCCGCGTGGAATGGGATTCTTCCCAGGAACACGGCGTCGTGGTGTACAGCAGCGACACCAGCCCTTGCCCGTCGCTCATCGCGCTGGCCCGGGGCGCCGACGTCCTGATCCACGAGGCCACCTTCCTCCATGCCGATGCGGCGCGTGCCGCCGCTGACGGCCACACCACGGGGTACCAGGCGGGCGAGGTGGCACACCAAGCAGAGGTGCGCGGGCTGTTCCTGTGTCACTTCAGCGCGGATATTCACGATCGTGTGGAGGAGCTGCGCCAGGAGGCACTGCGGGCCTACCCGGGGCCGGTGGTATTGCCGGAAGAGTTCCGGGAGTATCGGATCTAGTCCCAATCCAGGAATTCCCAAAACTCCTTGCTGCTCCCGGCTCCAGACGGTAGACTACTGCCCGGAACTTCTTGCACGAGGACAGGCAATGCCGTTTCGCGCCAATCCCGAGAAAGAGTACTACGCCATCCTGGGGCTGAAAGAGGACGCCTCGCCGGAAGAGATCCGGAAAGCGTACCGGAAGCTGGCCCTCCATTACCATCCCGACCGGAACCGCGGCGACGCCGGCGCCGAGGAGCGCTTCAAGGCCATCAGCGAGGCCTACGGCGTCCTCATCGACCCCGACAAGCGTCAGATGTACGATCTGTCGCGGCACGCGAGGGTCGGGGCCACTGCGGGTCCGGGAAGCGACCAGTGGGCTTACTCCAGTCAGGAGGACATCCTCCGCGACCTGCTCCACAACCAGGACGCCAACGCCATCTTCCAGGAACTCACACGCGAGTTCCAGCGCATGGGCTTCCGCTTCGACGACGGCTTCGTCCGGCATGTCTTCTTCGGGGGGCCGGGGATCGTCTTCGGCGGGGTCTTCTTCGGAGGACCCTTCAGGTGGGGCCGGCGGGGGGATGCCGAGACCTTCGGCAGGTTTGGCCGGCGGATCGAGCCGTGGGGGCCCTGGCTCAAAGGGAGACCCGGCCCGTCTGAGGTGGGCAGCCGGCCGGAGACGCCAGGTCTTTTCGAGCGACTCGGCCAGGCCATCGGCGGCATCCTGAGCGGCCTCGGCCACGCGGCCCGCGTGGCCCTGGGCAGCGGTCAGCACGGGGAGGACGTCACCCAGGACTTCCCGATCACGCGCCAGGAAGCCAGCGCAGGGGCCAGGAAAGTCTTCCGCCTCTCCCGAGACGGCGAGATCGAAGAGGTCCTCGTGACGATTCCCGCGGGCGTGCAAGCCGGGACCAAGCTCCGCCTGCGGGGCAAGGGGCGCAGCGGCAAGGCAGGCGCCCCTGGCGATCTGTACCTCCGGATTCAGTTCGTGGAATAGATGCCGCCGCTAGCCGTCAGCCAACTGCGCTCGGCCCCTCAGGCGGGCGTGGGACTTGGGGGCCAGGGGCTGGCCCCGACGCCTCCGGCCGGAGACTGATGGCTGATGGCCAGAGAAGTCCGCAAGACGGTCTGCCCGCACGACTGTCCCGACACCTGCAGCATCCTCGCCACGGTCGAGGACGGCCGCGTGGTCGCCTGCGACGGGGATCCCGATCACCCGTTCACGCAGGGAGGCCTGTGCCACAAGGTCCACCGCTACCCTGAGCGGATCTACTCCCCGCTCCGCATCCTCCACCCCATGCGACGCGTGGGGGCCAAGGGCGAAGGGCGTTTCGTCCGCATCTCCTGGGAGGAAGCCCTGCAGGAAACTGCCGATCGCCTGCAGGCCATCGCCCGGGAATTCGGCGGCGAGGCTATCCTGCCCTTTTCGTACGGCGGCTCGCTCGGCCTCGTCCAGCGAAAGGCCGGGCACCCCTTCTTCCATCGCCTGGGTGCCTCCCGTCTCAAGCGCAACATCTGCGACACGGCGGCGGAGGAAGCCTGGCAGGCCACCTACGGAGTGAAAATCGGCACGGACCTGGAGGCGATCGAGACCTCGGACCTCGTGATCCTCTGGGGGATCAACGCCGTCCACACGAACCTCCACGGACTCCACTTCGTGAAGCGGGCACGCAGGCGCGGCGCCCGCCTCGTCGTGATCGATCCCTACCGGAACCGAACGGCCAAACTGGCGGACCTCCACCTGACGCCGCGCCCCTCGACCGATGCCGCCCTGGCCCTGGGCATCGCCCACGTCCTCATCCGGGATGGCCTCATCGACCGGGACTACATCGCCGCCCACACGTTCGGCTTCGAGGCCTACCGGGAAGAGGCCGCCAGGTTCCCCCCGGAGCGGGCCGCCGAAATCACCGGCATTCGCCCCCACGCCATCCGCGAGCTGGCGCAGGCGTACGGCCGGGCGCGGGCTCCCTTCATCCGCGTAGGGAACGGCCTCCAGCGCCATACCAACGGCGGGCAGGCCATCCGCGCCATTGCCTGCCTGCCCGGCCTCACCGGCGCCTTCGATCGACCCGGCGGCGGCGCCCTGTGGGAGACCTTCGGCGCCTTTCCCGTGAACTTCGCCGCCATCGAGGCGGAAGCGCTCCAGCCGCATCCGACGCGTGAGGTCAACATGGTGCAGTTGGGCGATGCGCTACGCCACCTGGACCGGCCGCCGATCCAGGCGCTCTTTGTCTACCAGGCGAACCCGGCGGCGAACATGCCTGACCAGAGCAAGGTCTGGGCCGGCCTGCTCCGCGAAGACCTCTTCACCATCGTCCACGAGCAGCTCCACACGGACACGGTGGACTTTGCCGACATCGTGCTCCCCGCCACGACGAGCTTCGAGCATCTGGATCTGTACCGGAGCTACGGGCACTACTACCTGCAACTCGGCAAGCCGGCGATCGCGCCCCTGGGCGAGGCCCGGTCCAACTGGGAGGTCTTCCAGGCCTTGGCGCAACGCCTGGGATTCGCCGAGCCCCTCTTCCGGAAGACGACGGAGGAGCTGATCCGCGACTTGCTCGCCGTGGACCATCCGTACCTGGCCGGCATCACCTGGGACCGCCTGGCTTCGGGCGAGCCCATCCGCGTGAACTTCCCGCGAACCGGCAACCCCTTCGCCGCCGGCTTCGGCACCCCGTCGGGTAAGTTGGAGTTCTTCTCGCAGCGCCTCGCGGCCGCCGGCCTCCCGCCCGTCCCCACGTACACCCCGGCTGTCGAGGGCCACGAGCACCGGACGCCCGCGTTCCCGCTCCAGCTCATGACGCCTCCCTCCAAGGACTTCCTCAATACCAGTTTCGGCGCGGTCCCGCGCCTGGTACGCTCGGAAGGGAAGCCCCGGCTGAAGATCAACCCGGCCGACGCCCGGCCGCGCGCCATTGCCCACGACGGGCTGGTCCGGGTCTGGAGCGACCGCGGGGAATGCTTCCTCTATGCCGAGGTGACGGATGACGTGCCCCCCGGTGTGCTGGTCGCCGAATCCATCTGGTGGGCCAAGCACCACCCGGGCGGCAAGGGCATCAATCAGCTCACCTCGCAACGGCTGACCGACCTGGGGGAGTGCAGCACCCTGCACGAGAGCCTCGTCAACGTGGCGGCGGTGGGCCCTGAGGCACCTCTGCCCAACCGCGCGTGAGGCGAGATTCGGGCTCCCTCCGGAGGCAAGGGTGAACCTCTTCGCACGCTTCGAGATCGTGGTCTCGCACCAGCCGGATCGCCTGGCCCTCCAGATCAAGGAGGAGGCAGAGTACCGCCGCCTGACCTATGGGGAAATCGCCCGGCATGCCCGGGCGCTGGCGGCCGCGCTGCTCCGCGCGGGAATCCGGCGCGGCGACCGCGTCGCGCTTCTCAGCGAGAACCGCCCCGAGTGGACGGTCGCCTACTTTGCCCTGACGGCGGCCGGTGGGACCGCCGTCCCCCTGGATACCCAGTTGACCGATGAGGAAGTCAAGACCGTTCTGGCGCATGCGGGCTGCAGGCTGGTCATCGCCTCCGGTCGTCTGGCCCCGCGCCTGCTGGGCCTCGTCGGCAAGGAAACAGATATCCGCTACGTGGTGGACCTGGACAGCGAGGTCTCGGGTGGACACACCCTCGCCTACCGCACCCTCCTCCAGGGCCGGTGGGGATCGGCGTCTTCCCTCCCCGATGTTGGCGAGGACGATCTGGCCTCGATCCTCTACACCTCGGGGACGACCGGGAGGCCGAAGGGCGTGATGCTGAGCCACGGCAACTTGCTGGGCAACGCCCAGAGCATTCTGAATTTCGGCCTGGTCAATCCCGGGGACAACTTCCTCGGCCTCCTTCCGCTCCACCACGCCCTCCCGTTCATGCTGCAGCTCATCACCCTGTACACCGGCGCCACCCTGACCTTCCCGCGGTCGCTCCGGGGGCCCGACCTCCTCGCCTGCATGCAGGAGACGGGCGTGACGATCCTGGTGGGCGTCCCGCAGCTCTTCTATATGCTCCACAAGGCCATCTTCGATGACCTGGGACGGCGACCGCTCGTCGTGCGGCTGGTGCTGAACGGCCTGCTCGCGCTCGCGGGAGCGGTGCGGCCCCATGGGATCAACCTGGGCCGGGTCGTCTTCGCCAGGGTCCACAGGAAGTTCGGAGGCAAGATCCGGATCGCCGTCAGCGGCGGGGCCAGGCTGGATCCGGCGATCGCCCGAGATTTTCTGAGCCTGGGATTCACGTTGACCGAGGGCTACGGCCTCACCGAGACGTCGCCCGTGGTCGCCTTCAACCCCCTGGATCGGATGCGGCCGGGCTCGGTGGGGATCCCGCTCCCGGGCGTGGAGGTGCGGATCGACCGGCCGGACGCCGACGGCGTGGGCGAGATCGCGGTCCGCGGCCCCAACGTGATGCGAGGCTACTTCGAGAATCCCGAGGCCACCTCCGAGGTGCTGCGGGACGGCTGGCTCCTGACGGGAGACCTCGGGTACGTGGACAGGGATGGCTACCTCACGATCACGGGGCGCGCCAAGGAGGTCATCGTCCTCAGTTCCGGCAAGAACGTCTACCCGGAGGAGGTGGAGCAGGCATACCTGAAGAGCCCCTACATCCAGGAGATCTGCCTCCTCTCGCAGACGGCCGAGCGGTCGGGCGCGGCCCAGGAGGGCCTCCTGGCCCTGGTCCTGCCCAACCTAGACTACTTCCGGGCGCAAGGCATGACCAACATCTTCGAGACGATCCGCTGGGACATGGAGAACGTGGGACGGAGCCTTCCCCCCTACAAGCGGCCCACGAGCCTGCGGATCGTCAAGGAGGCATTCCCGCGCACGCGCCTGGGGAAGATCCAGCGGCATCTGGTCCGGGAGCAGTATCAAGCGGCGCTGCGGGAGGAGCCTCCGGCCTCGGAGGGCGTCGCGCCCTCCGGCGCAGACCTCGCCCTTCTCGAAGACGCGACGGGCCGGCGCGTCCTGGAATACCTGCGAGGCGCGACGCAGAGGCCGGTGATCCGACTGGATGACAACCTGGAGCTGGATCTTGGCCTGGACTCCCTGGCCCGGGTGGAGATGCTTGCCGCCCTGGAGGGGATGCTGAACGTAAAGATCCCCGACGAGGCGGCGGCGGAATGCTTCACCGTGCGGGAGGTCCTCGCCAAGCTCCGCGCCCTGCGGGGGACGACGGAAGGGCCTGCCGTGCCGGCGCGGCCGCGGACCTGGCGAGACATCCTCACCGCATCCCCGCCGGCGGACGTGCAGGCCATGGTCGAGCGGAGCAGCCGCCCCTCCACCCTGCTCATCACCGCCATCTCTCGAGGCATTTGCATCGCGACCTTCCGGACCCTGTACCGCCTCCGGGTGGAGGGCCTGCCCAGCGTCCCGCGGCAAGGCCCCCTGATCCTTGCCTCGAACCACTGCAGCTACTTCGACGCCTTCATCCTGTCCGCAGCCCTGCCTCACGCGGTGGCCCACCAGGTTTTCTACCTGGGGTTCGAGTGGTTCTTCCGCCACCCCATCCTGGCGTGGTGGGGACGGGGGGTCCACGTCATCCCCGTGGACATGGACAATTACCTGGTGCGGGCCCTCCAGGCCTCGACGCTCATCCTGCAACAGGGAAAGGTGCTGTGCGTCTTCCCGGAGGGCGAGCGGTCCGCAGACGGGGCCGTGCGTCCCTTCCGGAAAGGGGCCGGGATCCTGGCCCGAGAGCTTCGCGTCCCCATCCTGCCCGCGTACATCGCGGGAAGTTTCACGGCCTGGCCGCGCGGTCAGGCCCTGCCCCGTATTTGCCCGATCAGGGTGCGGTTCGGGCCGCTGGTGACGCCGGAGGATCTCCTCGCCGAGGAGGCTCCCCGCGGGGCAGACGACTTCGAGACGATCGTCATGCGCCTGCGGGCGCGCGTGGTCGCCCTGGGCGGAGAGCCGGGGAAGACAACGACGGGGTCACTCTAACCGCAGATTACACAGATTTTCACGAGCCGGAATTATCCGGAGTAATCTGCGAAATCTGCGTAATCTGTGGTTTCATAAGAGGAGGGGGAGGAGATGTCACTCGAAGGAAAGGTGGCCCTGATCACGGGGGGGACGGGCGCGCTGGGACACGCCGTCACGGGGGCCTTCGCCGAGGCAGGAGCGAGGCTCGCCGTACCCTATCGCGCCGAGGCGGAGGCGGAAAACTCTCACAAGCTCCTCGGGGCGCGCGCGGATGCCGTGACGTTCCTGAAGGCGGACGTGACGGCTGAGGCGGAGGTGCAGCGGCTCGTCAGCACCCTCGTGGACCGGTTCGGCCGAATCGACATCCTCTTGAACCTGGTGGGCGGCTATATCGGCGACCTTCCCGTGGCCGACCTCCCCGAAGCCGCGTGGGATCGGATGCTGCAGATCAACCTGAAGTCCGCCTTCCTCTGTTCCAAGCACGTCGTCCCCATCATGCGGCGCAGGGGCGGCGGGCGCATCGTGAACATCTCCTCCCGGGCGGCCCTCAAGGTGTTCCCGGGTATCTCGGCCTACGCGGCGGCCAAGGCGGGCCTCCTGGCCTTCACCGAGGCCCTGGCCAGCGAGGTCCTGAAGGATAACATCACCGTGAACGCCATCCTTCCCAGCGTGATCGACACGCCGGCCAACCGGAAGGCCATGCCGAAGGCCGACCCCTCACCCTGGGTCAAGCCCGAGGAGATCGCCCGCGTCCTTCTCTTCCTCTGCTCTGACGCTGCCAAGGAGATTTCCGGCGCCGCCATCCCCGTCTACGGCCGCGCCTAAAGGCTAGGGCCGACCGGAGGCGCGCCCCAGATGCAGGAAGCGCATGGCGCGGGCGAAGGTGGGAGGCTGGCCGAATCCCCCGGCTTTGGTCACAACGGGCAGATTCGCGGACTTTCCATCCACGAGTCGGCCCCAGGGCACGCCCGGCTCGACCTCCCCCAGCAGCTCGACCCCTCGAGCCCCGAGGGCGCGGCAGGTGGCGATGGCGATATCTCCGCCGCACAGGAGAAGACCGCCCACCGTGGCCTCGGCGGTCACCTGCTGGGCGGCCTGCCCCAGGAACTCGCTCAAGGTCCCGCTGGCCGACGGGCCCAGCGATCGCCGGCCGCCGGTCCGGGCAGGCTGCGCCAGGGTGAGGGCCGCGTCACGCCCGGCAGCGATCTCGCTGAGCGCCTTTCCCGCCACCCGGGACAGCTCGCGCCGGAACCGATCCCGCCCGGCCACGATCTCGCGGATGGTCGCGCGAATGACCGCCGTCTGCCCGCGGCGCTCGAGCCAGGCCACCTGCTCTTGGCTCACCGGATTCGGTGAGCCCACGACCGCCAGCACCGGGTCCCGCGTCCCCGTGGGGCGCTGCCTGCTCCGCCGGCGCCAGGGCAGGACGGCGCTCAGGGCCTCGGCCAGCCCGGCGGACCCCGACACGACGGGCAGGAGCTGCTCGTCGATGATGAGCCTGGCGAGTCTGCGGAGGTCCTCGGCGCTGACCGCATCCGCCAAGATCACGCCCGCCTCGCCCGCTCGCCAGGTGCGTAGCGTGGCGGCCGCGCGGGACGCGGGGCTTCGCAGCGTGGAGAGGCCGAGGTGATAGACGGGTCGTCGCAATTGGCGTCGCAACAGGGTGGGCAGATGGGATTCCCGGACCGGCGCCACCGGGTCGCGGCCGATGGAGGTCCGGTGGACCGGCGTGCCCTCCACGGTGAGGATGCCGTCTTCCACGGCGCGCCGGGCCGGGGGAAAGGAGGGCGTGAGGACCGCCAGGGCCGTGGGGAAGACCTCCAGGATCGCCTCCAGCTCGGCCCCGATGTTTCCACGGAAGGTCGAGTCGATCTTCTTGTAGATCGCCTCGGCCCGGGCCTTGCGCAAGGCCTGGGCCGCCACCCGGGCTCGCTGGGCCGCCACCTCTTTCGGCAGCGCTCGGCTGTCGGTGCACAAGACGAGGACGTCGGCCCCCCGCTCGAGCGCAGCCAGGTCGTGCCACTCCAGGGGAACAATGGTCCGCGCGCCCCTCCGGGCAAACTGCACGCCCGTGTCATTGGCGCCCGTGAGATCGTCAGCGATGACGCCCAGCCGGATGGGCATGGCGCCCTCCGCACGCAGCCTGGCGCCCGCCAGGCGTGGCCTACAGCCTGAGTTGTCCCCTCCCGGGATGAGAACGGGCGGCTAGTGCCCGCCCGCGAGTGGCGGAAAGACCGAAAGCGCATCGCCATCCCGGAGGACCGACTCCTCGGGCGCTTGCCGGCCGTTCGCCAGGAGGATGTTCGGCAAGTCCTGCGGGATCCCCAGGTGCGACAAGACCTCTCGGATTGTGGCGCCGTCCCGGACCTCGATAACCGCCTTCCGGTTCTGCGCGCCGGGTGGGAGATACTTCGACAGCGTCGCGTACAGTGCGACCTCGATCTTCATGGTGAGACCTTCCAATCCCACTCGACGTGTTCGGCGGGAGTATAGACTCTACGCGCTCGTCCTGGCAAGACCGGGCGCGGGAACTCCGCCCGCCAGCCGGTTGTCGCGGAGGATGCGTCCCCAGGAGATGGGGCCCGCCACGAGCTGCTCCGCCGTCACGGTGAAGGACTGCCGGCTCCGGATGAAGTTGTGCAGGATCCCGGCTTCGCGGTTCATGTTCGTGCCCACCAGGATGGCGCCTACCAGCTTTCCGCGCTGGAACACCAGCTTGCGATACTCGCGCTTGGCCGGATTGAGCTGGGTGTGGATCTGATGCTCCGTGGTGTCCGTGACGTGCCAGAGCCCCAGCGAGGCGATCGGCAGCCCCAGCACCGAGGTGGTGTTCATGGCCATGGACCCCTCGTAGTGCGTGTTCACCCCCGCCATGTTCAGCCCCGCCACCCGTCCCTGGTTGAGCGCCTCGGGCCAGATGGCGATCATCACCCGCTGCCCGGAAAACATGTCGGTCGTCTCGGCCACGTCCCCGGCCGCGTAGATCCCCTTGAGGCTGGTCTGCTGATGCTCGTCCACGAGCAGGCCCTGCTTCTTCTGGATCCGCGTCCCCTCCAGGAATTCCACGTTGGGCCGGACGCCCACCGCCATCACCACAAGTTGACAGGGGACGACCTCGTCCGTCTCCAGCCGCACGCCCGTCACCCGCCCCGCCTTCCCCTCGATCGCCGCGGCCCGGATGTTCGTGTGGACGCTGTGGCCGCGCTCGCGCAGGAGGTCTTCAAACAGCCGGGCCGCCGTGGCATCCACCATGGCCGGCATGACGTGCGGCATCTGCTCGATCACCGCCACGGCCTTCTTCCGCTTGGCTAGCGCATCGGCCGCCTGGATGCCGATGAGCCCCGCCCCGATGACCGCCGCACGGCGCACGCGGGGGAGGGCCCGGTCGATGGCGACGGCATCGGCCCGCGTGATGCAGGGATGGGCACCCCGCAGCTTCACCCCCGGAATGGGCAGGATCAGCGCCGAGGATCCGCTGGCTACGAGGAGCGTGTCGTACTTCAGGCTCTTGCCGTTGGACAGCTTTACCGTGCGCGCCGTGGGGTCCACCTGGACGGCCGCCACGCCCGCGAGCAACCGGGCCTTCAGCCGCTCGAAGTAGTCGGGCCCATAGGTGTTCATCCCACCGACCTTCACCGTGCCGTCCAGGAAGTGCGTCAGCCCCACCCGGGAATACAGCGGGGCCCGTTCCTTGGAGAGGAGCGTCACGTCGCACCCCTGGTCGACGGAGCGGATCGCCTCCAGCGCCGCCAGCCCTGCCGCGCTGGCCCCGATGATCACGTGGTGCTTCTGCGTCGCCTTGGGCATGATGAGTCACCCTTCGTAAAACGTAACGCGGAACACATAATCCGGAAACCGGCGCTCCGTGTTACGGGTTACGTCTTACGATTTCCGTTTTCTGTCACGCCAGCGCCAGCTCCCTCAGCTTCGCCTTTTTCGGGACACCCTTGGCATCCCAGCCACGCAGCTTGTAATACTCGGGCAGCATCTCGTGGAGCTTGCCCACCATCCCCTTGGCCGGACCTTCGGGGATTCCCTCGTGCAGGATGCGCGGGGGAAGCGTATCGTCCTTGCCGGAGAGGCCGGCCCGCAGGTTGAACAGCCGTTCCAGGTTCCAGATCCGCTCGCCGATCTTCAGGCACTCCTCCAGGGTGTAACCGGCGGCGGTCGCGTGCTCCAGCATCGGATAGATGTCCTCGACCCCGATGCCGAAGGTGGTGAACAGGCAGATCCCCGAGGAATCCACGAAGGCCGCCACGTCCTGGAAGAGCTTGGAGACCTCGGCCTTTCCCTGGGTGGCGAAGGGGTCCATCTTCTTGGGAATGCCGAAGACCTCGACCGAGATGGTGTACCCTCGCAGGTGACACGCCCCTCGGTTGGCCGTGGCGTAGCCCAGGGCCATCCCCTGCGCGCCCCGCCCGTCGTAGGCGGGGAAGGCCTGCTTCTTCACGCCCATGAACAGCTCGGGGTGCCCGTACCGCTCGGCCACCCGGTAGCCACCCTGCGCCACCAGCTCGCCAAAGCCGCGGCGGTACCCCATCTCCTCGATGAGCCACACCAGGGCGTCCGCGTCGCCGAAGCGAAGCGCCCGGCCGATTTCCGACTCGGGGATGTACCCGCGCTCGAACAGCTCCATGGCCGTCGCCACCGCCACCCCCGCTTCGATGGTGTCCATCCCCAGCTCGTTGCAGAGATAGTTGGCCTTGGCCACAGCGGGAAGGTCGCTCACCCCGGTGGCGATGCCCAGCGCCCAGCCGCTCTCGTACTCCGGCCCCTCGCCCGCACCCGTGTACCGCCCCTCCTTGACCGCGCTCACGCGGGCGCAGGCGATGGTGCAGGCGAAGCAGCCCTTGTTCTTGAGGAGGATGGTGTCGGCAATCGTCTCGCCGCTCAGCTTGTCGGCGCCCTCGAACTGCCCCTGCTGGAAGTTCCGGGTCGGCAGGAATCCGTGCGCGTTGATCACGTTCACCAGAACCGGCGTCCCGTACTTCGGCAGGCCGGCGCCCGTGACCGCCGATTCCTTCAGCTTCTTGACCACCGCCAGGCAGGCCGCCATGAACTCCTTCGGGTGCGCCACCTGGACCGACTGGAACCCCTTGGCCACCACCGCCTTGAGGTTCTTGGAGCCCATGACCGCGCCCACGCCGGAGCGGCCCGCCGCCCGGTGCTTGTCGTTCATCACGCACGCCGTGAGGGCCAGCCGCTCCCCGGCCGGCCCGATGGAGCAGACCTTGGCCTCCTCGTGGGTCTCCGCCCTCAGCCGGTCCTCCGTCTCGTGGGTGCTCTTCCCCCAGACTGTGTCGGCCGGGTGGAGCTCCACCTTGTCGTTGTTGAGCCAGAGGTACACCGGCGTCTTGGCGCGGCCCTCGAAGATGATGAGGTCGTGGCCGCAGAACTTGATCTCGGACCCGATGTAGCCTCCCGAGTTGCTGCAGGCGATGGCGCCGGTCAACGGCGACTTCGTGAGCACCATGTAGCGGCCCCCCGTGGACGCACTCGTCCCGGTGAGCGGCCCCGTTGCCATGATCAGCTTGTTGCTCGGGGTCAGCGGATCCACCCTGGGGTCGAGCTCATCGTACAGGATCTTGGTCCCCAGGCCGCGCCCGCCGATGTACGCGCGCGCCAGCTTGGGGTTCAGCGGCTCCTTCTTGATGGTCCCCTTCGTGAGATTCACGCGGAGGACCTCTCCCCTCCAGCCAGTCATCAGACCGTCACCTCCTTAAACGTCTCCTTGAGTTTCAGGGCGGTCGCCATCTGCCGCAGGCGCACCTCGTTGTCCTCGTCCAGGTACTCCAGCGCCTTGGGCGTGCAGAACTTCACACATTCCGGATCGCCGTCGATGGAGAGGCAGTGGTCGCACTTTTCCGCCTTGCCCTTCTCCGGGAAGAGGACCACGCTGCCGAAGGGACAGGCCAGGACGCACATCTTGCACCCCACGCACTTGTCCTCCAGGACCTTGTAGGCCATGGTGGCCTGATCCCGGACGATGGCGTTGGTCGGGCAGATTTTGGCGCACCACGCCTGGTCGCACTGGGTGCAGGTCGTGGGAATGTAGAGCGCCTCCTCCAGGAAGATGTTGACCTGGATGCGCGAGCGGCTCGGATTGAATTCGCCGTAGTGTTTCATGGAGCAGGCCAGCTCGCACGCCCGGCAGGCCGTGCACCGCTCCGGATGAATCACGAGCGTCTTCGCCATCATGACCTCCCTTCCTCAGGGCCCATCTGGCGGGCCGAGCAATCCCTGTGGGCGAATGCCTTGCGCCCGGATATGTCGTGTGGCCTCTCGATGGAACAGCTCTTGCGGGTACCGGAGGGTCGGCCGGCCGCCATGCTGCTGACCCTTTCGTGGATGCCGAGTGGAGAGGGGAAGACTCCCCCTGGTCAGGAAGGTGTGGGTTGGTGGCGAAGCCCCGCCCCCCTCGGAACTCCGCGGTCGTATCTAAACCTGCCGACTCCTGTATGTCAAGGAGATTTCGGGTGTGCAGGCGGGGGCCCCGCGACCTCGCCTCCGTCGGGGGACAGGGCGCGGAGCGACGGGCGCAGGATCTGCGCCAGCGGGATCGCCACGGACACGAGGAGCGCCAGGGCCACGAGCATGGTGGACACGCCGACCCGGTCGGAGAGCAGCCCGAAGAGGGGTGGCGCGGCGGCCCCGGAGCCGATGCCCACCGTGTAGAAGAGGCCGTAGGCCCGCGAGCGTCGCTCGGGCACCACGAGGTCCGGCACCGTCCCGTAGAGGGCAGACGACGTGCCGTTGAGCGCCACCCCCAGGAAGACCAGGAGGGCGAAGGCAGGCCGAAGCGGCAGCGCCAGCAGCAGGAGGACGCCCAGGCTCGTGGCGGCTTCCGTGAGGATGACCGTCCGGATCACACCCAGTCGCTCCGCCACGGCGCCGCAGACGAACTTCCCCGCCGCGCCGCCGGTGAACGTGAGCCCCAGCGCCAGGCCCATGGTATCCAAGGCCGCGCCCTTGCCGAGGAGCAGGAACGGCAGGTACGTGAGGAAGGCCGTCCGCGTCCCGTTGTCGATGCTGTGGATCGCCGAGAGCAGCGTGAAGCCGCGGGCATCCCGGATGCCCCAGCCATTCCGGACGGACCGGTCCTCATGGCTCACCTGCCTTGCCGAGGCGGATCGGTCCAGCCGGGAGAGACTGAGGAGGATTGCCAGGGCACCCAGGATGGCCAGACCGCCCACGCCCCGCGCCGCGATTCGCCAGCCCGCCCAGGCGGTGACGAATCCCGCGCAGGCGGGGAGCGTCATCTTGCCGAGGTCACCGGAGAAGTTGTATGTCCCCAGGGCGAAGCGTTGCGGGCCTTCCTCGTACCCCCGAGAGACCAGCGAGGAGGAAAGGGGGTGCTGGACCGAAGACCCGAGCCCCGCCAGGAGCAGGAAGAGGAGCAGGACCCCGAAGCTCCCGGCCGAGGAGATCAGGAAGAAGCCCAGGGCGCCGATGGCGGTCCCGGCGGCGAGGAGGCGCGCCTCGCCCCAGCGCTCGGCGAGAAGGCCCGCCGGGATCTGGAACAGGGACATGGCCCCCGAGTAGCCCGTGCGCAGGAGGCCGACCTGGGCGAAGGAGAGCGACAGCTCCCGCGCCCAGACGGGGAACAGCACGTAGAGCAGGTCGGACAGGCCGTCGTGCAGGAAGTGGGCGGAGCAGGCCGTTGCCAGCGTCCGCCGAGCGCGGCGCACATTCATGGCGCCGGATTTTGTCAGGGCCCGGCAGGCTCTGTCAAGCCCACCCTTCTTGACGCCCTTACCCCCACCCTCTCCCCATCCAGAGGGTACCCGGAGAGGGCAGCCGAAGGTCGGGTGAGGGGAGAAAGCGGAAGATCAGCTTGACAGGTTCGGTCCGTACACGTAGGGTTCCGAGGAAGCCCGAGTGCGGGCCACACCGGCCGCATTGATCTGCTCCTTCAGAGGGAGAATCACCATGCGACTCTTTCGGATCCTTGTGACCGTTGCCACGATCTCCTTCATCGCCACGCCAGCCTGGGCCCAGCTCGATCAGCTCTTCAAGGGATTGGGGGTGGGGCAATCGAGTGGGCTCAGCGACAGCAAGGTTGCCTCCGGCCTGAAGGAGGCCCTCCGGGTCGGCACCGACAACACCGTCACCCTCACCGGCCGGCCGGATGGGTACTTCGGCAACGCCGCCATCAAGATCCTGATGCCCGAGAAGCTGCGCTCGGCGGAGCAGGCACTTCGTCTGGTGGGCTACGGTCCCCAGGTGGACGAGTTCATCCTGAGCATGAATCGGGCGGCCGAGCGCGCGGCGCCCGCTGCCAAGCAGATCTTCTGGGACGCTATCACCCAGATGACCTTCACCGACGCCCGGAAAATTCTGGGGGGCGGGGACACGGCGGCCACGCAGTACTTCAAGGAGAAGACAACCGGGAAGCTGACGGAAGCCTTCACGCCCGTCGTCGAGAAGGCCACGAGCGAGGTGGGGGTCACCCGCCAGTACAAGGACCTGATCGGCCGCGCGCAGGGCCTGCCGTTTGTGAAGGTGGAGTCCCTGGACCTGGACGCCTACGTCGTGCGGAAGTCCCTGGACGGCCTGTTCTACGTCCTGGGGGAGGAGGAGCGGAAGATCCGCACGGATCCCGCCGCGCGGGTCACGGACCTCCTGAAGGAGGTCTTTGCGAAGTAAACCGCGAGGAGTTCGTGCGGTGCAGGTCCAGGCGGCGAGACCCCGGCGCCGTTGCTCGATGGCGGGGATCCGATCCCAGTTGCTTGTCCGTCCTCGGGCGCCGCAGAGGCTGGGGTCAGGACGTGACGCCCGTCCCCAACAGGGCCCCAACGAAGACCCGCGCCTGCGGCGCGCTCCAGTCGCGCGGCCCGACCATCCGCCCGATCAGGCGCCCCTCTCGATCCACGATGTACGCGGTGGGGGTCCCCCACACCCCGTATTCCCGTCCGGCAACGTCGCCGCTCTGGTCGAGGACGACCGGCGCCACATACCCGCGCTGCTGGACGGTCCGCTTGACCAGGTCGGGATTCTCCCGGATGTCAACGAGCAGGACCTCCAGGCCCCGGTTCTTGAACTCACTGTAGAGCTTGTTGACGGAAGGCAACTCCTCCCGACAGTCGGGTCACCACGTCGCCCAGAAGAAGACCAGCACGACCTTGCCCTTGAGATCGCTCAGGTGTACGGTCTTCCCCTGGAGGTCCGGCAGCGACAGCGCAGGCGCAGGCTTGGGGGGGTCGTAGGTCTGCACCTGCATCGAATCGAAATCCGGGGCCTGGGCCTCAGTCGAGGCGAACTCCGAGTTCCTCAACACGATTGGAGCCACCGCCAACAGCGCGGCCAGGGCGATACGTACCGTCTCTGTCATGCGGCTCCACTCTCCTTCAGCGCCTGCAATAACTGGTCGCCTGTCATGAGGTCGAGAGGGTTGTCCTCGACCTTCACGAATCGAACGATCCCCTGCTTGTCGAGGATGAAGTAGGCGCGTTTCGCATATCGGAAGATGGGGCTGCTCTGATCCGTTACCATGGCGCCGTATTCGGGAAGCATCTGGCGGCGGAAATCCGACAGAAGGGGGAAAGTGATGTGATTGATCTCGACGAACGCTTTGAGGGTCGGCCCGGCATCAGCGCTGACGCCCAAGACCTGGGCGTTCGCGGCCTCGAACCCAGGCAGTGCAGCCTGGAAGCCGAGGATCTCCTTCGTTCAGACCCCGGTGAAGGCCTGGATGAAGGTGAAGATGACCACCGGCCCCTTCCCGAGGAACTCGGCGAGCTTCACCTGTTTCCCGTCGGCGGCCGTCAGCGTGAACTCCGGGGCCTTCTGCCCGACTTGAATGGCATACGCATTGGCTGCCAGTATGACGATCGCCAGCACCCCGGCAAGAGCACTCCAGGCAACTCGAGAATGTACTCGCATCGTACCCCTCCCCTGGTTTGATCTGTCGGTTACTCGCCTGTTTCTCCAAACCCCCTCTGCGCTGTCCACTTTCGCTCAGTAGGCACCCGGAGTCAAGCGGGCCAGTCCCGCCCCGCACCGCCGCCGATTCCACCCCCGTAACGGCAAACCGCCGACAGGCCCCTTTGGTTCCCGCAGACAGCTTGGCGGGTTCGTCGATCCGGCGAGAAGGCGAGTTGAAGGAGCGAGGTCTGTGTGAGAAAAAATGCCGGCCGGCCACCCCGCGCCCGGGAGGCCGGCCCGCGATGGGAGCAACGAGCAGATCGGAATTCGGAAGATCAGGCGGCAGTGTTGCGGATCTGGCCAGCCACGCTGGCCAGGTCTTCCTTTACGGAGCTGCGCACCAAGAACTGAATTCCTGCTCCGCCGTCGCCAGCGTAGCGAGGGATAACGTGGACGTGCAGGTGGTTCACGCGCTGTCCGGCAGCCCAGCCATGGTTCCACCCGACATTCAATCCTTCGGGTTGGAGCGCCTTTTCCAGGAGCTGCATCACCCGCTTCACCCCGCTAAAGAGGGGGGCCAGGTGCCGTTCTTCCAGCAGGTCCAGCCGCTCGGCGTGCGCCTTGGGAATCACCAAGGCGTGGCCGCGTGAGGACGGATGGATGTCCAGGAACGCGAGGACGCTCTCGTCCTCGTAGATGGTGTGGGCCTTCAGTTCCCCTGCGATGATCTTGCAGAAAATGCAGTCCGGCATGCGGCGCTCTCCTCTGATTGTGAATCCGAGGGTATCAACCGCCAAGACGCCAAGGGCGCCAAGGCATGTATTGCTCTGGTCTTGGATCCAGAGAACCCGAGGCTCTCGCCTCGGGATGTTCAGCGCGGGGCCTTTCTGGCTCGTAGGGGATCACCCAGCCTTGACGGCTCAAATCCGTCTCCGGATCAGGGCTCTGCGCAGGGGCTCCTCGCGCAGGACGGACGGCATTCTTCCACGCCCTCCCGGAAAGCGCAAGGACAAAGCCCCCGCTCGCGACACGCGAACCCTCCTGCAGCACATTTTCGCCGGGTTTCCTTTCTCCGCGATCGTGGCTGGGTGGCCTTTCGCCTTGACATGCCCGGAGGCTGTGGATAGCCTACGCGAGACGCTTCTCCTCTTGCCAGGCGAGCGCAGAGGGCCGGACATGCGCGAAGTCGTCAGCATGTGGCGCTACACCAAGATGGTGGTCCTGGTGGCCCTCACGGCTGCCGTCTACGCCGCGATCCTGATCCCGCTCAAGGGGATCCCTCTCATCCCCGGCTTCACCGAGGTGCGTCCCGCCAACGTCGTTCCGGTGGTCTTCAGCCTGCTCTTCGGTCCCGCCGCCGCCTGGGGCTCGGCTTTCGGGAACCTGATCGGCGACTTCTTCGGGACGTTGGGTCTGGGGAGCATCTTCGGCTTCATCGGCAACTTCTTCTACGGGCTGGTGGGCTACAAGCTCTGGGGCAAGATGGGCCCCGTCTCTTCCGGACAGCCCTTGGAGGTACGCTCGCGCCGGCAGGTGGTGGAATTCCTGCTGGTGGCCCTCCTCTCCAGCATCGCCTGTGCCGTCTTTATCGCGTGGGGGGTGGACCTGTTTGGGCTCGTCCCGTTCGGGTTCCTGGGGCCCATCATCACGCTGAACAACTTCATCGCCGCCGCCATCCTGGGGCCGTTCCTCCTCTGGCTGCTGTACCCGCGCGCCAAGCGATGGGACATCCTCTGGACGGAGATCATGGACCCCGCAGACGTCTCGCGCGCTTCCCACCCGTGGCTCGGAGTCCTCTTGATGTGGCTGGGAGGCGTCGGCGCCCTGATTCTCGGGGTCGCCCTCTCGACAGGATTGTACGCGGCCCTCCCTTTCCACTTCGGGAGCGGGAGCACGGGCATCGGCGTCGTGGCGGGTGTCCTGCCCTTCCTCATCCTCTTCGTTCTCGGCTGCCTCCTCGCATGATCGACCTCGATGACGTCTCGTTCCGCTACCGAGCCGGCCGAGACCCGGCGCTCTCCGCTCTCACCTGTCATATCGCGCCGGGGGAGCTGGTCGGCCTCCTCGGACCCAGCGGGTCCGGACGATCCACGCTGGCCTGCACCTTGAATGGCACCATCCCACACCTGGTCCGGGGCGAGTTGTCCGGACAGGTGCGCGTGGCGGGTCAGAATGTTCGCGAGAGGCGTCCCTGCGATCTGGCCGGCCAGGTCGGTTTCGTCTTCCAGGACTTCGAGGCCCAGCTCTTCTCCACCAACGTTGCACTGGAGGTGGCCTTCGGCCCCGAGAACCTGGGGGTGGACCGGGACGAGATGATCCGCCGCGTGGACCGCTGTCTCCGGCTGGTCGGGCTGGAGGGCCTTCAGCACAAGGCTCCCTCCTGCCTCTCCGGCGGCCAGAAGCAACGGCTGGCCCTGGCCTCAGTTCTCGCCCTGGAGCCCGAGCTGCTGGTGCTCGACGAGCCGACAAGCGATCTGGACCCTGCCGGACGAAGGGACCTCCTGGAGGCGATCCGGGCCCTGCGGCAAGCGCGAAACCTCACCCTCGTGCTGATCGACCCGGAGACCGACGAGCTCACCTGGCTGGATCGCCTGATTATTTTGGAGGGGGGGCGGGTGGCGCTGAATGGCTCGCCGGCCGATCTCTGGACCCAGAGCGAGCGGCTAGAGGCGCTTGGCGTGAAGGGCTTCACTTTGGCCAGGCTGGCCGCACGGCTGGGCTTCGCGGCGCGCTGGCGAGATGCGGATGAGGCCGCGACAGCCATTCGGGCGGCCGGCTGGCGCGCAGATCCCGCGGCCGTCGCGACGCTGCGGGCGGGCGACGCCCCCGGGAATCGCGGGGAGTCGCTCCTCGAGGTCGAGGCGCTCGTCCACCGATATGCGGACGGCACCCAGGCCCTCCGGGGCGTGAGCTGCGGGATCCGGCGCGGTGAGTTCGTCGCCATCCTCGGGCAGAACGGGAGCGGCAAGACGACCCTGGTCAAGCACCTGAATGGCATCCTCGCCCCCACGACTGGTGAAATCCGACTCCTCGGGAAAAGCGTGCGGGGGCAGCCGGGAAGTCGCCTGAGCCGCCGCGTCGGTCTGGTCTTCCAGAACCCCGACCATCAGATCTTTGCCGAGCGCATCCGGGATGAGGTGGCCTTCGGCCCGCGCCTGCACGGTCTCGACGAGGCTGAGGTCCGCCGGCGCGTGGAGGAGGCCCTGGGCGCAGTCGGCCTGACCGGCCTGGAAGAGGTGGACCCGTTCCTCCTCGGGAAAGGCGGCCGCCAGCGGGTGGCGGTGGCCGGCATGCTGGCCACCAAGCCGGAGGTCATCATCCTGGACGAACCGACGACGGGGCTCGACCACCGGGAACTCCAGGGGATGATGGCGTTGATCCGGCGGCTCAACGAGGCTGGGCACACCATCCTCATGGTGACGCACGCCATGGACGTCGCCGCCTCGTACGCCCGCCGGGTCATCCTGGTGCAGGACGGACGCATCGTGCAGGACGGCCCGACGCGAGAGGTCTTCGCCGATGAGTCGCGGCTGCAGGAGGTGGGGCTGACGCCTCCCCCCGCCGTGCAGGTGGCGAACCGCTTGGACATTCCTGCCCTCACCCTCGACGAACTCGTTGGCTGCCTCACCCGTGCCCCCCTTCCACCAACGCACCAGTCCACGAATTCACCGCCATGAACCTTTTTCTCTACCTCGACCGGGAAAGCCGGGTCCACCGGTTGGACCCGAGGACGAAGCTCTTCCTCCTCCTGGGAAGTTTCGTGGCCGCGGTGCTCTACGCGCGACCCGGTCCGTTGGCCGTCCTCCTGGTTATCCTGCTGGGGTACGGTGCATTGGGAAAGGTCCTGGCGAACCTCCGGCGCATCTGGGTGCTGCTCGTCAGCATTGCCGTCATCACGCTGCTGAGCTGGTCGGTCTTCGTCCGGGGGACCACGCCGCTCTTCTGGCGGCTGAGCTGGGAAGGCGTCCTCTTCGGACTCGGCGCCGCGATCAAGATCGACAGCATGATCATCTCCGGCCTCATTTTCCTGAGCGTCACCCGGACGGAGGAGATCGTCCTCGGCCTGATCCGACTGCGGGTCCCCTACCGGGCCGCCTTCGCCTTCTCCCTCGCCATCCGCATGGTCCCGACAGTCATCGGGACGGCCATCACCGTGACCGAGGCGCAGCGGTCCCGCGGACTGGACCTGGAGAGCGGCGGCCTGATCCAGCGGGTGCGAAACTACATTCCGCTGCTCGTCCCGATCTTTCTCCAGACTCTCCGCAACACCGACCAATTAGCCAAGGCCCTGGAGTCCCGCGGCTTCGGAGCCCGCCGCAAGCGCACCTCCTTTCTCGAGATCGGCTTCCACCAAGCCGACGGCATCGCCTTCGGCCTTGGAAGCCTGATCCTCATCGGATTCATCGTGCTGCGATTCGTCGGCTGAGCCTTGGGAGACTCCAAAGACCTCCCGGCAGTCCTCCGCGGGGAAAGTCCGATGCGTCCGATCATCCCGACCAAGCGGAGCCGGACTTCTGTCAAGGGGAGAGCGGCGCGAAGGGGGAACGTGCACCGCGGAAGAACGACTTCAGGGACGCGGCGGGATTGGCGTGGGTGTGCGAGGCCGTCAGGCCTCCGGGTCGAGGAGCTTCTCCATGATGATCGTGTCGACCCAGCGGCCGTCCAGGAACCCCTGCTCCTTGTAGATCCCCACGACCCGGAAGCCGAACTTCTCATAGAGAGCCACGCCGCCCTGGTTGAAGGGAAACGCCGCGAGGACCATCTTGTGGAAGCCGATTCTCCGGGCCCGATCGATGAGGACCTGGAGGAGCCGGCTGCCGACCCCCTTGCCTCGCCAGGCGCGCTCGACATAGATGGAGAAGTCCACCACATGGTCGTAGGCCTGGCGGGGATTGAAGACGTTGAGGCTTCCGAAGCCGACCACCCGGCCCTCCACCTCGACGACCAAGACCGGATGCCGTGGCCCCCGTGCGGCGAGCCAAGCCCGTCGTTCCTCGGGCGTCCGCTCCTCGGTCTCGAGGGTCGCGATCCGATCCACGATCCCCTGATTGTAGATGACCGCCAGGGCCTCCGCGTCCTCACTGGAAGCCTCCCGAATACGGATTCCGGCGCTGCCCCTGTCGGCCATGGCACCCCCGTTTGAAAAGCAGGCGAAGCGCATTCTAATAGGTCGCGCAGTTCTGTCAAGGCGATCAGAGTGCAAGTGTATGGGCGGTCGAGTGCACCTTGGAGAGGCCAGAGGGACTTGGAGTTGCACCAAGTCGGAGTGGGGGAATTTGGCAGTTCAACGATGAATGGTGTCTCTAGGGGGACCCGATGGCCTGTGGAAGGTGGACATGCGCGGGATGGTGCAGGTAGATAAGGCCTGGCTCACTCCTCCCGCTTGACACGGCGACCCGAGGTAGCCCATCCTGCAGTAATCGCTGGCCGATGTGGAGGCGAAAAATGGCGTCTGCCACACTGGACCGCCTGCTCGCGCGCCTGGAAGGAGCAACACGACGCTTTGATGCCCGCGGGGCGGCAGTGACGGAAAGGCTCCTGAGGGCGCTGAGACATCAACGGTATTCGGATCCGGTTTCACTGATTCGCCTGCACGAGAAACTGCTCTTCCTTCGGGTGTACCCCCCCAGCGTTAGGGTGATGCGGCAAGCAGAGGGCTTGCTTTCTTCCTTTGCCCAGCGTGTAGCGGCACTGGGTGTGGCGGGGAAGGACCTGTCGCCCTTCGACCGGCCTGAAGTTTCCGGCATTGCGGGGACCTCCGTCACGGAGATCTTCGGCTACGATGTCGTCCGCTGGCTGCTCAGGCGCTTCCCCGGAAGACTCCGGGCCGAATGGGAGGGGTACGAGCCAAGCGGGCGCACGGCCGCCATCTGGCTGCGCTTCCTCCCGCTGCTCCATGAGGAATCCCTAGTCGAGGCCAATGTCCCGTACCTGAAGTGGCTCCAGGCGGCGAGCGGCCGGGTCGACCGAGGCCTGCGCTGGCTGATCCAACGCCTCGAGTCCCTGCCGCTCTCGACGACAGAAGCTGCGGAGCTTTACGATTCACTGGAGATCCCCGTGCGCTGGGACCTCGGGAACACTGGCGCCACGCGGACGAGGAACCGGCGTCCGGCCCCGAGGGCTTTCTGCCATCGCGAGCCCCTGATCCGCCGCACCGACATCTCCCTGGCCAAAGAGCTGCAATCCCCGCGCCTGCCGGTGGCCCATCTGTCCCGTGCGGATGGAGAGCGGATTCTCGACGTGGGACGCGAGGGCATGGCGGTGCGGCACCGGGAACTCTACGCCTTCACCCATGGCGACCCGAGGTACGTATTGAGAGCGGATGCCGGACGTGGGGTGGAGATCTTCATATGCGGTCTCCCGCCTTCACGCCGATTGCCGCTTCGCGCGTACCACGGATTCCTGATCTACAAGAACGGCGTGCAGGTCGGGTACGGGGACCTGCTGACCTTCTTCGAGCGCACGGAACTCGCCTTCAACCACTACTCCGCATTTCGGGAGGGGGAGTCGGCCTGGATCTACGCGCGGCTGCTCCGGCTGCTGCGCCAGGTGTTCGGCGTGGCGTGTTTCTCGGTGGACCCCTACCAGATCGGCTTCCAGAACGAGGAAGCCATCGAGTCGGGTGCTTTTTGGTTCTACCGCAAACTCGGCTTCCGCCCCCTCACGCCGGAAGTGGCCAGGCTGGTTGAAGCAGAGGAGAAGAAAATCGGCACCCGCCCAGGGTACAGGACCCCGGACCGAACCCTGAGGCGGATAGCGATGGGACACATCGTGTACGAGGCACCGGGCTTCTCGCGCGGCACGTGGGACCGGTTTCACATCCGCAATATTGGACTCGCCGTTCAACGGCGCATGGCACGCAATTTCCGCGGCGATCCTGAGAGAATCCGGTCCGCGTCAGTCGCCGCAGCCATGCGCGTTTTGGGCATGAGGTCACAGGGCTGGGGCGACACCGGGTCGCGGACGCTCGAGGATTTCGCGCTCGTGCTGACACTGATCCCCGGCCTCGAGCGCTGGACGGACGGGGAAAAGGCCCGGCTCGGCCGGATCATTCGCGCCAAGCTGGAATCCGATGAATTGCGGTACGTTCGGCTGTTGCGAAGCCATCCCAGGCTGCGGCAGGCGATGCTCAGTCTGGGGTCACCTCGAACCGGATCCACAGGTCATCGAATCAGAGGCGCATCTCCCGAGCCGATGATCGAGAAGTGCTGAGTCACACGAAGGAGCCGACCGTGACACCGACCGATTGGGCTGCACTCTGGCAGGACCTGGCCTCGCGCGACCTCATGGCGAGTGCCGAGGGCGAGGCGCAGATGGTCGAGCGGTGGCGCCGGGTGGCTCGCCAGCTCGACAGCGGAGAGAAGCAGGACCCCGACCCGCTCCTGGACTGCATCCTCGGCCGGCTCGAGCCGGAGATGACGGTGCTCGACATTGGGGCAGGCATCGGCCGCTGGACGATCCCGATCGCGGCAAGGGTTCGCCACGTCACGGCGGTCGAGCCGCTTTGGGGAATGCGGAATGTCCTCCTGGAACGGGCATCGGCCCGCGGCCTCACCAACCTGACGACGGTGGACGTGCCGTGGATGGGGGCCGAGGTGCGGACTCACGACATTGCCGTCGCCGCCCACGCCACGTACACCACTCCGGACCTCGTCGCCTTCGTCCGCAAGATGGACGCGACTGCCCACCGCACCTGCTACCTGACGTTCCGCATCCCGGCGCACGACGGGATCATCGGCGAACTTTCCCGGCGCATCCACGGGCGATGGCATGACAGCCCCAACTTCATCGTCGGCTACAACCTTCTCCTCAGCGCAGGCTTCTATCCCAATGTCCTGATGGAGCCGAGGCCAGTCCGCTCCTGGACCGACCGGACGCTGGATCACGCCGTGGCCCGCGCCACGCGCCACCTCCACCTGCCGGACTCTCGCCACGATGCCGCCATCCGCGAGGTCCTCTCATGCCGGCTCACCTTCTCGGACGGAGCCTATCGATGGCCGGATGGCATGCGCTCCGCCTTGCTCTGGTGGGACAAGCCGTAAGGACTGGCACGTATTCGCCGCAATCTCCGCCTGCCCGTAGCACCTCTCGACCCCGGACACCAGGCGATGAGCCTTGGCGATTCCGCGCCGTCTTTTCCCTTGACTGGCCTCTCCGATGAGAGGTAGCGTCGCCGCCGTTTGGCCTGCTCCCCGATCGCCACGCTGTAGCGAGTCCGGTGAAGCGTCGGCCGGGCACCTTCAACCACGGAGAAAACGATGAGAGAAACGCAGCAGTTGCGCGCACTACTGAAGGACGCTGTCGCGACCAAGAATGTGTTGGTCCTGCCGGGCTGCCATGATGTGCTTGCTGCCAGGATCGCGGAGAAGGTCGGATTCAGCGCCGTATACCTGACGGGGTACGGCACGGCCGCGAGTATGCTGGGAAAACCGGATGTCGGCCTGCTGACGATGTCAGAAATGGTGATGAGAGCCGGCCATATGGCCAGCGCGGTTCGCGTCCCGGTGATCGCGGACGGCGACACGGGATATGGCAATGCCGTCAATGTGGTGCGCACCGTGAGGGAATATGAGAAAGCCGGCGTGGCAGGGATCCAGCTCGAGGATCAGATCCTGCCCAAGAAATGCGGCCACATGCTCGGCCGGGAAATCGTGCCGACGGGCGAGATGGTGGGAAAGATCCATGCGGCAATCGACGCTCGCCGGGACAAGGATTTCGTGGTGATTGCGCGAACAGATGCGCGAACACAGTACGGCATCGACGAAGCTATCGCCCGCGGGAAGGCGTATGAGGAGGCAGGCGCCGATGTGGTGTTCGTGGAATCCCCCGAATCGACGGAGGAGATGCAGCGGATCACCTCAAGCTTTCGCGTCCCGGTGCTGGCCAACATGGTCGAGAAGGGGCGAACCCCCTTCAAGTCTGTCGAACGAATTGCGAGCCTTGGGGTACCACATCGCCCTCTACTGCGTGTCCTCCACGTTCGTGGCTGCCAAGGCGGTCCTGGACCTGATGCGCACGTTGAAAGAAAGCGGCACCACCGAAGCGCATTGGGGCGACATGATGACTTTTGAAGACTTCAATTCCTTTGTGGGCCTGCCCGAAATTCGGCAGATGGAGAACAAATACATTCCAAGCAGGTAACCCGGAAGGGTGGCTCGAAGGACGAACCGGCAGGCCTGCTCCTCCGCCCGTACCTGCCGGAGCTATGGGAGGGTCGGCGCGGGCGGCCGGGCGAAGATTCACGCCGACCGGCGGGCGGTTGCGGCGATGGGGAGGAGAGGAATTCCCCATGGGAAGTGGGCTGAGCTCGCCCCCCTCGCAGGGGGTCCTCAGACGATGGATCTCTCGCCCTTGTACCTTTCCTCGAGCGCCTCGGAGGGAAGATACCGCTCTTCCATTTGGCGGAAACGGTCGAGGTGCACGACCCGGGCAAGCTCCTGGAAGGTGAAGAGCCGGTCGAGGTACGCGTCCGAGACCCCTTCTTCCCGAACGCGCCGCATCACGTCGTACATGCCCTTGGCCGCCGCGGACAGGGCGGTGAGCGCGGGGGCGACGTACTTGAACCCCAGCTCCTCGGCTTCCTTATACGTCATCAGGGGCGTCCGGCCGCCCTCGATGAGGTTGAGCATCAAGGGGGCCTTGACCTCACGCCCCACCCGCTCCATCTGTTCCCGCGTCTCCAGGGCTTCCACGAAGATCATGTCGACGCCGAGATCTACAGCCGCTTTGGCCCGGTCGAGGGCGTCCTCGAAGCCGTTCACGGCAATGGCATCCGTCCGGCACATGATCACGAAGTCGGGGTCGAGTTCGTCGCGCGAGTCCATGGCTGCCTTGAGCTTTCCCAGCATCTCCGGCTTCGAGATGACCTGCTTGCCCCGCATGTGCCCGCACCGCTTGGGCAGCACCTGGTCCTCGATGAACAAGCCGGCTGCACCTGCCCGGATGTACTCCTGCACCGTGCGGTAGGCGTTGACGGCATTCCCGAAGCCCGTGTCCGCATCCCCGAGCACGGGGATCTCCACCGCGTTGGCCACCGATCCAACCTGTCGCGCCATCTCCGTCATGTCCAGGAGGCCGATGTCCGGTTGTCCCAGCGTCACCGCCGCCGTCCCGTATCCCGAATGCGACACCGCCTCGAAGCCGACCATCTCGCAGATCCTCGCCGAAAGGGCGTCGTACACGCCGGGCGCTATGATCAGCCCGGGACGCTCGAGCAGCGCCCGAAGCGCCTTCGTCTTCTTCATCGCCGGCCCTCCATTGCCGCGCCGAGAGTTTCGCGGATCCCGTTCACGCGCGCCATCTCGCGAAAGTGGCGCCGGCTCGCCGCGGATGCCGATGTCTCGTACCCGATCAAGAGGACGCTCGCATCCTTCCCGGCCGGGGGTTGCACCTCACTTCATCAGCGACGGCAGCCAGGTGCTCATCGGGGGGAAGAGCATCGTGAAGAGCAGGAAGATGCCCATCAAGACGATGAACGGCGCGACCCCCCTGATGACCTCGGACATGTGGATGTCCTTGTCCAGGCCGTTGATGACGTACAGGTTCATCCCCACAGGCGGCGTGACGAGCGCCATCTCCATGTTGACGGTGAGCACGATGGCGTACCAGATGGGGTCGATCTTGAGCGCGACGAGGATCGGCGCCACCAGCGGCATGGTGAGCATGATAATCGACACCGTCTCGAGGAGGCATCCCAGCACCAGCATCAGGAGGTTCATCGCCACGACGAACATGAAGGGCGACAGTTGCCAGTCGATGATGAGCGCCGTGAGCTTCTGGGGGATCTCGAGCAGCGTCATGACCCGGCCAAACAGGAGGGCGCCGGCGATGATCATCGCGATCATGCACGAGGTGCCCACGGCCTTGAGGCAGACACCGGGGATGTCTCGAAGCTTCAGTGTACGATAGATGACCAACGTGATGAAGAGGCTGTACACCAGGCCCACAGCCGCCGCTTCCGTCGGCGTGAACGCCCCGGTGTAAATGCCGCCAAGGATCAAGAACGGGAGCGCGATGCCCCAGAGATTCCTGCGCGTCACCCGGAGCCGTTCATGCCACGAGGCCGGCTCCAGGGGGATGTACCCGCCCCGCTTGCTTCGAAAGACGGCGTAGACGATCAAGATCGCCGTCAGCACCAATCCTGGGATGACGCCGGCGATGAAGAGTTTGCCGATGGACTCTTCGGTGACCGCGCCGTAGATGATGAGGGGGATGCTGGGCGGGATGAGGATGCCGAGGGTCCCGCCGCACCCCAACAGGCCCAGCACGAACTTCTTCTGATATCCCCGCCCGAGCATTGCCGGGTAGGCCACCATGCCAATTGTTGCCGCGGTGGCCGCCCCCGAGCCGCTGATCGCCGCGAAGAAAGCGCACGCGAGAATCGTGGCGATGGCCAGCCCGCCCGGCAGGTGGCGGACCCACACGTTCATGACCTCGAAGAGGTCGTCGCCGACCCTCCCGTCGAGCAAGACCCGGCTCATCAGCACGAAGAGCGGGATCGCGATGATGACAAAGCTGTCGAGCGACGTGTAGATGGTGTTGGCAATGATCTTCATCGGCAGATCGTACAGGAGGATCAGGCCGACGGACGTCGTCCCCAGCGAGAACGCCACCGGCAGCCCGGCGAACAGGACGCACAGCAGCAGCAGGCTTACGAAGACGAAGCTCGTCATGCGGGGACCCTGCGTTTCCCGCTGTGGTCCTTGAGCTCGGCCACCCGATCCACGATGTGGAATGCGAACTGGAAGGTGAGCAGCACGAACCCCATCAAGAGCGCCGACTCCGGGATCCACAGCGGCACCCGGAGCGGCGTGGCGGACACCTTCCCGAATCGCACGGTGGCGGCGATCATCTCATATGCCTGGATCGAGACGATGGCGCAGAAGACGGCTCCGATCGCGCTGGTCCCCACCTCCAGCAGGGCTTTCGGGCGGGTCGGCAGGCGGTCGATCACCAGGTCGACGTGGACGTGCTTCCTCGCTTGCAGCGTGTACGAGGCGGCCGCCAGCATGGTCCACATGTACAGGTAGGTCGACGTTTCCTGGACCCAGATCGTGGGCGAGTTGAAGAAATACCGGCACACCACCTCGTAGGTGAGGATGATCCCCATGGCGAGAATGCCGAGCCCGCTGACCATTCCCAGGGCGAGGTTGCATCGTTCGACGACCGCGCGAAGCTGACCAAGCATCACACCCCTCGTCTTGTCCCGCGCGGCCGGCGGCCGGGCGCCCGGCGTCGACCCGCGCCGCCCGACTACTTGAGGCTCAGCGCCATCTCGATGAGCTTCTTGGCAAGTTCCCCGGTTTTTTGGGCGAAGGTCTGCCGAACTGGCTCGGTGGCCTTGATGAAGAGCGGGCGAGCCTCCGGCGTCACCTCGTGAATCTGGACACCGGCCTTTTGGATCACCTTCTTCGCCTCGTCTTCGGATTGAGCGATCGCCCCCCGGATCCACTCCTCGGCATCCTTCCCCGCCTTGAGGATGGGCTCCCGCTGATCCTGAGGCAGCTTCTCCCACCACTTGAGGTTCGCCTGGACGACGAACTGCGCCGTGGTGTAATTCGCCTCCGTCATGTACTTCTGAACTTCCTGGAGCTTCCGGGACACGGCGGCCGGCATGCCGGTCGTGGCGCCGTCGACCGTGCCTCGCTGCAGGGCCATGTACATCTCCGATGAGCTCATCACTGTCGGCGCGGCGCCCAGAGCTTTGAGCGTGTCGGCATCTCCGCTGCTGAAGCTCCGCATCTTCAGCCCTTTGAAGTCATCGGGCTTCGTGAGGGGGTGCTTGTTGTTGAAGAACTGGATGTATCCGTAATCGACCCAGAAAAGCGTCTTCACCGTTCTCTTCTGAAACTCCTTGTCGAGCAGTTCCCCCGCGCCGGCGTCGATGAACTTCTTGATCGAGGAGAGGTCCTTGTAGATGAAGGGCATTTCGAAGACATCCGCAGCCGGTATCATCCCCGACCACTTGTTCACCGGCACGAGCCCGGACTCGATCAACCCTTCCTGGAGCGCCTCCACGATCTCGGTGTCCTTGTAGAGCTGCGCCGAGTCGAAGATCTTGACCTCGACGGCCCCCTTCGAGTACTCCTTCACCTTCTCCGCGAAGAGGACCAGCCCCTTCGAAATGTGGTGGGATGGGGGAAGCTGATTCGACAGCCGAAACTCGGTCTTCGCCCACGCAACTGCAGCCCCGCTTGCCACCAAAACCGCCGCAACGAAGCCCATCGCGAACACTCTCGTCTTCCGACCACGGTGCAGCATCATTCGCTCCTCCCTCCTTCTGGCCTCTGGCTTTTTCACTTCGTCTCGAAAAGCCTGACCCCCGACGGACACCTTGCTGCGGACACCGACGACCTCCTGCGGCAATAGCTCAGCGCGCGACCCCAGCGAAGCGCCTTCGGATGTCCATCCTGGAGAGCCATCCAGATCCTGAGGTGCTCCCCGGCGACGCATCCAGGCCCTCCTTCGCGCTCAAGGTGAGGCCACAGGAATGCGGGTGGCAGGAGTCTATTTCTATCGGAAGGTGCCCCACTCCGACCCCGTCCCCGGCCGCGCCCCGGACCCCGCGCGGGGTCCGAAACGTCGGCCTGGCCCCAACTGCCGGCTGGGACATACCCCGGACGTGGATCGCATGTCAAGTGGAAATCCGGAAAGGGCTGCCCATTACATCGTCTCCGGTGACACGCATCTCCTCTCCCTGCGCACCCACGCGGGAATCCCCGCCATTACCGGCCGGGCCTTCCTCGGCCTCCCGGAGAAAGACTGACCTCAGTTCGCGTCTCGGCGTACCGAGAGAAACTTCACAGCCTAATGCAGGTCCTGTTTTCACCTGTGCCTGTAGCGAGCCCGAAAGGGCGAGGGCCCGTCTCAGATGACCCTGAGCGAAAGTGATCCACTCAGACGGCCTGTGCACCAGCTTCAGCGGTCCGCTCATAAGGGGGATGTCAGCCCTGAAGACAGCTTACGGACTCCTTGCGATCTTCCTGCTATCAGCTCCCACGTCACCTCTGGACGCCACACAAGACAGCTCGGCCGCCGAGGAAGCAGCCCTGGGGTTGCGACGCGCCCTCCGGGAGATCGAACCGCACAAAGATCTCCGACGGACGGCCCATCGCCCGGCCTTGCCGTACGATGATCCGTTTGCCATCGCAGGGCATCAGTCCATAGGCTACGAGTCCAAAGGCGAGCGCCGTCGCAGCGACGCCGGTCGCCGCATCTTCCGGGAAGCCCGAGGCCCTGGGGAACTGCCGGGCGTCGAAGACGCGATCCGGCAGAGAATGGATGGCGAACGGGTAGAGGCCGGTGGACTGAAGCGACGTGCAGAGAGCCTCCATGCGTGAGAAGTCGGGCTTGATCGCGTCGAGGATCTCGGAATTCTTCAGGGGGACGAGCGTCTTCATCCGGCTGGTGACGGCGTTGTAGATCGGGAGCGGCGAGAGCTCTGCCTCGGTGATGCCGAGGACGCCGAGGATCGCCCTTCTGGCCTCGCGGCTCGTGATCGCCTCGAGGCGGCCAGCAGGCTGGGTGATCTCCACGTACTCCCCGGGCGTCCCGGCCTCCTGCACGAAGCCACGCACCAGGCCGCTTCCCGTCTCAACCCTGGCCTGACTCCCCGTGAACCTTCCGACCCTGCGAAGCAGCCAGAGTGTCCCCACGGTGGCGTGGCCGCACATGTTCATCTCTTGGCGCGGCACGAAAAACCGGAACCGGAAATCGGCCTTTCCCGGATCCGCCGGCGGAAAGACGAACGTGCTCTCCAGGCCGAAGCTCCGGGTCACCTGGAGCATCCGAGCCTCGTCGTACCCCGAGGCGTCGAGCACGATCGGCGTCGGATTTCCCCCACCCTCCGCAGCGGCAAAAACGTTGACCAGCGTGACCTCAGACACTGGATAGCCCTCCTTCCCCGAGATGCCAAACACGCCACGCTGTGGTACCTGGATATTGCGTTGAACGAGCAGAAATGAGTTGAAAAACCATCGGGGAACCGCCATAGGATTGGTTGAGCGTGAACAACGACCAACCCGACAGGAGGTAACCCCGATGGTTACGCGTGATCGTAGGGCAAATCGGCGGCGAGCGCAAGGGGCGGGGGGGACCAGCCGGCTTGTACGGATTACGGCGGAGACGCCGTACAGCGAGTGCTCGGAGCGGCTGACCGCCTTCGGCGGCCTCTTGGCGCTGGTGAAGTTCCTGGACCTGATCGGCTTCGAGCAGGCCTTCGCCGCGCACTACGTGCACCCGAAGCGGGACCCGAAGCTGGGTGGCTACCGCATGCTGCTGGGGCTCCTCCTCCTGCTGTTCATCGGGTTCCAGCGCCTGGGGCACTTCGTTTACGTGCGGTACGACCCGATGGTCTGCGGGGTGCTGCGCGTGGCGGTGCTGCCGGCAGTGAGCACCTTCTGGCGCTACCTCCAGGCGCTCACGATCGTGCAGTCGGCCGCCCTGCTCCGGCTGGGGGCGGCGCTCCGAGCCACGGTGTGGGGTCTGTGCGCGTACCGGCCCACCCGGGTCGCGGTGAACATCGACACGACGGTGAGCACCGTCTACGGCGCGATCGAGGGGGCGCGGAAGGGCCACAATCCCAAACACCGGGGCAAGAAGGGGCTCCGCCCCGTGCTGTGCTTCCTCACGGAGACCCGGGAATACCTGTGCGGGAGTCAGCGGCGCGGGGAGACGATCACCAGCCGCGAGGTGGCGCGGCAGATCCGGCAGTTCCGGAAGCTGCTCCCCGCCCACGTCCGGGAGGTGCGGGTCCACGGCGACGGGGAGTTCATCGGTTGGGAGAGCGTCCAGGCCTGCCGGGCGGAGGGCTTCGAGTTCACCTTCGGCAACAAGCGCTGCGCGCCAGCGTTCCCCGAGGCCGGCTGGTACCGGCACGGGGAGCACGAGTACAACGAGTGCCTCTATCAGCCGCAGGGCTGGGAGGTGCCGTGTCGGTTCGTGGTGATGCGCATCCGCAAAGAGGCGCTGCGCGAGCGGCAGCTGCCGCTGCTGGACGGGGAGAACTACGCCTACCGGGTGTTCGTCACGAATGTGCCGGGCCGCCCCCACACGGTCATCGAGGACTACGACCAGCGCGCTGCCGTCGAGCCCCTCATCGGCGAGGCCCAGCGGGAAGGGGTGTTGGCCATCCCCTCGAAGCGCTTCCAGGCCCACCATGCCTTCTTCCAGGTGGTGATGCTGGCCTACAACCTGTGGCGCTGGATGAAGCTGCTGGCGGGCCACGCCGAGCGGCAGGCGCAGCGAGGGACGCCTGTGCCAGAACCCCAGCGGATTCGGATGCCGGACCATACCCTGCGGATCGCCCGGCTCAAGCTGCTCTACGTGGCGGCGAAGCTCTGCTTCCATAACAATCGCGACGAAGTGCTCTACTCATGATCCAGATGGTTCTGGATTGGCTCGCATGCCGATTATGACCGACTCCTCGCGCAACTTTAGGGCTGCCGTGCACTTGCTCGGATAAAGCAAAGGAGAACTGAGCCATGCCTGATATCGGTTCTGCAATCGGCAGCGACTTCCTGAGGACCATCACGCAGGCGCTGCGAAAGATCAAGGAGCAGGGGGACAAGGCCATCGCGCAGGTGAGGGATGATACGAAACTGCACGCGCGGCTGGACGAGGAGTCGAACAGTATCGACATCCTGGTGCGGCACATCGCCGGGAATATGGTGTCGCGCTGGACCGACTTCCTCACCACGGACGGGGACAAGCCGACCCGAAAGCGGGACGCCGAGTTCGAGCCCGCGCCCAGCCTGACCCGCGCCGACCTGATGGCGACCTGGGAAAGAGGCTGGACCTGTCTCTTCAATACCCTGGCGACCCTTACCCCCGCGAACCTGCAGCAGACGGTCCGGGTGCACGGGAAAGAACTTCCTGTCGTGGACGCCATTCTGGGCCAGTTCAGTCACTACGCCAGCCACGTCGGCCAGATCGTCTTTCTGGCCAAGCACCTGGAGTGGCAGCACTGGCAAACACTCTCCGTGCCCCGGAAGAAGCCAGGAAAGCCCTGATCGGAAGAGCCGAGAGCCGAGGCGGGCAATCTGGCGATCAAGCAACCGGGGGTACCGAATTGCCAGATTGCTTTTGCCCCGAAGGAGCTGCCCATGGGAATGACCCGAATCGGCAACAACGTGTCCATCTATCCGATGCCGGTCGTGCTGGTCGGAGCGGTGGTGGACGAGAAGCCGAACTTCCTGGCGGTCGGCTGGATCTCGCGCGTGAACTACCAGCCGCCCATGCTCGCCATCGGACTCAGCAAGCGGCATTACACGAACGGCGGCATCCGCGAGCACAAGGAATTCGGCGTCAATGTCCCCGGCGTGGACCTCCTCGTGAAGGTGGATTACTGCGGGCTTGTCTCCGGCCGGGAGGTGGACAAGTCGAAGCTCTTTGACGTGTTCTACGGGAAGCTGCGAAGCGCCCCCCTGGTCCGGGCATGCACGCTGTGCCTGGCCTGCACGCTCGTCGAAACGGTCTCCCTCCCCTCCAACGACCTCTTTATTGGTGAGATCGCGGAGGCCTATGCCGACGAGGACACCCTCACCGTCGGTAACCCGGACATCACAAAGATGCGACCCTTCACCCTCACCATGCCGGACAACACCTACTGGAGTGTGGGAGAGGAGGCCGGGAAGGCGTGGGAGGCCGGCCGAAAGCTCATGCAATAGGCGGCGGGGGAAGGACATTGTCGGTGCCGGAATGCGGATTGATCGGCAGCCGGACGACGGGAGGCGGCCGGTAGCGGCCGGAGGATTCCAGAGGGGCGGCAGGAGAAAGGCGAGCCGGCACATGATCCGGTATGAGCACACACAGCGGGGAACGATCCTGCTGGTGACTCTCCTGGTAGCGGTGTTCTTCCTCCTCGGACTCGACAGGCTGGTGCCGGCGGTGCGGGGCATGGTGCTCACCCTTACCGGAATCCTGGCGATCTGCGGATTCTTCTTCTCGTCCCTGACGGTCCGGATCACCGATCGGGCGCTCCAGTGACGGTTCGGACCGGGCCTCATCCGCAAAGAAGTCCCGCTGAAGGAGATCGAGAGGGTCGAGGTGACCGAGACGACCTTCCTGCAAGGCTGGGGGATCCACTACACGTCCCGGGGCTGGCTCTACAATGTCTCCGGATTCCGGGCGGTCGCCGTGAAGCTCAAGAGCGGGAAGCAGTTCCTCCTCGGCACCGATGAGCCGGCGCAGCTCCGGGCGGCGATCCACCACGTCCTCTCGTAACTGCACAAACTCCGCACTTCTCAGCGCGTAGGCCTATCGCCTGGGCGCGCTCCGTCGATCGAGAACCTCTGCAAGGATGGGGAGCAAGAGCAGCCCGCCGGGAAGCAGGAAAACGGTGAGAATGGGAACCAGCCTGGCGATGCTCCAGAGGTGGCTGCGGATCTCGCGCCGCTCCTCGGGGGTCCATGGCTCGCCGGTGTTCCGGACCTTCATGAGGAGGCGCATGAGCCCATTGATCGCAAGGACGTGGGACAGGATGAGCTTTCGGTGGCTGGCCAGGCGGCGCTCGAGGAATTCCATCAGCATTCGGCTAGTATCCTCTTCCGTCAGAGGTTCTCTCCGGATATCGGTCGAGTCTGGCAGGCGGGCTGGATGTCTCGCCGATCCCTCATCCCAAAGAACATGCCCCTCCCGCCCGCCGGGGCCAGCAACCCGACACCGCCCCCCAGCAGCAGCTCACGCTACAGGAGCTCGGCGCGCTCATCGTGGAAGTCGGCGGCGGCGAAGAAGCGCGCATAGCTCGTCCGGTTGAACCAGGTGAGGTACTCTTCCTCCGGCCGGGTCTGTTCCTCCAGGGCCTTCCAGACGTCCTCCGGCATGTCCCAGTCGCCCGGCTCCAGGTTTGACGCAAGCTGCTCCCGGGTCCGCACGCCCACGATGATCGAGGCGACGAACCGTCGCCGAAGAGGCCAGGCGATGGCGAGCTTCGCCATGGGGATGCCCGTCTTCGCAGAGACCTGCTCGACGGCTTGGGCGACCTTGAACCCCTTCGGGTGCCAGAAGCGCGCCCCGTCGATCTGCGCCCGCCGCTCCATGCGGCTGCCTTTCGGCGGCTCGGCCGCGCCCTTGTACTTCCCGGTAAGCAGGCCCGCTCCGAGGGCCCCGTAGCAGAGGACGCCGAGCCCGTGGTCCACCGAGGCTGGAACGATCTCGCGTTCGGGCTCCCGATGGATCAGGCTGTAGATGTACTGCGCCGCCACCGGCGACCCCAGATTCATCCGGGCCGCGACCCCGGCCGCCTTGGCGATCTGCCAGGCAAAGAGATTGCTCACGCCGACATACCGCACCTTCCCCTGCCGGACCAAGTCGTCGAAGGCCCGCAGGGTCTCCTCCAACGGCGTAATGGGGTCGGGGCCGTGGAGGTAGTAAAGATCGATATAATCGGTCCGCAACCGGAGCAGGCTCGCCTCGCAGGAGGCGAGGATGTGCTTCCGGGAGAGGCCGTAGTGGTTGGGCTGGGTCCCCATGGGGAAGTAGCACTTGGAGGCGAGGACGGCCTGCTCCCGGGGGATCTGCGGCAGGAAGGTCCCGATGATCTCCTCGGCCCTCCCGCCTGCGTAGACGTTCGCCGCGTCGATGGAATTGCCGCCGCCATCCAGGAACTGCTTCAGGATGGCATGTGCTTCCCGCTCGTCGCATCCCCACTCGGGGGCGCCGAACGTCATGGTCCCAAGCGTGATGCGCGAGATCAGCAGGCCGGATGACCCGAGGAATCGGTATCGCATTGCCCTCCCTCCTGTCTGGCGCAGTGTCAGACGTTGCCTGTGCTGCCAGTTCCCTCTTCCCGCTCGAAGCTGGAGGGGTCTGGCTAGTCCAGGACGACCTGCGTATGGCCCTCGGCCACGTAACGCTCATAGTCGGCCTGATAGTTCCGGAGCGCCGTCGGGCAGATCACAAGCATCTCGACCGAGACATGCTCCGGCTGGGTCGCGACATAGACCACGGCGTTGGCAATATCCTCCGGTCGCATCGTCTTCGCCAAGTCTTCCTTGACGGGAGGGCGCGGCCGCAGGTCCAGGTTCGGAGTATCCGTCTCTCCCGGCGCGATGATGCAGGCGCGGATGCCGTGGCGGCGCTCCTCGAGGTTGATGGAGCCCGAGAGGGAATGCAAGGCGTGCTTGGAGGCGGAGTAGGCCACTCCCGCCGGGGCGCTCGGCTGCATGCCGGCGGCCGAGGAGATGGTGATGATCTGGCCCCGTCCCGCTTGGCGCATGTGCGGCAGGATATGTCGGGTGAACACGAAAGGGCCGGTAAGGTTGGTTTCCAGCACCCGCCGCCAGTCCGCGACGGAGGTGTCGGCCAGGTTGCGGTGAAAGGTGTTGGTGCCGGCGTTGTTGACCAGGATGTCGATGCGGCCAAAGCACTCGATGAGCTTCTGGATGACCTGCTTCGCGAAGGTGTTGTCCGCCACATCCCCGGGGAACGTCCGGACCTCCACTCCCTTGGCCCTGGCCTCGGTGGCGGATTCCTCCAGCCGATCCGGACTGCGGGCCACCAGCCCGAGGTTCGCGCCCTCCGCCGCCATGGCGATGGCAATGGCCCGCCCCATGCCGGTACTCGCGCCGGTGACGAGGGCGATTTTCCCTTGCAGCTTCCGCATGGAACTTCTCCTTGGGTGAGTGGGTCTGACGCGCAGCCCACCGAGCCTGGCCCGGGCTGGACAACAGCGCCCAATCCGAGCGCCGCGCAGTATATCAGAGGCCCCGCCGGTCGACGAAGGCAAATTCCGGCCGGTGCTCTGCGCCTGACTCCTCGCGAGGCCTTCACCACCCTGGGTCCGCAGGGTATGATAGCCGCCTGCGATCCCTTCCTGCGGAGCTCGGAACGGTTTCCACCTGTGGCCGCCCCGGCCGCGGGAAAGTGAAACCCGCTGCCTTGGAGGAGACACCATGAAGCTCGGTCTCGGGTTGTACCGGGCACTTCTGAATCGCGAGACGCTGCGCTTTGCGCGCCAGGCCGGCGCCACGCACATTGTGGCCCACCTGCCGGGCCATTTCACCCGTGGCGAATCCAAGATCCTCACCTCCGATCAGGCAAATCTCGGCTTCGGGATCTCAGAGGCCGACGACCCGCTCTGGACCTATGAGGGGCTGCGCGACCTCAAGGCAATGGTCAATGCCGAGGGATTGGAGCTGGAGGCGCTGGAGAACTTCGCCCCGGCCCACTGGTACGACGTGCTGCTGGACGGCCCACATCGGGCGGAGCAGATGGAGCACCTTACACGCATCCTGCGGGACGTGGGGCGGGCAGGCGTCCGGACGATCGGGTATAACTTCAGTCTAGCCGGGGTCTGGGGCCGGACCGAGGGGCCGTTTGCGCGGGGTGGCGCACGCTCGGTCGGCTTCCTCAATCCGCCGCAGCCACCCATCCCCGCCGGGATGGTCTGGAACATGGTCTATGACCCTGACCGGTTCGATCCCGACAACCCGCAAAACACGGTCCAACCCGTCGGCCCCCGAGAGATCTGGCGGCGCTTCGCCGCCTTCCTCGCCGAGATGATCCCCGTGGCCGAGGAGGCCGAGGTGAAGCTGGCGCTGCATCCGGACGATCCGCCGCTGCCGGAACTGCGGGGAGCCGCTCGCCTCGTTTACCATCCCGATCTCTTCCAGCGCGTCCTCGACCTTGCGCCGAGCCCGATGAACGCCATCGACTTCTGTGTGGGCACGGTGTCGGAGATGGTCGGGGCGGACGTGTACGCCTCGGTGGACCGGTACAGCCGGACCGGGCGGATTGCCTACGTGCACCTGCGAAACGTCCGGGGGAAGGTGCCTTGCTACCACGAGACGTTCGTGGACGACGGGGACACGGACATGCTCCGCGTGCTCCGCATCCTGCACGGGAACCGCTTCGACGGCGTGATCGTCCCCGACCACACCCCCCTGCTCGCGTGCGACGCCCCGTGGCACGCGGGGATGGCCTACGCCCTGGGCTGGATGCGGGCCGCCCTTATGGCCGTCGAGCGCGGCTGACGCCGGCCAGGACCGCCCGCAGGGCCCCTCGGAAAGGCCTGACCCCTGTCAGCCTGTTTGCGAAAATGCCAACCGCCAGGGTCGCCCGGCGCTGATGCGAGGTGACCCTGGCGGCTGATGATCCCCCTGCGGAAGGCGTCCGTCAGACCGGCTCGACCCCGCCCTCCTGCAAGAGCTTCACGCCGAGCTCCCGCAGCTTGTACTTCTGGATCTTGCCGCTGGCGGTCATGGGGTAGGCGTTTACGAAGAACACGTGCTTGGGGATCTTGAAATTGGCAATCTTGCCCCGGCAGAAATCCCGCACGTCCTCCTCGGTGATTGTCGCGCCGTCTTTCTTGATGACGAACGCGCCAACCTCCTCACCGTACTTGGGGCTGGCGATCCCGGCCACCTGGATGTCCCGGATGCCCTCCATGCGGAGGAGGAACTCCTCGATCTCGCGGGGCGAAATGTTCTCGCCGCCCCGGATGATCATGTCCTTGATCCGGCCGGTGATCTTGAAATAGCCCTTTTCGTCCATGGTGCCGAGGTCCCCGGAGTGCAGCCACCCGTCCGCATCGATGGCCTGGGTGGTGGCCTCGGGCAGTTGGTAGTACCCCTTCATCACGTTATAGCCCCGGCAGACCACCTCGCCCTGCGTCCCCGGCGGCACCTCCGTATTGGTCTCGGGGTTCACGATCCGGACCTCGATCCCCGGCAGGCGCTGCCCGACGGTGGAGACGCGCATCTCGATGGGGTCGTCGGTGGAGGTCTGGGTCATGACCGGCGAGCCCTCGGTGAGGCCGTACGCGATGGTGATGTCGCGGCAGCGCATGTCCGAGATCACCCGCTTCATGATCTCCATCGGGCAGGGCGAGCCCGCCATGATGCCCGTGCGCAGCGAGGAGAGGTTGAACAGCTTGAACATGGGGTGGTTCAGCTCGGCGATGAACATGGTCGGGACGCCGTAGAGCGCCGTGCACCGCTCCTTCTGCACGGAGGCCAGGGCGAGGAGCGGGTCGAAGCTCTCCAGGACGACGGCCGTGGCTCCGTGCGTGTACGACCGCCATGACCCCGAGCACCAGGCCGAAGCAGTGGAAGAGCGGCACCGTGCAGGCAGAGCCGATCGGCGTCGGTGAAGTTCTGGCGCTCGCCGATGTGGAAGCCGTTGTTCAGGATGTTGTGGTGGGTGAGCATCACGCCCTTGGGGAAGCCCGTGGTGCCCGAGGTGTACTGCATGTTGATGACGTCGTGGCAGGTGAGGCTCGCCGCGGCCCGCGGCCAACTCCTCGTCGCTGGTGTGGCCGCCGAGCAGGAGCAGCTCCTGGGTGTTGTACATCCCCCGGTGCTTCTCCGGTCCGATGAAGATCACGCTCTTGAGCCTGGGGAAGCGCGTGCTCTCGAGCCGGCCGCGTTCGCAGGACTTCAGCTCGGGTACCAGTTCGTTGATTATGGCCACATAGTCGATGTCGCGGAAACCGTCGATGAGGCAGAGGGCCTTGATATCCGACTGCTTCACCAGGTACTCCAACTCGTGGAGCCGGTAGGCGGTGTTCACCGTAACCGCAATGACCCCGATCTTGGCTGTGGCGAAGAGGAAGGTGAGCCAGTCGGGCACGTTGGTGGCCCAGATGCCGAGGTGGTCACCCTTCTTGAGGCCGATGGCGAGCAGGCCCTTGGCGAGGCGGTTCACTCGGCGATTGAATTCCGCATAGGTAAAACGCAGATCCCGGTCGGGGTAGATCATGAACTCCTTGTCGGGATGGCGGGCGACCTCGCGCTCCAAGACCTGTCCGAGCGTCTCGGTGATGTACTCCATCGTCTCTCCTCCCGGAATCAGGCTGGCGCGTACACGACGGCCAGGATCTGGGCCGGCCGATCCCCGGCGCAGTGCACGCTGTGGGCAACGATGCTGTCGTAGTAGATCGAGTCACCGGGGGACAGCCGGTGGGTCTCGGTACCGTAGGAGATCTCCACCTGGCCCGCGATGACGTAGATGAACTCCTCCCCCTCATGGGCGGACAGATGTACCTCCTGGGCGGAGGAGGGATAGATATCGATCAGGAAGGGCTCCATGTGGCGGCCCGCCTTGTTGGCCGCCAGGGAGAAGAAGTCCAGGTCGCTGGCTCCGGGGTGGTCCTTGTCCGAGACGTGCATGACCTTGCGCTTCTCCCCGGTACGCACCACCACGGGACCCACATTCTCCTGATCGTCGAGGAAGGTGCCCAACCGCACCCCGAGGGCCCGGGCGATCCGGATCAAGGGGGAGAGCGAGGGGACGAGCGCCCCCGACTCGATCTGCCCGACGACCTGCGCCGGCAGCCCCGCCCGGTCCGCCAGCGCCTCCAGGCTCAGCTTCCGAGATTCGCGCACCGCCTGCAGCTTCCAGCCGATCGTGTTCTTCTCCGCCATGTGTCACCTCGCCGCCATGGGTTGTTGGCAGGCCCGCCCCCGCCCATCCGGCCCGAGCCCGCGGGATGCATTCTGCACAAATTTTTGATTTGTTCAAGAAAATGCGACAGAGTGACCGGCAATCGTGCGGACCATCTGAGAGGCCGCCGGGACGAAAGGAAGCGGGACACGTACGATGAAGTTATCGCCCAGGTGAGGGGGAAGTCAAGAGGAAAGGCGCCATGGGACCAGGAGAGCATGCCTGCGGGGGTGCCGAAGCACAAAACCGAAAGGGGCCGGAGAACAGGGGAGCACAGGGCCAGCTACTTGTAGGTGGATTCGTCCTTGCGGCGGACGGCGACGATGATGATGCGTCCATCTTTCTCGTCAACTTCGTAGAGGACCCGATGCTCCCGTCCCGCCCAGATGCGGAGCTGGTCCTCCCGGCCGGCCACCTTGTCATAGCCGCGCGGTCGAGGGTTTTCCTGTAACTCCAGAATCGCACGAGCCACGCGGAGGAATGCCTCGTCGTCCAGTTCGAACAGTTCACGCTTGGCCGACCGTCGGAAGCGAATTCTAAGCACGACGCTTCTTGATGGCGGCCAGGCGTCGCTCGATGGCTGCGAGGCAATCTTCGAGCGGCTCGCCTCCCCGGTGACTGAAGAACTCGGCGTCGGGATCCTCCGCAGCCTTCTGCGCCAGGTAGGTCGCGGCGGCTTCTTCCAGCACCTCGTTGAGCGGCCGGTCGTGCTTCACGGCGTATAGCTTGAGCGCCTTTAACATATCCGCCTGCATCGTGGTCGAGAAAGCCCTTCGAGGCATCGTTCGCTCACCTCCAGTTCAAGACTAGTATCGATATTCCTTGATGTCAAGGTATCACTATATCTTGGCAGCTCCGCACACGTCCGAGATCCGTGGCGCACGCGGGCAGGGGACGGAACAGCTCGGATCGAGCTGCAGAGCAGGCCGCCCCTTACCGGAGGGCCTCGTCGATCGGCACGCGCCAGCCCGTGGCCAGCCGGTTGGTCTCGCTGGCCATGCCGACGACCGCCAGGAGTTCCCCCAGCATCGCATCGGTCAGGCCGCGCTTGCGCGCCGCCGCCGTGTGCGAGGCGATGCAGTACTCGCAGCTCTGGGCGATGCTGACGGCAAGGTAGAGCATCTCCTTCACCAGGGGATCCAGCGCCCCGGGCTCCATGACCTCTTTGAGGCTCGCCCAGGTGCGCTGCAACGTGGGAGGGTGGTTGGCTAGGACCTTCCAGAAGTTGTTCACGTCCGGCACGTTGCGGGTGCGCTTGATATCGTCGAAGACGGCGCGCACCTCCGGACCGGCCTCGGCGTACTCGATCAGTCTGGCTGTCGCCATCGCGTCCTCCTCCATTCCGACATTTCCGGTTGCTCTTCGACCAATTGCGGGTACACTACCGCGCAGTGCTGGTGTGTGCTCGGGAGTCTCCCCAGGCGACGCGGGGAGGATGCGCCATGAGGATCCTCGGAATCGCCGGCTTGGTTCTGGCTCTGGCCATCGTGGGATACCTGGTCCTCTCGTACCTGCAGGAGGGCGCAAACGTTCAGGACGCCCTTCGAAGTATCCCCGGGACGCCGAGCACAGCGGGGCCGGTTGACCCGACCAAGCGCGGCCTCGAGCAGCGCCTCGCCCCGATCCTGGATCAGGAGCGGCAACGCGTCCAGGAGACCAACAAAGCCGCCGACCAGTAACCCGAGCCCAAAAGACGTTTCACCACAAAGACACCAAGGCACCAAGAGGATGCGTGCTCCCCGCCTCACTTCTTCCTTGGTGTCTTGGTGACTTGGTGGTGCAATCTTCGGGCAGCCGGTCAGATCGCGCCGGAGGACTTGAGGGCGGCGATCTGCTGGGGGCCGTAGCCCAGGAGGTCGCCCAGGACGACTTCGTTAGCAGCGCCCATGGGCAGGCCAAGGAAGCGAATCTTGCCGGGTGTTACGGACAGCCGAATGGGCGTTTCGGGGAAGGGGATATCTCTCCCGGAGGCCGGATCGAACACGGAGATGAGACTGCCCCTCGCTTTGACGTGCGGGTCGTTCGCGATGCCCTCCATGTTATAGACGGGGCCGATGGTTACCCCGGCTTTCTCGCACTCTTCCAAAACCGTGTCAAGCGGTCGCGCCTTGATCCAGTCGCCGATGACACGGTTCAGAACTTCCCGGCTCGCCTTCTGAATCCGCTCCGAATTGTTCCGAAAGCCCACCGCCTCCTTCAGCTCTGGGTGGCCCACGAGGTCCATCAGCCGTTCGAAGGGCGCCTGAGAACTGGCCGACAGGGCCGCCCACTTCTCGTCCTTGGTCTGATAGCTGTTCCGAGGGGCGGTGTAATGCGATTCGTTTCCCGCAGGCGTCGGAGGAACGCCGGAGAGGGCATAGATCAGGAAGTCGGCCCCCATGAGGCTGAAGAGCGGCTCATAGAGCGAGAGGTCCAACTCCTGGCCGCCACGTTCCCCCCGCTTCTGGCCGCGGAGCGCCATCGTCACGCCTAGAGCCAGATGAAGACCGGAGATCAGATCCGCCAGGGCGAGCGGAGGGTTCGTCGGCGGGCCGCCCGGATGGGCGTTCATGTACGTGAAGCCGCTCATGGCCTCGGCCAGCGTGCCGAAGCCCGGCTTGGCTGCGTAAGGACCGGTCTGGCCGTAGCCCGAGATGCGGCCGATGATCAGGCCCCTGTTGACCTCCCAGAGTCTGGCGGCGGGAAAGCCCAGGCGATCGAGCGTTCCGGGGCGCATGTTCTCGAGCAGGACGTCGGATTGCTCCACGAGCTGGGCGAGGATCCGCTGGCCGTCGGGGTGCTTCAGGTTCAGCGTCATGGGGAGCTTGTTCCGCGAGGCGAACAGCCAGAAGGGCTGGTAGCGCTCCTCGACCACCGCCCAGTAGCGGATGGCGTCGGGGATGTTGGGGGGCTCGATCTTGATCACCTCGGCGCCGTAATCGGCGAGGATCGTGGCCGCGAAGGGGCCGGCGACGACCGATCCCAGATCAAGGATCCGGATGCCCGTGAGGGGCGCCTTCGATTGCGCCGCCTCCCTCCGCTGCGAGCGAATGAACTCTGTGAGATCCGTTCCGTCCATGCGGCCCCCTCTAGCGTGCCTTCCAGTCCCTGTTCCAGTCGGCGTCGGCGGGAAAGAGGCTGGGGCCCGATCCCACGACAGGCGGCGACGCGAACCAGTCTTTCACCGTCTCGTTCCACTTGAGGAAGTGTGGCGTCGTCACGTGAACGTCGAATGCCGCACGGTCCTTGTAGACCTCGTACAGGTAGATCCGGTTCGGCTCTTTCTCGTCCTGGATGACGTCGAAGCGCACACAGCCGGGCTCGTTGCCAACCGAGCCGCGGGCGTCGTCCAGCATCGCGGCGACGAACGTATCCTTGAATCCGGGCTTGATGTCGATTGTCACTACCAGGACGTACATGGCACCCTCCTCCCCTCACCCGAGGCGGGCGAGGGCGTCAGCTTTGCGCTTTTCCACCGCCGCGATGGCCGTCGCCTGCTCGAGGATGTAGCGGGCACGCTGATACACGGGGGTGTCCACCATCGCCCCGTCGAGATCCGCGGAGGCCGTGCCGCGTCGCAACGCCGCCTCGAACACCGCCACCGCTCTGCGGGCGTATTCTAGCTTCCTAGGCGGCGGCGAGAACACACGGTTCAGGACCCGCACCTGATCCGGGTGGATGCAGGAGGCCCCAACACACCCGAGGTCCCGGGCCCGGGCGGCGGCGCGCTCGAACGTGCCGAGGTCCCGGAATCCCGCGATGCTCCCCAGAAGGCCCATGGGGCTGAGGTCGGACGCCTTGCAGACCGTGACGACTCTCGAGACGCCGTAGAGCAGCTCCAATCCATCCCCCGAGGGCTCAACCCCGAGCGCCAGGCAATAGTCCTCGGGGCCCAGGCTGATGGTGCGGACCCGCGGGCTGGCGGCGGCGATTGCCTCCAGGTGCAGCAGGCCGCGGGGGCTCTCGATGAGCAGGGCCAGCTCGGTCTGCCCGGGAGGGATCCCCCGGCTCCGCTCCAACCTGGCGATCTCGGCGTCCAGGCGTTCGACCTGCTCGACCGACTCGGTCTTCGGAAGGCAGATCCCAGCCAGGCCCGGGTGCACCGCCGCCTCCAGATCGTTCACGAGCATGGCGGCGTCGTGGTTGACCCTCACGAAGACCTCGGCGCCGCCGCGCGCGACCAGGGGGATGGCTTCCGGGATGCGTCGGCGGGCCGCATCCTTCTCGCCCACAGGGACGGCGTCCTCCAGGTCCAGCATGACGGCATCCGCCCCTCGGAGGTGAGCCTTCTCGACGAATCGCGGCACATTGACCGGCAGGATAAGTGTGGATCGCCTGATGAGAAGTCGGGTCGCACTCACCGTTTTGCCTCCTCGTGGCTGTACTGGCGAATGGCAGATGCCGACGAGACGCTATCCGGGAGCGCGGAGGGAAGTCAAGGGGAAAGAACCGGGAGGCGTTGGACGGGAGGCAGGAGGCGAGGTGGACGAGGGGCGGGAGCTCGGGCGTTTTGCTTGACACGATGGGGCAACGGAGCGATGCTCCGCTGGTTTCTCTCACAGGCACGGGGTAGACCCAATGAGCCAGATCCCTGCATACGAGCGTGATCCTTTCCTCCGGTCGCTGGAGACCGAGGTCGTCGGCACCGGCACCGATCGGGGCCGGCCGTTCGTGGTCCTGGCCGACACGATCTTCTACCCGGAGGGCGGCGGGCAACCTGCGGACCGCGGGCGGATCGCCGAGGTGCCCGTCGAGGACGTGCGCAAGACTGCGGGCGAGATCCGCCACTTCCTGGCGCGGACGCCTCCCACGGGCACGGTGCGCGTGGAGCTGGATTGGGCGCGGCGATTCGACCACATGCAGCAGCACACGGGACAGCACCTGCTGACCGCGGTGGCCCAGGAGCGCTTCGGCTGGCATACGACGGCCTTTCACCTCGGGGAGCGGGTGGCCGACATCGAGCTGGACGCGCCATTCATCCCCCCGGATCAGCTTGTCGCTCTCGAGGAGGCCGTCGCCGCCGAAATCCGCGCCGCCCGCCCTGTCACCGCGCGGCGAGTGAGCCCTGACGCCTTGGCCACGCTCCCGGTGCGGACACGGGGCCTCCCGGCGGGCCACACCGGCGACATCCGCCTCGTGGAGATCGCCGGGATCGACCTGAACACCTGCGGCGGGACCCACGTGCGCTCGACCGCCGAGATCGAGGCCCTGAAGCTCTTGGGCACGGAGTCGATGCGGGGCGGGACCCGCCTCTTCTTCGTGGCCGGGGCGCGACTCCGACAACTCCTGGCCGCCCACCACGAGCGCACCGCCCGCCTCCGGCAACTGCTCGATGCCGGGGACGATGACCTGGTCGCGGCCGGGACGATGAAGCTCGACCAGTTGCGGGACGCCCAGCGGCGGATCCGCGCCCTCGAAGAGGAGCTGGTCGTGGAGAGCACGCACGCGCTGGCGGCCGGCGGCGAACGCATCGCCGTCGCTCACTGGCCCGACCGCGACGCGGCCTTTCTCCAGCGAGCCGCCCGCGAGTTCGTTCGCCTGGCGCCGGACCGCCTGGCCCTCCTCACGGCGGGCGAGGCCGACGAGGGGCCCTTCGTCCTCTGCGCCGGCGAGGAAGTTGTGCTCGATCCCGCGCAGCTTGGGCGCGAGGTCGCGGCAATCCTGAACGGGCGCGGCGGGGCCTCAGGCCGCATCTTCCAGGGAAAGGCCAAGGCCCTCACGCGCCGGGGTGAGGCCCTCGCCAAGCTTCGGGCGCTCTTGGGAAAAGGAGAGACATCCGTGCCGACCTGCTGGAAGTGCGGCCGCGACCTCGGGCCGAGGCGGGAGCACCAAAAAATGGTGACGGAGAAGGGACCGATCTGCTACGCCTGCTTCAACGCCGCGCAGGCAGCCGCCGACCAAGGCGACCCCGGAAAGCCAAAGTCCACGGAATAGCGCAGGCGCGCTGCTGCTGTTGATGCGTTGTCATTGCGTCTGCCGCGAATGTTTTCCGGGCCGGACGCCCCCTCCCCAGGTGCTCCACGCGCCCAGAACCGCCCTGTTTATCTGGCCTTCGCAGATTAAGGAATTCTAATTTCCCCTTAATGCGCCTCACATCTTCCCGCGCTATCTTCTGGCGCAGATTGAGTCCCTACCCATCTGCAATTCACCAGACAATCCAACGGAGGTATGACCATGTGGTACCGAGGCAAGCAATGGCTGGCGGCCCGGAAAGGGGTAATTGTCATTGCGATCGCTGCACTCCTCGTGGGCAGCGGGCTGGGGATCGGATTGGCGGGCGGGCGGCTGCGCGCAGAGACAGCCGGCGCCACACCCATGACACCCGCGGTGGCGGCCCCATCGGGGGCTCCGATAACCTTCGCGGACCTGGCGGCAAAGTTGTCGCCGAGCGTCGTGAACATCAAAGTCACCAAGGTGGAGAAGGTCCAGGGACCCGGCTCTCCCTTCGGCCCGGATTCTCCCTTCGGCCCGGACTCTCCATTCGGGGATTTCTTCAACCGGTTCTTCCAGGGCATGCCGCAGGGCCCCCACGAATACCGGCAGCAGGGGGCGGGCAGCGGCTTCATCATCAGCACAGATGGTCTGATTCTCACCAACAACCACGTGGTCGAGGGCGCCAAGGAGCTCACGGTCACGCTGGCGGACAAGGAAGAGTACCCGGCGAAGATCATCGGGCAAGACCCTAAGACCGACCTCGCCGTGGTGAAGATCGAGCCGAAGAGCCCCCTCCCCGTGGCGGCCCTGGGCGACTCGGAGCAGACCCGCGTCGGGGACTGGGTCCTGGCCGTCGGCAACCCCTTCGGCCTGAGCAACACGGTCACGGCCGGCATCGTGAGCGCCAAGGGACGGGTGATTGGCGCCGGCCCGTACGATGACTTCATCCAGACGGACGCCTCCATCAATCCCGGCAATTCCGGCGGCCCGCTGTTCAACATGCGCGGCGAGGTGGTCGGCATCAACACGGCCATCATCCCCAACGGCCAGGGCATCGGCTTCGCGGTCCCCGTCAACATGGCCAAGAGCCTCCTGCCCCAACTGGAAAAGACTGGCCACGTGACCCGCGGCTATCTGGGCGTGGGTATCCAGGCCATCACTCCCGAGCTGGCCAAGAGCCTCGGCCTGAAGGATGAGAAAGGAGTCCTGGTCGCGGACGTGAAGAAGGGAGGCCCTGGCGAGGCGGCCGGCCTCAAGCCGGGCGACGTGATCACGCGCTTTGACGGGAAGGACGTGAGCGAGATGCGCATGCTGCCCACGCTGGTTGCGGAGACCCCCGTCGGGAAGGAAGTTCCGCTGACCATCCTGCGCGACGGCAAGGAGCAGACCCTCCAGGTGAAGGTGGCCGAGATGCCGGGCCAGCAGGCCGAGGCGGCGTCCTCCTCCAGCCAGGCGCCGGCGCAGAACAAGTGGGGCCTGGCCGTTCGGGATCTGGATCCGCAGACTGCGAGCCGGCTAGGCGTAACCCCCGGCAGCGGGGTCCTGGTGGTCGGGGTCCAGCCGGGAAGCGCTGCGGAGCGCGCCGGCCTCCAGGCAGGCGACGTCATCCAGGAAGTCAACAAGGAGAAGGTCACGTCGGTGAAGGAACTGCAGGCGGCCGGCCAGAAGGCGCAGGACAACGGCTCGCTGCTCCTCCTGGTGCGGCGCGGTGACGCCAGCCTCTTTGCCGCTCTCGAGCTGAAGCAAGGCTAACGCAGTACGGATGAGAAGCCGGGCGCTCTCCGCCACGAGACGGCGGGCGCCCGGCTTCTCCCTGGGAGCCATGATGGAAAACATCATCGAGTATCGGGATGATCAGCCGCCTGCGAACGAATACCCCCGCCGGATCGTCTCCCCCACGAAATCGTCGCGTTGCTGCGCCGCGCACATGGAAGAGGTCGGCCAGCACGCCAAGGACGCGACCTGGCGCTTCTTCTATAAGCGCTGTGCGGTCTGCGGCTATACCGTCCGGCACATCTACGCGCCCAGCCTGGTGAGCATCCTGGATGCGGGAAGGGAGATTCGGCTGGCCCTGGCGGAGATGAACCTGGGGACCGGCAGGCGAAAGCGGCGCACCCAGGCGGAGATCGCTCAGGAGATCGCGACCGCCCTGGCCTATACGCCTGGCGAGCCTCAGGCGGCGAAATCAACGCTGCGTTGCTACCCGCCACAATTCCGCCACCGGAAGGCCCTGCCGTCCGCCGCCTAGGCGAAGCGCACTGGACGATTCGGCACCCCGATACCTCGATTCCCGGGAGGACCAGCCCGGTCGTGTCGCGGCCCGGATCTCTTCGCGGGCAGGGGGGGACATCCGTCCCTCTTTGCTCCTCCCCGCTTCTCGGGCACCCCCTCCCCGCCTGAGACCACGCCACCCGCCTCCCGGCCCTGTCCGGTCCGCCGAGCCATCCTTCACCCCACCTTCCGCTGGTCCATATGTCGTGCTACCATCTGCCGGCTCGAAGGGCACGCGACCGGTTGTTGCGCAGGAAGGTGCATGATTCAGCTCGAAGGCATCGGCAAATCGTTCGGCGCGCAGGTGGTGATCCGGGACCTCTCCTGGAATATCAACCGGGACGAGCGCATCGGGCTGGTGGGGCCCAATGGCGCCGGCAAGACCACGCTGTGCCGCATCCTGATTGGGCAGATCGAGGTGGATGGGGGCCAGGTCCGGCGGGCCAGGTCCGTCACCATCGGCTACCTGCCGCAGGAGATCGCGCCGGCAGGGGACGGGACCGTCCTGGGACACCTGCTGGCCGGGTTCCCCCAGGTCCAGCGACTCGAGGACGAACTCGAACTCCTGGCGCACGAGATGGCCGAGGCCGACAACGGCGCCTCGGAAGAGCTCATGCGCCGGTACGGGGATCTCCAGCACCAGTACGAGGCCCTGGGTGGGTACAACCTGGAGGCCAGGGCCAAAGCCATCCTGGGCGGACTGGGGTTCGGCGCGGACAGCTTCCACGATCCGCTGGCCAAATTCTCCGGCGGCTGGCGCATGCGCGTCGCCCTGGGACGGCTCCTGCTCCAGGCGCCCGACCTCCTCCTGCTGGACGAGCCCACGAACCATCTCGACCTGGAATCCCTCCAATGGCTCGAGGATTTCCTGGCCGCCTATGACGGCACCGTGGTGATCATCTCCCACGACCGCTACTTCCTGAATCGCGTGGTGGACCGCATCGCGGAGCTGGAGCTGGGGCGCTTCACGCTGTATGCGGGTGACTATGACGACTACCAGGCGCAGAAGCTCCTCCGGCAGGAGCAGATCGAGGCCGCCCAGCGCACCCAGGCCGAGCAGATCGAAAAGATGGAGCGGTTCATCCGCAAGTTCCGCTACAAGGCCACCAAGGCTCGCCAGGTCCAGAGCCGGATCAAGCAGCTCGACCGGCTGGAGAAGGTGGAGGTCATCCGAGCGCCGAAGCGGATCCACTTTCACCTCCCGCAGCCCGAGCGGACCGGCGCCATCGTGGCCGAGCTGCGGAAGGTCCACAAAGCGTACGGGGACGCCGTGGTGTACGCAGGGATCGACTTCCGCCTGCTCCGGGGCGATCGGGTGGCCCTGGTGGGCGTGAACGGGGCCGGCAAGAGCACCCTCCTCAAAGTCGTGGCGGGCGTCCTGCCCTTCGAGCGCGGCGAGCGGGTCCTGGGCCACAACGTCTCCGTGCACTACTACGCCCAGCACCAGCTCGACGCCCTCAATCCCCGGAACACGGTGCTGGAGGAGCTGGCGACGGTTGCCGACGCTGAGGGTGTGACCCGCCTGCGGACGATCCTGGGCGCCTTCCTGTTCTCGGGGGACGATGTTCAGAAACCGGTGACCGTCCTGTCGGGCGGCGAGAAGAGCCGACTCGCCCTGGCCAAGATGCTCCTCCACCCTGCCAACCTGCTCTGCCTGGACGAGCCCACCAACCACCTGGACGTCACCGCCCGCGAGGTGCTGGAAGAGGCCCTGGACCAGTTTGAGGGCACCATGCTTTTCATCTCCCATGACCGGTACTTCATCAACCGCATCGCCACCAAGGTCGTGGAGGTGCGAGACGGCCGGCTGTGGGAGTACGACGGCGACTACGATTACTACGTGGAAAAGAAGCTCCAGGACCAGCCGCCAGCCGCCAGCCGCCAGCCGTCAGCCAAAGCGCTGAAGCCGGGGTCTCCGGCTGGCCCCCAGCGCCCGGTCCCGAGCCCTCAGTCCCTGGAAGCCGCGGCGGTGAAGGCGAGCCCAAAGGAGATCCGGCGGAGCGAGGCGGAGGCGCGCCAGCGAAAGGGCCGCGCCGTTGCGCCGTTGCGGGCCCGTTTGAAGGAGCTGGAGACGGAAATCGCCAAAATGGAGGAGCGCATTCGGGACCTGAGCGACCAGATGGCAAATCCCGACCTCTACAAGGATGGCGAACGGGCGCGCGAGGTGGCTCGAGAGCGGAAGGCCCTGGAAAAGCAGGTGGCTTCCCTGTACGGGAAGTGGGAGGAACTGGCCCAGCGCCTGGAGAGCGCCACGGCCGGAGAGCCCTGACTCCAAGCGGCATGGATCGGCCGAGCGGCCCTTGTCGAGTTTCGCTTGCCTGACCTCCGCAGGTTCGGGTAAACTTTGGCTGCTATGAAGGGTTCGTCGCTTCCCCGTCTCGCTCGTGTAACCCGCGCGCGACCACAGGCAAGTCCGGCTCCCCCGCCTCCGCTTCGCCTTCGCCACTACAGGCACGTGTACTGGATGACCGGCGACGGCCCAATGGTCACCGCGTATCGGGCAGTGGTGGTTCACGACGGCTGCAACGGGTGCCTGGTCTGCACCGGGACGACCGACTGGTTTATGGAGTTCGCCAGAGTCGTGCGGGATCTTCTGGGGATCAACCTGCGCGACTGCCTGCACTGGGGCCCCCTCCACGACAGCCCCCGCCCACTGATCGCCCCCGCCTCCAATCTGGGCGTCTGCAATCGAGGCACCCTGGAACGCCTGCGACGGTCCTACTACCATCTTTCCGAAATGGAGCGCCCGCGGCTCGAGCGGGTCCCTTCTCCACTCCGGCAATTGAGCCAGGCCCAGCGCTTCGATGCCTCGGTGGCCTTCCTCGCCCGCATGGTCGAGTTGTGGGAGGACGGCCAGTACATCGGCTGGCCGAGCTGAGACGGACCTCACAGTTACGCAGATTTCGCAGATTTCACAGAGGTCCTCGCCCACCTGGACGAAGAACCGCCGGCAAGGCCGGAGGAGATCCAAGGTGGCACTGGCATCCAGAGGTTCCCGGACGACATCGTGGAGTGTGTGGGCGCTTCCCTGTCGCACCAGAAACGCTTTGGCCTCCACGCACAGGCGGGGCAGCCTTCATGGCAATAGAGTCGCACGTCAGTCATGCCGCATGCCCTTTCCCGTCAACTGCCTTCTTCGGCCACGATCGTCCCGGAGATGACCGGCACAGAGGTCCCTCCGACCCGGATTACCTCGGGCATCCCCCGTCCATCTCGTCCGACCTCGACCCAGACCTGACTGGGCCGACCCATCTCGATCCCCTGCTCGACGACGAAGGTCTTCCGTTCGGCCGGCAGGCTGCCGTGCACCGCGAGATAGGCTCCGAGCGGCCCCGCCGCGGAGCCCGTGGCCGGGTCCTCGAGGATGCCTGCGCCGGGAGCAAAGAGGCGCGCATGGGCAAAGGCGTCCGGACTGCTCGTCTGCAAGCAAAAGACATAGCACCCCAGGGCATTGTTCGCCCGGAGGACTCGGTCTAGCGCCGTCAGGTCCGGCTTGAGGCTCGTCACCGTCTCGAGGTCCGGCAGAGGGACCATGAGGTGCTCCAGCCCGGTCGAGACGACCTGCAGGGGCAGCTTGGCCCGCGCCAGGACCAGCGGGCCCAGGCCCAAGGCCTCGGCCATGGGCGCGAGATCTCGCAAGACCCCGCCGAAGCTTGGCCTCCCTTGCGTCATAATGACCCGCCCCGGTTGGCCCTTCGCCACCTCGATCTCCAAAGGAAGCGTCCCGATTCCCACCTGCTGGAAGATGCGGGTGACCGGCGCGTCCAGGCGGAACCGGCCGGATCGGGCCATCACGTAGGCCGTCCCGACGCTGGGATGACCGGCGAAGGGGATCTCCCTGGCGGGCGTGAAGATCCGCATCCAGTAGGTCGCCTGGGGGTCCGTGGGCGGGAGGACGAAGGTCGTCTCCGACAGGTTCATCTCCCGGGCGATGGCCTGCATCTGCTCACTGGAGAGGCCCGTCGCATCCGGGACCACGCACAGCGGATTCCCCGCGAACGGCCGATCCGTGAACACGTCGACCTGCTCGAACGCCACGCGCATGGCTCCTCCTTCAGGCAATACCCCCGAGCGCCTCGCGGATGCCCCGGGTCAGAATGCGCGACAAATGCATCGTGACGCCCTCGACCAGGTCGCGCATCGCACAGAGATCCTCCCCCCAGAAGTCGGCCCGGGCGAGGAGGGCGCGGACACGTGCGCCGAGGTCTCGGTGCTCCTCGTAGGCCCGCCACTGCTCCGCAAACGCCGCGAGCACCGGGGCGTCGTCCCGCACGGCGTACGGGCCGCCGGCCCGCGATCCCCAGAGGGCGCCGTCCCGGATCTCCGTGCCGCGATAGAACGCAAGGAGCGCCGCCAGGGAGAACGTGAGGGCCGGCGGAAGCCGGCGGTACGCCGCCCGGTAGTCCAGGAGCGACGGCAGGACCCGCACCCGGTACTTCGACACCGAGTTCAGGGCGATGCTCATCAGGTGATGCTTGATGAAGGGATTCCGCAGCCGTTCCATGACGCTCTCGGCGATCGCGCGGTCCTCGTCCGAGCGGACCGGCAGCGCGGGCAGGATCTCGTCGAACACGCCCCGGCGGACGTAGGCCCCGAAGAGGGGATCCTCCAAGCTCTCCCGGACCGTCTCCAGGCCCATGAGGTAGGCGGCCAGGGAACTCATCGTGTGCGCCCCGTTCAGGATGCGGACCTTGCGCGTGCGGTAGGGCCGAAGATCGTTCGTCCAGACCACGTTCAGGCCCGCCTGCGCCAGCGGAAGCTCCTCGGCAAATTTCGCGTCGCCCTCGATCACCCAGACGTGGAAGATCTCCCCGGCGGTGAGGAGCCGGTCCTCATAGCCCAGCTCGGCCGTGAGGGCCGACATCTCATCCTGCGGGTGTCCGGGCACGATGCGATCCACCAGCGTGTTCAGGAAGTGATTGTGGACCGAGACCCACTGAACGAATTCCTGGGGGAGCCCCCAGGCGGCCGCGTGCCGGAGGACGTGCCTCCGGAGCTGCTCGCCGTTCCGGTCGATCAGCTCGCAGGGGAGGAAGACGAGCCCTGACTTCGGACCGCCTCCCAAACGCTGGAAGCGTTCGTGAAGCAGCGCGGCGACCTTCGCCGGAAACGAGGCTGGGCACGTCCCCGCTGGTCGCCGTTCTTCCACGTAGGCGATGCCCGCCTCGGTGGTATTGGACACGACGAAGCGAGTCTCCGGCTGCGCGGCCGCGGCCAGGCAGGCGTCCCAGTCCCGGTAGGGGTCGATGCCTCGGCGGATCGCCGTGATGATCTCCCGCCGCTCGATGACCTGTCCGCCCTGCAACCCCCGCAGGATGCAGGTGTAGAGGCCATCCTGCTCGTTGAGCGCCTCCACCATCCCGCGCTCGATGGGCTGGATCACGACGACCTGCCCGCGGAACAGGCCCTGCCGGTTCATCCCATCGATCATCCAGTCCACGAAGCAGCGCAGGAAATTCCCCTCGCCGAACTGGAGCACGCGCTCCGGCAGCGGATCCAGCGCTCCCCATCTTCACGCCCGCAGGCAGCGGGTGCTTCCGGAGCATTTCACGATTCAGTCGCATGGTCTAACGATGCTCCACCTGAGACCGACCAGGCATGCGGTATGCCCGGTTGTGCAGGCCGTCGCCATAAACACGCTGTCACCCCGGCGGAAGCCGGGGTCCAGCCTTCCGAGATGCGTCTGGATTCCGGCTTCCGCCGGAATGACGGATGAGTGCTGGGTGGTGTGTGCGGGGCCCAAGCTTGACTCATTCGCAACAAGTTCTGCTCATCAAGCACTCACAGTGCCGATTTCCGTGTCCTATCGAATCGCCAACAATCGCCAACAATCGCCAACCGTGGCCGCCACCCTGCCCCTGCGTTGTCGATTCAGAGGAAGTCGCGTGATCGGTTTCGGGTTGTCAGGAGACATATGAAGGCCGAGGGGGTGGAATGGAGTAGATGCTCTTTCCCTCCCCGAAGTACGAATCGTGGACGTGAAGATAGGCCCGCTCGCAGGCCTGCTCGTAGACCCCCGGTGTGTAGGCAGGCGGCAGGCGATCCAGCATCTGCTCGATCATTTGCCGGACGGCGGCCCGCGCCTGCTGCTTCTTCCGCCAGTCCAGCACCAGCCGCTCGCCCTTGAGGCGCTCCAACAGATCCTTGGCCACCTTCTTCACCTGCTGCTCTTCCGTGGCCGTCAGCGTGACCCCCGCCTTTAGCAGCAGGTCATAGACTGCCAGCTCCTCCTCGCTGAGGCCTTCGGCGATCCCTCGCCGCTCCTCGGCGTTCAGTGTCTTGGAGAATTCCACCAGCCGGCGGAAGTGCTCTTCGGCGTTCACGCTGCCGGAGTTGTACTCATCGATCATCTGCTGGAACTTCTCCAGATAGTCCATCCGGCTTCGGTTCAGTTGGACCATCGCTTGGAGCTTCTCGGCAATCAAGCCACGCAGCTTCTCGATCTCGGTCCGCTTCCGCCCCGCCTCGAACTGCTGTCGCAGCCTCTCGAAATCGATCTGGCTGAGGTCCACCGGCTTCCGGGCCTGGATGGCATACCCCTGCGTGGCGATGGACCGGTCCAGCAATTCCTCCACGTCCGTCATAACCTCGGAGATGTCCACCGGCCCACCGAGCGAGCGGATCTTCTCGGCGATCACCTCGAAGAGGATGCAGAGGGCCTGAAAGTCGTTCACGGCCGGATCGGGCTTGATGGCGCGGAACAGCCGGGCGACCCGCTCGGTGAGCAGGCGGTACCGCCGCTTGGTATCGTCGTTGACCAGGATGGCCTCGACCGCGTCATCCAGGAGCTTGACCTTCGTGAGCCCCTTGGCCGCGATCAGCCTTTCGACCTGGATCCCCAGCCCTCGGCAGAAGTCGGTCGCCTCCGCGACGGCATGCCGCAGGAGGCTCACCAGCTCGGCCTTGTCCCGCACCGGCGTATCGCCCGCTCCTCCCGTCGGGGCGTAGATCGCCAGGGCCTTCTGGAGATTCCGGAAGACGCCCACGTAGTCCACGATCAGCCCGTTCTCCTTGTCGCGGAAGACGCGGTTCGCCCTGGCGATGGTCTGCATCAGGGTATGGTTTCGCATGGGCTTGTCCAGGTAGATCGTGGAGCAGCAGGGCACGTCGAACCCCGTCATCCACATGGCGCAGACGAAGACGATGCGGAACGGATCGTCGGGGTCCTTGAACTTCTCGTCCAAGGCTTCCTTCACCATCCGTTTCCGATGGGGCGCGATGTCTGCATCCTTTTTCTTCAGATCCTCCACCTCGTTCTGCGACTGGGAAACCACCACGGCCATGTCCGTTCCCTGCATGAACTTGACCCTGGCCGCCAGTTCCGCCCGTTCGTCGGCGTCCTTGGCCTGCTTCAGCCGGCCCCGCAGGTCCTTGAGATATGCTTTCCAATGCTTCTGGACCTTGTCGTACATCTTGACGGCCGTGGCCTTGTCGATGGAGACGACCATGGCCTTGCCGCCCTGCTCTCGCCCCATGAAGTGCTGGACGATGTCCTGCGCGATCCGCTCGAGCCGGTCCTCGCGCGTGATGAGCTGGTACTCGCGGGCGAACTCCCGCTCCAGTTTCTTCTCCTGCTCCTCGTCCAGCTCCGCCGCCTCCAGCAGGTCCTCCATGTCCTCGTTCAGGTTCTCGTTGGTGAGCTGAAGCTCCGGGATGCGGTTCTCGTAGAAGAGAGGGACCGTCGCCCTGTCCTCGACCGACTGCTGGAAGTTGTAGATGCTGACGTAATCGCCGAAGACCTGCCGGGTCTTCTCTTCCGTGACGATGAGGGGCGTCCCCGTGAAGGCGATGAAGGCGGCGTTGGGAAGCGCGTTCCGCATGTTCAGGGCCAGCGTGTCGTACTGGGTCCGGTGGGCCTCGTCGGTGATGACGATGATGTCCGACCGCCGCGAGACCACCGGGTACCGCTCGCCCTTCTTCGGTGCCGAACTTCTGGATCAGCGTGAAGACGTACCGGTGATCCTCGGCAAGCACGCCGCTGGAGGTCCTTGCCGCTCTCGGCGCGGGCCTGCTCCTCGGTGATCGCGCCGCAATCCACGAAGTTGTCGTAGATCTGCTCGTCCAGATCCTTCCGGTCCGTCACGACGACGAACGTGTAGGTGCCCGAGATCTTCCGCAGCGCCTTCTGGGCGAAGAAGATCATGGACACGCTCTTGCCGCTGCCCTGCGTGTGCCAGAAGACGCCCAGCCGCCCCTGGTTCTCCTTGATGTGCCGGAGCCCCGCGAGGGTCGCGTTGACGCCGAGGTACTGGTGGTTCTTGGCGAGGATCTTCGCCAAACCCTTCTTCGTCTTCATGAAGAGCGTGAAGTTCTCAACCAGGTCCAGCAGCCGCGCCGGATCGCACGTCCCCCGGATCATCGTCTCCAGCGAGACGATCCCCTGCTCGCCCTCGCTGTTGATCCGCTTCCACTCGGCAAAGTGCTCCCACTCCGCCGTGACGCTGCCGATCCGGCTCTGGCTGCCGTTCGAGAGGATGATGAAGGCGTTGTACCAGAAGAGCTGCGGGATGGTCGCCTTGTAGTCGCGGAGGTTGTCGCGGAAGGCCGACTCGATGGACTTGTGCGCGGCCTTGAGTTCCACGAAAGACCAGCGGCAGGCCGTTGACGAATCCGACCAGGTCGGCCCGCCGCTTGTACATCGTCGCCCGACACCCAGAACTGCGAGGCCAGGAAGAAGTCGTTATTGGCCGGCGTATTCCAGTCAACGACGTTGATCCTCTCGTCGCGCTCTTCCTCCGGCTCCACGTCTCTCGATCTCCCCTTCCCCTTGTCGCCCGCCGCGAGCGAATGCCCTGACCTTCACCCCGTCCTTCAGCAGCCGATAGATCTCCTGATTCGCCGCCGCCGGGTGCATCCGGCTGCGGTCGCGGGTGATCTCCTCGATGGCCTGCGCGATGGCCTCGGCAGGCGCCTTCGGATTCAGCCTCTCCAGGGCCGTGCGCAATCGCCGGACTAGGACAACCTCGGAGGCCGTCTCGCGTCCAAGCGGGCTCCCGCCTGGCTGCTCGAACTCGTGGAAGCAGTCGGCGGTCTCCCACCCCAGCACGCTCGAGGAGCTCGATCGCCGGCTGCTCGATCAACTCATCTTCCGAATAGCCTGCCACGGATGGCATCCTAGAATGGTGGAACGACGGAAGCCTGATTCCCTTTACCGCCTGAATCGTCGTGCGATCGAATCTAGCATAGGCAGGTTGCCCGGGTCATCCGGAAATCGGCCGGCGGCGCTTCGTCCCCAGCGGTTCCATGTGCATATTGACAGGGCGATGCGCTTCCTCCATAATGCTCCTGAAATGGAGGAATAGAGCTATGGCTGTGCTCAATATCAAGTCAGTTCCCGACAAGCTGTATCGGAAGCTCCAGCTCCGCGCGAAACGCGAACGACGATCCGTCGCCCAAGAGGTAATTCAGATTCTCGACCGTGCACTGACAGAGCCCCCGGCACTGTCCATTCTGGATCTCCAGGGGCTTGGGAAAGAGGCCTGGCAGGGAGTCAATTCGGACCAGTATATTCGGCAAGAGCGTCAGGCGTGGGACTGATCGAGGCGTTGGGGTCCGGGCCGGTTGCGCTTGACACGCCACCGTTCATCTACCTCATCGAAGAGCATCCGCAGTACGTGCCCATCGTGCGACCGGTATTTGCCGCCATGGCAGCGGGAACTCTCACCGGCGTCACCTCGGCCCTAACCCTCCTCGAAGTTCTCGTGCAGCCATACCGCGTCGGAAACGCCCCCCTGGCTGCACAGTATGAAGCCCTCCTCACCAGGAGTCGCGGCCTGCGTCTAGAGGAGATTACCAGTACCGTCCTGCGGACCGCGGCGCAGTTGCGCGCGGTATCCCGCATCAAGACGCCGGATGCCATCCAGCTCGCCACCGCGGCGATCGCGAGATGCCCCGTGTATCTCACGAACGACCGCGATCTCCCCGCCATTGCCGGCATTCGGATTCTGCAGGTGAAAAGCTACCTTGCGGCCTCCTAGCCTTTGAAGGATCCCCACACCTCCTCATCCCCAGAAGGACTCCCATCAGACGGCCGCCCCCACCTGGATGTCCATCTCGCTCACACCCAGCTCGCCCAAGACCACCGCGAAGGGCAGACTCTACCCGCTCCACCGAACAATGCAATCGTCGGCTGCTCGATCAAAGCGTCTTCCGATTAGTCAGACCCATCCGCAACCACGAAGGACCCTCCCGCTAGCCGACCATCTTGTCGTATTCGGCGTGGGTCCCGATCCAGAACAGAGACCGGGGGGAAAAGAGGGGGGCTTCAGGAGAGCGAATGACCTGTCGGCGAGTTCTCGCACAGAGTCAGGCAAGGCGCGGTATTGGGCCCAGAAGGCGAGGGAGGCGTGATGCTTCACAGCTCAGTGGATCGTCCGGTAGCGTGGTCGTGCAGCGCACGCTGTGCCAGGGTATCCAGCTTGCCGGCCTTGACGTCAGCCTCGAACTGCCGGTCCCAGGCGTCCGCGTCGAACCGGGCGAACCACTGGCGGAATGTTGCCAGCTCTTCCGAGGAGAGCCCCTTGACCTGATTCTCGATATCCTTCACCTTGCCCATGGGGTACCTCACGCGCCAATCCGTATCGTAACGGAAGCGTACCCAATGCCACCCGGAGTGTCAATGCGAACAGCCGACCCGGCGTCACGCCGCCGCATCCCCCACGTCGATGTCGAGGTCGCTCACGTCCAGCTCGCCGGAGATCAGTCTGGGCAGGAGCAGGTCTCTGGTCCTGCGGAAGGCATCTGCTTTCTTCAGCAAGGACTTGAATCATTCGAAACATCCCGGATACGCCGTTCGGCAAATGCCGCAAGAGTTCCCTGAACTGGATGCGCGAGAAGGAACCTCTGGAAGCATGCAGGCTGTACCCGCTGTCTTCCACTTGCCCCAGTCATACTCTTGATCGCGTTACTCCGAAAGTCGGCAGACCGCGCTAGGAGATACACGAACTCTGGGCAGAGAGTCTTCGACCGCAAGACGATGAATTCCGTTGATCCACAGGCGACATCGTCATCTGTAGGCAGGAACTGAACGAATGCGGTTTTGCCATTTTCCAGACATGGAGTGATGCGAGCAAACGGGGAACTCGCCGTTCTTAAACCTTGACCCTGAATTGCCCGCGCGCGACTCAACACCATGCACGAGCATTGAGTCATTGGCTAGGCCGCTGATCGGCACGAACGGCTTCTCTCCCTCCTTTGGCACAAGGGTCGGCGGATCAACGGCCATCGCATCGGTGGCCCTCTTGACATCCCAGCCCTGCGGAATCGGGCCGACGGGCGAGGGCGTCGAGCTCGCCTTCTCACGGCCGGGGAATCGGAAATGGACGAACCACTCGCGGTGGATCGTCTGCGCCATCTCCTCCAGGATCCCGATTCGCCGCGTGTTGTTTTCGATCAGCTTGTCGTTGGCCTCGAAGATCCCGGCGATTCTTGCTGTGGGGTCAGAGGTCGTAGCGGGGACCGGGCTCTGTTTGATGACCTGGTTATCTCGGTCGTGCCGAGCCGGAGTCACCGGCCATACTCATCTTCGGCTGGGTTTACGGTACTCGATTCGCAATCGGAACGATGGTAGCTCTAAGCGGCTCCGAAACGACCAGGGCGTATCACGGAACGCAATGAATTCCGTTGAGCCGCACCCCTATGCGCCCAGTTATCGGAAACGAACTGGGCAATCTTGCGTACTCAGGCAGGGCGCCAAGCCTCCCAAAGCAGCATATCGCCAACCTCACAATCTCGCTCCCTGAGCTGACGGACTCCGCTGCAGTCACATTGAACGACGGCGTGACTGTCGGCCCTTCACGGACGGATCATTCCTGGCCGTGGACTCCACTACCTCACGAAGTCAATCTGACCAGAATCCGGGAGGGAATGGCCTTTCGGCTGACCTATCACTCGACAGCGGCTCCATGGAGCTTCATCAGGCTTCTCGGTAATGCGTTTCCTCCAGTACCTTAGCCTCGGCAGGTTCAGCGTCTCCAACTCCTCGTTCAGCTCTCCGAGCCGCTCGGCGAAGTCGAAGCCGTCGTCCGTCTTGCTCGTCGCACGCCGACGTAGCGGCCCGGGTTCAGGCTCCAGCCCTGCGCCTCGATCTCCTTGACGGTGGCGACCTTGCAGAGGCCCGGCACATCGGCGTACTTGCGGCAGTCTTGGGGAACTGCTCCTTCATCAGGTCTCGCTGCCGCTGGTCCAACTCGGGCTCCTCGCCCCGGTAGAGCCGGACGATGTTGGCGAGGAACTCGATCTGCTCGGGCGCGAACTCCCGGTGGGCGCGGTCGATCTGGCGGAAGATGTGGCGGGCATCGATGAAGAGCACCTTGTCCTTGCGCGGGGTCTTCGCCTTGCCCCTGTCGAAGAACCAGAGGGTGCAGGGCAGCGTCACGGTGTAGAAGAAGTTCGGGCCGATGGAGACCATCACATCCACGGCGCCGGACTGGATCAGCTTCTTCCGGATTTCCAGCTCGGAGCCACGGGCGTCGGCGGCGGAGTTGGCCATGACGAACCCGGCCCGGCCCTTGTCGTTCAGCGGCGTGATAGAAGATCTGAATCCAGAGGTAGTTGGCGTTGTCGGTGCTTGGGCATCCCGAGCGGGAAACGCGGGTCGTCCTTGATCCTTCTCCTTGTCCACCCCGTTCACGTTGAACGGCGGATTGGCCATCACGAAGTCGAACTTGCCCGACGCACTCGTGCAGGTCCTCGTAGTAGGTGTTCGCCCTGCCGGATGTCGCCGGACAGGCCATGGACGGCAAGGTTCATCTTGCAGAGCCGGATCGTCTCGGCTCACCCGCTCCTGGCCGTAGATCGAGATCTCGGCGCTGGGGTTCTTCTTGTGGTTCTCCACGAAGCGCGGCCGACTGGACGAACATGCCGCCCGAGCCGCAGGCCGGATCGAAGATGCGTGCCGTGGAACGGCTCGATGATCTCGACGATCAGCTTGACGATGCTGGTGGGCGTGAAGAACTCGCCGCCCTTCTGGCCCTCCTTCATGGCGAACTTGCCCAGGAAGTACTCGTAGATCTTGCCGAAGGCATCGCCCTCGATGTCCATCGGGATCGAGCCCAGGATGCTGCAGCAGTTCGATCAGCGTGGCGTTGTCGAGGCGCTGTAGGTCTTGGGCAGGACGTCCTTCAGTTCCTCGTTCTCGTCCTCGATGGCCTTCATGGCCGTCATTGATGGCCTTGCCGAGGTCCTCGCCCTCGGGCAGCTTCAGGAGCGTCGAGAACCGCGCCTGCTCGGGCAGGTAGAGGACCCCTTCGGCCTGGTAGTCCACCTTCCCGACTTCCGCCGCCCTGCCCGCCGCCCTTCCGGGCCAGCTCCGCCTCGGCCTGGGCGAACTTGTGGTCGGCGTAGCGGAGGAAGATCAGCCCCAGGACCGGCGCGGAGAACTCGGCGGGCCGCAGGCTCGCGTTCGCCCACAACTGATCCGCCGCCGCCCAGAGCCGCTTTTCGATGTCGTTGTTGTTCCCACGTCAAACCTCGTCGTGATCAGTCGCGCGCCATTTTTCCGATCTCGATGGCGGATCCTCGCAAACGAAAACGCCGATCCCCCTTTGAGAATCGGCAGCTACACATCGAGGTATCCCTGCAGGCAGATACGTACTGGGCATCCTTCCAGCATCCGAGGGCGACTGCAAAGCGCGGCCAGTCAACCAGGGTACGCTACCGAGACCGGGCTAGTGCCCCCGTTCAGAAGCGGAAATGGCTTGCTGGCGCTGGGACCAGATGACCGGTTCCACCTCGTACGCGCGTAGAGCGGCCAGGTACTCCTCGTTTGGAGGGCCAACTGTGTCATTGATCATGGCCAGTGCGCCCAGCGGATCGGTCCGAATCGCGCGGACGTCCGCGACTGCGAAGGCGAGTGAGGTTGCGTTGTCCTTTGCTAGATTATTGATGGCCTGTAATACTCTTTGCGGTTTTTCCGGCGTTTTGGGCAACCCGAAGTCAAATTTATGGTCGAACCCACACTTGCCGCTTAGTTTGAAGTCGGAGAACGCCGGAACACGGTGTGTCTCCAGGAAAAGGGCTACATCTTCCTTGAAGAGGGATAGCACGTGCTCTTCCGCCATCACGAACATGTCGTTTACGGTTAAGATGGCCTGAACAAGGTTATGCTTTTTCTGGGGAAAATCTTCCAGGGATCCCACAACGCAAATTTCGTCGCCCTCACGCCTCACACCAAAGCCATTCAGCACGGTGAGGAGGTGAGACTTCCGCTTTTCAGTGGTGAATTCCATGCCGCTGCCCCGAAGGTCTCGGATCGTATAACCGTCATCCGTCAGGCGCAGGGATCCATCCTTCCTCTCGACGTATATCTCGATGGCGTCGTTGTGGCGATCCAGGAAAGGTGTAGAGATCTGGCAGGAGCCGTCGAGGGCCGTGACCTGTAACTCCTGTTTGAGCCAGTCCAGGTATTCGTTAACGAGTCGGTTGCATTCAGCCCTGGTCATCAGAGTGCAGTTTGAATCGGCGGCCACTCCATAACTCGGCAGTACCGATGAAGTCGTTCGAGGGCGAGGATTCCGTCTGAGGCGTTTGGATCGGCCCAGCCGGGTGCGTCCGCAAGGGTGTAGGCGATACGGCTTCAAAACCTCCCCTGAGAGCCGCAGTGGGCTCCCCGATCCGCTCCCCCGGCGCGGGCCTCCGGAGGGTTTCTATGCGGAGCGGCGTTCAAGTCGAGGCGGGCCAGGATGATGACGCGCTTGGCCCTGGTCTGATATTTCAGGCGCATACGGCGGCGTCGCCCGCGTTCGATCGTCAAGAGAAACTCCTCTCGCCGATCGGATGAGCGGAGGACGCGATCGAAGTCCATCGGTTGGGTCAGGCTGAAATCGAGTGGAGCGGCGGTCGACGAAGACCTTGGGCATTTCCAGCAATCCATCTGCCTCGGCCTGCGTCAAAGGCATCGCAGGTTCATCTCCTGCTCAACAACCAGGGCGAGTTCTTTTCTGGCTTCGGCTTGTGCTCGCAATCTGCGACTGGCTGCCACTGTGCATCCTATCATTCCCGGGCCAAGTGTCAAACCTGAATCCATCGCCTGCCTCGCCAACGCGACGGAGCCGGCGCCAGGAGCGATGGCGCGATTCTTTGGGGCAGCCAAGGGGTCCTCGGAGGAACAGTGCTGTACGGCAGGTGTCGCGTTGAGGCTTGTCGAGGGGGTGGCGTGATATTCGAAATACGTACACGGGCACCAAAGCGGTCCCCGTGTGGTCACGGGTCTTGCACGAATCAGATAGCCTACTTCTCCCCCATCTCCTTCACCTTGACGGACTGCAGGGCAGCGTGGGCCGCAGCCAGCTTGGCCACGGGCACGCGGTAGGGAGAGTGGCTCACGTAGCCGGCAGTCAAGCGCGGGGCCCTTCGTCACGGCTTGACACACGTGGCGGGGCTGGGCTAATGTATCTATGTCACTACAATTGTGGGGGAAAGGATCGGCGCTGCTATGAGGCGGGTGGGATTGCGCGAGGCAAATCAGCGGTTCTCCGAGATTGTGAAACTGGTGCGCGGCGGCCAGGAAGTGGTGGTCACGGACCGGGGGAAGCCCATCGCTGTCCTGAAGCCTATCGGCAGTCCAGCCGGCCCTGACGGTACGATCCGCCGGCTGGAGCAGGCAGGCGTTCTGCGCCCGGCCGCCAAACGGACGCCGTTACCTTCCTGGACCCCTCGGCCCCTCAGGGGGATCCCGATTTCTCAGACCCTCCGCGACGAGCGGGACGAATCGTGACGCCTCCCGCGTGGGGGTACTTTGACACCAGCGCGCTGCTCAAGCGATACGTGTGGGAGGCAGGCTCGGTGAGGACGCGGGCCCTCCGCCGCCGACACCGAGTCATTTCCTCTGCCCTCATGCCGGTCGAGGCCGTCTCCGCCCTTTCGCGTCGCCGGGCTCTTGGCGACCTGACGGCACGGGACTACGATTCGATCCTGCAGCGGATCGAGCGGGATCGCGCCTTCTGGGAGCTGGTTGAGGTCACAGCAGAAGTCCTCGACCGGGCCGAGGATCTTGTGCGGCACACTGCCCTTCGCACGCTGGATGCCATCCACGTTGCCTCTGCGCTCACCGTCCGCCAAGCCGGCGGCATGCGACTCGCGTTCGTCACGGCGGACGCCGCCCAGCGCGAGGCCCTCGCATCTCTCCCGCTCGAGCTCACTTGGATTGAGTGAATCGCCACAAGACGAGAGGGCAGCCGGAGAGCTTTCCCGTGGTCTTGCGGCTCCGCCCGAGCCACGTCTTATTCCTGCTCCGGGAAGGTTCTTGACAAGGCGCGCGGGCCACTCCTATAGTGCGACGGAGAGGCGCTCGCAGGCCTGATTTCGTCCTCGGATCACCGCGGAGTTGCAGGATGCATGCCGTGATCATGGCCGGCGGCTTTGGGACCCGGCTCAGGCCCCTCACCAACAACATCCCGAAGCCCATGATCCCCATGGCCAACAAGCCCATGATGGAGCACGTGGTGGACCTGCTGCGCCAGCACGGGATCACGGACCTGGTCACGCTGCTCCACTTCCGGCCCGAGCTGATCGAGGGCTACTTCGGCGATGGCGCCGAGTTCGGCGTGCGGATGACCTACGTGTCGCCCGCCGAAGACTACGGCACGGCCGGCGCGGTGAAGAACGCCGAGCCCCACCTCAGCGGGACCTTCCTGGTCATGAGCGGAGACGTCCTGACGGACTTCGATCTGACCGCCGCCCTCGCCTTCCATCGGGAGCGGGGAGCCGACCTGACCATCCTCCTCACCCGGGTGGAGAATCCGCTTCAATACGGCGTGGTCATCACCGAGCCGGACGGCCGCATCAGCCGCTTCCTGGAGAAGCCGAGCTGGAGCGAGGTGTTCAGCGACACGGTGAACACCGGGACCTACATTCTGGAGGCCTCGGTCCTGGACCTCATCCCGCCCCGCCGGGAATCCGATTTCAGCAGGGATCTGTTCCCCAGCATGTTGCGGGAGGGGCGGAAGCTCTTTGGGTACATCGCCTCCGGCTACTGGCGGGACGTGGGGGACCTTCTCGATTACCGCCTGGCCCATCAGGACATCCTGGCGGGGGCCATCCGGGTGAAGAATCCCGGGCGGAAAGTGGAGGACCTGGACAGGGAGATCTGGCTGGGAGACGGCAGCCGGGTGGACTTCACCGCGGGGCTGCGCGGGGCGGTCCTCATCGGGAAGGATACCCGGGTGGAGCCCAACGCCCGCATCACCAACAGCGTGATCGGCGACAACTGCGTCATCGAGGAAGGGGCCATCATCTCGGGCTCCGTCCTCTGGAACAACGTCTACATCGGCCGGGGGGCCATCCTCAGCGAGAACGTGGTCGGCCGGGGCAGCCAGATCAGGGCCCGCGCCCGCCTCTTCGAGGGGGCGCTGGTGAGCGATTCCTGCTGCATCGGCGAGGGCTCGGTGGTGAAGGCGGACGTGAAGGTCTGGCCTCACAAGGTGGTGGAGGACGGGGCCACCCTGTCCACCAGCCTGGTGTGGGGGGAGCGCTGGGCCCGCTCTGTCTTCGGGGCCTACGGCGTCACGGGACTGGGGAACATCGAGATCTCGCCCGAGTTCGCCGCGAAGCTCGGCGCCGCCTTCGGCGCCACGCTGCGCGAGCAGAGCACCGTGGCCACGAGCCGCGACCCCCACCGCACCTCTCGCATCATCATCCGGGCCCTCACCTGCGGCCTGGCCTCGGCGGGGGTGAACGTCCACGACCTGCGGGTGGCGCCCATCCCGGTGGTGCGGTACCAGATGGGGGCGCACGGCGCCGTGGCCGGGATCTACGCCCGCCGCTCGCCCTTCGATCCCGAGCTGATCGACATCAAGTTCTTCGACGAGCGCGGGATGGACCTCTCCGCCAGCCGGGAGAAGAGCATCGAGCGCCTGTTCTTCCGCGAGGACTTCCGGCGGGCCAAGATCGAGGAGACGGGCACTCTCAGCTTCCCCGAGTACGACGTGGAGTACTACCAGCAGGGGATCCTGAGCTTCATCAACCAGGAGGCGATCCGGGCCCGCGCCCCCAAGGTGGTCATCGACTACGCCTACGGCAGCGCCTCCACCATCTTCCCCGCCATCTTCGGCAAGCTGGGCTGCGAGGTCATTGCCCTGAACGCCTACATGGACGAGACCAAGATCACGAAGACGGCCGAGGAGTTCCGGCACTCCCTGCGCCAGCTCTGCGAGATCGTGCGCATCCTGGGGGCGGATCTGGGCATCCTGCTGGACACCGGCGGGGAGAAGCTCTTCCTCGTCGACAACAAAGGGGACCTCCTGACGGACGAGCTGGCCCTGGCGGTGATCGCCCTGCTGGTCGCCCGGACCCATCCGCCCGGGATCGTCGGGGTGCCCATCACGGCCAGCGGCGTCCTGGAAGAGCTGATGGGGGCGCACGGCTTCCGGGTCGCGCGCACCAAGATCGCGCCCCGCGCCCTGATGGAGATGGCCACGCGCGAGGGCGTGGTGTTCGTGGGAGACGCCTTCGGCGGGTTCATCTTCCCCCGGTTTCAGCCCGCCTTCGACGCCATGCTGGCCACGCTGAAGATCCTCGAGATGCTGGCCACGACCGACCTGACCCTGCACGAGGCGATTCGCCACGTGCCGCAGCGCGCCACCCTGCGCGAGCAGGTCCCGTGCCCCTGGGAGCAGAAGGGGGCGCTCATGCGGATGCTCATCGAGACGACCAAGGACGAGCAGGTGGAGCTGGTGGACGGGGTGAAGGTCCACCTGGGCGCCGACTGGGTGATCCTCTACCCGGATCCGGACCGCCCCGTCTTCCGCATCCTGGCCGAGGCCGCCACCCGGGCACGGGCGGAGCAGATCGTCGGGACCTACCGGGACCGGCTCAAAGAGTGGCTCGGGGCGGGGGTCGAGGCGTAACACACGGGCGCGGGGAGCAGATGGGAGCTATCAAGTTCGGGACCTCGGGCTGGTGCGGGATCATCGCCGAGGACTTCACCTTCACGGCCGTGCGGGCCGTGTCTCAGGCCATCGCGGAGCACCTGCGGCAGCACGAGCCGGGTGCCACCACCCGCGGCGTGGTGGTGGGCTACGATCCTCGCTTCCTCTCCGAGGCGTTTGCCGCCCAGGTGGCCCGGGTCATGGCCGCGCAGGGGGTGAAGGCCTTCCTGTGCGGGCGGGATACGCCGACCCCGGTGGTGGCCTTCGAGGTCCTGCGGCGGGAGAGTGCGGGCGGCATCATCATCACCGCCTGTCACAACCCGCCGGAGTACAACGGACTCAAGTTCTTGGCGGCCCGGGGCGGGCCGGCACTTCCCGCCGCGACGAGGCAGGTCGAGGAGCGGGCCAACGCTCTCCTGGGCGGAATCCGCGTGGCGGAGCTGTCGGCCGCCGAGGCCGAGCGCCGGGGGCTCATAGAGCGGATCGATCCGCGTCCGGCGTATCTGGACCGGCTGCGCGAGTTGGTGGACCTGGAGACGATCCGGGAGGCGCACCTCAAGGTCGTGGTGGATTCCCTCTACGGGTCCGCGCAGGGGTACCTGGATGCCATGCTCCGCGACGCCGGCTGCGAGGTGCAGTCCCTCCACGCCTCGCGCGATGCCACCTTCGGCGGCCTGTCGCCGGAGCCTTCAGAGGAGCGCCTCAAGGAGCTGGCCTTCCAGGTGGTGGAAACGTCCGCCCACCTGGGGCTGGCCACGGATTGCGACGCGGATCGCTTCGGACTCGTGGACGCCGACGGGAGTTTCCTGGAGCCCAACTACTTTCTGGGGCTCCTCCTGCACCACCTGGTGAAGAGGCGCGGCTGGATGGGCGGGGTGGGGCGGTCCGTCGCCACCAGCCACCTCGTGGATGCGGTGGCGCGGCATCTGGGCATCCCGACCTACGAGACGCCGGTCGGCTTCACGCACCTCGGCGAGCTGATCGTCAAGGACAAGCTGGTCCTGGGCGGGGAGGAGAGCGCAGGGCTCTCGGTGCAAGGCCACATCCCCGAGAAGGATGGGATAGTGGCCTGTCTCTTGGCCGCGGAGCTGGTGGCCTCCCGCGGGCGGGCCCGCCTCAAGACGCTGCTGCAGGAGCTGTACGCCGAGGTGGGCACGTTCTTGACCCGGCGCCTGCGGGTCGACGTGGAGCCCGAGGTCCTGCATCGGCTGTATGAGAAGCTGCAGGAGCCGCCCTCGCGCCTGGCCGACCTCGCCGTCATCGAGGTGAAGCGCCTCGACGGGGTGAAGATGATCCTGGAGGACGGGAGCTGGCTCTTCCTCCGGCTCTCGGACACGGAGTCGGTGGTGCACCTCCACGCCGAGGCCTCGACGGAGCACCAGTTGGAGGCGCTGGCCGCCGCGGGGAGAACGCTGATCGGAGCTTAGGACCGAGAGCCGAGTCACGAGCCACGAGGTGAGGAAGTGGGGGCCGGCGAGGGCCGGCCCGCGGCGCGTGACAATGGTCATCATCCACACCACACACGGAGAGAACCGATGAGTGAAATCACCGAAGTCCTGGCACGAGAGATTCTGGATTCCCGGGGGAACCCGACGATCGAAGTGGAGGCGGTCCTGGAGAGCGGGGCGCTGGGACGGGCCGCGGTGCCTTCGGGGGCCTCAACGGGCGAGCGGGAGGCTCTGGAACTGCGGGACGGCGACAAGCGCCGGTACCTGGGCAAGGGGGTGACCAAGGCGGTGGAGAACGTGAATCAGACCATCGCCCCGGAGGTCGAGGGGTTGGAAGCCGCCTGCCAGGTGGAGCTGGATCACCTGTTGTGCGAGCTGGACGGGACGGCGGACAAGAGCCGGCTGGGTGCCAACGCGCTCCTGGGGGTGTCCCTGGCAGTGGCCAAGTCGGCGGCGATTGAGGCCGATCTCCCCCTCTACCGGTACCTGGGCGGGCCCAATGCCAAGGTGCTCCCCGCGCCCATGATGAACATCTTGAACGGCGGCAAGCACGCGGACAATACGGTCGACTTCCAGGAATTCATGATCGTGCCCCTGGGCGCCGAGTCCTTCCGCGAGGCGCTGCGCACGGGGGTGGAGATTTTCCACGCCCTGCGAGGGGTCCTGAAGCAGAAGGGCTACAACACGGCCGTGGGTGACGAGGGTGGCTTCGCGCCCGATCTCAAGTCGAACGAGGAGGCGGTCCAGCTCATCCTCACGGCCATCGAGAAGGCGGGCTTCCGGCCGGGGGCCGATGTCTTCCTCGCCCTGGACCCGGCGGCCAGCGAATTCTACTCGGACGGCCGCTACGTCCTGGAGGGGGAGGGCGGCAAGCGGCTCAGCCCGAGCGAGCTGGTGGACTTCTACGCGCGCTGGGTGAGCCAGTACCCCATCGTCTCCATCGAGGACGGCATGGCCGAGAACGACTGGGACGGCTGGGCCGCCCTCACCAAGAAGATCGGCGGCCAGGTCCAGCTCGTGGGCGATGACCTGTTTGTGACCAATGCCAAGACCCTGCGGGAGGGGATCGCCAAGGGGGTGGCCAACGCCATCCTGATCAAGCTGAACCAGATCGGCACCCTCACCGAAACCCTGGACGCAATCCTGACGGCCCACCGGGCCGGCTATGGCGCCATCGTCTCCCACCGGTCGGGCGAGACCGAGGACACAACCATCGCGGACCTGGCCGTGGCGACCAACGCCGGTCAGATCAAGACGGGATCGGCCTCCCGGACGGACCGGATCGCGAAGTACAACCAGCTCCTCCGGATCGAGGAGGATCTGGGGGATGCCGCCCTCTTCTGGGGTCGGCAGTCCTTGAACCAGTTCCGTCGGACGGGGGTCTAGCGACCCGTGGCATTCACATTCCCTGGCGACCGGTCATTCCTGCGCCGTCACCTGCGGCTCGTGCTGGTATTGCTCTTCGCCCTGGCGGTCGCCTCGGTGATGGGGAAGCGAAGCGTCATCCGTCTGTACCAGATGCACCAGGAGAAGGTGGTCCTGGAGCGGCAGATCACGCAACTGGCTCCCGCCAATGCCGCCCTGGCGGAGGAGGTGCGCCAATTGCGCACCGATCCCACCAAGGTTGAGTCCATCGCCCGGGAGGAGCTGGGGCTGGTGAAGCCAGGCGAGATCGTGTACGAGTTCGAGGCGCCCCTTCGCTCACCCTCCGCCGGCAGCGGCCGGTAATTTCAGGCTTTCCGAGCACTTGGACAAATCACTGCGGGTGAAAGCGCTTGCGGAGGGAGTGCTTGTCTCTTATACTGGCCGCCAGACGACATGAGCCGCCCCACCGAGGTCTCCGCGGTCCGCACTTCCCGCGTGGCGAGTACGCATGGCATTCCCTCGGTCGGATGAGCAGGGAGACCTGACGCCTGGCAGCTATAATGCGAGGGAGGGCATGAAGCGGCTGGCCATTCTGGGATCCACGGGCTCCATCGGAACCCAGACGCTGGAGGTGGTCACGGCTCACCCCGGCCGTTTCGAGGTGACCGCCCTCGCAGCCGGTGCGAACCTGGATCTCCTGGAGCAGCAGGTCCGCCGTTTTGCGCCGCTCCTGGTTTCCGTGGGAAGCGAGGCGAGTGCCCGGGACCTCCGGCGCCGCCTGGGGCGGGCGCGCACCGAGGTGAGCTGGGGTCTGGCCGGCCTCCGGGAGGCGGCATCGGACTCCGGAGCCAGCCTCGTGGTCTCGGCCATCGTGGGGAGTACCGGCCTCGTGCCGACGATGGCGGCCGTCCAGGCGGGGAAGGACGTGGCCCTGGCAAACAAGGAATCCCTGGTGATGGCCGGGGATCTGGTCACGGCCGAGGCACGGAAACGGGGGGTGCGGATCCTGCCCGTGGACAGCGAGCACTCGGCGATCTTCCAGTGCCTCACGGCCCGCGAGACGGCCCAGGTGCGGCGCATCATCCTGACGGCATCGGGCGGCCCCTTCCGGACCCGACCCCGCGCCAGCTTTGCGCACATCTCGCCCGAAGAGGCCCTGTCCCACCCCACATGGTCCATGGGGAAAAAGGTCACGGTGGACTCCGCCACCCTGATGAACAAGGGCCTGGAAGTGATCGAGGCTCACTGGCTCTTCGGCTTGCCGGTAAGCCAGGTGGACGCCGTGATCCATCCCCAGAGCATCGTCCACTCCCTGGTGGAATTTGTGGACGGCGCCATCCTGGCCCAGCTCGGAGTGGCAGACATGCGGGTCCCAATTCAGTATGCCCTGACCTACCCGGAGCGTCAGGTGAACCCGGCGCCTCGGCTGGTCCTGGAGGAAGTCGTCCACCTCTCCTTCGAGGCGGTGGACCGCGAGAAGTTTCCTTGCCTCGACTTGGCCTACGAGGCCGCGACGGCCGGGGGCTCGGCGCCGACCGTCCTGAATGCGGCCAACGAGGTGGCGGTGCACCGGTTTCTGAACCGCCAGTTGGGCTTCGATGAGATCCCGACGGTGATCCGAAAAGCGCTGGATTTCTCCCCCCGCCGTCCGGTCCGGAGCGTGGAGGAGGTTCTGGAGGTGGACCGGGAGGTCCGCCTCAGACTGGAAAGAGCCTAGAGCCGAGAGTCGAGGACCGCCGTCCAATCTCGGCTCTCGCTAGACTCTCGGCTCTCTAATCGGAGTACGCATGTCGATCCTTGCGGCGGTGGTGGTCCTGGGCGTCCTGATCTTCGTCCACGAGTTGGGGCACTTCCTCGTGGCCAAACGCTCGGGAGTGGCTGTCCTGAAGTTCTCCCTCGGGTTTGGCCCCAAGCTCGCGGGCGTGAAACGAGGGGAGACGGAATACCTGATCTCCGCGCTTCCGCTGGGCGGGTACGTAAAGATGGTCGGCGAGGACCCGGCGGATCAGTCTCCCGAGGCCGTGGATCCTCAGCGCTCTTTCTCGAGGCAGAGCGTCGGGTCCCGCTTCCGCATCATCCTGGCCGGGCCCCTGGCCAACCTGATCTTCCCCGTCTTCATCTTCTGGGGGGTCTTCACCTTCGTCGGCCAGTCGTACTTCCTCCCCGTTATCGGGACCCCGGACAGTGGCTCGCCGGCCGCAGGGGCCGATCTCCGCCCCAGGGATCGCGTGGAGGCGGTGGACGGGACGCCCATCCAGCGGTGGGACCAGCTCGATTCCGCCGTGGAGGCCTCCGACGGACGCCAAATGGCCCTCACGGTCCTGCAGGACGGGAAGACGCGTGAGGTGACCCTCACACCCAAAGCGATCACGAGCCAGGACATCTTCGGCCAGGAGACTCACACCTGGGACCTCGGACTGCATCCGCTCCTGTCCACCCGGATCGGGCAGATCCTCCCGGGGCAACCGGCGGAGCGGGCTGGCCTCCGGAGCGGCGATCGCATCGTGGCCCTGGACGGGAAGCCCATCGCCGAATGGGACCAGTTGGCCAACGCCATCCACGACAGCCCCGGGAAGGCCGTCCGTCTCACGGCCGAGCGGGACGGGCGGCGCTTCGAGGTCACGGTGACGCCGCAGGCGCAGCCCGGGCCGAACGGGCAGAAGATCGGCCTCATCGGTATCGGGCCGGCGGGGGAATCCCACTACCGGCGGCTGAACCCATTGGCTGCGCTCTGGGCCGGAGCGAGGAAGACGGCGGACCTCTCGGCGCTGATCGTCACGGGATTCGTGAAACTCATCGAGGCCAAGATCTCCCCCAAGACCATCGGCGGGCCGGTCCTCATCGCCCAGATGGCGGGAGAGGTGGCGCAGCGCGGCGTCGTGGACCTGCTGTCCTTCACCGCCCTCCTGTCCATCAACCTGGCGATCCTGAACCTCCTGCCGATCCCGATCCTGGATGGCGGCCATATCCTCTTCGTGGCCATCGAATGGTTGCGGGGCAAACCGGTCAGTCTGCGGAAGCGGGAGATCGCCCAGCAGGTCGGCATGGTGCTCCTCGTGGGGTTGATGATGTTCGCGTTCTACAACGACATCTTCCGGCTGCTGGGGCGGCAATGAGGGCCGAGATGCAGCCTGCGGCAAAGCCCATGGAGGCGGTGGATTTCGGTCCTTTCACCGAGGCGGCACCCTTGCAGATCGCCTCACGGCGAACCTACACGCGCCGGCTGACGCGGCAGATCTTCGTGGGGAAGGTCCCCGTGGGGGGCAATGCGCCGATCCCGGTGCAGTCCATGACCAAGACCGACACCCGGGACGTCCAGGCGACGGTGGACCAGATCTGGGCGCTGGAGGCCGCCGGGTGCGAGATCGTCCGGGTGGCCGTGCCGGATGCCGAGGCCGCCGCCGCGGTGCCGAAGATCCGCGCCCAGATCCGGATCCCGCTCATCGTGGACATCCACTTCGACTACCGGCTGGCCCTGAGCTGCCTCGGGGCGGGCGTGGACTGCCTGCGGATCAATCCCGGGAACATCGGGGCGACTTGGCGTGTGCAGGAGGTGACCAAGGCGGCCGCGGAGCGGCGGGTGCCCATTCGGATCGGGGTCAACGCCGGCTCCCTGGAGAAGCACCTCCTGCAGCGGTTCGGCGAGCCCACGCCCGAGGCGCTGGTGGAGAGCGCCCTCTTCCACATCCGGATCCTGGAGGAGCTCCACTACCCCGAGATGAAGATCTCGCTCAAGTCCTCGGATCCTCGGATGATGATCGAGGCCTACCGACTGCTGGCGGACAAGGTGCCCTACGCCTTCCACCTGGGGGTCACCGAGGCCGGGACGGCATTCACCGGGACGATCAAATCCGCCGTGGGGATCGGGACGCTCCTGGCGGAGGGGATCGGCGACACCATCCGGGTGAGCCTGACCGAGGATTCCACCGAGGAAGTCCGGGCGGGCTTCGAGATTCTGAAGGCCCTGGGGCTCCGGAAGCGCGGACTGAACATCATCGCCTGCCCCTCCTGTGGCCGCGTAGAGATCGATCTCGTGGCGGTCACCAAGGAGGTCGAGAAGCGGCTCGAGGCCCTGAACATCCACCGATCCCTGAACGTCGCGGTGATGGGCTGCGCCGTGAACGGCCCAGGTGAGGCCCGCGGGGCGGATATCGGCATCGCCGGGGGCAACGGGGTGGGGATCCTCATCAAGAAGGGACAGATCGTCCGCAAGGTGAAGGAATCTGAGCTGGCCGACGTCCTGGTGGAGGAGGTGCAGCGCCTGGCCGCCCAGTCCGCCGAGGATTGAGAGAGAGCCGTGGGGCGTCGCCGCAGAGCAAGGGGGAGGATGCCGCCCATCCTCCTCCTTCGTGTTTCGACCGGGCGCGCGACGGAGGGCGGCGACGGGCGTCTCGTCCTGAACGGATTTCAGCCCCTTCTGAACAAGGAGCTACCATGCGCTGGACTCGCTCGCTCATTCCGACCCTGAAGGAGGACCCGGCGGATGCCGAGGCGGTCAGCCACAAGCTCATGCTGCGGGCCGGCCTGGTGCGCCAGCTCGCGGCCGGGATCTACGTCTTCCTCCCCCTGGGGCAGCGGGTGATGGAGAAGATCACCGCCATCATCCGGGAGGAGATGAATGCCATCGGCGGCCAGGAGATCACCATGCCGGTCCTCCACCCGGCGGAGCTGTGGCAGCAGACCGGCCGCTGGGACACCATCGGAGGCGAGATGTTCCGCCTGAAGGACCGGAACCAGCGGGACATGTGTCTGGGCATGACCCACGAGGAGGTGGTGGCCTGGCTCGCCGCCCGAGAAATCCGCTCCTACCGGGACCTGCCCCAGATCTGGTACCAGATCCAGACCAAGGAGCGGGACGAGGCGCGGCCCAAGAGCGGCGTCCTGCGGACCCGGGAGTTCCTCATGAAGGATTCCTACACCCTGGACCGGGACGTGGCGGGGCTGGAGGACCAGTACGAGCGCCATCGGCAGGCCTACTGCCGGATCTTCGACCGCTGCGGGCTCAAATACGTGGTGGTGGAGAGCGATCCGGGAATGATGGGGGGCGCGGGCTCCCACGAGTTCATGGCCCCGAGCGCCGCCGGTGAGGACCGGGTGGCCCTGTGCGCTGCCTGCGGCTACGCCGCCAACGTGGAGCTGGCCCGCTCGCGCCCGGCCCTGCCGCCGTTCCCCTCCTGGACCCTGGAGGAGGTTTCGACCCCCAACGCCAAAACCATCACCGAGGTGTCGCACCTCCTCAGAATCGACCCCGCCCTCACCATCAAGTCGCTGGTGGTGGTGGGCCCGGACGGCCCGGCCCTGGCCCTGGTGCGCGGGGACCAGCAACTCCACGAGCGCAAGCTCCAGCGGGTGCTGGGGGCATTCCGTCCCGCCCACAAGGAGGAGATCCAGGAAGCCACGGGGGGGGAGGTGGGCTTCGTGGGGCCGGTGGGGCTCAGGATCCGGACGATCGCCGACGAGAGCCTCCGGACGGGCTGCTACGTGGTGGGAGCCAACAAGCCCGACAGGCACCTGCGCGGCGTCGTGCCGGGCCGAGACTTCACGGCGGAGTACGCCGACCTGCACGAGGCCAAGGCGGGAGAGGGCTGCGGAGTCTGCGGGGCGCCCCTCACAGTCGAGGCGCGTCATCGAGATCGGGAACATCTTCAAGCTGGGGACCAAGTACTCGGTGTCCCTGCGGGCCCTGTATCTGGACGAGCAGGGACGGGAACAGCCCATCGTCATGGGAAGCTACGGGATCGGTCCGGCCCGCATCGCGGCCGCCGCCATCGAGCAGAACCATGATGCGAACGGGATGATCTGGCCTGAGAGCATCGCCCCGTTCCAGGCCCACCTCCTGGTCGTCAACACCCGGGAGCCCAGGATGCTGGAGCTGTCCGAGGCGCTGTATGCGGGGCTCTCGGCAGCGGGGATCGAGGTCCTCTATGATGATCGGGACGAGCGGCCCGGCGTGAAGTTCAAGGACGCCGACCTGTTGGGAATTCCCGTGCGGGTCACGGTGGGGAGCCGGGCGGTGAAGGAAGGGACGATCGAGGTCCGCCGGAGGCGGACGGGCGAGGAGAGCCTCGTGCCTCCGGCAGAGGTGCCGGGTCGCGTGCGGAGCCTGCTGGGAGGGTCTGCATGAGTCGAGAGGCCGGGCCGGTGGCAAGAGCGTCCACGGAATTGCTCCGGCGTTGGGGGCCCATCGGGCTGTGGGTGGCCATTATCAGTCTCTTCTCCACAACTGCCTTCTCTGCCGCGGAGACGGGGCGCGTCCTGGTCCCCGTCCTCCACTGGTTCTGGCCCGGGATCTCGCCAGCGGCCGTGGAGTGGATTCACGTCGGGATCCGGAAGGGGATGCACGTGACGGAGTTCGGCCTCTTGGCGATCCTCTGGTACCGAGGGTTGGCCTGGGGGCAAGAGCGCTGGCAGGTGCGCTTGGCGCTGTGGGCCCTCATCCTCGCTGCCTGCGTGGGCGCGGCGGACGAGTTCCACCAGATCTTCGTGCCGGGGCGGACCCCGGCCGTGACGGATGTGGGATGGGACAGCTTGGGGGCGACGCTGGGCCTCGTGGGGCGGCGCGCCGTCCGGCGGTAGCGAGCCTCAGACGCAAAAAGCCCCCGGTGGAAACCCACCGGGGGCGGACGGGTCTGGAGCGGGGCGATTCACTCCTTGCTCTTGCCGGCAGGGCTCTTGCTGGCAGTCGAGGTGGTCGTTTCCGCCGTCTGGCTGCCGTTGCTTCCCCCATTTTTCTCGGCCTGCTGGGCCTTGGCTCGCTCGGGCTTGGCATAGTCGTTCACGTACCAGCCGGTGCCCTTGAAGACCAGGGCGGGCGGCGACAGGACCTTGTGCAGTGAGCCGCCGCACTGGGTGCACTTCTTGAGGGGTTTGTCGCTGAACTTTTGGATGACTTCAACACGCTGATGACAGGAATCACACTCGTACTCGTAGATCGGCACGCCTCTTAACCTCCTCTTCTTGTTGCGCGGAACGACGAAGACCACTGGAAACGATAGGAGACGAGGTGGTACTTGTCAAGGCATTTGACTTTCCCGCGTCGAGCAGGTACGGTATACCTTCCTCTGATTTCATGGACTTGGGATGAGTCGAAGCGCATCCGCTAAACGGCAGAGCATGACGGGATTCGGCCGGGGAGAGGTCCGGGCACCGGACCGCACCGTCACGGTCGAGGTGCAGTCCGTCAACCACCGATTCCTGGAGGTGCGGTGCCGGACGCCCAAGCGCCTCGCGGGGCTCGAGACGCGAATCCAGCAAGCCATCCAGCAGCGCTTCTCCCGCGGGCACTTCGAAGTCTCCATCCTGGACAAGGATCTCCAGGGGCAGAGCCGCACACTGCGGGTGGATGTCTCCTTGGCCCGCCAGTATGTGGAGGCCTTGCGCACGCTGGCGCAGGATCTCCACCTGCCCGGCGAGGTCACGCTGGAGATGCTGAGCGGACAGCGGGATCTCATCGCCGTGGAGGAGTCCGAGGCCTCCCTGGATGAGACGTGGGGCCTCTTGGAGCCGGCCCTGGCGGAGGCGCTGATTGCCCTGACGGCGATGCGCGAGAAAGAGGGGGAGGCCCTCGTCATCGCCATCGAAAAACATCTGAACGAGATCGAGACAATCCTGGAGGGCGTCGTCGCCCGGGCGCCGGAGTTGGTGCAGATCCAGCGGGACCGCCTGCGGGAGCGGGTGACGGATCTGTTGGAAGGGCGGGCCCCCGACCCCGCCCGACTCGAGCAGGAGGTGGCCATCCTGGCCGAGCGCGGCGACGTGGCGGAGGAATGTGACCGCCTGCAGAGCCACCTGGCCCAGTTCCGGGAGGCGCTGGGGAAGCCCGAGCCGCAGGGCCGGCGACTGGACTTCCTCCTTCAGGAGATGAACCGCGAGGCCAACACCATCGGCTCCAAGGCGGCGGACGCGCTCCTGGCCCACGAGGTGGTGGGGCTGAAGGCCGCCATCGAGCGGCTGCGGGAGCAGGTGCAGAACCTCGAATGAGGCACGGCGGGCCTCGCGCAGACGAGGCGAGCCCGGCAGGGACCCGGCCCATGCTCATCGTGGTGTCGGCGCCCTCGGGGGCGGGCAAGACCTCGCTCTGCGAGTGGGTGGTGCAGGCCCTCCCTCAACTCGCCCACTCGGTGTCCTACACCACGCGACCGCCGCGGCCCGACGAAGTCCACGGCCGCGATTACTATTTCGTGGACGAGATGACCTTCCGCGCCATGGCGGAGCGCGGGGAGTTCGTCGAGTGGGCCGTGGTCCACGGCCACCTGTACGGGACGGCCGGGGCGGTCCTGGAGCAGCATTTCCGGGCGGGGCGGGATGTCATCCTGGACATCGACACGCGGGGGGCCGAGATCCTCCGCGGCTCTCATCCCGATGGGGTGTTCCTGTTCATCGTGCCGCCCTCGTGGGCGATCTTGGAGGAGCGGCTGCGACATCGCAACAGCGACGCCGAGGCGGAGATCCAACGGCGTCTCCAGCGGGCGCGAGAGGAGGTCAGGCAATACGTGGAATATCAGTACGTCATCGTCAATGACGATTTCACCCGGGCGGCCGAAGAGTTGAAGGCGGTCATCCTGGCCGAGCGCCTCCGGCGCAGCCGGGTGGATCTCGGATTCTTGGGCATCTGATTCCGCCGCGGGGCGGACCGGAGCAGAGAGGAGCCGTATCAATGTCGCAAGTCCCGTTCGAAGATCTGATGGCGCACGTGGACAGCAAGTACCGTCTGGTCATCATCGCCTCAAAGCGGGCCAAGCAGTTGAATCGCGGCGCGGCCCCCCTGATCCAGACCCGCAGCCACAAGCCCACGTACCAGGCCCTGGAGGAGATGGCGGCGGGGAAGCTGAGCTACGAGATCGAGGCCCTCGCGGGCGAGGTGACGGGCGAGGTGGCCGAGCCCGGTGCCAAGCCGACCTGGTTCCGCAGCTTGAGCGCGGAAGAGGTCGTCCCCGAAGAGGTCGCGGTTGAGACCGAGGAGGAGTTCGAGGAGGAGCACCCGGCCGAGGCCCCGGTGGCGGAGGCGGGAGGGGCCGAGGACCTGCTCATGAACGAGTTCGAGGAGGAAGGCCTGGAGGAGCTGGGCGAGATCAACACCATCGAGCACGAGGAGGGGGAGGAGTAGCACCCCCGTCGTGCCCCTGCGGGTGGGGGCCGAGGCCCCCGGGGTGCATGGTGATCCCCATCATCTCCGTCGTCGGCCGGTCCAAGAGCGGGAAGACCACGCTGCTGGAGAAGCTCATCCGGGTCCTGGTGGCGCGAGGCTGGCGCGTCGGCACCATCAAGCACCACTTCCACGGTCCCGTGGAGGTGGACACCCCCGGCAAGGACTCCTGGCGGCACCGCCAGGCGGGGGCGTCCGCCGTGGCCCTCTCGTCCCGCGACACCTTGTTCGTTGTGCGCCACGTCGCGGGGGAGGTGCCGCTGGAGGCCATCGCTCACCGGGGGCTCTTGGATGTGGACCTCATCCTCACCGAGGGCTTCCGGTCGGGGCCCATGCCGAAGATCGAGGTGAATCGGGCCGCGCTGGGCGTTTCGCTCTTGTGCACGGCCGCGGATCCTTTGGTCGCGGTGGTGGCGGACTGGAACACCGGGGCAGCCGTCCCGCACTTCGGACTGGAGGCGATCCCGGAACTCGCGGACTTTCTCGAGCGGCAGTACCTGAAGGCGACCGAGCCACCGCGCGTGGAGGTCTTGGTGGGCGATCGGCGCGTCGCCCTGGATCCCCAGGCGCAGGAGATCCTGGCCCGTGTGATCCGGAGCCTGGTCGGCGACTGCCGCGACCTTTCGGACGGCCCCCCCATCGAGATTCGCATTCCGAGTCGGACGTCGTGAAGGTGGCGGTGGGCGTTCCCGGCGTGGCACCATGACCGGTGCAATCCTGGCCGGCGGCCGGGGCCGGCGCATGGGGACGAACAAGGCCCTCCTCCCCTTCGCCGGCCAGCGGATCATCGACGGCCTGGTCGGGAAGCTGCGTGCCTTGTTCTCCGAGGTCCTGGTCGTGGTGAGCGACCCCGTGCCGTACGCGGACCTCGATGTCCGCACGGTCCGGGATCGCGTGCCCGGCAAGGGCCCCGTGGGCGGGATCTACACCGCACTCTATCACAGCGCCTTCCCCCACACCTTCTGCATCGCCTGCGACATGCCTCTGGCCAACCCAGCGCTCATCGCCTACCTGTGCCAGCAGACGGCCGGCTACGACGTGGTGGTCCCCCGGACGCCCGACGGCTACCAGCCCCTGCACGCCGTCTATGGGAAGGGCTGCCTTTCCCACCTGGAGGCGATGCTCCGGGCCGACTGCCTGCGAGTGGAGGCCCTCTTCCCGGCGGTCCGCGTGCGGACGGTGGAGGCGCAGGAGCTCGCACGAGTGGATGCGAACCTGGCCAGCTTCGTCAACGTGAATACGCCCGAGGAGCTGGATGCGGCCCTGCGGCTGGCCGCCGCAAGAGAAGACGAGAGTCGCCAGGGACAGGCACGGGGGCTGGGAGAAAGGGAGGGGACGCGGCCGGGCAGCGGGCAGCATGAATGACGCGGTCGCGCGCCTGCTCGCCGCGCGCTGGGTGTTCCCGATCGCGGCGCCCCCGATTGCGGATGGGGCCGTGGTCATCGCCAGCGGACGCCTCGTCGCCGTCGGGAGCCGCGGGGACCTCACGCGCGCCTTCCCCGCGACAACGCGATGGGATCTCGGCGAGGTGGCGCTCCTGCCGGGCCTCATCAACTGTCACACCCACCTCGAGCTGGGAGCGATCGTCTCACCGGCAGCGGAGGAGTCTTTCGTCTCCTGGGTGGTCCGGCTGATCGAGGTGCGGCGGGCCATGCCGTCGGGGACGCAGGCGACCGCCGCCCTGGCGGCGGCCAAGGCACTTCTCCGGACCGGGACCACCTGCGTCGGGGACATCAGCAGCAACGGGGAAAGCCTGGTACCCCTGCGCTCCCTGGGCCTGCGGGGGGTGGTCTTTCGAGAGGTGGTGGGGCTTCCGCCTGAGGAGGCGGCGACGCGAGCGCTGGCCGCGCGGGAGGCGCTCTCGGCCATGCGGGGAGCGGCGGGCAACCGGTTCAGGGTCGGCCTTTCCCCGCACAGCCCGTACAGCCTTTCCGAGGAGCTGTTCCAGGCCTGCGGCGCCATCCTGCACTCGGAACGGGTGCCCTGTGCCATCCACGTGGCCGAATCCCCGGAGGAGGTGGAGTTCCTGGCGACGGGCGGCGGCCCCATTCCCGCCCGTCTATATCCCGCCGTCGGGTGCGCGCGGCCGCCTCGGCGGCAGCAGGCTCGCAGTCCCGTCGCGTATCTGTCGGCGCACGGGGCCTTGGACTGGCGGCCGATCCTGGTGCATGCCGTCCACGTGGATGCGGAGGACAGCCGCTTGATCGCCCGCTGCGGGGCCAGCGTGGCGCACTGCCCCCGGAGCAATGCCCGCCTCTCGCGGGGCCTGGCGCCGGTGGCGGATTTTTTGCTCCGCGGGATCCCCGTCGGCCTGGGGACGGACTCGTTGGCCAGCGCACCCAGCCTGAGCCTCTGGGATGAAATGCGCGCCGCCCTGGCGGTTCACGGTGGCCAACTCACCCCGGAGCAGGTGCTGGAGATGGCCACGCTGGGCGGGGCGCGGGCTCTGGGCATGTCCGACCAAGTGGGAAGCCTCGAGGCGGGGAAGTCCGCCGACCTCATCGCCGTCCCGGCGAGCCCGGTGGAGGCCACCGACCCCGTGGGGTCCCTCATCGCGGGGACCGCGGGAGACGGGGTGCTGCTCAGCATAGTGGAGGGCGAGGTCTGCTACAGCCAACAGGAGGTCGGACCGTGAGCCTGAAGCTGGGTCGCGTGCGCTACATCAATTGTGAGCCCGTCTACTACGGGCTGGAACAGGGGATTGTCGCCGCCGACTGCGAGATCCACGATGGGACACCGGCCGAATTGAACGAACAGTTGCGGTCGGGTCAGTTGGACGTTTCGGTGATCTCGGTGATGGAGGCGGCCCTGCGCCCCGAAGCGTACCGGCTCCTCCCTGACCTGGCCATCGCCTGCGACGGGCCCGTGGAGAGCGTGCTCCTCCTCTGCGAGCGTTCGCCGGAGGAGCTGGACGGCCAGCTCGTGGTCCTGAGCCGGCATTCCCTCACGTCGGTGTACCTGGTGAAGCTCCTCATGGAGAAGGCCTACGGCGTCCGGCCCCGCTTCGTGGCCGAAGCGGAGGGGGCCGGCGCGCGTGCGCGACTCGTGATCGGGGACGAGGCCCTGCGCCAGGCACCCCGCTGTCCGTTCCCCCTGGACCTGGGCAAGGCATGGCACGCCCTGACGGGGCTTCCCTTCGTCTTTGCGGTCTGGGCCGTGCGGGCCTCCGTATGGGTGAGCCGGCCGGCGGAGGTCCGGGCCCTGCATCAGGCGCTCCTCCGGTCGAAGGCCTGCCGCCTGGCGGAGCCCGAGGCGATCCTCGCCGTTGCCGCCTCGCGCACCGGCCTCCCCCTGGATGCCTGCCGACGGTACCTCGAGGACCGGCTCTCATTCGATCTCTCGCCCCGGCACCTGGAGGGACTCCGCACCTTCCTCCGGATGCTGGTCGACGCCGGGGCCCTCCCGGCGGTCCCCTCGCTCCAATTCATCGAGCCGTGACATCTCAGGGAGAGTCCTGTATGCCCGGTCCCCATCTCTGCTTCCTGCACATCTCCGACCTCCACATCCTGGCCGACGAGAGGCAGCTCCAGCACGGCGCCGACACGACCGCCATCCTGCGGCAGGCCTTGCCCCTTCTGAATGCGCTCCAGCCCGATTGCATCATTGCGACCGGCGACCTGATCAGCGATGCCTGCGAGGACTCGTACCGGCGGCTGCAATCCCTGCTCCGCCCCGTGGCGGCGCCGCTCCACGTCCTCATGGGAAACCACGACGACCGGGCGGCCTTTCGCCGCGTGTTCCGCCCAGCGGAGCCCGAGTCGGACGCGCCGCTGTGTGAAACGTTCGAGCAGGGGGGCTTGCGGTTCCTCCTCCTGGATTCCACGATCCCGGGGAAGGAGGAGGGTCGGCTCGACGGCAGTCAGCTCGAGTGGCTGGAGCAGGAACTGGCGGCTCACCCGGACCAGCCGACCTGGCTTTTTCTCCACCATCAGCCCCTGCCGATTTACCTTCGATGGCTGGACGTTCTCGGCCTCCAGGATCCGGAGCCTTTCCTTGCCATGGTGAATCGCCACCCCCAGGTGACGACCGTGGCGTACGGCCACGTCCACCAAGTGCGGCGGTTCCGGTATCGCGGCGTGCTCTTCCTGAGCGTCCCCGCCCTGGCCTTTCAGTTCTCCGCCCACAGCCAAACGCCCCTGGTCACCCTGGAGACGCCCGCCTTCCGCCGGGTCGAGATCGCCGATGGAAAGCAGCAGTCCTGGCTTCATTTCCTGGATGGGCGCGTCGTCCCCGAGCCTGTGCTCCCGGCTGTTCCCATCTACGTGCGCTGAACCCAGGAATTCCACCGCCAAGGCCGCAAAGATCGCAAAGAGTCGCCAGCCGTCATCGGGGCAGAGGAGCTGCCGGATCGAAATCTTTCGAACTACTTCTCCGAGGTTCCTCGGGTCAGTGCGTTGAATCCAAGAGGGTTCATTCCCCGCGGCTTGCCACGAGTTCGTCATACCGGCCCCGGTTTTCACCGGGGTGAACTCCAGCCGGTATCCAGAACGCCCGACTGGATTCCGTGTCAAGCACGGAATGACGGACTAGAACAGAAGCCGATACCCCGCGGCTTGCCGCGGGGTAGTTCATTGGGGGGATTTCCTTTGCGCGCTTCGCGTGCTTTGCGGTTGAACTGCATTATTCAGGCTGAGGGAGGATGTCCGTGACGGCCTTGGAGGCCCGGCTGCGCAGGCATCTCGAGGTCTTGGTGCGGCCCCGCGATCCGTTCGAGAACCTGGCCGCCCTGGATGCGGCAGCCGACTACCTCATCCGGTCGTTCCGAGAGTGCGGCCTCACGGTCCGTGAGGACGTGTTCCGAGTGGATGGTCAGGTCTTCCGGAATGTGGCGGGGGTGCAGCGCGGCGTCAGGGTGCCGGAAGAGCAGGTGCTGGTCACCGCGCACTACGACACGAAGCCCGGGACCCCGGGCGCGGACGACAACGCCAGCGCCCTTGCCGCGATGCTGGAGGCCGCGCGGATCCTGGCGGGCCGGCGGTACGGACGGACGCTCCTTTTCGTCGGCTTCAGCCTGGAGGAGTACGGCTACGGGGGCAGCCGCCATTTCGTCCGGGAGGCCAAGCGGGCACATCAGGCGATCGCGGGGGTACTCGACCTGGAGATGGTCGGCTTCACGGCGCCGGCGCAGCGGCTCCCGCCGGGCATCCGCGCCCGGAGCACAGGCGATTTCATCGGGGTGGTCGGGAACCGGAAGTCGCGCCACCTCGTGCAGACCTTCGTCACCGCGGCACGGCAGGCTGCGCCCGACCTCCCGGTGGAGACCCTGATCGTCGCCTGGAACGGGCGGCTGCTCCCCATCGTCCGCCTGAGCGACCACGCCCCCTTCTGGGATGCGGGCTACCCGGCCGTGATGATCACCGACACGGCCTTCCTGCGGAACCCCCACTACCATCAGCCCAGCGACACCCTGGAGACGCTGGACCTCCCCTTCCTCGCCCGGGTGACCGCCGCCACGGCCGCCACGGCCGCCGCCCTGGCTCTCCCCGCGGCTGCCTCGGCAGCCCCCACTCCGGGCCCTTCCCTCTCCGCTGAGACCGAATAGTGCAGGTCAACCGATCCACCCGGTCTCGCCTCCCCGCCTTGCCCTCCGCCGCTGCGCACAAGGTGACGAAAGTTGCAGCGGGTCCCCCGTTACACCTCGCAAATCTGCTTGCAGGGCTTGCTTATCGTCGCCTCACACCTCCCTTTCGCTTGAGCCCAAGGCCCGAGAGGAACAGATCAGGAGCGTCGATCCGCCCATCCGGGCGCAGCCTGAGGATGCCTACTTCGGCCAGGTAATCAACGAGCTCGCGTCCTTTGAATGGCGGAAGACTCCTGGATGAATCCGTGGATGGCATAAGGCCATCCAGGAGTTGAACAACGTCCCTTTCCCGATCCCACGGTACGAGTTGCCCTCTGAAACACTCCTTGATGAGATCCAGCCACGGCCACTCGTCAAGTGCATGTCCCACGTGTTCGTTCGACACGTGATCAAGTGCACGACGCACAGCTCCCGGATCGAGAATGCGCGGCTCCCTAAGCGGATGCAGCGTGGAAGATTCGGTACGCGCGGCCTCTTCTATGAGCCTTACGAAGGGCCTGGGAAGTCCGCGACCCCGCCCGTCCCGCACATGATCCAGGAGCCATCGGTAAACCAATCCCTTCTTCTTGTTCGCACCCATGTAGGGACCCATCATGCGCTCCACTACAGGGCGGACATCTTTCCAGGAGCCGAGAACGGGAATATGGCCAAAATTCTGGTCTTCCTCCCAACGGACGTTCAGTTTCGTTTCCTTGATGTAGTTATAGAGCGAATCGCTGGCATTCGCGATGCGCTTGAGCAGCATGGCATACAGGTCGCGATCGCTCCAAGAAATCTCGACGCGCCCTGCCGCGAGCTTGGCCAGGTCCGCACCGCCGCTGGTCGCGTGCCGATCATACAAGTCCGTGCGCAGGAAGATCTTTGCCCGGATCCGACGCCACCTTCGGGCGTAAGCCGCCCAGAATGCCACGAGCCCCTGGATGCTCTTTGCCGTCACCTCCCAATCACCGGCACCGAGTGTGTCAAGCTCGTCGTAGGTGATGAAGACAAAGCTGTCCCGCTTCTCCAAATCCTGGTCAAGCCGATCAAGGGCCAAGACGGGGTCCTCGCCAGCCTGCTGAAACGCCCGATAGTTTTCTTGAACTTCGCCACCCTGAAGCTCCAAGAGTCGCCTGAGCGAAGATTGGGCCCTCTCATCAAGCAGTCCGCGAAGGGTGCGAATGAGGTAGGCAAACCACAGTTCGCGGACGGAGTCCACACGGCCCTTGACTTCCTCGAGAAACCGCCGCAGGCCAATGATATCGAACCCTTCTCGTTGGCGTGGATAGCCGATCATCCAATGCGTCTCTCCGGAGGGAAACCGAACGGCTGGCGCGTAGCGCGCCACGGCTTTGGCCAGTCCCGCTTCTGCCAGAATGCGTGCCGTCTCGGTCTTCCCGGCTCCTCGTGGCCCCACGATCAGGACCACGTCCGGATCAAGGGCACGCAGGTGTTCGGGGACTGGATAATATCCCTTCGGAAGGCGGTCGGCCGACTCAGACTCCGCCCGCCCTTGTCCGCCGATTGTCTGTAGGGTTTGGAGCAAGTCTCGGCGGCGTTCGGTCCAGTCGCTGCTCATGACCCCGTCTCCTGCTCGAAGCGGCCGGCGATTCGCTCCTCGAGGCTGCGGTAGGCTGCAGACTCGGCCAACAGATCGGCGACCTCGACAATGTCCCGAAAATGTACGAGGCGTCCCTCGTAAGCAATTGGCACGGGGAGATGCGGCGCGTCCTCGTTGTCGAGGTCTCGGACATCCCAGAAGCGGTCGTCCGACGGGTCTTCAGGCTCCTCAGCGTAGTACAGATCCGTGAACGTACTGCGCGCACGTTCGCTGAAAGCCTCGATCGCCAACCGTGACGCTTCGATGTCGGCTGGGACCAGCGCCTGCACAAGCACGCACTCCGCCTGAGGCCTACCACCGAGAACGCGCTGCCGGCCCAACTTGTCGATCACTACATTGAGGCCCTGCCAGCTCTGTTCGGAGGTCGTGCCGAAAAGTACGTGGAGATGGGCCAGACCTGACAGGAGATAGCCCGCTGGTTCCGAGACACCCGTTCTGGCATCGAGGAGGATCCAGTCGGGTTTGAGGTCGGCCTGGATGTCCTTGAGGAGGTTGAGCACGGAGGAGTTTGCGTTATCGGGCGCCTGATCGAAGTCCACCCGGGCCAACTTATCGGCGTATTCACCATCGATTCTGCCTGCAGGAAAAACGATGATATCGCCCTTACCCGCGACTCGCCGACACGGGTGGTAGTAGTCAGAAAGCGGAACAGCACCATGGGAACGCTCAAGGAGAAAGTCCACCGTTCCCCAGCGGGAGGTCTCCCCTTTGTCGCCTGCCGCCAGCAACCTTCCAACGCCAGGGGCGTCCAGGTCAAAATCCACAACAACCACGCGTTCTCCATAACGCGCTCGTCGGATGGCAAACGATGCGAGCACCGTGCTCCGGCCAACCCCGCCCTTGAAGGAATAGAAAACGATAACGGGAGCCCCTTCCTCTGGTGCAGTCCAGAGCGTATCAGGCAGCTCCATGAACCACGCGGTTCGGTTGCGGTGGCGATCCAGGACTCGCAAGCGGTCGAGGTCGGGGTCCCGGCGAGCGATCTCCCAGGCGTGTTCCCACAGGAACCGCTCATCCTCCTTAGCTTCAACGGCATTCAAGATCTCGCCGGTCCACCACAATCCGCATCGGCTCTCGAGGCCTGCGCGCAGCCGTGCCTGAGCCCCTTCGAAGTGTTCGGGTGGCGCCCACAGCACCACGCGCAGTTTGCCGAAAAGGTCAGCAGCGACGAGTACGCGCTCGACGGCAGGAAGTTCGGGGACGGCTTGCTTAATGTGCTCCAGTGCCGCCTTCTTGGCCTCATCAAGATGGATGAATGACATCAGAGGACTCCGTCGAGGAACATCTTTCCAACCGTCGATTCGTAGAGCAACTGCGCCTCGCCCAACCATGCGGCTGCATCAGGTCCGGTCATTGATGGGGCACGGTATCGCATAACGGGGTCCCACGCCGCAATGGCCGCGGAAGGAAGGGACCTTACAGCCGGTGTCAGGTAGCGCGCCGTAGCGGTACCAGCGACCAAGGAGGTGCTGGAGAGTTGCCCCACCAGCTTCTTCAAGTTGTGGCCATCCGGCCCTTGCCAGCGTGGTGCAACAATGCCGAGGCCGAATGCTTCGAGGCAGATCATCGCCTTCAGGGAGCACTCTACCGCATAACCCGCCAGGTACGACGCCCCGTCGGGACGGCCATTTCTGTCGAGCACTGATGCGTCGTCCAAATGCTTGCGTGCGGCGTCAGGGTGATCGTCGCCATTCGGTTGCCGCAGCTTCGACATCGCCTCATTCTCCCCTCAGGAATCCTGCCAACCGGCCTACGTGAACCTCGCACGCCAACAGTAATGGGAAACCTCCGCGTAGATGATAGGTGAGAGGAGTTGTGCATTTTCAGGACAGTGCGACACGGGCGCACTCGAACCTTCAGCGCACCCGAACGTTGTTTCCCAGGGGCCCCAGTTCGCGTCTCCCAACCGGGGCGAGTATCCGGCGCACCGGACGTGGGTGTCAAGGAGAAAGGCAGGGGTAACGCGAAGTAGGGACGGGCTCGGAGAGGTCGATCAACTCGGGAATCTGAACGCGGGGTGATCACGCGGGGATGATAAAGGGGGACCCGACCGTGTCTTCGTATAAATGGGGATATATGGTAATAAATGGGGACGTTGGCAAATGGTGCAATGGCTGCCACACTCCCGGGTATGCCCCGCCAGCCGCGCCTCGATGCCCCGGGCGTTCTCCACCACGTCATGGTGCGGGGGATGGAACGGCGGGTGATCTGTCGGGACGACACCGACCGCGCGGACTTCGTCGGGCGATTTCACCGTCTACGCATGCTGCGGTGCTGCAGCCACTTGCCCGCCCTCCCCCCTCGCCCCGGTTCTGCCTGATTCCCCTTGACATCCCCGGGGGCCGTTGGTAGCGTCCCTTTTGCCTACGCCGTGTCCCGGCGGGCTCCCGACGTTTTTCTGCTGCGGCCCCCTCACCATCGCATCTGCGGTTGCCCAGGGGCCGCACCCCGATGCCAGCCTTCTATTCGCTGAGCCCTCCCGAGACCAGGGGAGGCGAGCCCGCAGTGCCTGCTTGCCAACTTCAGTTGGCTCAGGACGAGGCGCCGTCCACGCCCCGGCGGTCACCAAGCCAGTCCCGTGCTACTCTCGCGTAAACCTACCTTCCCTCGCACCCCCTACTGAGAGGAGGGCCCCCATGGCCAGCGTCTCCCAGCTCGGTTACCTCGGCATCGGCACCCGCGACGCGAAGGCGTGGCAGGATCTCGCTACCACGATCCTCGGCCTGCAGGTCGTGCCCGGCGACGACACGTCCACCTCCTATCTCCGCATGGACGAGTACCACCACCGTCTGGAGCTGCGCTCGACCGGCAGCGACGACCTGGAGTTCGTCGGCTGGGAGGTGCCCGATCCCGCCACCCTCCAGCGCGTCGCCCAGCAGCTTGCGGACGGCGGCGTGAAGGTGACCCCGGGCACCCGCGCCGAGGCTGACGCCCGCCGCGTCCTCGACCTCGTCAAGTGCGGCGACCCCGACGGCATCCCCACCGAGGTCTTCTGCGGCCGCCCCATCAATCCGCAGCCCTTCCATCCGGCCCGCCCCATGAGCGGCTTCAAGACCGGCGACATGGGCCTCGGCCACATCCTCGTCTACGCCCGCAGCCTGAACGACACCGTCCGCTTCTACCGCGACCTCCTCGGCTTCCGCGTCTCCGACTTCACCGAGGTCCGCACGCCCGGCGGCACGGTTCGCCTCGCCTTCCTCCACTGCAACCCCCGCCACCACTCCATCGCCCTCCTGGAGGCTCCCGGCGCGCCCAAGCGCATCAACCACGTCATGTTCGAGTGCAACTCCCTCGACGACGTCGGCTCCGGCCGCGACCTGTGCCTCGCGCGCGGCGTCCCGATCGTCATCGACCTCGGCCGCCACATGAACGACCGCATGGTCTCCTTCTACCTGGCCAACCCCTCCGGCTTCGCCCTCGAGTACGGCTGGGACGGCCGCACCATCGACGACACCACCTGGCAGATCGAGCATTACAGCGCCGTTGACAGCCTCTGGGGCCACCCCCAGCTCCGTGACCTGGTCGCCGGCGTGGCCCCGGGGGAGAAGTAGCGCGCGCCCTGTCATTCCGAGTCCTTTTGGATGAATCTCCAGGCGGACTACGACCTCGATGTGCAGAAGGATCATCTTGGGGACGGCCTCGGAGTTCATACGAATCTTGCCGAAGGTGCACGACTGAGTGCAACGTGGCGTCCGCCAGAAGATGCGGTGAAGGTCTATCCGGCGGCCGAGGATCTTGCGCGGCCCGGTCGAGAAGTGCCCTCCCCCACGCTCCACTCGTCCGGCCGGATGTGCTTTGAGGCGGACGTGCGACCGGTTGGCCTTGACACCCGCGGCGGCCTTCTGGGATCATGCTTCGGCAACAAGTGCTCTTTCCCGGGTGGCCTGGCTGCCCCCGGAATGACGTCGTGATCACCTTCATTACCCCTTCAGGAGGTTGCGTGATGAGACAGGTGGGACGCTGGTTCGTGATTCCCCTGGTTGGGCTGTTCGTCTTTGCCTGCGCGATGGGGAGCGCGGCGGCGCAGGAGAAGAAGATCGTTGCAAAGATCGCGGACATCCTTTCGCCGGATCACCCCCATTCCATGACCATGAAGTTCTTCGCCGACAAGGTGAAGGAGCGGACCAAGGGCCGGGTGGAGTTCCAGGTGTTCGACAGCGCCCAGCTCGGCCAGACCAAGGACCTGTTCATGGGCGTCCAGACCGGCAGCATCGAGATGGCCAAGATGCCGGCCTCCTTCGCCGGCGAGTGGATCCCCGAGGAGAAGGTCTGGGACCTGCCCTACCTGTTCAACAGCCGGGACGAGCTCTGGCGGGTCATCCGCAGCAACGTGGGCAAGAAGTTCACGAATGAGTTCTTCCCGAAGCAGGGGTTTGTGGGCGTGTTCTGGGTGGATGACGGCGGCCGGAGCATCTACGCCAACAAGCCGGTCCGGAAGCCTGAGGACCTCAAGGGCATGAAGATCCGCGTCCAGCCCAGCGACATCCAGATCCAGGCCATCAACGAGATGGGCGGAATCGGCACGCCGCTGGCCTTTGGTGAGGTGTACCTGGCCCTGCAGCAGAAGGTCCTGGACGGCGCCGAGAATTCGCCGGTCCTCTACTGGACCTCAAAGCACTGGGAGGTCTCCAAGGTCTACTCCCTGACCGAACAGTTCTGGTCGGTGAGCACGTTCATCGCCAACAAAAAGTGGTGGGACGGCCTGCCCAAGGATATCCAGGGAGAGATCGCCGCGGCCGGCCAAGACGCCGAGAAGTACTTCCTGGACACTTACGTCTCGTTGGAGAACAAGGCCATCGGCTTGCTGAAGGAGAAGGGCGTGACGGTGGTGACGGACGTGGACAAGGCCACGTTCGAGAAGCGGATCCAGCCGGTGTACGACACCTTCGTGAAGAAGTACCCGTTCGGCAAGGACCTGCTGGAGCAGGTCGCGCGCGGCCAAGAAGAAGTAAGCCAAGCCGTCAAGGGGGGAAGCGGGGGCGATCCACGAGCCGCTTCCCCCTTTTTTTCGGTCTGCTGGATGAGGAAGGACGATGTTGAAGAAGGCGTTTGACAATCTCATCGAGGGGGTCTGCGCGATCCTGATGGTTGCGCTGGCCGTGGTGGTCTTCATCCAGGTGTTCAATCGATTCGTGCTCAAGACCCCCCTGGCCTGGTCGGAAGATCTGGCCATGCTCCTGTACCAGTGGGTGGTGTTTGTCGGGGCGGCGCTGGGGGTGAAACGGCTGCGGCACTTCGGGATCGAGCTGGTGGTGCGGCAGTTCCCGGAACACTGGCGCCACCGGATCGAGCTCGCGAGTCCCCTGGTCATGCTGGTCGTGGCGGTGGTGATGATCGTGCAGGGGTACAACGTCCTCAGCCTGAACATGAATCGGATCTACTCCACGATGAATCTCTCCTACATCTGGGCGTTCCTCCCGATTCCGCTGAGTGGGGTCCTCATCATCGTCTACCTGGTCCAGCTCGAAGTCCAACGCTGGAGGCAGGTGGAGGGGGAGGGCCATCAGCGATGAGCACGATCGTCATCCTCCTCGGAGGGTTCATTCTCCTCTTGGCTATCAACGTGCCGGTCGCCTTCTCCATGGTCCTGGCCTGCATCGTGGCGCTTTTCTGGCAGGGCACCATCCCGATGTCCACCGTCACGATGAAGCTCTATTCCGGCATCGACACCTTCCCCTTCCTGGCCATCCCGCTCTTCATCCTGGCCGGCGGCCTGATGGAGCAGGGTGGCATCTCCCAGCGACTCGTCCGCCTGGCCACGAACCTGGTCGGGCACATCCGGGGCGGGTTGGGGTTCGTGGTCGTGGTAGCCGAGATCTTCTTTTCCGGAATCTCGGGCTCCTCGATCGCGGACGCATCCGCCATCGGCGCCCTCCTCTTGCCGTCCATGGTGCGGGCCGGATACCCGGCGGCCCGGGCGGCTTCCATCGTCGCCGCCGCCACGGGCATGGGGATGATGATCCCGCCCTGCCTCAACATGGTGGTCCTGGGCGCCATGTCGAACATCTCCATCGCCGGCCTCTTCATGGGGGGATTCCTTCCCGGCTTCCTCATGGCCCTGACCCTGATGGTGCTCATCTACATCCAGTCCGTCCGGGGAATTCTCCCGGGGGCCACGGTGGCGAGGCCGAGCTTTCGGGAGATGCTCATCTCCATTCGCGACAGCGTGATTCCCCTGATGATGCCGGTCATCATCTTCGGCGGGATCTTCGCGGGGATCTTCACGGCCACCGAGGCGGCGTCGGTGGCCACGGTGTACGCCTTCCTCGTGTCGTATTTCTGGTACAAGGAGATCAATAGACGAGACCTGTACAAGATCCTTGTAGACACCGCCGTCATGACGGGGGTCGTCTCGCTCCTGGTCGGGGCCGCCACTGGCTTTTCCTGGATCCTGGCCACCCATCAGGTGCCGCGCATGATTGGCGATTTCATCACGACGATCGGCGGGGGCAAGGGCATTTTCCTCCTCATGACGATCGCAGTGTTCCTGGTGTTCGGGATGATCCTGGACGGCCTGCCGGCCATCCTGATCTTCTTTCCCATCCTGTATCCCATCGCCCAGTCGGTTGGCCTCCACCCGCTCCACTTCGGGGTGTTGGTCATCGCGGTGATCGGGGTCGCCATCGTGGCGCCGCCCATCGGGCTGTGCCTGGTGATCATCTGCAGCATCGCCAAGGTCAAGCTGACGGACACGATCCAGCCGCTGATCCCGTACACGCTCATCTTGATCATTGACCTGATCATCATGGCGTTCTGGCCGTGGCTGGTGCTGTTCCTCCCCACGGTCTTCAAGCTGTGAGGGGGACTGAAGGAGCGGACTGCATGGAGAAGATCGGTGTCGGCATCATCGGCGCGCGGTTCGCGGCGGACCTGCACGCCCATGCCCTGGGCAAGCTCCGCGGGAGCAAGTGCGAGATCGTCGCGGTCTGCTCCAAGACGAAGGAGAGCGCGGAGGCCTTCGCGAAGAAGTTCAATGTCCCGCACGTGTACACAGACCACCGCGCGCTCCTGGAGCGGAAGGACATCCAGCTCGTGACACTGCCGGTCGTGACCAGCCTCCACCACACACTGGCCGTGGATGCGGCCAACGCGGGCAAGCACCTCATCGTGGAGAAGCCCCTGACGGGCTGCTTCGTCGAGGCCGACTCTCTGTCGCGGCAGGCCATGTTTGAGGCGGCCATGCAGAACGCCGACGCCGTGGTGGAAGCCTGCCGGCGGAACCGGGTCACCCTGGGGTATGCGGAGAACTTCGTCTACGCCCCCCCGGTGGCCAAGCTGCGGCGGCTCATGGATGCCAGCCGAGGGACGCTCCTGGACGTCCGCGCCGAGGAGAGCCACTCCGGGTCCCACGCCGCCTACTCGCGGCGCTGGCTGACGGCGGGGGGCGGCTCCATGCTGCGGATGGGCTCCCATCCCATCGGGGCGGTCATACACCTGAAGCACTACGAGGGCAGCAGAAGTTCGGCAAGCCCATCCGGGTGAAGTCGGTCCTGGCGGATACGGCGCAGCTCACCAAGCTGCCGGCCGTGCAGGCCGAGCCGAAGAAGTGGCTGGTCACGTCCTGGGAGGACGTGGAGGACTGGTCGGCCGCCATCCTCACCTTCGAGGACGGCACCAAGGCCACCGTGATGTCCACGGACGTGAGCCTGGGCGGGGTGAAGAACCTGGTCACCGCCTATCTCTCCAACAGCGTGGTGCAGGTGAACATCAATCCCAACACCAGCCTGCAGGTCTACGCCCCGGACGGCCAGATCTGGGGGGACGAGTACCTTACGGAGAAGGTGGAGACGAAGGGCGGCTGGCAGTTCCCCAGCCCCGATGAGGACTGGATGCGCGGCTACCCCCAGGAGATGGAGGACTTCGTGGACGCCGTGCGAGAGGGCCGCGAGCCCCTGTCCGGTCTCCTGCTGGCCCACGAGACCGTGGAAGTGATCTACGCCGCCTACGTCTCGGCCGTAGAGGGGCGGCGGGTGGAGTTGAAGCGATAGGCCGAACGTCGCGCGCACGGCCTCCTGTGGGCGGGTGCTCGGGCAACGGGCACCCGCCGTTCCATTCGGAAGACATGATGAGCATCCCCGGTCGGGTGATTGAAGGTTCCGCGCAATTACTGTCTCTTTGCGCCCCCTGAAGTCCTTGACAGACGACACCCCTTCTGATACGAAACGGTCTCAACACGCCTTGTCTCTTCCGCTGCTCCGTTGCATCTACTGCCCGCAACGGACGGACGCTGCCAGCCTCTGCCCCCAAGGAGGACCCGATGCGCGCCCGCGAGACCTACGAGTACAACAAGCTCACCTGGCCCGAGATGAACGACGCCATCGAGATGCAGAAGGTGGTGCTCTTGCCGACCGGCTCCACCGAGCAGCACGGGCCGCACCTGCCCCTGGATGTGGACCTGTTCCTGGCGACCTCGGTCTGCCACGAGCTGGGTCGCCGCGCCCCGGACAAGGTCCTGGTGCTCCCTGCCATCCCCTACGGCCTCAACCTGCACCACATCGACTTCCCGGGGACGATCCACATCCAGCCGGACCACTTCATCAACTTCTGCCTGGACGTGACGAAGAGCGTGGCCTACCACGGCTTCAAACGGATCGCCCTGGTGAACGGCCACGGCTCGAACGGGCCCATGGTGGACCTGGTCGCGCGGCGCACGGTCCTGGAGACCCCGTCCATCGCTGCGCCTTCGCGCTACTTCGCCATGGGGTGAGGCCGAGCCGAGAAGCTCCTGGAGAGCGAGGTCCACGCCCACGCCGACGAGTATGGAGACGTCGCTCTATCTCCACTTCGCCAAGGAGCGGGTCCGGTTCGACCGGGCGGTCTTCGGCAACGATCACGTGGGGCAGTACATGACCTCGGACTCGACGCGCACCGTCCGGTTCAACGATTTCTGGGGGCGCTGGACCAAGACGGGCGTCCACGGCGATCCCACCAAGGCTACCCCGGAGAAAGGGAAGCAGATCCTGGAGATCGTGATGACGCACATGCTGGCCTGGCTCGATGAGTATCGGACGTGGCCGATCGAGGCCCGCTCGGATCAGCACCGGCTGCCGGTGCAGCGGGAGGTCCGGTGGTAGGCTGCTGAAGAGCGCGGCCGTTGTCCGATCGTTCGGGGAACGGCCACAGGAGACAAGGAGGACGTCATGGGGAAACGCGCGCGGTGTGGTTGGCTCGTGGGCGGCATCCTGGCAGCGGTCCTGGCCTTTCTGATCGGGGCTCCGGCCCAGGCCGCCACGCTCAAGATCGCCGTCTCGGGTGACCTGTCCAACACGGATCTGCATCTGACGACCAACTACGTGGATCGGGTGGTCCTCTTCAACGTCTACGAAATGCTTTTTGCCTTGGGCGAAGATTTGAGCGTCAAGCCCATGCTCGTGGACAAGTGGAGCACGAGCCCGGACGGCCTGGTCTACACCTTGACACTGCGCAACGGGGTGAAATTTCACAACGGGAAAACACTCGACTCGAAGGATGTCGTGTACAGCCTGACCCGCATGCAGGAGAAGGGCCCGCGGGCCGGGGAGTTCAAGCGGCTGATCAAGTCGGTCCAGGCCGCGGACTCCCTCACGGTGCGCATTACGCTCAACCAGGTGCACGCTGGCTTCCTGGCAGCCCTGGCCAATCCCATCGCGGCCGCGGTCATCTATCCCGAGGGCGAGGCGGAGCGGCAGGGCGGGACCGTCACGAAGCCGGTGGGGACGGGGCCCTTCGAGTTCGTGGAGTGGAAGAAGGACACGGTCATCCGCGTGAAGAAGTTCAAGGACTACGCGATGGACCCGCGCCCATCGTCGGGCTTCACCGGGAAGAAGGTGGCGCAGGTGGATGAGGTGGAGTTCATCCCCATTCGGGACTCCTCGGTCCGTGCCGCGGCCCTGGAGCGCGGCGACGTGGACGTCGCCATCGACCTCACCCAGCAGGATCTGGAGCGGGACAAGGGGAAGCCCGGTCTCACCATATCCGCCATGCCGGGGCGGGCCTTTGCCGACCTGCGCTTCGGCTTCAAGAAGGGGTTCTTCGCGAACAACGTGAAGCTCCGGCAGGCCGTGGCCTACGCCATCGACAAGGCGGAGGCCGTGAAGGCGGTCACCTTCGGCCTGGGCGCGCCGGCGCCGGCTGCCATCCCGCCCGGGACGCCGTACTTCGGCGCGGTCCACGGCAACGACCCCTACGGCAAGCCGCAGCCCGAGAAGGCCAAGCAACTGCTCAAGGAGGCGGGGTACAAGGGCGAGGAGATCATCCTGGACGCGCATCTCCAGCCGGATATCTATGCGCAGCTCGCCGTCGTGCTCCAGTCGCAGCTCCAGGCGGTGGGGATGAACGTGCGCGTGCGCACCCTGGAATCGGCAGCCGTCCAGACGACCTGGAACGGCGGGGACTTTTCCATGTTCCTCTCCGGGCTCACGCCGCGCCCCGATGCCGAGATCTACTACTGCCAGTTCTGGGAAAGCACCAGCACCCCGACCGGGTATCATAACGCCGAGTACGACCGGCTATGCCGCGCGGCCCGGACGACCCTCAAGGACGAGGATCGCAAGAAGGTCTTCACCGACCTGGAGAACCTGCTTCGCACCGACGTGCCGTGGATCCCGATTCTCTATATCCCCTCTGTGGAGGGATGGCGGAGCAGCGTGCAGGGGTGGAATGCCTGGGCGGCGGGATACGCCCGGGCCTGGAACGTGTCCGTCACGAAGTGAGTCCGCGGCTCATCCCGGCAGTCTGATCCCGTCGAGACGACGTCGGAGAGGCAGCCGTCACGGCCCGCGCGCCAGGGCGGCGCTCCTCCGGCGCTCGACTGTGGAGCGTCTGCGTTTCCTGTCACCAACCGGAGAGGTGCAGTGCTCCGTCACATCCTGTTCCGCCTGATCGCCCTCATCCCCATGCTCCTCGGGCTCTCCATCGCTTCCTTCGCTCTGGTGCACGTCATCCCGGGCGACCCGGCGCTGGTGATGTTGGGAGGCGAGGGGACCCCCCAGCAGGTTCAGGACCTGCGGAAACAGCTCGGCCTGGATCGCCCGCTCCCGGTGCGCTACGTGGAATGGCTGAGCCACGTGGTGCGGGGGGACCTGGGGGAATCCCTCTACAACCGCACGCGGATCACGGACGAATTGATGTGGCGCTTCCCGACCACCCTCTCACTGGTCTGCCTGTCCCTGCTGCTCTCCATCGGGGTAGGGGTGCCTGCGGGGTTGCTCTCTGCGGTCTACCGCAACTCCTGGATCGACCACGCCGCCCGCCTCCTGACCCTGGTGAGCCTCTCGCTGCCCAGTTTCTGGTTGGGCCTCATGCTCATCATCCTCTTTTCCCTGAAGCTGAACCTCTTGCCCATCGTGGGTTACCAGTCCGTCGTCACGGATTTCTGGGGCAGCATCCGATTCCTGCTCCTGCCGAGCGCCGCCCTCGGGACGTACCTGGCCGCGCTCTTGGCCCGGCTGGTGCGAAGCAGCGTGCTCGAGGTCCTGGGACAGGATTACATCCGCACGGCGCGCGCCAAGGGGCTCCGGGAGCAGGTCGTGCTGTTCCGGCACGCGCTGCGCAACGCCCTCATCCCCGCGGTCACCGTGATCGGCATCAACGTGGGAATCCTGCTGGGAGGGAGCGCGGTGATCGAGACACTGTTCGTCCTGCCGGGTGTGGGACAGCTTGTGGTGACGGCGCTCTACAATCGCGACCTGCCCGTGATCCAGGGGCTGATCCTCTACATCTCGGTCCTCTACGTGCTGATCAACCTGGCGGTGGATATCCTCTACACGTACCTGGACCCGCGGCTGCGGCTCTCGCAGTGACGGGGGGCAGAGCCCGCGAGGCAACGGACGCATGTCGCTTCACGCCGATCGGCTGATCACCCTCATGGCCCCGCCCTCCCGCTCTCGCCGGGAAGGATTCGGGCGGGCCTGGCGGCAGCTCCGCCGCAACTATCTGTCGCTCGCCGGGAGCTGCATCGTCCTCAGCCTGGTGGTGGTGGCCCTGGCGACTCCCTACCTGGGGCTCTCGAGCCCGGTGAAGCTGAACCTCCCCGAGCGATTCGCACCGCCCGACGCCCACCACTGGTTCGGGACCGATCAGTACGGGCGGGATGTCTTCAGCCGGGTCCTGTTCGGCTCGCGCGTGAGCTTGGCCGCCTCGGCCCTCACCATGCTGGGGGCCGGCCTGCCGGGCGTGCTTCTGGGCATCCTGGCCGGCGTCGCCTCGGCCCGTGTGGCGAGTCTCATCATGCGGGCCATGGACCTCTTGATGTCCTTCCCGCCGCTTCTCCTGGCCGTGGCCGTGGCCGCGGCGCTGGGGACGGGCAGCCGGAGCATCATCATCGCCCTGAGCGTCGTCTACCTCCCCCGTATCGCCCGGGTGACGCGCTCGATCGCCCTCTCGGTGCTGGCGCAGGAGTACATCGTCGCGGCCCGAGCGCTCGGGACGTCGCGCTGGCGCCTCCTGGCCCGGACGGTCCTGCCCAACTGCCTTTCCGTAGTCGTGGTGCAGCTCAGCCTCTACTTTGCCGAGGTCCTGCTGGCCGAGGCGGCCCTTTCGTTCCTGGGGCTGGGAGAGGCGCCGCCGACCCCGACCTGGGGAAACATCCTGCAGGATTCCCAGAAGTACATCCGGAACGCCCCCTGGATCGCCATCTTCCCGGGCTGCGCCATCGCCCTGTCGGTCCTGGGCCTGAACCTCTTCGGCGACGCTGTCCGCGACGCCATGGATCCCCGCCTACGGACATGAGGCCATGATCGTCCTCCACGCAGGGTTCCTGGACAACCGGCTGCTGTTTTGGGGCGAAGCGCCCATGGATGTAGCCTCTCGCCCTTCGCCTCGGCGCAGGACCAGAGGGCGCGTCGGGTCCGCGGCCGCCTCACCTTTCGACGCGGGGAAAAGCAGACTGACCTCTGCGCTGGAGTCTGCCGGCGTGCAGGCTCCCGCCGGGAAGAAGGAAACGGCGGCGGTCGCATGGCTGCCGACGGCGAGCGGGGGGCCGGTGCCGTCGAGCCCGCTCGTGGCCGGGATGCCTGACGATGCCGGAGCGCCCGCGCTCTGCCCCTGGACCGTCACGGTCCTGCCCCTTTCCCCCGAGAACGCCATCAGCCTGCTCTGCGCGAGCGTCGGCAAGCAGACGCTGGCGCCCGGAGTGATCGTCGGAGTGGATCTCGCCTACTGGGCGCGCGCCCTGCGCTTCGCGGGGGCGCTCGTGGCCCGCCAGCAGTTTCTGCCTGGCCTGGATTCCCGGGATGGCAGGCACCGGGCGGTGTGGGAGCCCGTCGTGGCCGGGCAAGACGGGGAGCGCCTGGCTGCCCTCGCCAAGGAGATGCCGGGGGCCTGTCGCGCGCTCGGCCCCGAAGATGCGACGACCGCGCCGCCGGAGGCATCCCCGGTCTCCCTCCTGCGAGCATTCCTCGCCGCGATGGTGGACCACCTCGTCCGCTCGGCAAACGCCGGTGGCTCCGAAGCGATTCCGATCCCGCGTGGGCGGACACAGGAGGGCGGAAGCATTCAACAGCCTGCACGAGCAATGGCTGCATGCGCTCCGGTCGCCCGACGGATTCGTGGAAGCTGCGCCGGCGGAGCTAGCCGATCTGACCCGACAGGTTCGGGAGTGGCGCCGCCCCATCGCGGTGGCGGCATCCTCGCCGCTCCGTCTCTGCTTCCGCCTGGAAGAGCCCGCGGACGGGGCCGAAGAGAGCAGGGACCGCCGCCGGGCCGCCCGCGAATCCTGGTACGTCCGCTACCTGCTTCAGCCGCAGGACGACCCGAGCCTTCTGATCCCGGTCCGGGACGCGTGGGAGCCGGCGGGTCGAGGCGCCTCGGCGCTCAGCCGCTGGGACGGCGCGATCCACGAATACCTGCTCTCCTCACTCGGCCAGGCGGCCGGGTTGTGCCCCTACGTCGAACGGAGCCTCAAGACAGCCAAGCCCGGCGGCTACGCGCTGGATGCGAAAGGGGCGCATGGCTTCCTGACAGAACAGGCCGCGCTCCTGGAGCAGGCCGGCTTCGGGGTGATGCTTCCGGCGTGGTGGACGCGCAAGGGCACCAAGGTGCGCCTCGCGGTCCAGGCGCGGGTCAAGAGCCCCAAGATGCAAGGGGGCGGGGGACTCTCTCTGGCGGAGCTGGTCCAATTCGACTGGGAGGTCGCCCTGGGAGATGCGCTCCTCAGCCGGAAGGAGTTGGAGGCGCTCGCCCGGCTGAAGGCGCCTCTCGTGAAGCTGCGCGGACAGTGGGTGGAGGTGAGCGCCGAGGAGATTCGCGCGGCGCTGGAGTTCTGGAAGAAGCAGCCCGCCCAGACGGCCACGGTGCAGCAGCTCATCCAGATGAGTCTGGGCGCCACGGACCATGTGCGCGGACTCGACTTCAAAGGGGTCAGGGCCACCGGCTGGGTCGGGGGACTGCTGGATCGCCTGGAAGGGCGGCATCCCTTCGGGGAGATCCCCCCGCCCCCTCAGTTCCAGGGGACGCTCCGGCCGTATCAGGTTCGCGGCTACTCCTGGCTGGCATTTCTCCGGGAATCGGGAATGGGCGCCTGTCTCGCCGACGATATGGGTCTCGGGAAGACCGTGCAGGCCTTGGCCATGATCCAGCGAGATTGGGAGGCCAACGGCAGGCGACCGGTGCTCCTGGTCTGTCCCACCTCCGTGGTGAACAACTGGCAAAAGGAGTCCGCACGGTTCACGCCGGATCTCCCCGTGATGGTGCATCATGGCGTGGCGCGGAAGAAGGGTGCGGCCTTCGCGCAGGAGGCCGAGAAGCACGCCATCGTCCTCTCGACCTACGCCCTCCTGCACCGCGACCTGGAGTTCCTGCAAGGGATCGCGTGGGGAGGGGTCATCCTGGACGAGGCGCAGAACATCAAGAATCCGGAGACCAAGCAGGCGAGGGCGGCGCGGTCTCTGACGGCCGGCTATCGGGCGGTGCTGACCGGCACGCCGGTCGAGAACAACGTGGGCGACCTCTGGTCCATCATGGAGTTCCTGAATCCCGGCCTTCTGGGCACGCAGGCAGAGTTCAAGCGGCGCTTCTTCATTCCCATCCAGGCGGAGCAGGACGCCGAGGCGGCCACGCGCCTCAAGCGTCTGACCGGCCCCTTCATCCTGCGGCGGCTCAAGACGGACAAGTCCATCATCGCCGACCTGCCCGAGAAGATGGAGATGAAGGTCTTCTGCACTCTCACCAAGGAGCAGGCCTCGCTCTACGAGGCGGTGGTGCGGGACGCCGACCGGACGCTGGATGCCGCCGAGGGCATCCAGCGCAAGGGGGTCGTCCTCGCCACCCTGTCGAAGCTCAAGCAGGTGTGCAACCACCCGGCGCAGTTCCTGGGGGACAACTCCAGCATCCCCGGGCGATCCGGCAAGCTGGCGCGGCTGACGGAGATGCTGGAGGAGGTCTTGGAGGTCGGCGAGCGCGCGCTGGTCTTCACCCAGTTCGCGGAGATGGGGGCGATCCTGCAGCGGCACCTCCAGGAGAGCTTCGGGCGGGAGGTGCTCTTCCTGCACGGCGGCGTGCCGAAGGGCCAGCGGGACCGGATGGTGGAGCGATTCCAGGATGCGGAGGCGGGCCCGCCCGTCTTCCTCCTCTCGCTGAAGGCCGGCGGCACCGGGCTGAACCTCACCCGGGCAAACCATGTCTTCCACTTCGACCGCTGGTGGAACCCCGCCGTGGAGAACCAGGCCACCGACCGGGCCTTCCGCATCGGCCAGACGCGGAACGTGCAGGTGCACAAGTTCATCTGCGCGGGGACGCTGGAGGAGAAGATCGACGAGATGATCGAGCGCAAGCAAGCCGTGGCCGAGACCGTCGTGGGAACGGGCGAGGGCTGGCTCACGGAGCTGTCGAACCAGCAATTGAAAGACATCCTCGCCCTGCGTCGCGAGGCGGTGGAGGAGTAGGATGGCGTGGTGGCGTGAGTTCGGCTACTTCCCGCCGTCGCGACCGCGGGCGGCGAAGGGCGGCATCAAGGCGCAGTCGAAGGGCGGCCGCTTCGGCGAAAGCTGGTGGGCCCGGCGCTGGATCGCGGTCCTGGAAGGGTTCAACATCGGCGCGCGGCTGCAGCGCGGGCGCTCCTATGCCCGCCGGGGTCAGGTGCTCTCCGTCACGATCGCGAAGGGCAAGGTGTCGGCGAAGGTCCAGGGCTCCCGCCCGACGCCGTACCAGGTCCAGATCAAGGTGCCGGCGCTCTCCCGGGCCGAATGGAAGCGAGTGGCCGAGAGCCTCGGGGCGAAGGCGCTGTTCGTCGCCAAGCTTCTCGCCGGAGAGATGCCTCAGGATATCGAGGAGGCCTTCCGGGCCGCCGACCTGTCGCTCTTCCCCGGACGGAGCCAAGACCTGGAGACCGAGTGCTCCTGCCCGGATTGGTCGAACCCCTGCAAACACATCGCGGCGGTGTACTACCTCCTGGGCGAGGAGTTCGACCGCGATCCCTTCCTGATCTTCCGGCTGCGCGGCATGGAGCGGGACGAGCTGGTCAGCCTGATCGGCGGTCGCGCCGCCGGAAGGCCGAAGGGCAAAGGTTCGAAGGCGACGCGTGCACCGATCGAGTCCGCCGACACCCCTGCGCCGGCGGGCGTGCCACTCCCCAGCGAGCCGAGTGCGTTCTGGGGAAAGGAAGGTCCGGCGGCGGAGTCATTCGGCGAGGTGCGCATCCCCTCGGCCCCAGCCGCGCTGGTCAGGCGGCTGGGCAGCTTCCCCTTCTGGCGGGGCGAAGAACCCTTCGTGCCCGTCATGGAGCGGGTCTATCGGGAGGCCTCGGAAGCGGGGATGGATGTGTTTCTGGGTGGCCGGGGCTTGGGGAGAGACGCAGCCTGACCCGCTCCCTTCAGTCCGGCTCGGCCGGGACGGAGCCATGTCGCGCGGCGAGCCGGTCGGGTTGAATCCATGAGGGTTCATTCGCCGCGGCTTGCCGCGGGTTCGTCATACCGGCGGAAGCCGGTATCCAGAAAGCCCGGCTGGATTCCGTGTCAAGCACGGAATGACGGGCTAGAACAGAAGGCGATACCCCGCGGCGTGCCGCGGGGTAGTTCATTCGGAGGGTCCGTGCAGGATTTCTTGTAGTCCTTCCGCCCAGCGCGAGCGGATGCCGTTCACGTGGTCGTGGCCACGGTCAACGGGGTGGGGATCCATGTGAGCTGGAATTTCCGCCATACTGGTATGAGCGTCGCACGCGCCAACTCCTCGCCGCGATCAACTCCACTCCTATGGGTATCCTGTGCTGCCGATTGTGTCTCCCCTGGAGGTGTCGTGATGGGCCAGTCTGTACCTGCATATTTCGACTACCTGGCTGCCGCCCGGGAGTGCCGGCTCTCTCCGGGCCAGGTGGCGGCTCTTGAAGATGTGGAACGGCGCGAATTCCCCGAGGATCAGATGCTGTTCGAGCTCCACATGCTCCGAATGATCGAGCAGATCCGTGCCGGACGCCTCAAGCTTGAGGACGTATTCTCCACCACGCGGTAGCGGAGTCTGCCAGACGATCCCAGGAGACGGAGCCATGGGGACTGGGCAGCGCCTGACTGGGCCGAAGACATGAAGGCCGTTGCCGCGCATCCTCCGAGGCCAGGACAGCGGCCTATCGTGGTCGCGGTCTGGGCCGGTGAGCAAGCTCGGCAGCTCTTTGGCAACGAAGGAATCAAGGTCCTTCAGAAAGTCGGTTGCCAGCCGTCCCGCAAAGAGGGGCGAAGGCTTTGCACACATATGCACCCCTCCAGCCCCTCGACACACCGCAGTCCCGCGCGGAAGATTCTTGTTGACTTGACTCACTCCTGAAGAGTAGAAGAACCCCAGCCGTGGCTCCACGCCACGCCGCACGCGGAGGGACCCCCGATGCCCGCGCCTCGGCGCCCTACGCCAGTCGACAGCATCCTTCCCCGCGATGCCTGGTCCGGTCTCGGGCCAACGGCAGCCCAAGCTCCTCGATCGCCTCCGCGACGCTCTCCGTTCCCGCCACTACAGCCGCCGGACCGAACAGAGCTATTGCCGGTCCGGGTACGACATCCGGACCATTCAGGAGCTGCTCGGGCACAAAGACGTCAAGACGACCATGATCTACACCCATGTCTTGAATCGGGGCGGGAGGGGCGTCCGGAGCCCCGTGGATTCCCTGTGAGCCTAGTCTCGTGGGGTCTTCTGCGGAAACCAGCTAAGATCCCGACCGACTTCGTGTTATTCACGCAACTATCTGAGCGCCCAGTTCTTGCGGGGATTTCATGGCTGGGGGCTTATGTGGACCCGATGCCAGAGATTGCAGAGGATTTTTAGCCCGGCGGTCGCGGCAAGCGGTACCGTGGTGAGCTGAGAGAGTCGCGACGCGACCGGTGGGCTAAAGATCCATTGGACGAAACCGCGGCTCAGGACTGCGGCTATGGGGATTGAATGGCGGGCCGGCTGCGCAGGCGGGCGATGCGGTGCGGTCACGACGACCCGACGGGCTGGCGGCGGTGATCGGGTGGCGAGCATCCGGTGGGACGGCGGGCCGGCCACGCGTGGGTGAAGGCCCCGGCGGGAATCTCCAGGCGGGCTCCCGGGGGGCGCGGCACAGACCGCTCCGGTCGCCGGGCACGCGCCCAGCGCAGGGAGAAGGCCGCAGGGGCAGGTGGAGGGAGATCACCGGATCCCTCCGCGGGGCGGGGCGCGAGTGTCCCGGGGCAGTGTGGCCACCCGCCGCATCTGGCCGTGCTGGCAGACCGGACAGACGCGGAGCGAGACCCCGGTGAGGGCCTCGTAGACGTCCCGGTAGTCGCGGCGCCGGGTGAGCGCCGGGGGGACGGGTGGCATGGCCAGCGCCTGCCGACAGCGCGCAAGCTTCTCCCGGCGGACGCGGGCACCGAGGAAGCCGTAGTGGCGGATGCGGTGAAACCCGGTGGGGAGGACGTGGAGCAGGAAGCGCCGGATGAACTCGTCGGCCTCCAGCGTCATGGTCTTCTGGCGATCATGGTGGCGATAATCCTTCCAGCGGAAGCGGACCTGCCCCTCCTCGATGGCGAGCAATCGGTTATTGGAGATCGCGACCCGGTGGGTGTACCGCCCGAGGTACTCGAGGACCTGCGCCGGTCCCCCGAAGGGCGGCTTGGCGTAGACCACCCACTCCATCTGCCGGAGGGGCGCCAGGTACTGCGCGAAGGCGGCGGGGCCCTGGAGAGCGTCGAGCGGGCCGGCGAAGTGGAGCCGCCCGCGCGCAAACGCGGCTTGGAGCTGCTCGAGGAACAGCCGCCGGAACAGGCGCGAGAGCACGCGGACGGGGAGGAAGAACCCCGGCCGGCACCGGATCCAACGCAGGCCGTCGGGGGCCAGGCCCCCGCCCGGGACCACGCAGTGGAGGTGGGGATGGTGCAGCAAGGTCTGTCCCCAGCGTGTGCAGCACGGCGAGAAAGCCCAGCTCGGCGCCGAGGTGCTTCGGATCGGCGGCGATGGTGCGCAACGTCTCGGCGGTGGCGCGAAAGAGGATCCCGTACACCACGGCCTTGTTCTGGGCGGCGATCGCGGCGATCTCGTCCGGGACGGTGAAGACGACATGAAAATACTCGGCGGTGTCCAAGAGCTCCGCCCGACGGGCCTCCAGCCAGGCGCGCCTGGGCCAGGGCCTGGCACTTGGGACAGTGCCGATTGCGGCACGAGTCGTAGGCCGGGCGCTCGTGGCCGCAGGCGTCACACCGCTCCAGGTGCCCGCCCAGGGCGGCGGTCCGGCAGGCCTCGATCGCGCGCATCACGCGCCGCTGGCCGCCCGTGAGGCCGTGCGCCTCGCGGTAGGCCGCTCCGTAGCGGCGGAACACGTCCGCCACTTCGAGCGGGGGCCGTGCCATCGGCCCGGCGCTCAGAAGTACTGGGGTGGGGCGGGCGGCGGCTCCGGCGCACTCGGCTGCGGGAGCAGGTCGAAGGGGCTCCGGGTGGCGCAGACCTGGGTGGTCGCGATCCGCAGGTAGCGGGCCGTGGTCGCCAGGCTCCGATGCCCGAGGAGGAGCTGGATCGTGCGCACGTCGGTGCCGCCCTCGAGCAGATGAACCGCGAAGGCGTGCCGCAAGGAGTGCGGGGTGATCGGCTTGGGGATGCCGCACCGGCGCTGCGCCTTCTGGCAGGCCTCCTCGACGGCGTCCGTGGTGATGGGCCGGTCCGCCTCCCGGCCCGGGAAGAGCCAGGGCCAGGGCTTGGCCACTTTCCACCAGGCCCGCAGGAGGTCCAGCAGGCGCGGGGAGAGCATGACGTAGCGGTCCTTCTGGCCCTTCCCCTGCTCCACCCGGAGGACCATGCGCCGGCTATCGATATGGGCAGGCTGCAGCCGGACGGCCTCGGAGATGCGGAGCCCCGCGGCGTAGCACACGCTCAGAATCGTGCGGTGTTTGAGCAGCGGCACGCTCTCGAGAAACTGCTGGACCTCCTCCCGGCTGAGCACGATGGGCAAGGTCTGGGGTTTCTTGGGGGCCGGGATGATCTCGGTCACGCGCCAGTTCCGCTGCAACGTGACCTTGTACAGGAAGCGGAGGGCCGCCACGGCGATGAGAATCGACCCCGGCGCCAGCCGCCGCTCGGTGGTCAGGTAGACCTGGTACGTGCGGATCTCCTCGGGGCCCAGGCCCGCGGGGGACTGGTGGAAGTGGCGGGCGAACTGGGTGACCTGCTGCAGGTACGACTCTTGGGTGTTGAGCGCCAGGTTGCGGACCTGCATGTCCTCGAGCATCCGTTGCCGAAGGGGGGTCATCGAAGGCCTCCTTTGCGAAGAGGAAGGGGGCGGGGGACCAGCAACCCCACCATGCTTCCGCAAAGGAGGGACGGGAGGAAGAGAATTTACCGCGGGAGCGAAGGCAACCGCTTCCGGCTACGATTCACATGGTCGGTTCCCCCGTACCGCGTAGCGGTTTTTAAGTCCAGTTTGCTGTATACCAGCACCTAAAGGGGGCCCGGCCGGTTTCGTGCTGCCAAGGCATACGGACGGCACCGGATACCTTTTGACGCGTAAGCCGTGGATTTTGCTGGAGCGACAATCGGATTCTTCTCACGCGAAGCCAGGAGAATGGCCCGGCCGGTCGTAGCCGAAGGAGGCTGATCATTGTCGCCGCGTCCGCAGAGGTTCCGCGTCTGCTGTCCAAAGAAAGCCGACTGGGGCGTGGGCCACGTCTTGGCGGACGATGGCGGGGCGAAGGTCACCGTCTTCTTCCTGGGTGGCGGGAAGCGAACGCTCGATACAACCATCGCCGAACTGGATCTCGTGACGGGCCCGGCGGCTCTTAACCCAATCCTGGACATCGCTGGGCAGGTCAATTGGCAGCATGCCCACCACAATCTGTACGTTGTGGAGTTGCGCTCTGAGATCTTCGAGATCGAGCGGAGATTCTCTGAGGCAAATCCTCAATGGCTGCCAGAGAAGTTGTGCGTGTACGTGGGATTGACCGGCCTGACTCCCGAGGAACGGTTTCAGAAGCACCTGCGGGGAGAGAAAGACGCCTGGTTCGTGCGCAAGTATGGTCAGCGTCTCCTTCCAGAATTGTACCGGCATTTCAATCCCATGCCGTACGAGCTGGCCCATGTAATGGAGCCGGAGTTGGCCCGGCAGCTCCGGGAGCAGGGCTACGGGGTCTGGCAGAATTAGCATTGTGCGAAGGCGATAGCACATGCTGTGGGCTCTGTTGGAGGACCGCAAGAATGAACCCTGGCCACGAAGTACGACTCATTGGTGATCCCGAGAGACGCGGGGGATTCACGGGGGTGACCTGGAGTATCACGACCGCCTGATCGAGTTGGCCGATGGGCTCTACGACCTGAATCGGAGGCTCTATGGACCTGCGTGACCGGTATCGAGGCGCCCTCCTCGGCCTCGCGGTCGGCGATGCGCTCGGGACCACACTGGAGTTCAAGCGGCCAGGCACCTTCGAGCCGATCACCGACATGGTGGGTGGGGGTCCGTTCAGGCTAAAGCCTGGCCAGTAATGGGGGACGTTGTTGACTCAGTGGAATAACTCTGATACGGTTTTCCGCGGGAGCAGCGAGACCGGGGGAGGGATGCCCCATGGCGGATGTAGGTGCTGAAGCACGTTGGGCTCAGGCTTTAACTCTCGCTATTGATGCGGTCGTTGTCGCCGGAGTGGAATTCCTGCGGGCCATCCGGGGGTGACCGCTGCCACCACTTCCAAGACCGGTGGCAAATAGAGAGCTGGGTGGGGGAGTCCATTCGATCTCTGAAGGGGAAGCCCCTGGAAGAGGTCGAGGCCGCTCGGTTGGGTGCGGGTCTCCTTCCTGATCGCGAGGCGCGCTGGCGGCGGGGGACCGCCCGTGTGGAAGTGGCTGCGACCAGAACCCTGCAGCGGATCGCGGCGAGGCGCCTCGGGCGGGTAGGGGTGAGGACGCCTTTGAGCCGGGGCATGTTCTGCCAGAACTGGGCCGAGGGGGTTGTGGTCGGTCGAGCAGGTCTCCGGTGGCGAGCGCAAGCAGATGGCCGCCCGGCCCCGCAGCTTGCCGGGGTGGATGTCCTGGCGAGGGGCGAGCGACAACTGGTCGTTCTGGACGAGGCGTGGACGGCGACCGACGCCGGCCGGTGGCTCAGGCGACGGGAGTCCTGGGGAGGCAGCGCAACGACTTCAATTGCTCGTGCTGACCTGTCATCCCGAGCGGGATCGCGGCCTGGCCGGGGGGAACTTCATGGATCTGGAGGCGATCGCGCGGGGAGATGATTCGGCAGGGTGACGAAACGCGCCGATAGGAGTAAGATTCGCAATGTGGCTGTGTGGACCTGCCAGGATGGAGAGCCTTGAGAGGAGAGGGCATGGTCGTCGTCGAATATGTCAGGGCTCTCGGCGAGGGTGCGCGGATAAGGCATTACCACGAAACGAGGCGCGGCAAGGTGGTCGCTTTCGTGGTGCAGCTCGAAGTCGAATTGCGGAACGTATGGCTTCCAGTGATGCGCTACGATATGGCACACGGGCAGGCACATCTTGACGTCTATGAGACCCCCCGACGAAAACGGAAACAGTTTCTCGAGCTGCCACCAGGCGAAGTGAAGACCCTTGCGGAAGAGGACATCAAAGATAACTGGGAAAGATACCAATCCGAATTCCTTCGGAGGAACACGTGATGAACGTTTATGAAAAGCGCAATGCGATGCTGGGGGTGGAGTTCGACCGCTACGTGCGGGATCATCCGTCCTTTGCGGCGCGCATCCCGCGTGGGGCTCAGGTCGTCATGCAGATCCCCGGCGATTCGAAATTCAATGGCTGGGCGAGGCGGCTCGCAGAGCGGCAGCGCGCAGTGGGCCAGCCCGTGGTGTACGTGACGGTCGAGCGGCTTCAGGCTCCCAAGTCTCGCCTGGTTTCTCCCCGGCTGCAGATTGAGGCCGCATAGGTGTGGCGGAGCCGGGCTGCCGCCGTAGGACCCTGGCGCGGCCGGGCCCCGAGCCTTGAGATCCAACTCCCGTCGGGATGACCCATGGGCATCAACCCGATTGTCTTCGCCCGCACGGTCAACGAGCAGTTCCTGCGATACCACACAAGGGGACCCGGCCGTTTCTGCGGTGTCAAGATAGATTACTCCTCTCGATGCCGAGTCCTGACCGCATCGCAAACCTGCTGCATGCCGTCCTCCCCCGAGACCGCTCTCAGGTGACCTCTCATGACCCATCGGAGTGGTGCCGTCCGGTCGCCTCGCTGCCTGGGGGACCCACCCGGCCTAGTCCGGGCTTCTAAGAGGGGACACCCTATAGTTATTCAAGTTGTCTCGTTTGACTCGACCTCACTTCGTCGCATCTCGCGAGAGCCGCAATAATGGGGGACAGGATCTGTCGAATCTACACTGGTTGTTGTTACCCAACCCGGGCCACCCCCACCGTAATGGGCATACTTCGGTCGCCTTCCAGTCTGGCCCCGGAGGCATCAGGGGGAATCCCGGGGGACGGGGACGACGGGGGAGGGGCACGATGAACGCGATCCGCGCCATGCATCCGTACCGGAATGAAGGGCTCTGGGTGTTCGGCGAGGGGCAGCGTTCGGCGATCAGCGGTCAGCTTTCAGCGGAGGCACGCCGAGCCGGAGAACGGCTGCCAGGTGTGCGCCCCCACGGTCCCGCCTGATCCCAGGTGGAAGCGGGGACGCGAGCCTTGCGGGCGCGAAGGGCCGGGGACCGGTCCGGCCGATCCCGAACGCGCCGCCGCACCGCACGGGGCCCAGCGACCCCGCCACAGGCGCACGTCCCGCTTGTCCCGGCCTGCAGAACCCGCCATATGTCGTCGGGCTACGGGTGAAGCGTTCGAAGGGTGGCGACCAGCTCGGCAGGGGAGTGGATGCGAAGCCGGCTTCGGTGGAAGTCTTTCGTGTTGCGGGTGACAATGCCGGTCGCGTCGGCGCTTGTGGCCGCCTCATGGAGCACGGCATCCTCGTAGTCTGGGAAGTCCAGCTCAAGGGCATCGACGATGATCGCGTGAGTGACCGGGGCAATGGTAAACATCCCCAGAATCTTGCGGAGCTGGTCGCGGGTTCTTGCCGCTCCGAGGGTCTGCCGGGCACTGTAGTGAATCGTGGTGATCGTGGTGGCACACAGGAGCCCGGTGAGCCAGCCGCGGTCCACCGCGGAGAAGAGGGTGGCGGCGTCTGTGTGGTAGGGTGCCCGTGCTGCAAGCAGATCGAGCACAATGTTCGTGTCGAAGAGGATCCTCATCGGTGCTTTTCCATGAGGTGTCTTCGATAGTCCTGCTCGGTCACCCTGGCGTTTTTGAGGATGCCGATGAGCGACCGGACACGCGGGGTCAGGGGTGGCTCCGCAGATGGCCGGTTTTCGGAGAGGAGCGAGAAGAAGTCCGCGACGAGGGCGGACACGGACTTTCCTGCTCGGCGGGAGTGGGATTTCGCTCGCCGGATGAGATCTCGGTCGAGCCGAAGCGTGAGTTTCGTCTGCATCGTCTTCACCTCCGTGTGACGTGCATATTACAAGTGAAGTGTACGTCACTGCTGATGGGGCGTCAACTCCTGCTCACTCTTAATGGGGGCCGGGACCGGTTCCGTGGGGCGCTGATCGGTGGCGCGATCGGGGATGCCATGGGGCGAGCCAACGAGGGGGTGTGGCCCTCGGAGGCGTTGCGCCCACAGGAGTGGTCCGAGGGGGGACGAATCGAGAAGTCCTCCAGCGCGGCTCGGAAATCCTTCTTGGAGACCTCGCCCCTCTCCAGGATGATGGGAAAAGGATGCCGATCCTTCGGAGTCAGCGGAAACACCGCCTTCGTGGCCCCGCCCCTTTCACCTCCCCCCTATTCCTGCAGGACGCGGGAAATCACGGCGAGGCTTCGCTCCAGAGCCTCGACCGGGGCGTCCTCGGTCACGCTGATGGCGAAGCCCCGCTTCGTGCCGGCTTCCTCCAGCAACTGCCGGGTGTGCCGCTCGATCACCTCGGGCGGCTCGATGTGCATGGAACTGGTGAAGTTGATCCAGAGAGCCTTGTCGGGCCAAGCCTCCCGCGCCTCTCTCACGGACACGTTTCCCATCGGCGAGGGCGTCATCGCCTCGACGATGTCGAACTCGGCAGCCGCAATGTCCTCCTTCAGGGACTTCAGCCTCCCGTCCATGTGCACCGCGAGCTTCTTGCCCGTGCCCGCGAGGCGCTTCCTCAGCTTCCCGTACTCGGGCATGAGGTAGTTGCGGAACCGCTCCCTGCCGACAACGTCGCTCGTGATGTTGTCGCCGAGCTGGAGGATCTCCACCGGGGATTCGGCCGCCAGGTCGTACAGCTCCTCGTACCTCTTCACCATGGCGACGTGCAGGGAATCGAATAGGTCGCGTCGCAGGTGATAATCCTCTGCGAAGCGCTCCAGGCCCATCATCTGGTAGAGCATCTCCTGGATCGGAGACTTGGCGATCCGGACAAGGACAATGCCGTCGCTCCCCATGCGACGTTGGCTCTCGCGGATCACCTCGTAGTTGTCGCGGTAGATCGGGTCGCGGATGTAGAATTCCATGACCCGGTAGTCGTCGGGGCCCTTGATGAAATGCTCGTGGATCCAGTTCGAGGTTCCGTAGGCCCGGTCCGGCTCCAGTTTCTGCCAGACGTCGCCAACCGGCGTGCGGATGGTCCGCTGGACGAAAGGACGGCCGTTTTCCCAGTACTCGCGGGTGATGATCTCCACCTCGCGGTGCTCAATACGGTGCGCCGGGAGGCGGGTGATCAGGCCGACACCGGATTCGCGGAGCTGCCGCTCGGTCAATCCCCGAGGCACCATCCACTCATACACAGTCAATGGCACCCGGTCCGGCTCGCCCCAGTTCATGGCGGTGAGAATGCGTTCCTTCACGTTCAAAGTCGTTCCTCCCTGGAGTGCGAGTCCCCATCGGGTGATGGATGGTGCTGGGATGATCGAGCGAGCCCTCCTGGAGTGTCAAGCCAAATCGCAGCATGCATGGCAACCGGTGGCTTCGAAAGGCTTCTCCAGTCAGTAGGGGCACGGAATGACGACTAGTTTCGTCTTGACAATACCCTGATGCCTGGGTAGCGTGGCCCGAGCACAGGCGAATGCCTATCGGCTTCTTTTCTTCACCTCACATGCAGCCTTTGGATTCGGCAGCACGTCCAGCCAATGTCGGTGCGGTACACACCTGCGCGTGATCCGGGCCGTGATGCGTGCGGCCGCGACGATGGGATGATGGGAGGACGCCGAGATGATCGGAAATCAGATAGCCCGTCGCACCTTTCTGAAAGCCGGTGGTGCTGTGGTCGTCGCGTTCGGCCTGGGGCCCACGCGGGGCCGACGGGCCGCTGCTCAGACCGCCGCCTCCGCCGATAATTTCCTGGGGAAGACTGTCGCGACCGATGCGGTGGACGGATTCTTGGCCATCCACGCGGATGGATCGGTAACGCTGTTCAGCGGCAAGGTGGATCTTGGCACGGGGGCGCGGGCGGCTCTCCGGCAGATGGCCGCAGAGGATCTCGACGTCCGCATCGAGCGAATCACCATGATCGAGGGAGACACGGCACTCACGCCGGACCAGGGGCCAACGGCCGGCAGCATGGGCGTCTCGCGAGGGGGCATGCAGATCCGCCGTGCGGCTGCGACCGCTCGGCAAGCGCTCCTCGTGCGCGCATCCCAGCGGCTCGGGCGGCCGGTCACAGATCTCGAGGTCGTGGACGGGACCGTCAGGCCGAAGGGCGGGGGGCCGGGGATCTCGTATGGTGAGCTCATCGGCGATCAACGCCTGAACCTGAAGGTCGACCAGAAAGTGCCACTCAAAGAGCCCGCGGCATTCCGCATCATCGGGAAGCCAGTTCAGCGCCCCGATGTTCCCGCCAAGGTGACCGGACGCCACGTCTACGTGCACGATCTCTGGCTGCCCGGGACGCTCCACGGGCGAGTGATCCGACCACCGGCCATCGGCGCCATGTTGCTTTCGGTAGACGAGTCCTCCGTCGCAGCAATCCCAGGCGTCCGAGTTGTTCGGATCAACAATTTCTTAGGGGTGTGCGCTGATACCGAGTGGAATGCGGTCCGCGCGGCGCGACAGCTCAAGGCCACCTGGTCGTCCTGGACGGGGCTGCCGGATCACGCCAGGCTCTTTGCCGAGGTTCGCGCGACGCCCGTGGTCCGGGATGAGGTGATCGCCACACGCGGCGACGTGTCGAGCGGGCTGACGGGAGGCGGCCGGACCCTTTCTGCCACCTATCAATGGCCGATCCAGACCCATGGGTCCATGGGACCCTCCTGCGCGGTGGCCGATGTCAAGCCGGACCGGGCCACCATCTGGACCGGGTCCCAGGCCACTCACAAGTTCCAGCCGGCCTTCGCCAGGATCCTGGGGCTCCCGGAGGCCAAGGTCCGGCTGGTTTACCTCGACGGCTCCGGCTGCTACGGCATGAACGGCCACGAGGACGCTGCCGCGGACGCCGCCCTCATGTCCAAGGCCCTCGGGCGACCGGTCCGGGTGCAGTGGAGCCGCGAGGACGAGCACGGCTGGGACCCCAAGGGGCCGCCGCAGCTCCTGGATTTCCGCGCGGCCGTGAACGAGCGGGGCGAGGTCGTGGCCTGGGACTCGCAGGCGTGGCTTCCGGAAAACACCGCGGGTCTCCCCAACATCCCGCTCCTCGCCCCCGAGGCGGCCGGGATCCCGCAGCCGATGGGACGTTCCTCGGCGATGATCCAGCAGAATGTGGATCCTCCGTACCAGTTTCCGAACATCCGCGCGGTGGTTCACTGGCTCAGGGACACGCCGCTTCGCCCCTCCAACATCCGGTCCCCGGGCAAGGTCGCCAATTGCTTCGCCACCGAGTCGTTCACGGATGAGGTGGCGGCACTCGTCGGGGCCGACCCGGTGGAGTTCCGGCTGCGGCACCTCAAGAATCCGCGCGGGATCGAGGTCATCCGGCGTGCGGCCGCGCGCATGGGATGGAGCGCGCGCCCCTCACCCCAAGCGGGGAATCGCACGGCGTCGGTCCTCACCGGCCGTGGCTTCTCCTACGTGCACTACAAGCATAGCGAGAACCACGTGGCCATCGGGATGGAAGTGGAGGTCGAACGCCGCTCCGGTCAGATCCGCGTGACGCGAGTCGTGTGCGCCCACGACTGCGGCCTCATGATCAACCCGGACTGCGTGCAGAACCAGGTCGAAGGGAACATCCTGCAGTCGCTTAGCCGGACCCTCCACGAGGAAGTTGTCTTTGACCGGTCACAGGTGACGAGCGTCGACTGGTCGAGCTATCCCATCCTCACCTTTCCCGAGGTCCCGACGATTGAGTTCGAGCTGATCAACCGGCCGGATCAGCCGCCGATGGGTGCGGGGGAGGCTGCCTCCACCCCGGTGCCGGCCGCCCTCGCCAACGCCGTGTTTGACGCGACAGGGGCGCGCCTGCGCACGGTGCCGTTCCGCCCTGACCGGGTGAAGGCCGGCATGCAGGCGTAGGGGAGATCATCCACGGACGAGGAGCCGCACAACCTCGGGCAGGACCTGTTGTGCCGCGTCCCGCAATTCCTCCGGGCTCGCGCTTGCCAATGGATGCGGGACCAGAATGAACGGATAGCCAGGCGCGCCATGCGCCGCTGCGATGGCCTGGCCATTGGGGACGAAACGATCGGTGCAGATGGCTGCCGCGGGGATGCCGCGCCGCTCCAGGAGGATCCCGTCCAGCACACTGCTGGATGAGCAGGAACTTCAGTCACCGATGCCGGCGATCACCGCATCGGCTCGCCGCACGAGGTCGTCGAGTTGCGCGTCGGGCGCGGGGCGGTACGCCGACGCCTTGCGGACCATGACGACATCCGCGACGCCTGCCTCGGAGCGAAGCAGGTCCTGTATCTCACAAAGCAGGAGGTCGGATTTCGTCTTGCCGTTATCCAGGATTCCGATCACCTTGCCTGTCAGAGTCGTCGGGCGGGGAGCTGGCGTGAACGCCTTCGCGACCGGACCGTCGGTTGGATCAAACACCGTGAAGCTCATGGCTGTCCTCCGCTATGTGTTTCCATGCCGCATTCCGAATTCGGGTACCCCCTGAGTGTTCCGCATTCGCTTCAGATACGGCAGGTTGGGCACGGCGGGATCATCGTGGTGACCGCCTGCGAGTGGAGCTTCCCGGACCACCCAGGGATCACGACCGAATACCCGCCAGCCTCGCCGCCCGCCGCGACGACCAGGATGTCATCCGGGTCGGCCACCGCCCGGTACTGTCGCGCCGGCTGCGTCGCGGTCTCGGGCGGAGGCAAGCGACCAACCCGCGCCAGATCCTCTTCTGATCGCACCGCATGCTCGTGCAGCCAGGCCCTGACATCCTTCTTCGTCCAGCCGCGCTCGGACAGGCGCGTCCGGTGCTCGCCCGCGATGATCACCACGAATTGCTGTCCCGACAGGCTGAGACGGCCTCCCGCCGCCATGACATCGGCGAGGGAAGCGAGAATCGCCTCCGGGTCCGACGCCGTCTGATTGGCGACCTGGTGGGGTGATTCCCCCGCGAAGAGCGTCACCGCGCTTTCTTCTGGCGGAATCCCGCGTTCCGCATGGAGTGGAGTCCAGGGACTGTGGGCCTCGTCCTCAGCGATGCAGTACGTGAACTTGCCCGGATGGCCAAAGCAGCTCCGATCCAGAACTCCGGGGACAGCCCCGCACACATTGCGAAGGAGTAGGCGTAATGCCCGTCCGATGGTCGCGTTCGCTCGCCACCCAGGCCCAAAAAGGTTCTCGCCCGCGTTCATGCCGATCTGCGACGCGACGGGACCGTTTACGATAGTCAGAATGCCCATGCCGGACGTGCTGGCTGTGGGTCCATGGACGGAGAAGGCAGGGTCGCACAGGGCCTCGGTGATCGCCAGGAGAACGGGGGAATAGATCGGCAGACAGCCCGCCAGGACGGCATTGATGGCCAGTTTCTCCGCTGTGATCGTCCGGGCACGGGCTGGAATCTCGCCGAGGATATCCCCGGGTTGCTTCCCCATCGCTTCGAGCATCGCCCAGATCTTCTCCTCAGTCGGTGGCACCACAGGCAGCCCATCTGTCCAGCCCTTCTCGAAGTAGGCCTCGATGGCAGCCAGGGGATCGGCAACCGCAAGTCGTGCGGAGCGTAAGGAGCTTCGTGGCATGGGTGGTTCCTCCTTTCGCGTGTGGCTGTGACGCTAACATCCTGAAGGGGACCCTGTCCATCGAGATCGAGAGGCGCCCTGCTGTTGCATACCGCCCCTCGGCGTCCCTGGCGGCATGCGGATGCGGAGCGGGTGATCGGCAGCATCCGGCGGGAGTGTCTGGATCGGGTCATGGTCTTCAGCGAGGGCCACCTCCGGCGTCTGCTCGCCCGCGACTTCCACTACTCCCATCGCTGGCGCACGCAACTGTCGCTGGCCATGGATTGCCCCGAACCTCGGCCCGTGCTGCCACCCGACCAGGGTGGGTAGTCGAGGTTCCAGAGGTAGGCGGTCTGCATCACCACTACGAGCGGATGGCTGCTTAACGTCCGACGTTGACATGTCTCGCAGAATCGCTTGGTCGGTTGATCTGTACAACCCAGGCCTCTCTTCCCGGTCCAGCGAATTGTTATTGACCGCCCGTCCTGGTTGCGCGTAGGCTCGCGCCAAATTCTACAACCTGACCACCTGCCTCTCGGGAATCCGGAGTATGCGCGCGGGTCGGGTTCCGTTTTCTGCGCCCTCGTTGACCAGACGCGTGGTCGGCGGGGGCGTTTGTGTTCGGCGGTCAAGACCGAATACTCGCACCCTTTGCGGAGGCCATGATGCGGACGCTCAAGTGCAGTTGGCTCATTCCAGTGCTCCTGGCGCTGGCGGCCTCCTCTCTGTTCGCACAGGCCGCTGACCTGGCGTACGAACCGCCGAAGGACTACGCGAAGGAGTGGGCCCGGAACATTTCCCTGCTCATGACGGTCGGCGCAGCCGGCCTCATCCTCTATACGCTCATTGCTCGCCGGCGGCAGATCGGAGGCTTTCAGTCGAAGTGGCTGCTCTTTTTCGGCGTCTGCGTTGTGCCCTTCCCGGTGATGGTTCTGAGTACCGCGGTCGGCCTGGACCAGGCCAAGGCGATCGGTTTTTGCAGGTCCTGTCATGTCATGGGCACGTTCGTGGAGGACATGGAGGACCCCGCCAGCCAGCGGTTGGCGGCCGCCCATTTCAAGAATCGCTACATTCAGGATAAGCACTGCTACGCCTGCCACACCGACTACGGGTTGTTCGGCACCTTGGAGGCCAAGATCGGCGGGCTGGTGCACATCTGGAAAGAAACCGCCGGCACGTACGTGCTGCCGGTCAAGCTCAAGACCAACTACCGCTTTACGATTTGCCTGAACTGCCATGGGCAGTCCCACAAGTTCTTGACGCAGACAGCCCATGCCGGCGTCGTCCCGAGGACACTCCGGGGTGAGACCACCTGCGCGGATTGCCACGGCCTGAGCCATCCGCCGCGGGCAGTGAGGAGGCAAGCATGAATGAGGACATGCAGTTGCGCCGACAGGGAAAACAGCTCTCCCTTGCCGGATCGCTCGCCCTCCTGGGGCTGCTGACGGCTCTGGTGTACCTGGGCCGCTCGACGCCCTACACGATGATCGCTTTCCTGGGCGGCGGCCAGATGCTGATCGTCGCCGGCGCCGCCATCTATGTCTACGTCATCGCCGGTGACATCAAAGCGCGCCTCGACAGCGTGGTCGAGAAGCGCGTCAGGGCCGGCGAGACCGTGTTCCGGCAGGGCGACTTCCCAGACCGGCTCTATGTCATCGGCACGGGAGAGGTGGAGGTCATCCGAGAAGATCCGCTGCACGGGGAGATATCTCTGGCGCGGCTCGGCGCCGGGGAAGTCTTTGGCGAGATGGGTATTCTCGGGAATACGCCCCGGACGGCCACGATCCGGGCCGCGACCGACCTCGAACTGCTCAGCATCCACCGGACGTACTTCAGTTCGCTCTTCTCTTACCTCCCGTCACTGCGGGAGGGCATCCTGGCGGATTACCAGCGCCGGCGGGCCGCGCTCGAGGAAAGCGCCCGCCGAGAGAGGGGCTAGGGTACCGGGGACGGCGGCGGAGGAGGCGGAGGCGGCGACGCTGACGGCACCCAGACCCACTGCCACGGCTGGCGCACTCCGTCGCCGTAGAGCACGTACCGACCGTTTGGATAGACGACCTCCCGCTGGACCGTGGCGGCCTGGGGCGGCGCGTAGCTCGGTGCTGGCTGGTAGGTCGGTGGCGGCGCCGCATACGTCGGTGGCGGGGCGTACATCGGCGGGACTGAATACGCGGGCGGCGGGGCATATGTCACGGGCGGCGCGTACGTCACGGGTGGGGAATACCGCGCCGCTGCGGACAGCGCCCAGAATGGCGCCGTCACGATGGCGGCGGCGCCGAGCGCCAGGCCCCCGATGATGGCCCCGGGCCCCCACCACCCGCCGTGGCCCCCAAAGTGCCCGCCGTGCCAGCTCCCGCCCGCCAGCGCGGTGCCGGGAATGGCTGCAAACAACAGGGCTGCCAACCAGGGTAATCACGAGGAGCTTGCGCATCGGACGCCCTCCTTGCTGGATTACGTTGGTTTCCTTCACTTCTCGCCAAATTGACGTTGTTATATAAGTGAGTATTCACTTCCTACTCTACATTCTTGTACGTATGCCGCCCATTCCGTGTTTCATGGCCCCGTCTCGGTAACACGAGGGCTAGAAATACATGAACAAAAGGGAGTGAGGGTATCCGGAATACCGGATGGTTTCTTCGGGCTTGACAAAGGTGGGGCGGGTGATCCCGGTGATCACCCTGATCCTGCGGGGTTGGGTCAACTACTTCCGGATCGGGCAGGCGGTTCGGACCTTCGCCTACGTGAAGCACTGGGCCAAGCGGAAGGTGCGGCGCCATCTGATGCGGGCGAAGAATCGGCAGGGCTTCGGCTGGAAGAGGTGGAGTACGGCGTGGCTTTACGGGGTCCTCGGGTTGTATCAGGACTACCGGGTGCGGCCTCTGAGCGGTGCCTGAAAGCGCTCCCAGTCGATAGGTCCCATAAATTTGGAGTTGAAGCGGGCAGGAAAGCGGGGTGCGGGAATCCGCCTGCCCCGTCTGACGTGGCGGGGACTGGAGACGGGCTCACGGCAACCCTAACCGGGCTCGAAGCTGGAAACGGCGGAAACGGCCAAGGGGGTGCCTACGAGGTACCGCGCCAGTCCTCGACCCTACCCCTTTCTGCACGGCCCCTCACACGCTCCCCTCTTTCCCACGGCGCTGCAGGGCACGGTAACCCAGGTACAGCAGGCCAAGCAGGGCCGCCCCGAGCAGGAGGGACTGCTGCGCCTTGGCCGCCGCGCGCCAGATCGGCTCCACGTAGCCACCCAGTCCGACCCCCACGGCATAGCCCATCCCGACCATGATCGGCACATACACCAGCGCCCCGAGCACGTTGGCAATGAGGAAGGAGCGCCATGGGAGACCCAAGCTCCCCGCAAGGGGTCCAGCCAGGAAGCGCAACCCGATGACGAACCGAGCCAGGAACACCGCGAATGGCCCGTAGCGCTGGACGAAGCGGCGCATCGTTGCGAGTCGGGGGGGCGTGAGGCGGGCCCAGAGTCCGTAGCGCGCGACGACGGGCTGACCGTACCGGCGGCCGACCCAATAGCCGAGACTATCCCCTGCCACCGCGCTCACGATCCCGACTAGGAGGACCAGCGGGAGCTGGAACCCGCCCTGCCACACCAGGTAGCCCGCCACCCAGAGCACCGACTCCTCCGGGACGGGCAGCCCGAGGTTGCCGAGCAGGACAAACACCAACAGCCCGGGGTAGCCCCATTGGCTGACCAGGACCTGGAGACTTTCCACGGTGGCATGCAACGGGGAGCCTCACGCAACACGCGACTGGTCCGCGGCAAGGGTTACGCTGGCGCACGAGGCGAACACGGAAGGACCGAGGATGAGTTTCGCATACCAGGGATGAAGATGTAAGGCAAATCAAATCACCCTTGTGGGGGGCGCTCCGCCTTGCAGGCGACCATCAACCGAATGGTTCAGTTCGCGACCACAGCATGATTGCGCCAGTATGCGAGTTGGTGCCGGGGGAACGGACCCGTAATGGAGCGAACCATCCGTTCCGCCACTGGCAGGCAATGGAAGGTGATCGGCATTGGTTAGGGTGCCGCATGGACGGACCGACAATTACGCAAGCCATCCAGACCACCACCGGGCCGCTGTGGAGAATTGGCCGTAGACTCCATAGGTTTCCATAGCTAACAGAGCACGGACGACGTTTATCGGATCAAAAGCAGCCCCTTTACAGAAGTGAACAAGTTATTGAAAACAGGCAGTCATTTCTTGACATATATCGGCTCAGGTAATATACTGACTAGCAGTCAGACACTAAAATGTCTTCTATGGAACTCGCCGGAGCAATCTGGCGCGTTGGCTGTCACGAACAAGCTGGTAACCAAGAAGGGAGGACTTGCCATGCCGATCACGAATCCATGGGGGGACTTGGATGCCTTGCGGCGGGAGATCGATCGGACGTTCCAGACATTCTCGTCCGATCGCGGGCCACAACAGTGGCGCGTAGCGTTCTTGCCGGGACATGGCGCGCGCCAATACCCGCTGGTGAACCTCAGCGAAGACGAGGGGAATCTGTACGTCGAAGCCTTGGCACCGGGCGTGGACCCCAAGTCGCTGGAGCTCTCGGTTCTCCAGGACACGCTGACGATCAAGGGAGAGAAGCCCGGCCTCGCCCAGGTGACCGCGGACGCGTACCATCGCAATGAGCGAGCGGCCGGCCGCTTCACTCGGACAATCGACTTGCCCGTGCAAGTCGATGCAGGGAAGGTGCAGGCGGACTACCGGAACGGGCTGCTCCTTGTGACCATGCCCAAGAGCGAGGCGGCGAAGCCCAAGCAGATCCAGGTCAACGTGGCCGGATAAGGGAGGTAACGACAATGGCAGAGAAGACGGTCCCCAGCGTGCAGGCCGAGACGGCTGCTCGACGGGAAGAAACACGGGCGCAAGAGCGGTACATCACGCCGCCGGTCGACATCTTCGAGACCAAGAACGGGCTGACCGTGATCGCGGATTTGCCCGGGGTGGAGCAGCACGCTCTCGATGTGCGGGTGGTCGACGGCGTGTTGACCTTGCACGGCAAGACAAATCACATTGCGCCTGGGACACCTATCGCGCGGGAGTACGAGTTGCTGAATTTCTATCGGCAATTCGAGTTGCCCGAAGCGGTGGATGCGGACCGAATTTCGGCGCAGCTGAAACATGGCACCCTTGCCCTGCATCTACCCATGAAGGAGAAGGAAAAGCCGCAGCAGATCGAAGTCCAAGTCAGTTAACGCAAATCCTATCGCACGGCGGCTGCCGCTTCGCCGTGAGCGGCGGCCGCCCCCTCCTTCTTTCGGCATCCCGCAGATCAGCGGGTCCTCCAAAGTGAAAAGTCGAAGCACCCTGGCGTTCAGGGCCGGGATGTCGCTTGCGTCCCAGCCCAATACTGAGGGCCGAAGCCGTCCATCATGGGAAGGGGAATCGGCCGGCGTAAGGACGCACCCATGCCAGCTCCTCCGCGTCGCGTATTCGCCATCCATGCGGCGATTCGCCAGCTCGGCCGCGCGGAGTGGCGGCTCTGATCGACCGCACCTGCGCATGCCCACAGGCTCGACGCGTTATGCGCAATTGGAGTGCCCGGCAAAACGGACCCATAATGGAGTGGACCATCCGATCCGTCACCGGCAGGCAATGGAAGGTGATCGGCATTGGTTAGGGTGCCGGGGGGACGGACTGCCAATTGAGCAAAAGTCCCTATCCGTTGCCGGTCGGCAATGGAGAATGGATTGCTGTGCAGCCCACCCGATAGCAAGCTGGAAACGGGGCGCACCCGGCAGCAGCGACACCCGATTACCCGTGACGGCCCCCCAATTCCTGTCCACTGCGGTGCAAAGCTCGCTAGGCGGCGGACCAACCGGATGGTCTAGCGGCGTAGCCATTCCCGTCGCGGCACACCTCTGTCCTTCCATATTCCGGTAACTCCCGCGCCCGTCAAAACACGCACATGGGCGCTCCAACTGTCCGCGTTTCTGGCAGCGCCCATCTGGCATTCAAGTTGCCCTACCCGTTGGCATACCTTGTCAGAGACCCTCACGGAACGAGGCGAGTCATGTTGCCGACGATCGAAATCATCCTCCGCCGCTCGATTACGCTGGATCACCCCCGCTGGACCTGGGAGCAGATCGTGGCCGCGGTGCATGAAGCGCTCCAGGGTCACGGCGATTACGCCTTCCTCGCCGCCGATCTTCTGGCGGCCGAGAGTGTTTAGGCGATGACCTCGCATGCTGGACAACAAGTTCGGAAGCACCGACAGGAGCGCAGTCATGCCGACCGACTCTCACCGCGCGAGCTGTTTTCTGCAGCGGCTGCTCCGCGACCACACGCTGGATCAGGTGCGGGAACGGTTGAAGCCCAAGAAACAGGGGCCGGCTCGACGGGTGCCCTACGATCCTCAGATGACCACCGAAGCCGTAGATCGACGCTGGCAGGCATTCGCCGCGCAACCGGAGGCCCGAGCCGCACTGCTCGACCCGCAGACGTTCGATCAGATGGCGTGCTATCAGCACAACGTGGAGAACTTCCTCGGCTGCGTCAAGCTCCCCGTGGGGGTGGCCGGCCCCCTGCGGGTGAACGGTCTGTTCGCGCAGGGCGATTACTATATCCCGCTCGCCACCACGGAGGCTGCGTTGGTGGCCTCCTACAGCCGAGGCGCCCAGTTGATCAGTGAAGCCGGAGGATGCACCGCCATGCTCATCAACGAAGGGATGAGCCGTGCACCCGGTTTCGCGTTCGCCACGCTAGAGGAGGCCGGTGCGTTTGTCGCGTGGGCCGTGTCCCACCTGGAGGACTTCACCCGCGAGGCCGAGGCGACGACGCGCCACGGCCGCCTGATTGACATGCGCGTCACGCTCGAGGGGAACCACGTTTATCTGAATTTCGAGTTCACCACCGGCGACGCCAGCGGCCAGAACATGGTCACCATCGCCACGGCGGCGATCTGCGCGTACATACACGCCCACAGTCCGGTGCGTGCCCGTTGCGCCTTCGTGGAGGCCAATCTCTCGGGCGACAAGAAGGCCAGCGCGCAATCGTTCCTCTCCGTCCGCGGCCGGAAAGTCGCTGCCGAGGCGATCCTGCCCGCGGACCTCGTCGAGCGGCGCCTGCGCGCGACACCGCCACAGATGGCCGACTACTGGCGCATGTCCGCCATCGGCGGGGTCTTGAGCGGCACGCTGGGGGTGCACGGCCATTATGCCAATGGGCTCGCCGCCCTCTATATCGCCTGCGGTCAAGACGCGGCCTGCGTGGCCGAGTCCGCCGTCGGCATCACGCGGTTCGAGGCCACCGAGCGCGGCGAGCTGTATGCGGCGGTGACGCTTCCCAATCTCACCGTCGGGACCGTCGGGGGCGGGACGGGGCTCCCCAGCCAGCGGGCATGTCTGGAAATCCTGGGGCTGGCGGGCCCCGGGAAGGCCGCGGCACTGGCCGAGGTCTGCGCCGGCCTCTGCCTGGCGGGCGAGCTCTCGATCATCGGCGCCCTGTGTGCGGGCGAGTTTGCAGACGCGCATCGGCGGCTGGCCCGTGGCGAGGTCCGCCACGATGGTACGGAGGGCGCGGCCGATGGGTAACCGTTGGTGGGTCTACCAGCGCGAACGCTTTCCGCTCCTGCTCCAGGGGCCGCTGATTGCGGCCATGAGTTGCTCCGCCGTCAGCGTCTCCGCGCTCCTGCGCAGCCGTACACAGCTTCCCGCTGCCGGGTCACTCCTGGTGGCCTTCATGGCCACGCTGCTCTTCTTCCTCCAATTGCGCATCGCGGACGAGTTCAAGGACCGCGAGGCGGACGCCCGCTACCGGCCTTACCGGCCCGTCCCGCGCGGCCTCGTCAGCCTGCGCGAACTGGGGACCGTGGCCGTTGCCGGCGCGTTCCTGCAGCTCGGGCTGGGTCTCTGGCTGCACCCATCGCTGGCGTTGCTCCTCGTAGCTGTCTGGCTTTACCTGGGGCTGATGTGCAAGGAGTTCTTCGTGCGCCGGTATCTCAGGGCACACCCGATCGCCTATCTCTGGAGCCACATGCTCATCCTCCCGCTGATCACCCTGTACGCGACGGCCTGCGACTGGCGCGTGGCCGGTGCGTCAATGCCGGGCGGGCTCGCCTGGCTGCTCGTGGCCAGCTTCTTCAACGGGCTGGTCATCGAGATCGGCCGCAAGATCCGCGCACCGGAGGCTGAGGAGCGCGGGGTGGAGACCTACAGCCTCCTCTGGGGGTGCCGGCCGGCGACGCTGGCGTGGTGGGCCTCCATGCTGCTGGCCGCCGCGAGTTCCTTGCTCGTGGCGCAGCGGATCGGCCTGGCGGCCGTCCTGAGTGGCGCCTTCGGTATCGTCCTGACGATCGCCGCGGTGGCGGGACGGCGGTTCCTCGATCAGCCGACGTACAAACGGGCCAGACTGTTCGAACCCATCTCGGGGCTCTGGATCCTGGTCGCGTACCTGGGGCTCGGTGCCGGCCCCTGGGTGGTGTCGTCCTGAAAGCGGTGTGCGAATGCGATACATCCTTCACCCCAGCGAGTCCACGTCGGTGGCGCGCCTTGGCGGCAAGGCCGCGGCCCTTGCCGCCCTCCACGGGAGCGGCGTCAGCATCCCGGCGTGGTTCGTCCTGACTCCCGAGGCGTTCGACGCGAGCCTGGGCCCACAGGAACGCCCGGCCGCGGCGACTCTCACCATGAGCGCCGAGCCGCGCCGGGAACTGTCGGAGGCACTGGCCCAGCTCTGTCCAGACGGCGAACCCGTGGCGGTGCGCTCTTCGGCCGGCGACGAGGACGGCTCCGAACACTCGTTCGCCGGGCAATTCGAGAGCTTTCTCTTCGTCCAGCCCGCGCAGGTGCCCGAGGCCGTGGCGGCGGTCTGGCGTTCCGCCTTCAGCGAACGTCTCCTCGCGTACCGCCGCAGGCACGGTCTCCCGCCGGCCAGCCGCCCTCCCGCAGTGCTGATCCAGCAGATGGTCAATGCGAGCCGATCCGGCGTGGCTTTCAGCGCAGATCCGGTTGCCGGCCGGCGCGGCGTTGCGGTGGTCGCGGCCTCCTACGGCCTCGGGACATCCCTGGTGTCCGGCGAGCAGACGGCCGACACCTATCGGGTGGATCGCGAGGGGCGCATCCTGGAGCGTGTCATTGCCGAGAAGCGACTCGCCCACCGGCCGGCCCCTGGGTGTGCCGGAGGCCTCCAGCGTGTCGAGGTCCCCCCGCAGGACGCCCACCGACCGGCCCTCAGCGACGATGAGGTGTGCGCCGTCGCAACGCTCGCGCGCCGGGTCGGACACCGGTTCGGCCATCCCCAGGACATCGAGTGGGCCATCGAGGAGGCACGCCTCTACCTGCTGCAGGCCCGCCCTATCACCGCCCTCTCGGGAGTCGTTGACCCGGACGGCACCCGCTGCCTGTGGGACAACAGCAACATCGTCGAGAGCTATGCCGGGGTCACCTCGGCGCTGACCTTTTCCTTCGCTCGCCGCGCCTACGAGGCAGTCTACCGCCAGTTCTGCCGGCTGATGCGCGTGCCGGCCGCCCGGATCGCGGCCCACGACAGCACATTCCGTTGCATGCTGGGTCTGATCCACGGCCGCGTGTACTACAACCTGCTCTCCTGGTACCGCGTGCTGGCCCTCCTTCCGGGGTATGCGCTGAACCGGGGGTTCATGGAGCAGATGATGGGCGTCCGGGATCGGCTCCCCGCGTCCCTGCTACCCGCCCGGCCCGCGGTCACCCTGCGCGCTCGACTCACGGACGCCGCTCGCCTGCTGCCCACCCTCGCCGGGCTGGTCGTCAACCTGTGCCGATTGTCTCGGCGCACCGCGGACTTCCGCCGACGGTTGGACGCCGCGCTCGCCCCCGTCCAGCCGGCGCTCGAAGACCTGCGCCCCGATGAGCTCGCCGTGTATTACCGCCGCCTGGAGCAACAACTCCTGACCCGCTGGGACGCCCCCCTGCTCAACGACTTCTTCGCCATGATCTTCTTCGGCATCCTGCGCCACCTCACCCAGCGGTGGTGCGACGATCGGGAAACCCTGCACAACGACCTCCTGTGCGGCGAGGGGGGGATGATCAGCGCTGAGCCCGCGCGGCGTATGCGGGAGATGGCCGGGATCGCCGCCGCCAGTCCCGGCCTCATGGCACGGCTCTGTGACGACTCACTGGCCGCCATTGTCGATGAAATGGAGCGGGCACCCAGCTTCGCCGCCCGCTATCGAGAGTATCTGGAACGGTTCGGGGAGCGCTGCTTGGAAGAACTGAAACTCGAGAGCCTCACGCTTCACGACGATCCGCTCCCGCTCCTCCGGGCGATCGGGCATCTGGCCCGCCGGATCGCCTCGCCGGAACCTGAGGCTTGCACGTGCCCCGACAGCGGACGCCGCACCGAGGCGGAGCAGCGCGTGGGCGCGGCGCTGGCAGGTCGACCGGTGCGCCGCCTGGTCTTCCGCTGGGTGCTCCACCAGGCGCGCACACGGATTCGGGATCGGGAGAACCTCCGCTTCGAGCGCACACGGCTCTTCGGCCGCGTGCGCCGTATCTTCCTCGAATTCGGCCGGCGGTTCACCAGCCTGGGGGTGCTGGATGCCCCCCGCGACGTCTTCCATCTGGAAGTGGAGGAGATCCTGGGTTTCGTGGAGGGGACGGGAACGAGCGCCAACCTCAAGGCTCTGGTCGCGCTGCGGAAGTCCGAGTACGAGGGCCACCGTCGGTCCGAGCCGCCTCCCGACCGTTTCGAGACCCGCGGCGTCGCGTCTCTGGGGATCATCCCCTGCATCAGCGCGACCGGCGCGGCGGCCACCGGGGAGGTCCGGACGGGGCTTGGCTGCTGTGCGGGCGTCGTCCGGGGCCCGGTCCGTGTCATCACCGATCCCCGAAACGCGAGACTGCGACAGGGGGAGATCCTCGTCGCCGAGTCCACCGACCCAGGCTGGGTCATGCTCTTCCCGGCCGCTGCCGGTTTACTCGTCGAGCGCGGCAGCCTGTTGTCCCATTCGGCGATCGTGGCCCGGGAGATGGGCATCCCGGCGATCGTCTCGGTGGCCGGCGTGACCCGCTGGCTGAAGGACGGCGACCGGGTGGAACTCGACGGTGCCAGCGGCGTGGTGCGGCGTCTGGATCACCCGGCAGAAGGAGCGGGCGATGGCTGCTGAGCGTGACGGGCGAGTGGACGGGAGCTGTCTTCGGTACGCCCAGTGCTGGGAAGATGCCGATGTCCTGCTTGAGGCTCTCGACATCCGGCCCGGCCATGTTTGCCTCTCGATCGCCTCGGGCGGGGACAACACGCTGGCACTGCTCAGCCGGGGTCCGGAGCGAGTCATCGCCGTGGACGTCAACCCGGCCCAGATCGCGTGTCTGGAGCTCAAGGTGGCCGCCTACCGTCTCCTGGAATACGAGGAGGTGCGCGAACTGCTGGGTTCCCTGCCCAGCCGCCGTCGCGCGCAACTCTATCGCCGCCTGCGATCATCGGTATCGGCCGACGCCCGGCGATTCTGGGACGCTCGCGTGGAAGCGATCAGCATGGGCATCGGCGGGGCCGGAAAGCTCGAAGGCTATTTCCGCCTGTTCCGCAGCCTGGTCCTGCCCCTCATCCACCCCCGGACGCGCGTCGCGCGACTCCTGCTGGACGGCTCCCGGGCGGCGCGGGAGACGTTCTACGACGGCGCGTGGGACACCTGGCGGTGGCGGCTCGCCTTCCGCGCGTTCTTCTCGCGCTTCGTGATGAGCCGCCTGGGCCGCGATCCCAGTTGCTTCCGGTACGTGGAGGGTGACGTGGCGAATCGGATCCTGGCCCGAACCCGCTACGCCCTGACGGCACTGAATCCGACCGACAACCCGTACGTACAGTGGATCCTGATGGGCCGTCACACCACCGCCCTGCCGTGCGCGCTGCGCCCCGACTGCTTCGCCGCGATCCGAGCCAACCTGGATCGGCTGGAATGGCACTGCTGCTCCCTGGAGGATTGGCTGGCCACGCACGACAGACTCGCGATCGACCGGTACAACCTGAGCGACATCTTCGAGTACATGTCGACCGGGGCATACCAGCGGCTGCTGGAGCGCCTGGTCCGGGCCGGGAGGGCCGGTGGCAGACTTGCCTATTGGAACCTGCTCGCCGAACGGCGCAGACCCGGCGATCTCGCCGACCGGCTTGTTCCCATGACCGCGCTTGCCCGGCAGTTGCACGCAAAGGAGAAGGCGTTCTTCTATAGCGACTTCATCCTGGAGGAGATCCGGTGAGGATCCATCTCGCGCTTGGGATGGTGCTGGTGGGTGGCAGCTTTGCGGCCCTGATCGCCGGACTGCGCCTCCTGCGGGACGCCGGCGCCGCGAACCCCGAACTGCTCCGGAAACTCCTGCACATCGGCATGGGGATGGTCAGCCTGAGCCTTCCCTGGCTCTTCGACACAGCCTGGCCCGTTCTGGTCATGGCCAGCCTGTTCGGCCTCGGCCTCCTGGGTGGGCGATGTTCTCCCGTGTGGCGGCGCATGGCCGACGGCGTCGTCTACGGAGTCCGTCGGAACTCGGTCGGCGATCTGTGCTTCCCCGTCGCGATCGCCGCCCTGTTCCTGGTCTCGGCGGGTGACCTGGTGACCTTCTACATCCCCATCCTGACCATGACCCTGGCCGATGCCGCGGCCGCCCTGGTCGGCACGCGGCGCGGCGCCCATGGCTATCGGAGGCCGGGGCGGGAGAAGAGCATCGAGGGATCCGTGGCCTTCTTCATCGTCGCCCTGCCGTGCACCGCTCTGCCGTTGCGCGTGTGGACCGGGGGCGGCTGGGTCGCGACGCTCCTTCTGTCCCTCAACCTGGCATTGCTGGCCACACTCGTAGAGGCCCTCTCCTGGAACGGCCTGGACAATCTGACCGTTCCCCTGGCCGTCTTCCTCCTCCTGCGAATGCTTCGCGGACGCGACCTCGCGTACGGGATGGCCTGCCTGGCCGTCACCGCCGCAGTCATGACCTGTCTCGCCTGCCGCTATGCGCGGGGCACTTGCGCCTCCCCCACAGCCTCGGAGGTCGTCCATGAGCCTGTATGAGGTGCGCGCGATTGCCTATCGGTACGCCGGAAACGGACAGCCTGTGTCCGCCCTCGTGGACGTCGACCTCGACGTGCGTGCAGGGGAGTTCCTGGCGATCGCGGGTCCGTCCGGCTCCGGCAAGACCACGCTGCTCAACCTCCTGGGCCTCCTGCACGGGGTGGACACAGGCACGATCCGGTTCGACGGCATGGACGTGTCGACGCTCAGCGAGCGCCAGCGGACCCGCCTGCGGCGGGAACGCATCGCCTTCATCTTCCAGAGCTTCAATCTCATTCCGGTCCTGACGGCGTACGAGAACGTCGAGTGCGTCCTGCTCACGCGTCCATTCCCCGCCGCCGAGCGGCGCCGCCGAAGCCTCGAGGCGCTGGCCGCGGTCGGCATCGCCGAGCAGGCTGGCCAGCGCCCCCAGCGCATGTCTGGCGGTCAGCAGCAGCGGGTGGCCATCGCGCGGGCGCTGGTCCGCGATGTCGACGTCGTCCTCGCGGACGAGCCGACCGCGGCCCTGGACCAGGCCACGGGGCGCGCGGTGATGGATCTGCTGAAACGACTGAATCGCGACCGCGGGATCGCCTTCATCTTCTCGACCCACGACCCCCGGGTCCTGGCGGCAGCCGATCGCGTCGTACACCTCACCGATGGGAGGATCACACCATGAGGCGCGCGGCGCTCCTGCTCAGGCTCTCGCTTCGCAACGTCTTCCGTAATCGGCGACGCTCGCTCTTCGCCTTGGCCACCATCGCCATGGGCGCCATGGGCCTCTTCGTCTTCATGGGCTTCAACCGGGGGCTCATGAACCAGTACCGGGCCAACACCATCCGAGCCCGCTGGGGCCACGGCCAGCTCTACGTGCAGGGGTACCGTGACCGAGCCCACGCCCGCCCCTGGGAGCACTGGATCGAAAATCCACCTGCGGTGATGGCGAGGCTGCGCGGCCTGCCCGGGGTCCTGGATCTCTTCCCCCGCCTCACCGTCAGCGCCATCCTCGTCGCCGGCGAGCACACGGCCGCCGGCCAGGGCGAGGGGATTGACGGCGCGGCCGAGGCCGGCTTCTTCACCCAGTTGAACTACCGGGAAGGCGGCGACTTCCGGGATCTCGTCAATGGGATCGTCCTCGGCGAGGGACTGGCCCGCGGTCTGGGAGTGCATCCGGAAGACGAGATCCGCCTGATCGTCCAGGCAGGAGAGCGCGCGCCACGGAGCGCCCTGGTCCGCGTCACCGGGATCTTCCAGACGGGTTCACAGGAGTTCGACAGCCGAGCCTTCCGCATCCCCCTGGCGGTTGCGCAGACGCTGTTGGCGACGGACCGGGTTGAGTCCATCGCGGTCGCGCTCGCCGAGGTCGACGCGTGGCCTGCATTCGCCGAGGCCGTCCGGGCGTCCTTCCCCCACCTGGAGGCGGTGCCTTTCGACGAGCTGGACCGGATCTACTACCGCCACGCGGTGGACTGGCTGGATGCGCAGTTCGCGTTCATCCGCGGCATCATCCTCCTTGTCGTCTTCCTCGGCATCTTCAACGTGATCTCGATGGCGGTCCTGGAACGGACGCGGGAGATCGGCACCCTGCGCGCGAACGGCGACGGCCGGTTTGCGATCGCCCTCGGTCACATCCTGGAGGCGGCGGTGTTGGCCATCCTGGGCGCGACCCTCGGATTGGCGGCCGGCTGGGCGCTCTCCGCCGGCCCGCTCCACGACGGGGTGGCTATGCCGCCGGCGCCGGGCATCACCCGGAGCTTTCGCATCCAGATCGAGCTCGCCCCCGCCGACGCCCTGCAGGTCCTGAGTCTGGCCGTCCTCACCGCGGTCGTCGGCTGCCTGCTGCCCGTGTGGCGCGCCGTGCGCATCCCCATCGCCGATGCGCTCCGGCATGTGTGAGTCCTCAGGGAGGCCGTCATGCATCGCCTGTGGTCCACCAGCAGCTCGACGGAACTGGAGCGCTGGCGGAATCCAGCCGACCCCCTCTCCTTGGACCCGATGGTGCTGGCACGCGACGCACCCGACGCCCACTGGACGCTGTCGGGAAACCGAGAAGCACTGCGCGCGCGCTGCTCCCTGTGGTGGACGCGCACGCCCTGTCTCCTTGGCCATCGGGTGGGCATCATCGGCCACTACGCGGCTGGCGATGCGGCCGCCGCCGGCCTGCTGCTCCGGCGCGCCTGTCGGGAGCTGGCGGGCCAAGGGTGCAGTGTGGCCGTCGGGCCGATGGACGGCAGCACCTGGCGGCGCTACCGCTTGGTCACCGAGCGCGGCGGCGAGCCGGCCTTCTTCCTGGAACCCGACAACCCGGACGACTGGCCCGACCACTTCCTCGCCGCCGGGTTCCGGCCCGCCGCCCACTACCTCTCCGCAGTGAATCGCGACCTGAGCCAGGAGGATCCGCGCCTGGGCCACATCGCCGAACGGCTGGCGGCGCGGGGAATCCGCATCCGGCCGGTGGATCCGCGACGCATCGAGGACGACCTGCGTCGCATCTATGCTGTGTCGGCGGTGAGCTTCCGCAACAACTTTCTCTACACGCCGATCGCCGAGGCCGAATTCCTCGCGCACTACCGCGCCATCCTCCCCGCCCTGCGCCCCGAGCTCGTCCTCCTGGCGGAGATCGCGGATCAACCGGTGGGGTTCATATTCGCCGTCCCCGACCTGAAGCAGGCAGAGCGCGGGCATCCCATCGACACGGTCATCGTCAAGACGCTGGCGGTCCTCCCCGAACGGGCCCATGCCGGCCTGGGCAGCCTGCTCCTCGCCGTGTGCCAGCGCAGGGCGCGGGAACTCGGCTACGTGCGCGCCATTCATGCGCTCATGCACGAGCAGAACGCCTCGCGAAACCTCAGTCGCCACTCCGCGCACCCGATGCGCCGCTACGCCCTGTTCGGGAAGACCCTGGGGGCACGGTCGTGAACGTGATCGATCTCCTCCGCAGCCGCGCAGCCGCCTCTCCCGACGCCCCGGCCATCATCGACGCCCGACGCCGCCGCAGTCGTGTTGTGAGCTTTGCCGAGCTGGAACGCGCCTCGGCCCAGGCTGCGGGGTTGCTCCACGCGGCCGGCCTGCGGCCTGGCGACGGAGTCCTGGTGCTGCTGCCGATGTCCGCCGAGCTGTACGTCGCCCTGCTGGCCATCTTTCGTCTGGGGATGGTGGCGTTGATCCTGGACCCGTCCGCAGGGCGGACGCACATCGAGCGCTGTTGCGCCATGTACCCCCCGCGGGCATTGATCGCCAGCGCCCGGGCGCATCTGCTGCGCCTGCTCTCGCCCTCTCTACGGCGCATCCCCCTCAAGGTCTCGGTGGGACTGCCCATCCCGGGCGCGGTGTCCTGGGGGCGTGTCCGCAGCCTTCCGCCCTCCCCGTTGATCCATCCCTGCGATGCGGCGGCGCCAGCGCTCCTCACGTTCACGAGCGGCAGCACGGGTCACCCCAAGGCGGCCGTGCGCTCGCACGGGTTTCTCCTCGCGCAGCACCGGGCACTGCAGCAGAGCCTGGAGCTCCAGCCCGGAGAGATGGACGTGACGATGCTCCCCGTCTTCGTCCTGGCAAACCTGGCGTCCGGCGTCACCAGCCTGATACCGGACGTCGACCTGCGGCATCCGGATGCGATTCACCCCGCACGCCTTGTGGATCAGGTGCGCGCACACCGACCCGCGCGCCTTGTGGCCTCCCCCGCCCTTCTGGAACGCCTCGCAGACTACTGCGAAAGGCGCGGCGTGCTGCTCCCTTCCCTCCGCAGGGTCCTCACCGGCGGGGGACCGGTTTTCCCTCGTCTCTTCACCAAGGTGAGCGCGATCGCTCCCTGCGCCGAGATCACCGCTGTCTACGGTTCCACCGAGGCCGAGCCTATTGCGCTCCTGGCCCGGCCTGCCCTGGACGCAACCGACCGCCAGGCGATGGATCGCGACCGCGGCTTGCCCGCCGGTCTTCCGGTGCCGTCCATCCGGCTTGGGATCCTGCGCGACCAGTGGGGGGAACCCGTCGGGCCGTACACGGAAGCGGAGTTTGCCGCCGCCTGCCTGCCGCCCGGGGAGGCCGGGGAGATCGTCGTCAGCGGGAATCATGTCCTTGGCGGCTACTTGCACGGTCAAGGGGACGACGAGACCAAGTTCGCCGTGGACGGAACCCGCTGGCACCGCACGGGGGATGCGGGTTACCTCGACCAGCGAGGCCGTCTGTGGCTCCTCGGCCGGTGTGCCGCCCGGATCGATGACGCGCGCGGACGGCTCTACCCCCTCGGGGTGGAGCGCATCGCCCTCCGACATCCGGGCGTGCGCCGCGCCGCCTGCGTGGGCCATCAGGGGCGGCGTCTGCTCGTGCTGGAACTCCTGCGGGGCGCGTCCGCCGCAGGTCTCACCCACGTGACGGAGGCTCTCGCCCGGGCTGACATCGACGAGGTCCGGATATGGAGACGCATCCCTGTGGACGCGCGCCACAACGCCAAGGTGGACTATGGCGCACTCGCCGCCCGGCTGAGCGGGAGGAGCGGGCTGAGCCGACTGCACGAGAGACCAGGGGACGCCGCGTCGTTCGTCGTGCCGGAGAAGCGTCGCCCACCCGCACCTCCCTCCCGGGAAGCGCGTCGCGGGAGCGGTTGAGGAGCACCCCGCTCAGGTCCCCATCGCGTGGTACGTTACGGGGTTGGCGCGGGGGGACTCGGTGGCGGCCCGGGCGGTCCCGGGGTGTAGCCGGGCGGTGGAGGCACCGCGTAACCCGGGGTGGTGGCGGCGGGAGGGTCACGGGACGCCGCGTCCCCTGCACTGCGCCGGGGATCTGGTTCCCTTTCGCATACATGCACTGCTGATAGGCCATGTCGTAGCGACGCTGCGCTTGCCAGCCGGAGAGCTGATCCGCATTGGCGCCCACCGCCGTGCCGGCGAGCAGACCCGTCCCGGCGCCAATCGCCGCTCCGGTGCCCGCATGACCAGACGCGGCGCCGATGGCCGCCCCCAGGCCCGCGCCGAGCGCTGTCCCCGCGACCGCCCCCACCGCGGTATTCTGCGCGGCGGGCGTCCCGGGGGGCGCACCGAACTGCTGGGACGCCCACTGCCGGCAGACCGCGTCCTCGGCTTGGAACTGCTCAAACGATTTCCCCGGGGTGGGGAGCACCATGACACTCGGGCCCGTCGGGACGGTGGCGCAGCCGCTCAGGGTGAGCACCGCACTCCCGAGGAGCAGGATCCAGGATCTCCGCATCTCCCTGCCTCCTCCGCGACGGCCTCCCGTCGCCGGACCGATAGTGGCGGGCGGGCCGGCTACATCCCCATCCCGAACCCACGGCCCCAGCGCATCCCGCGGTGGTGCTTGTGCAAGGCCGTCCACTGCTTCCACAGATCCGGGCCGAGCGCGTTGAGGATTTGCAATTGCCCCTGCAGGCGATCATTGGAGAGCTTGTTCTGGGCCGCCTGCACTTGGCCGGCGGCGTTCGAGATTGCACCTGCGTCCGCCTGGTTCCATGCCGTCCGCAATGCCTGATGGGCGGTCCGCAGGGCCTGGAAGTCGCCCTTCATCGTGGTCCGATTGGTCGCGAGAAGGTTCTGGAGGGTGGTCACCTGGTCGGTGCTCAGGCCGAGCTTCTGCTGAATCTCGTTCCATCGGAGCTGCTCCAGTGTGGGGAGTGGGGGTTGCTGCTGGGCCCCGGCCCCCATGGCCCCGCCTGCCAGGATCCCGAGGAGGAGTGCAACTGCGATCCACCACCTGCCTTGCCGAGTTCCGTGGGCTGTGCGCATGACCGCTCCTTTCATGAGTGAGGGCTGATCTGAGATCCCTGTCCGATTCCTCTGTATACTACGCGACGGGTCCCTGCGGCGTTTCAGGTGAGGGCGTGCACCCGTACTCCCTTCGCGGTGGCGGCCGCGGAGCGAGAGGAGTCCGGAGTGATTTCGGGGTCTTTCGGATCAGCGACCCGCGCGGCTGGTGGTCCCGGAGCTGGTGTGGGGCCGTCGGCGCGTCCGCTCCAGAACTGATCATGAGCCGCCAGGGAACTGAATGGCGCTCTTCACCATGGCCAGGGCATCTGGCACGATCCCCGGCAGGTCGGCCGTGGTGTAAATCGTGAAGGCCACCGTGAAGTTTCCCACGGGGAGCAGGCCCTGCGTCAGATGGGTATACCCGTCTACCTGGAGCTGGCGATCGGTCGCTGAGAAGTAGTAGCCCTCACCTGTCACGCCTTGGAGCTCCCGGACCTCGATCACCTGCGTTCCGGTGCGCGACTGCACCTGCGCTGCCGCCTGCCGCACCAGCAGGCCGAGCGCGCGGCGATCGGGCCCCCGGGCCCCGTTGGCGGCGATCCAGACCGGGGTCACCACCACGCGGAACGGCGCCCCGGCTTTCGGTCGGAACACGATCGCAGGGAGGAACCCCTCAGGGCTGGGCCGGAGGTCACCCTGCCACGCCGCGGGCACCTGCAACCGAAGACTCCCCTGCTCCGCAAAGGCGTAGTGCTGCTCGACCGTCTCCGCGGCGCTGCTCTGCCAGGCGCCCGCCAGACAGAGGAGTGCCGCCAGAACAGCGCCCAGGCCCCGATGGCGTCGCCTCATGAAGCCCTCTCCGCGGATGCCCTGCGCTCCTGGCCGCATCCGCCCTCAGACCCAGGGGTCACCGCTCCGGAGATTCCGGCCGCGATCGCCTGAAACACTTCAGGCGGACGCGCGTCAGGGAGCCGGCAGCGGGAAGGCAAACTCCTCCCCGGCGGTCGTGGCGACATTCCAGCCATCGATCCGGGCGGGCGCATACACCCGGTGGGCCAAGGCCTCCAGCACCGCCGCGCTCAGTCGCGGGTCGCTGGAACTGATAACGACGGGGTGCGCGACCTGGCCCGCCGCCGTGATAATGAAGAACGCGTCCACCTTCCCCTCGATCACCTTGCCGCTGGCATCCACGGGGGCGCTGGGCGGAGCCCCGGCCATCAGGTGCGGCGGGATGTAGATGTGATCGCGATCCGTGAAGTCCACCACCTGGAAGGTGGCGTCATAGGTTTGGTGGACGAGCTGGTCCAGGGCGGCCCCCGGCTCCAGGACATGGTTATAGATCACTGGCTTTTCGGCCCCCGGTTGAGCCGCGGCGGCCGATCTCGGTGCGCCGATTCCTGGAGCGCCCACCATCAGCCCCACCGCGAGGATAATCAACACCAGGGTTCTTCGACCATCCATGCGCATCCCTCCTCGAAGGCACTCCACCCCAGCCAGCGCCGATCCCGCGACCCCGCGGGGGGTGCGTGCAGCACCGCCCCTCCGGGCAATCGGCCCGGTCACGCGCTTTCCCTGATCCACGGCTCGCCGACATCGGCTGGCGACTTGGCCTCTTTGCGAGGCCGCTGCTCTCCTCGATCGTCCGCCACCGATCCCGTCGGCTCGCCGACCCCGCCAAACCAGCAACACTGGGCGAACCCCGCGCTCGTGCAATACCTGCTGTACTCCTCAATGCCGGGGATCATGAACCACCCCGGGCGGCGGGAGAGGACGCAATGGCCTTGCACCGGGTACAGTCCCTCCATGTCGCACGGCCGAAACTGCGGGCATAGCGGCCGCCCGTCTTCTCGAAAGCGTGTCGCCAACTCGGAGACCGGGATTCCATCCCTCGTCTTTTCCACGTTCATGGATTCCTCTCCCATGTAACAGATTGGCGGCGTGCTCCTCCGTCGCAGGCCTCCATCGCCAGTCATCCCGTCCGGCCGGGAGTGCCCGGCGCCGACTGGTGACGCGGCGATGACACCGCGCGGCTAGAGTGAAGAACTCGGAGGCTTTTCGTCAAACGAATCGCACGTGTCGGGGACCGTCAGAAAACAGGGCCAGGGGCCCTTGGTGGGGGTCATCGATCGCTGGAGGTGGGGGGGCAGACGCTCGGCGGATGCTGCCTCGGGGGCGGATACTCGTGAGCCGCTTACAGAGGGTCGGAGGGGCGGAGACCGTGAAGTAATAGAGCACCACGGAACGCTGCTGAAGGACTCCCAGCGCGTCCCTAACTGCAAAGGCACCGTGACGCATGGCCCCCTCCGACTCCGCCAGCATCGGCTGCGACGAGATCGGGGGCTGAAAAATCCGCTTGTGCAGGTCCGATCCGTCGAGATCGAGCACCTCGAACATCAGGAAGACCGCGACAGCCGCAAGGGAGCAGAGCACTACCAGCCACCATAGCAGGAATCTCGAGGCAACGGCTCGTCGCATTTCACGCCCTCTTGCGCCGGTGTCGGGTCACTGGCAAGGACCTCATGAGCACCCGGTTCCCTTCGCCCCGGGGAGCTTCATCTGCTCCTCGGCCCTCCGCTTCGTCTGCGGGTCAGACCCGCCCCAGCCGGCCTCGGGGCTAGCGGCCGGGGGACGCTGGCGCTTCCACGGGCCTCCAGGTGGCATCCGGGTTGTAGGTCTGCATGGCGCGCGCGAGGCTCCCCGTGTCCGGGCCGAGGTCCTTCTCGTACACGGTGCCCTGGTGGTTCACGAGGAAGGTCATGATCCCGGAGACCCCGTAGCGTGCCGGAAACGCCACGAGGGCGAAGCCGCCGAGCAGCTTGCCCTCGACGACGTACTCGTAGGCGCCACCCGGTGCGTCCGGCCCTTGGGCCGTCAGGATCCGATAGAAGTAGCCATGGTAGGGGGTCGGCTTTCCACCGGATCGCCCGCGGGCCGCCCCTTCCGCTCGGGCCTTCGCGACAAGCGGGCCCAGGGGGCTGGGCTCATCGCCCGCCTGCGTCGGCCAGTAGAGCCCGTTCTTCTTCCCTGGGTCGCTCCGGAACTGCTTCGCGTACTTGAGGAGCCCGTCGCCCTCGCGGGGCACCCGCGCGTACTCGCGCTGGGCATCGACGTAGGCCAGGCAGACCTGCACGGCATTCAGTTCGTTCCGCCCGATGCGCCGGGCGAGGATCTCCTCGCGCCCGGCGGCGGCATCGAAGCGCCACGCCTCTCCTTCCTTTATCAGCGGGATCGGCAGCGGCCACGCATCCGGGCCGAGGAGCAGGACCGCCCTCGTCTCGGTGGGCCGTTCCAGGCGATGCGCCTGCGCATAGGCGCGGACGAAGTGCGCCCGCGCCTGCTGGTCGGCCGCCCGATCGCCCGATCGGATAAGGGGCCGGCTTCCCGGACCGAGGATTGCGGCGAGGGCCCGGGTGTCCCCCGCTTTCGTGGCGTCGACCAAGGCCTGGACCGCCGCCTCGGCTGAGCCGAAGGTCCGCTGGGCCGGCGGGGCGGCGAGCGCTGCCTGGGCGCCCACGAGGCGCAAGCACAGCGCCCCCACGGCGGCGAGCGTGAGCCAGCGGGTCAGGGGAAGAGGCGTCGGCCGATTGGCTGAGGACATCCTGAACTCCTCCCAGGTTGCTCTGCTTGGACCGCTCCGTCCCTACGCCGCGGCAGGTGCAATTCAAGGGCGGCGACGCCTCCACTCATCGGCGCGGGCCCCGCGCATCGCCGGGTCGCCCGCCCGGGCTCGGTGCTTTGGTGGCGTTCGGGGCCGGCCGGCTTGGCGCCGGGCTCGGACGCGCCGCGGGTCCGCCCGGAGCCGGCTGGGCCGCGGCTAATGTGCTGCCGGCTCAGGCGCCCGCGCTCGCTGGCATTCCGGGTCTCGCCCCCCTGCCCCAGCCCTTCGAGCGCAATCGGCTGGCGGGATGCCGGGGGGGGTGTCGGTCCGGCCGATCCGCTCGGCGCGCCGCCCGCGCGAGGAACGGCCCCGCGCGCCGGCGTTGGCGGAGGCGCTGGCAGCCGACCGCGGAAGGCCTCGCGGGCGGTCACGCCCGGCCGGGGGCCCTGCCCGAACTGCTGCCGCACGGCGGCAGCGTAGTAGGGGACGCCCTTGCGGTGGCTCGGGTCGTACTGCCAGGTCGCGGCCGTGCGGGTGGTCCGGTTGAAGGTATTGAAGGTGGTGACATTGATGTGGATGCTGTGGTGGCCCCAGTCGAAGCCCCCCCAGAGCGCCGCCCCCACCGCCACGCCGAGCCCGAACGCGAACACGTCGGCCCCGACCACGTACCCCGGCGGGTACCAGAGGTAGGGTGGATAGGCGGGGTACCACCACGGCCCGTACACCACCGTGGGGTCGTAGATGGGCACGTAGACGACCTGCGGGGTCGCCGGCTCGAATCTGGATGATCTGTGCCGTGACACTCACCGTCTCTTGCGGGGTGCTTTGGAGGTAGCCCGCGGCCTGGGCCTTGGCCCGCAGGAGCTGTACGGTGGCCATCACGTCCGGCTCCTGGGCCAGGAAGGCGTCCCCCAGCTTCTGGGTCCAGTCCAGGTGCGCGTTCAGCATAGCGAGCACCTGGGGAAAGGCCGTCAGCGACTTCACGCTGGGGTCCCAGGGCTGCTGCTGCATCGCTGCTTCCAGTGCCGGGCCCTGGACGGTCGGATAGGCCTGGACCCAGCGGGCGGCCTCGACTACTTCGAGCGGGTAGGTGGCCGCCATCAGGATCTGGGCGAGCAGCGCATCTGGGTACAGGGCGATCGGCGCCAGGAGCTGATCCAGCTCCTCCGCCCCGAAGGTCGGGGGCGCGGCCGGCGGAGGCGGTGGCGGAAGCTGCGCGAGCACGCCGGGCGGCGCGACCAGCCCGAGCAACAGCCAGCCCAGTAGGGCGAACCGCGCGACCTTTTTCAGCGTCATCGTGTCTCCTCGCCCGTACCGGTGTCGGTGCCCTCGGGCCGTCGCGTTCGGTCGATCCCCTCGTCGGCCCCAGGGTAACGTACACCCTGTCCCCTGGTCGCGCCGCCGGGCCAGGGTGAGCAGAAGCACCTGCTTCACTGCAGGCCTTCCTTCCCGTATGGCTCCCACTATTCTGGCTGCCTCTGCAGGAGACTTGCGAGCCTTGCCCCGCCACGGCGAACCACTGGATCAAGGATACGCTCCCCCAGTCCTGATTGTTTCACCCGACCAGCCTGGCTCGTCGCGCCCTGCCTTTTCGATCGGGTTGGTCTCCTGAGAAAGTGTCGGGCAGTTCCGACGACCGTGCGCGGGTGGAACTTGAGGAACCCCCGTAGCCCGCCAAGACTCGATACTCGCGCGGCGCAATCCATGCGGCATTCGGGAGCACATTCTCCCATCGCCCGCGGGGAAGGCCCTCGTCCGCAGGAAGTCCCACGCCCCGCTCAACGCGAGCCTGCGTGACCGCAGTGAACACACACGGTCGGCCGGGTTCACCAGCGGAGGCGCCGCGTGCTCCCGTTCCCTGAAGATCCGTCCCGATGGAGTGCGGCACGCTTGTGGCGAGTCCGCCAACTCACCCAGCCCCACGCAGGCTCGTCCACCCGGGACGGGGTCTCCTCGGCCTCACGCGGGGCCACCAACGGTCGTCTCCGTCATTTCAGCCTGACCCGTACCCCTTCCGTCGCGAGCTCGAGGGCAAGGCCCTGGGTGAGCTCCGTGAGCGTGATCCTGACGCCGTCCGGATTCCACATGGCGGTCACGACTCCCCCCTCCACAATCGTCACCCCCGTGCTGGCGCTGGCGTAGGTGCCGGTGAAGTCCTCGAGCCGCTGGAGATTGTACACCGCTCCCTCCACTTCCCCGTTGGTGACCCCGATCTCCCCGACCAGGACGCCCTCTACCGTGAAGGGGTACACCGTGCCCCGGTAGGTCAGTACGCCCTCTCCCCAGCGGACCCCCACGCCCAACCCGACCGATCTGCCGGAGAGCGTGATGGTCGCGTCGGGCTGGCGGTCCTGTGCAAGCGCGCCATCCGGAAGGAGCAGGAGGGCGCCGATCACCAGGAGACCCGCGATCCTCCCGCGCATGGCATTCCTTCCTGGTTGAGGCGCAGTGCCTCGCGCCCCGTTCGAGTGGGCCCCGCCTCGCCCGCTCTCGAAGGCTGGGTCGGCGCCAGTCCAAGTCTGCCTGCCGCCCCCACCGGGCACCAGCGGCCGGTCGAAGCCTGTCCAGCTCAGCCGCAGGCGTCGCGCCGGGTGCGGGCGCAGTCTGCCGTTCAAGCTCCTCGGTTCGTCCCGGTGTTGCGGAAGATCGCGCGACCGACGGGCGTGGTCCCTCATCTCACCGCCCAGCGCGCCCGCCGCGCCTGAGCCGCAGGTGCGGCCCCTCCCGACTCAGTCGAACGTCCCGCTCCCGGAAGAGAATGGCGACCGGGCTCTCGGTCTGCACGATCTGGCCGGTCGGGTCCAGCGTGCCGGTCGCCGGATCGGTCCGAAAGGTGACGATGGTGTCGCTCCCCGCGTTCGCCGCGTAGAGCCAGGTTCCAGAGGGATCCAGCGCGAGGGCGGCGGGATTCACGAGGTCCGGGACGACCTGGACAGATGTCCAGTTGCCGAAGTCCACCCGGTAGACGGTGAGGCCCTCCCCATGCCCCTGGCGTGGCTTTGTCGTGTCGCAGCCGACATAGGCGAAGCCCGGCGGAGTGGGCCGGGCCGCTCTCCGGCCCACCCCTCGCGCCGCCGCCACGGACGCCCCCCTGGACGCCATCCCACCACCGACCAGCGCCGCCATCAGCCTGCCGACGCGCCCAAGGAACGCCCGACGCGGAAAGGCCAATCGCGGCTGCAGATCCCCGACGATTTTGGGGCGTGCTGGAGCGGCGGCGGCGTGCGATCGAGGATTCATTCGCGTGTGCCTCGGCGTCTCGTGTCTCTCACCTGATGTGCCGTTCGGAGCACATGCTCGAGTCCGGCGCCTCGACGCATCCCGGTGCCCGAATCCCTGCCGGTCCTGCAGGCCTCTCCTAGCGTCGCCCCGTGGAGGACCTGCCAAGCAGCCGGGCCAGGGAGCCCTCGGTGCGGAGGTCCTGGGGGAGAAGGGGCCGCTCGGGGAGGACCAACGTCACGTCCTGGGATTGGCCGTCGCGAAAGAGCGTCAGGCGAAGGGTCTCCCCGACCTGCAAGCCGCGCATCACCTGCGTGAGTCGCTCGGGCGTGTCCACTGGCCGTCCGTTGACCTGGGTGATGATGTCGCCGCCGAGGAGGAGCGCTTCGCCGCCGATGACGACATCCAAGCGGCCACCGCGGATCCCAACATGCTCGGCTGGGCTCCCGGGCTCCACGATCTCGACAAGGAGCCCCTCCGTCAGGGGCATGCGCAGGAACTCCTTCAGTGAAGGAGCGATGAGACGTCCTTGGACCCCGAGCCAGGGGCGGATGATCCGTCCCTTGTCGAGCAGCGAGGGGAGGACGGTCTTCACGAGGTCGATCGGGATGGCAAAGCCGATATTCTGCGCATCGGGGAAGATGGCGGTGGTGAGGCCGATGACCTCGCCGCAGCGGTTCAGGAGGGGGCCGCCCGAGTTGCCGGGGTTGATCGGCGCGTCGGTCTGAATCAGCGGCTCCATGTACGAGAAGGGCGTGTCGGGCAAGATCCGGTTGATGGCCGAGATGACTCCCCGCGTCAGCGTCTGATCGAGCCCGAGGGGGTTCCCGATGGCCAGCACTTCCTCCCCGACCCGTAGGCGCGCCGAACTCCCCGGCGCCGCCACCGGCAGCGTGCCGGTGGAAGGGGGAGGGATTCGGAGGATGGCGACATCGAAGATGGGGTCGGCCCCGATCACTCTCCCCGGGACCGTGGTGCCGTCATCGAGGGTGACCGTGATCGCCTGGCGGCCGAAGACGACGTGGGAGTTGGTCAGGACGAGGCCTGCTGCATCAACAATCACGCCCGACCCGATGGCCCGGCTCACCCGATCGGCGACAGCGTACGGGTCGATCGCCAAAGAGGTGATCCTGACCACCGCGGGGGAGACCCGCTCGTAGATCTCGGGGGGAGAGGCCGTGCACCCATCTCTCTCTGATTGGCCTTGGCTCTGGGCGCTGGCAACGCCAGCGCAGGCGGCCAAAGACACGAGGAGGAGGGTGCGGCTGAGGTGGATGATGCGCTGCGATGTACCGACTTCACGCCGCGAGAGGAGCATGAACCGTCTCCCGGTGATGCGGGTCACCAATTCCTGGATGGCCACTCAAGGCGCTGCTTGGGGTCGTCCCCTGTGAGTACGCGCGGTTGCCGCACTACCCGCTCGCCTCTCGGAGGTGCTCGCCCGCTCCTCGCTCCGCCCAGGCGGACATGACCTGCGCCTCCGTAGCGTCGCCCCGCGCCACGGCGCGGAGGAACTGCACAATGCGCTGCCCCCGGATGTCCCAGGTATACGCGCGGACATCCTCCGCCGCGCACGCCACCAACCGCTCGGCGAGCGCCCGATCCGAGCGCACCTGCTGGATCGCCGCAGCGAGCGCCTGAGGGTCCTCCGGGGGGACGAGTAGCGCGTTCTCGCCGTCGCGCAGAACCTCCCGGAGCGCGGGCAGATCGGAGGCCACGATGGGGCGGCCGGCCGCCATGTACTCGAACATCTTGAGGGGAGAGGAGAACGCGGTCCCGAAAAGCGAGCGCACGAGCGGCAGCACACACACTCCCGCTTCCGCGAGATACCGCCACCGGCTTGCAGGGGGGACCGGGGGGGCGAACTCCACGCGGTCTGCAGCACGGAGGGTCACGGCCAGCGCCTCGAGCTGGGCCCGCCGTCCTGGGGTGCCCCCGACGAGCCGGAGCCGAAAGCCAGCGCCCCACACCAGGGACTGAATGAGGACTTCCACCCCCTTCCACCAGTGGAAACTGCCGAGGTAGGTGACCGGCCCGGCGTTGGCCGTGCTCCGCACGGGGAGTGCGGCGCGGAGCTCCACCCCATCCGGGACGACGGTGATCCGGTCGCGGGTGGCGTACCGCTCGCGGAGCAGCGCGGCCAATTGCTGGGTGAGCACGAGGAGGCCCGCCGCATCCCGGTAGACCTCCGCTTCGAGCGCCGCCAGCCAGGCATGCTTCCTCCGCGGGCTCCGCCCCCGCCGGGCTGCCTCCTCCCGCAGCACGTCGGCGAAAAGTTCGTGGCACTCGAAGATGAGGGGTGGGAGGGAGCGCCGCCGATGCGCGCGCAGGAGGAACCGGGCGAGCTTCAGGTTCCGGGTGAGGATGGCGGTGATCCCCTCGGCCTGGGCCAGGTGGCGAATCGTGGCCAACGCGAGGAGGTGGAACGGGGTGCTCCAGGCCAGTCGCACCGGACCCCGTTGCCAGCGAAAGCGGGGGAGCTGCCGGAGCACGAGGGTGGCGGGCTGCGCGAGGCCGTAAAAGACCGCGGCCTCCCGCGAAGAGCCGCGGCAGCCCACAAGCCAGACGCGCTCCGCATGGGCCGCCAAGCCCACGCAGGTGTGAAACGTCTGCAGGGCCGAGGCAGCGGCGGAAGGGTAGGGTTGAGGATCAGCGTAGAGAATGCGCACTGCCTCGCCTCGCACGCTCGCATCGTGACGCGCCGCCCGTCAGGCCGGGGAGGAACGGGCAGCCGCAAAGTGTCGGCTGATGAGTGGCACCTCCCCTGTCCTGATTCTACGGCAAATTCGCTGGAAATGTTTCAGGCCATGCCGCACCGTTCGGAAGGGGTATCGACGCGACGGGAAGGCCGCATGGAGTGCTGCTGGCCACCGATCGCCGCCCGTCCGCTGGCGAGAGCGACGTGGAGAACAGCACGGCCGTTGCCCACACCGTGATCCACGAGCACCATTACCTGGCCCGTTTCTGGTGGGAGCTCTGCCTGCAGTACCGGACGAGAAACGAGAGGTCGCGCGACTGCCGCGATTGTTGTTCAGGAGGCTCCACTCCCGCTCCCGCCAGAGCCGGGAATACCAGGACGGCTGGCCGCGCTGGTGGCGATTCGATCCTCGGCGCCTCCTCCTATGCGCTCTCTTCCCGCATGGCCCCTCAGAGTTTCCCCCGGTGGCGAAGCCATGTGAAGCGCGTCGCAACGCGCTCCGGGCCAGAACCCGTTCGCGCTGGGGCTGGACTGGGACCACGGACGCCACACCAATGCCATGTCATACGGCTCCGTGACTCTGACGAGACCACGGGTCGCGCCGAGGCGCTCGTGTACGACGGCGTCCCCCGGAGGGTCCGCGCCAGGAGCGCGCAAATGCTGACCGCAAATGCCACAGAGCCGCCCAAGAGGCTGACGGCGGCGCCCATCGCTCCATGGTGGGGCACCAGGAGGAAGAGCAGAAGCAGGTCCACCAGGACGCCCGCGGCCACGGCGTGGGTGGCAATATCCGGCCGGCCGCTCCCCAGCGCTGCAGGCGTCCCCCAGAAGGTCGCGATGGCGAACGCCATCGCCACGAGGATCACCCGGAAGGGCCCGATCGCCGGGGTGTACGAGGGGCCTACCCACGCCCTGATCAGCGCGGGCGCGAAGAGCACGCCCCCGAGCACGACGGGCAGCACTCCGAGTGTCGCGGCCCGCGCCGTCCGCGCTACCACCTGCGCCAACTGCCCTTGCCGCCCTCCCCTGCTGCGGGCGAACTCCGGGAAAATGGCGTAATAGAAGGGATCCGACAGCTCTTGGATGGAGGCCCCCAGGCGGCGGGCGACACGGAAATACCCCACCTCGGCGGGCGAAGCAAAGTGGCCGAGGACCAGGATACCCACCTGCCGGTTGAGCTTGAGCGTCGCGCGGAGGGCGGTATGCGCCGTGAACCACAGCATCTCCCGGAGGTAGGGGCGGAGCGCCCTCACGCGGGCCGCGGCACGGGCCGCCCAGAGCCGCTGCTGGACCTGCCGGCCCGCCAGCCCGACCAGGAGGGCCGCTCCCGCCAAGTCGGAGAGCAGGTACGCGAAGATGAGCCCCCGCATGCGTCCGCCCCCCAACACCACCGTGGCCACGAGCCCCAGGTGCCACCCCGCTTGCACCACCCGGCGCGCCGCGAGGTCTTGAAACCGATCGAACACCCGCAAGACGGCTTCCGCGGTCCCGTTGACCGCCGTGAAGAGCAGGCTCAGCGCATACCACCGGATCAGTCCCTGAAGCGCCGGCTGATGCAAGAGCCGGCCGCCGAGGAGGCCCGCGAGCGCCACGGTCGCCCCGTACGCCACGAGTCCCACGAGGGCATCCGCCAGGAGGGCGAGTTTGAGCGTGGCCAGGGCCAGCCCGGGCTCTCGCTTCGCGAGGAACTCGGCGAGGTAGCGGGTCGCCCCTTCCCAGGCACGGACGTCCACGAGCAGCTTGATGGCGGCGATGGCCGCCATCACCAGGGCGAGCCGGCCGTAATCGGCCACCCCCAGGGCCCGCGCGACCAGCGCGATCTCCGCGAGACCCAGGGCAAACTCGAGCACCGTGGCGCCAACACCCCAACTGGAGTTGCATGCCAGGCGACGGAAGAAGGCATCAGCCCAGACCGCCTTGAGCCCGGCCTCGGGGCGCAGAGCGAATCCGGCTGCCGGTCGGCTCGAGCGCTGCATCTCCACGACTCCGCGCGCCGACACCCCTGCCGCGGGAGGTCAGGGAGTGCCGACTACAGGAGGGAGGCGACCAGGGTCAGCAGGAGCACGGCCGCGCAGGGCTTCGCGAGGAAGGCGCAGGCCCCCAGACCGCGCAGGCGCCGCTCGGTCTCGGGGGTGACGTCCGCGCTCATCATCACCACGGGGAGAGCGGGGCGCGACCGCTGGAATGCCTGGAGGACGCTGCCCCCATCACCATCCGGCAACTGGACGTCCAGCAGGACCAAATCCGGCGGGGCGTCTCCCACCTGCGCCAGCCCCTCCACCGCCGAAGCCGCCGCCCGCACCCGGTACCCTGCCCGGCCGAGGACCTTCATGAGCGACCAGCGGGTGAGCTTGTCGTCATCAATGACGAGAATCTCGGGCGGCACGCGTCCGCGCGCTCCGGCCTCTCCGGCGCCTTGCCGAGGGTCTTCGCGATCCGGCCCAGGCGGGGAGTCGATCGGGTCCGCAAGGAGCCGCGGGAGAATCCTTTCCGCTCCCTGGGAACGGCCAGCCCTCTCCCCGGAAGGGGAAATGGCTTTCCCCTCAATATACGCCTGGGCGGCCGCAATGGCCTCCTCGCGGCGCTCGAACTCGCCGACCACCGCGCCTGTGCGCAGGCCGCTGGCTGGCGGCTGGCCGGCGGGTCGAAAGGGCGTGACGGAGGCCACCCAGGTCCCCTGGCGGGTCGCGTCCAACCGGATCATGTTCGCGCGGTAGTAGATCCCCATCCCTCTCCTCCCGTGCGGTGGCAGGCGGAACTGCCTGTTCACCTTCGAGGGAACAGCGGTGCGATCGCAGTGCGCAAGTCCGTCGCTCGCTGCCCCTCCTTGGCTGGCTGATCCCAGGCGCCTGACGAGATTGTCACAACTGCTTCGGTGGGGGCAATGCGTGCCGCGCCGGCATCCGGGGCGATCGGTGGGGTGGAAGAATCAGCAGAGGAGGAAAGGCGTTGGCGGTGCGATCCGATGGGTCCGTGGCGAACGCCGCGCGGACAGCTAGCAGGGCGGCAACCAAGGTGACAAGGCTCATCGGCTCCATAAGAATCACTCTCCTTCCGTGCGACGGGCGGACCACAACGCGCCCGGCCGGGGAGCGCGCGCACTTCGCCGCACCGGACCCCGGCGGCTCATAGTCCCAGGGGCGGAGCCCAGTCGCACTCTGGGCCCCCTCGCTCGGGTTGCCGACGCGCACTTGGCGCGCGGCTCCGGGCGCCGTATACAGTGCTACGCACTGGAAGGCAGATGTGTTTCATGGGCATCCCCTCATGACGAAGCGCCGCCCCCTCATTATCTCTTTCTGAAGCGTGCCCCGGACTTGGTTCCCGAGGCGCCAGCAGGGTTTCCGTCGCGGCGCAGGATTTCTGGGCAGTATCGCACCGTTCTTCTGCGGTTCGCGTGCACCCGTGCTGGATCTCCCGCACGGCCTCGGGGACCGCTCCCTATGGGCCAACCTCCGGGCCGAGTTGCCTGGAGGCTCTGCCCAAAGCGCCGCACGGGCCGCCAGAGGGTGCAATCGGGCCGCGAGCCCCTGGGACGAGCCGGGTCTTCCTCATTGGGCCATCGCACCGAAACCATGTGGGGGGCTCCCTGCGAGACGGACGGCTCGAGCCGCGTCAACACCCGGCGGCTGCGGTCTGGGTTCGCGCCACTCCCGCAGAGAGAACAACTGGCACCGGTGGCGCCGGTGCCGGTCGCGCGGGAATCCCGTGCCGACGTGAGCGGCACAGGGGCACCTGCGCGGCACGCGACCACAGCCGCGGAGCCCCAGACGGCGGGGTGAGTCTGGGCAGCGGGAAGCGGATCGCACGCTCGGCTTCCGGGCGAGGCCGCAATTGCGGACCCGAGGCGGTGCGTCTCGAGGGTCCCGGAGACCACAGGGCGGCGGCCGACGAAACAGGGAACAGGAAGCGCGCGTATTGAGAAACAGCGATGGGGCCATTGACGCCATGGGTTTCGTCCCGTATTATTTGAATAGCTAATAATTAGACCATATATTCAATAGAGGCGCTATCCAGTGGGAGAAGTGATGACGCTGAGCCGACGGCAGGCAGCGGGGCATCTGGCAGCCGACGTGACCCCACAGACCTGCGCGCGGGCCGTCATGGAGGCGGTCCCCTTGGTGATGCGCTTCCTCCGCGGCGAGATGCATCGCCAGCGGGCCTCGCACCTCTCCGTCCCCCAGTTCCGGGTGCTCGCCTTCCTCACCCGCAACCCCGGGGCCTGTCTCTTCGCCGTGGCGGACCATCTGGGGGTCGCGCGGCCCACCGCCTCCATTATGGTGGACCGGCTCGTCCGGCAGGGCCTCGTGACCCGGACCGAGGACCCGGCGGAGCGCCGGCGAGTTGCCCTCCGGCTCACCGCCTCCGGCGCCCGCCATTTCCAGCAGGCCCGGGAGGCCACCCGCGCCTGGCTGGCGGGCGTCCTGCGAGGGCAGCCGCCCCCCTGTCTCCGGCAGATCGTGCAGGGAGTCAACCTCTTGGCCGCAGCCTTCACGGCGTTGGAAGGAGAGCAGCATGCGCAGTGACAGGCTCCTGGCAGAGGCCGCGGTGCCCCTCCTGGAGGGAGGCCAGGCGTCGGTCGCCTCGCCGGCGGCCGCCGTCGAAGTCTTCGCCTTGACGCGACGCTTCGGCCCCATCCTCGCCGTCGATCGGCTGACCCTGGACGTGCCGGCGGCCTCCATCTTCGGGCTGCTGGGGCCCAACGGCGCCGGCAAGAGCACCGCCATCAAGATGCTGGCCACCCTGCTCCCGCCTAGCCAGGGCACCGCCCGGGTGGCGGGCTTCGATATCATCCGACACCCGCTGCCGGTGCGCCGCCGCATCGGCTACGTCCCCCAGCTCCTCTCCGCGGATGGGGCCCTCAGCGGGGAGGAGAACCTCGTCCTCACCGCCAAGCTGTACGGGATCCCCCGCGTGGAGCGCGCGCAGCGCATCCAGCGGGCCCTGGAGTTCCTGGGACTGGTCGAGGCCCGCGACACACTGGTCCGGCACTATTCCGGGGGGATGATCCGGCGGCTGGAGATCGCCCAGGCCATGCTGCACCGGCCAGCCGTCCTGTTCTTGGACGAGCCCACCGTGGGGCTCGACCCCATGGCCCGGCGGGCCGTCTGGGAGCACGTCCGCGCCCTGCGCGGGGAGCTGGGCACCACCATCCTCCTCACCACCCACTACATGGAGGAGGCGGACGAGCTCTGCGATCAGGTGGCGATCATGGACCAGGGGCGTGTGGCGGCCGTGGGCGCGCCCGCCGCCCTCAAGGCCGGCACGGGGCCCGCGGCGACCCTGGAAGAGGTCTTCGTGCACGAGGTCGGGCATGGCTTGGACACCGGAGGAGGCTATAGAGATGCCGTCCGCACCCGCCGCACCGCTCGCCGGCTGGGCTGATCGCACCAGCCCGCGGGAGTTCTGCCAGCAGACGCTGGCGGTGGCCGAGGCCGAGATCCGGAAGCTCCGCCACGACCCGCTGGAGCTGCTGACCCGCGCCGTGCAGCCCACGCTCTGGCTCCTCATCTTCGGGGAGGTGTTCACGCGCGTGCGGGACATCCCCACCGGGGGGCTCCGCTACCTAGACTTCATGGCCCCGGGGATTTTGGCCCAGAGCGTGCTGTTCATCGCCATCTTCTACGGGATTTCCGTCATCTGGGAGCGGGATCTCGGGATCCTCCACAAGTACTTGGTCAGCCCCGCCTCACGCGGGGCGCTGGTCCTGGGGAAGGCGATCTCGGCGGGCGTCCGGGCACTCTGCCAAGCGACCATCGTGTATCTGCTCGCCCTCCTGATGGGAATCCATGTCCGGCTGAGCCTCGCCGCGATCCTGGGCGTGGGCCTCTTCATCGTGCTCGGCGCGGCGGTCTTCTCCACGCTCTCCCTGGTGGTGGCGTGCCTGGTGAAGACCCGGGAGCGGTTCATGGGGATGGGCCAGGTCCTGACCATGCCGCTGTTTTTCGCCAGTAACGCCATCTATCCCTTGGCGCTCATGCCGCAGTGGCTCCGGGTGATTTCAACCGTGAATCCGCTGACCTATCAGGTGGATGCGCTGCGGGCCCTGATGATCCAAGGCGGCCAGAGCGTCTTCGGCCTCGGCGCGGACCTCGGCGTGCACGCGGTGATGCTAACCCTCCTTGTGGGCTTGGTGGGGAAGCTCTATCCGAATATTATCAACTGAATGACAGTGACCGCCGGCCATGGAGATGGGGTTGGCGGTCGAACTGTTCTGCGGGAATCACGCTCCGCACAACCCACTGCAACCCAGCACGGCTGGCTCAGCACCTGTGGAGAGGGGAAGAGGGCGTGGGCGCGAGTCCTATTCGGGGAAGGAATACGTGGCCGGGAACCCATCCAACCAAAGGCGACCTCACGCATCTCCCGAGGCGACGAGGATGACGACTGCAGAACGACAGGCGATAACCGATGGACCTGAGCCGAATCGTCCAGGGTCCCGTCGCAGGTCCTGGCGGATCGGGTTGCTGGTGCTCTGTCTCCTCGCCATCGGGGCCTACGCGCTCTTGACCAAATCGCGCCAGGTGCAACCGCGCGCCGCCGGGCAGGAGGCACCCGCTGCGCGCGGGCTGCCGGTGGTGGCGGTGGCAGCCAAGAAAGGCGACATCAACGTGTACCTCACCGGGCTCGGCTCGGTGACTCCGCTCAACACCGTCACCGTGAAAAGCCGCGTGGACGGACAGCTGATGGAGGTCCCCTTCCGAGAAGGGCAGATCGTCACGGCAGGAGATGTGCTGGCGGAAATCGACCCCCGGCCGTTCGAGGTCCAGTTGACCCAGGCCGAGGGCCAGATGGCGCGTGACCAGGCGTTGCTGAAGAACGCCCAACTCGACCTGCAGCGCTACCGGGTGCTGGTCGCGCAGGACTCGATTGCCAAGCAGCAGGTGGACACCCAGGAGTCTCTGGTTCGCCAGTATGAAGGCGCCATCAAGGTCGACCAGGGGCAGATCGACAGCGCCAAGCTGCAACTCACCTACTGCCACATCACCGCGCCGATCGGCGGACGAGTCGGGCTGCGTCTGGTGGACCCGGGCAACATCGTGCACGCGACCGACACCAACGGCCTGGTGGTGATCACCCAGCTCCAACCCATCGCCGTGGTCTTTACCATCCCCGAGGACAATCTCCCGCAGGTGCTGGCCCAGCTCAAGGCCGGCGAATCCCTGCCGGTCGAAGCCTACGATCGCGCGCAACAGCGCAAGCTGGCCACGGGTCGTTGCTGACGGTCGACAACCAGATCGATCCCACCACGGGAACGGTCCGGCTCAAGGCGGTATTCCCGAACACCGACAACGCCCTCTTCCCCAACCAGTTCGTCAATGCCCGCCTGCTGCTCGATGTGGAGCACGGGGCGACGCTGGTGCCAACCGCCGCTATTCAGCGGAGCCCCCAGGGCACCTTCGTCTACGTGGTGAAGGCCGACCAGACCGTCGCGATGCGTCCCGTCACGGTCGGCGTCAGCCAGGGAGATGAGACCGCGATCAGCGCCGGACTGGCCGCGGGAGATCTCGTCGTCGCGGATGGGGCGGACAGGCTGCGCGACGGGGCCAAGGTGGAGGTGCAGGCGCCGGGCGGCAAAAGCCCACGGAAGGCCGGCTGATGAACCTCTCCCGCCCCTTCATCCTGCGGCCCGTGGCCACGGCGCTGCTGATGGCCGCCCTCCTGCTGGCGGGGGCCGTGGCGTACCGCGAGCTGCCCGTCGCCGCCTTGCCGCAGGTCGATTATCCGACCATCCAAGTCCTCACCTTCTACCCGGGGGCGAGCCCGGACGTGATGGCGTCCTCCGTCACGGCCCCGCTGGAACGTCAGTTCGGGCAAATGCCCGGCCTGAAGCAGATGATGTCGACCAGCTCGGGCGGCAGCTCGCTGATCACGCTGCAGTTCAGTCTGGACCTCAGCCTGGACGTCGCCGAGCAGGAGGTGCAGGCGGCGATCAACGCCTCGTTCACCTTCTTGCCGCGGGACCTGCCGAATCCCCCCGTCTACAGCAAAGTGAACCCGGCGGATACGCCCATCCTGACGCTGGCCTTGACCTCCAAGACCATGCCGTTGCCGCAGGTGGAGGACCTCGCGGACACCCGGTTTGCGCAGAAGATCTCCCAGTTGCCGGGCGTCGGCCTGGTCAGCATCAGCGGAGGGCAGCGGCCGGCCGTCCGGATTCAAGCCAATCCGACCGCCCTCGCGGCGTACGGCCTGACCCTCGAAGACCTGCGCACGGCGCTGGTGGCCGCCAATGTCAATCAGGCCAAGGGGAGCTTCGACGGCCCGAAGCAGGCCTACACCATCAATGCCAATGACCAGCTCCTCTCGAGCGCGGAGTACCGGCCGCTGATCGTCGCCTATCGGAACGGCGCCCCGGTCAGAGTGTCGGACATCGCCACCGTGGTCGACGATGCCGAGAATGTGAAACAGGCGGCATGGATGGGCGAGACTCCGGCGGTGATCGTCAACATCCAGCGGCAGCCGGGGGCCAACGTCATCGCCGTGGTCGACCGCATCAAGCAGCTCTTGCCCCAGCTCGAAAGCGCCCTGCCCGCCGCCGTCACCGTGTCCGTGCTGACCGACCGGACCACGACCATCCGCGCCTCGGTCCATGACGTGCAGTTCGAGCTCATGCTGGCGGTGGCCCTGGTGGTCCTGGTGATCTTTCTCTTCCTGCGCAACGCTGGCCGCCACGGCGATCCCCGCCGTCGCCGTCCCCTTGTCCCTGGTGGGCACCTTCGGGGTCATGTACCTGCTGGGCTTCAGCCTGAACAACCTGTCCATGATGGCGTTGACCATCTCGACCGGCTTCGTGGTCGACGACGCGATCGTCATGATCGAGAACATCGCCCGCTACATCGAAGAGGGGGAGCCGCCGCTCCAGGCGGCACTCAAGGGCTCCGCAGCAGATCGGCTTCACCATCCTCTCCCTGACCGTGTCGCTCATCGCGGTGCTCATTCCCTTGCTGTTCATGGGCGACGTGGTCGGTCGGCTGTTTCGCGAGTTCGCGATCACCCTCGGCGTCACGATTCTGATCTCGGCGGTGGTGTCGCTCACGCTGACGCCGATGATGTGCGCAAAGCTGCTCCGGCATACGCCCGAGGAGCAACAGGGACGGTTCTATCGGGTATCGCAACGGGGGTTCGATCGGGTCATCGCGGGCTACGGGACGACGCTGCGCTGGGTCCTGGATCGGCAGGGGCCCGACGCTCGTGGTGGCGGTGGGCACCCTGGTCCTCACGGTCGTCTTGTACGTCGTCGTGCCAAAGGGCTTCTTCCCGGTGCAGGATACGGGGGTCCTGCTGGGCATTTCCGAAGCCCCGCAATCAGTGTCGTTCGCGGCGATGGCGACGCAGCAGCAGGCGCTGGCCAGCGTAATTCTCCGTGATCCGGCGGTGGAAAGCCTCTCCTCGTTCATCGGTGTGGACGGGACCAACACCACCCTCAACAGCGGGCGGATCCTCATCAATCTGAAGCCCCTGGCGGAGCGGAAAGTGAGCGCGAGTGATGTCATCCGCCGCTTGCAGCCCACCTTGGCGAAGGTCGAGGGAATCACGCTCTACCTCCAACCCGTGCAGGACCTGACCGTCGAGGACCGCGTCAGCCGCACGCAGTACCAGTACACCCTCGAAGATCCGGACGCCGAGGAGCTGAACCGCTGGGCCCCCGAGCTGGTCGACGCAGCTGCGCACGCTGCCCGGGATTGTCGACGTGAGCAGCGATCAGCAGGACCAGGGGCTGCAGGCCTCCGTGGCGATCGACCGCTCCACCGCGTCCCGGCTGGGCATCACCCCGCAGCTCATCGATGACACCCTCTACGACGCCTTCGGGCAGCGGCAGGTCTCCACGATCTTCACGCAGCTCAACCAGTATCGCGTCGTCCTCGAGGTCAAGCCGACTACCAGCAGCACCCGAGTGGGTTGCAGGCGATCTACGTCCGCGGCGCCGCCGGCGGGCAGGTGCCGTTGAACGCCGTCGCGCGAGCCTCACCGAATCGACGGCCCCTCTCGCCATCAGCCACCAGGGCCAGTTCCCGGCGGTGACGCTCTCGTTCAACCTGGCGCCGGGGGTCGCGCTCGGGCAGGCGGTGACCGCGGTCGAGGCGGCCACGCGGCAACTGGGGCTCCCGGCGAGCATCCAGGGGAGCTTCCAGGGCACGGCCGCAGGCCTTCCAGGTGTCGCTGGCGAACGAGCCCTGGCTGATCCTGGCGGCGCTGGTGGCCGTCTACATCGTGCTCGGGGTGCTCTACGAGAGCTACATCCACCCGATCACGATCATCTCCACGCTCCCGTCGGCCGGGGTGGGCGCCATCCTCGCGCTCCTGCTCTGCCGGACGGAGCTCAGCGTCATCGCCCTCATCGGCATCATCCTCCTGATCGGCATCGTGAAGAAGAACGCCATCATGATGATCGACTTCGCCCTCGCGGCGGAGCGGCAGCGAGGGCAAGCCCCCCGTCGAGGCGATCTACCAGGCCTGCCTGCTGCGCTTCCGGCCGATCATGATGACGACGCTGGCCGCGCTGTTCGGGGCCCTGCCCCTGGCGCTCGGGCACCGGGGTCGGCTCGGAGCTGCGCCGCCCGCTCGGCATCGCCATCGTCGGGGGCCTGCTCGTCAGCCAGCTGCTCACGCTGTACACGACGCCGGTCATTTACCTCGCCTTCGACCGCCTGGCGAGGCGCGTCCGGGCCCACGGCGCCGACCAGCCGGGTCCCGGGGCGCTCGACACGAGGACGGGATGAACCTCTCGGGCGTCTTCATCCGTCGACCGGTCGCGACCACCCTCCTGACGATCGGTCTGATGCTCGCGGGGGCGATCGCCTTCCGCCTCCTCCCCGTGTCCGCCCTTCCCGAGGTGGACTTTCCGACGATCCAGGTGTCGGCCGCGCTCCCGGGGGCGGATCCGGAGACCATGGCAACCTCGGTCGCCGCGCCCCTCGAACGGCAGCTCGGGCACATCGCGGGCGTGACAGAAATGACGTCCACCAGTCGCCGCGGCTCGACCGGCATCGTCCTGCAATTCGACCTGAACCGCAACATCGATGGGGCGGCCCGGGATGTCCAGGCGGCGATCAACGCGGCCCGCGGGTATCTGCCGTCGAATCTGCCGAGCAACCCGACGTACCGTAAGGTCAATCCGGCCGACGCGCCCATCCTCATCCTGTCCCTCACCTCCGACACGGTCAGTCGAGGGCGGATGTACGACGTGGCATCCACCATCCTCCAGCAGAAGCTCGCGCAGGTCGAGGGGGTGGGCCAGGTGTTCGTGGGGGGCGGGGCCCTGCCGGCCGTCCGCGTGGAAGTCAACCCCACGGCGCTGAGCCGGTATGGGATCGGCCTCGAGGATGTCCGTGGGATGCTGGCCAGCACCAACGTGAACCGGCCCAAGGGGCAGCTCACGACCGGCGCCCGGACGTGGGAGATCCGGACGAACGACCAGCTCCAGACGGCCGAGCAGTACCGGCCCCTGATCGTGGCCTACAAGGCCGGGAACGCCGTCCGGCTGTCGGATGTCGCCCGGGTCGACGATTCGGTCGAGGACCTTCGCGCGATCGGGCTGGTCAACGGCACGCCCGCCGTGATGATCATCGTGTTCCGGCAGCCGGGAGCCAACATCATCGAGACCGTCGATCGCGTCACGGGCCTGCTCCCGCAGCTCACGGCGGCCCTGCCCGGCGGCGTGACCTTGGCGGTCACGCTGGACCGCACGCCGCCGATTCGGGCCTCCCTGCGAGATGTCGAGCGGACGCTCTTGATCGCCATCGGGCTCGTCGTGCTGGTGGTATTCGCCTTCCTGCGCAACGTCCGGGCCACCCTCATCCCGGGCGTGGCGGTCCCCGTGTCGCTCGTCAGCACCTTCGGGGTGATGTATCTCTGCGGCTATAGCCTGGACAACCTCTCGCTCATGGCGCTGACGGTGGCGACCGGGTTTGTCGTCGATGACGCCATTGTCGTCCTGGAGAACATCTCCCGGTACATCGAGCAAGGGCTCTCTCCCCACCAGGCCGCCCTGCGCGGGGCCCGGGAGATCTCGTTCACCGTCCTGTCGATGAGCCTCTCCCTGATAGCGGTGTTCACCCCCATCCTGTTGATGGGCGGCATCGTCGGCCGCCTGTTCCGCGAATTCGCCGTCGTCCTCTCCACGGCCGTCGCCGTGTCCCTGCTCATCTCGCTGACGACGACTCCCACGATGTGCGCGCGGCTGTTGAAGCCGGAAAGCGCGCACACACACGGGCGGCTTTACCGAGCGAGCGAGCGAGCGTTCGCCTGGATGCTCCGGCGCTACGAGACGAGTGTCGCCTGGGCGCTCCGGCACGCGCGCCTCATGCTCACACTGACCCTGCTGACGGTTGGGGTGAACATCTATCTGTTCGTCGTCGTGCCCAAGGGCTTCTTCCCGCAGCAAGACACCGGGCGCTTGGGGGGAACCATTCAAGCGGCGCAGGACATCTCGTTTCAGGCCATGCGGGAGAAGCTGGTGCAGGTGGTGGACATCATCCAGCGCGATCCGGCAGTGGACAAGGTGGGGGGCTTCACCGGTGGGTCGGGCGGCGGGAGCGCCACGACGAACACCGGGAAC
>CAVQPC010000009.1:0-9695 GCA_963714585.1 uncultured Methylomirabilota bacterium
GGTTCCCGACGATGGGCCTGGCAGCACCGCTGGTGTGCCTCGCCCTTGGGGTATGGTTGGTCGGCCATGGCGTTCGCCGCCGCAAGCGGGTCAGTGCTCGCCCCCGATCCGGCACCTGGGTCCGGTGGCTACTGCTGGGACTGGTGGTCGCCGGAACGATCGTGGCCCTCACGGTCGAGGCCTGGACAGCCGAACGCCAGGCGGCGGCGCTCGGCCCGCAGCAGTCCCAGCCGCAGCCGGAGCACATGCTGCCCGGCAACCAGCCTAAGGCCGAGGTGACCTTTGCCACGCCGCAGCGTTTCATGGTCGTCACCGAGATGGGAAGCAAGCGTCAGCGCCTGTACGGCACAGGCGATGTTCTCACGGATCCGGCGGACCCGGGCCATGCGGTCGCGATCCAGCACATCGAGCGCGCGCGAGTCCAACTGCGGGATACTCGCACGCGGCAAGTGGTCTGGGTGGCAGTAGGTCAACGCATTCCCCGCCTTGCCGATCGGCGGATCACACGGATAGCGCTCCTGCGGGGGATGGACTACGCGTATGTGGTGACAGCCCGCTCCATCGACGCCGAACCCCGGTTAATGGAGATCCGAGGGAACCGTGCCGTCCTGGAGGTGGATGTGGCCCCGCCCAGTCCGCCGTTGGCAGCAGCTTCGCCCCGAGCATCGCCCGCTGTCGGAGCGGACAGCCAGATTCCCAATTCGGGCCGGAAGCTCGACGCCGCTATTTTGGGGCGCGTTCGGGTGAGGGAAACGGGGCCGCACGCTTACGAGGTGAGCGCGGGCGACCTGCGGGAGGCCCTGGATCAGGGAGGGCAGGTCCTGGCCGACGCGTGGCCCACCATCCGGCCTATGGTCTCGCTTCAAAATGGGGTGGGTCTTCAGGTCCGATCGCCGGTCGCCGACGGGGTCCTCGGGCCGCAGGGGTTTCAGGTGACCAGTCCGAACCTCGCAGAACGAGCCGGGATCGAAGTTGGGGATGTGATCCTGTCGGTGAACGGTCAGGCTGTCAATAGCTTCGGAGACCTGTACACCCTTTACCAGCAAGTCCGGAGAGATTCACACCTCTCGTTTGTCGAGGTGACCCTGGAGAGGCACGGCGCGCAGGTGACCAATACGTATCGAATCCGGTAGGTTGGGGCTAGCGTCTCCAGGATGGTAAACCCGACAGACCCTCCATTCGGCAGAGATCGAGCAGAGGTCATCGGAGCCGTTCCGCTGAGTCAACAACGCAGTCCATTTGCAACCCCGTTTCTCTCAATTGGTCGAATGCCCCCGCGAGCTTCTTCCAGGTTCCATTCTGTGCTAGTCTTCTCCTCATGACCACATCGGCGGATGCGCGGGACAACTGGATCCGTAGCCAGGTGCGTCGCCTCGTCAATTACGATTTGCCCGGCCGACCGGTTGTCTTTCACGACACGTCGAATTTCATGGGCATCGACCGCGATCACCTCGTCGAGCTGGAAGGCAAGCTCTTCCTGGTCCGGTGCAACGAGCGCGAAGGCCGGTTCGGCCTGGACGATGAACCCAAATTCTGGGTTAAGCGCGCGTTGTCGCTCGACACAGGGCAGGTGCGGATCCTCAAACTGGTTTTCAGCGAGGAGTTCAAGGTCCGCGTCGGGACCCTTGAGGTTCGTTGCGTGCGGAGCGCGGAGAAAGAGGGCCGAGTCCTCGATCTGGTCCGCGGTCATCCCAGCTTCATGCAGGGGCGGGCCGTGCGGGACTCCCGCGGCAACGTGGTCCGGATTATCGAGTATATTTCCGGAACCAACCTGCTCCACCACTTGGCGTCCATCACGATGCCACACGAGGCGTATTTCCGCGCGCTCATGCCCCAGGTTCTCGCCAAGACCATGGAGTGTCTGGTGGGGATTCGAAGTCTCCACGAGGCTGGGCTGTGCCATGGCGACATCCGCAACGATCACATCCTCGTCGACGGCGAGAGCGGCCACTTCCGCTGGATCGATTTCGACCTGACCCAGCCCTCGGCTGCTTTTGACGTCTGGAGCGTGGGCAACGTCTTGCACTACGTCGTCGCCAAGGATTTTGTAACGTTCCGCGAGGTGCTGCAGGAACGACCCGCACTCCTGGGCCATCTCGATGATGATGATGCCTGCGTGTTCTTCCCGCACCGGGTGATGAGCCTGGGCAAGGTCTACCCCTACTTGCCTGGGAAGCTCAGCGACGTGCTGGCGCACTTCTCGGTGGGGAGGAAGGGTTGCTACGAAAGCGTCGCCCAGATCCTCGAGGATCTCGGAGATTGCGCCACGTCCCAAGGGTGGCCGGTCCCGTCGCGAACCCTCGGCCCCTGCGATCGGCCAATCCGGGGGCCCGGAGGTTAAGCCCAGGATCAGAGCGCTGGGATGACCGTGGCGAGTCGAACCCCCATATGGTGTAGATGAACGCCGTCCGGATCTTCCTGGGGAACAGCGACTGCGGCGGATCGGTGTACGTCCAGTACGGGAACGCCAGCCGCTCCAGAAACGATTTCATCTGCCCCGAGATGGTCCCATAGTAGATTGGAGAGCCCAGGAGGATGGCGTCGGCTTCCTCGATGCTCTTCAGGATCGGCGCCAGGTCATCCCTGGTCGCGCACCGGCCATAGCTCTCGCCGCCCCGTGTTTTGCAGGCGAAGCAGCTCCGGCACCCCGTATAGCGGAGATCGTACAGGTGAACGAGCTCCGTCTCCGCACCTTGCGAGGCGGCGCCCTCGAGCGCGCGCTGGAGCAGGGTCGCGCTATTCCATGTCTTTCTCGGGCTCCCATTGAACGCGATGACTCTCATTCCACCACCTCTCGATGCGTGTCAGCCAGCGTCTCGTCTTTCGGTCAATAGCGCGGTACGCGTCCGGATCGCGGACAAGACGGCGTCGGCGATGACCCAGGCTTTCTCGGAGAACCGGGCCAGGAGGGCTGGATCTCCGCGTGGGTCGATGTCCACCAGCTTGGCTCCCGCCTGAACCCGGAGGCCGTCTTTCACGATGCCCCGGACGATTCCGTCGATCCTCGCCACCAGGGGCGTGCCGGCCACTTCCCCGACGACCTGCCCCGCCGTCACCCGGCTTCCGATCTCCAGCGCGGTGCGGAAGACGCCGGCCTGCGGGGCGTAGAGCAGGCGGTCTTTGCTGTGGCCTTCGATGGCGAGCGGCTCGCCTGTGTACGGCTCGGCCTCACCCGCGGTGATGATCCTGCCCAGATCGGGCCCACGGTTGGTCTCGATCACGAGGTGCGCTTCGATCCCGGCGGTGAACCCCGGGCCGAGGCCGATGACGAGCGGCGCATCCGTGATCCGGGAGGTGCTCCGCTCCTTCTTGCGGTAGCGGGCATCCACGATCACGCTCGGACGGATGGCCGATTCGACAGTGCCAGCGGAGGTCGTGCAGACGGGGATGGCCGCCCTGGAGCCCAGGATGGCGAGCGCCTGATCCAGGCCCGCGGCATATTCTGCCGTCACGTCGTGGAGCGTGATCTTTCCCTCGTACACGGCAGAGGCGTAGGCCATCGCGCGGCGAACCGTGGATGGTTGGGCGGCTTCCAGGATCATCACCGGGTACCCGGCGATGTACAATCGGTGCGCCACCGCGGAGGCGATGTCGTTTCCGCCGCGGACGAGGACGAGATCGCTCATATGCCCTCAGCGGTCAGATGTCGACCGTCAGCGGTCAGCGAAAACACGGGAGCATACTTGGCTGACCGCTGATGGCTGACGGCCGAACGCTTCTGCTTCACGCATGCTGGTCCAGCGGCTCCTGGAAACAGGCGCGACCGGGCCGGCACATCTCCGGCGAGCAGAGGACGTCGTCGGGACCGAGGATCGTCGTCGTGTGCACGCACCAGCACGCAGGAGTCGGCGCGCAGTCGGCCGGATCCACGGCGTGCCGGCCATCCGCATAGAAGGCCTTGGTCCGAAAGCATTGGCAGATGGGCGAGGCCTGCAGGTCCATGATCCACCTCACGCGAGCGAACGGAGCGTCCGGCGGAGCAGGGTCTTGAGGTGATCCAGGAGGTCGATGCCGCCGGCCTTGAGGACGCTGCCCGGTTTTTCGGCGAGGAGGTCCAGGGCCTCGGCCACGCTGGCGGCCCGGGCGAACTCGAACCGGTTCATGACCTGCCCCCCTTCTGCGCCTCCGCCAGGGCGGCCAGCACCCGGTCCGGCGTCATCGGGAGCTGGCGGATGCGGACCCCCGTGGCGTTGAAGACCGCGTTCGCGATGGCGGCCAGGGTGGGCACGAAGATCGGCTCGCCGAGGCCGGCTGCCGACGTGTTGTTCCCCGCGTTGGCCGCGTCGGCCAGGATGGGCACCGCCTCGAACATGCCGGCCGGGCCGAGGATCTTGTACGCCTCGAGGTTGGGATTCAGCATGGTGCCCACGTTCCGGTCGAGCGTGCGGTGCTCCAGGAGGGCCCACGAAACGCCCTGGATCTGGGCGCCGATCATCTGGTGCTCCGCCGTGAGGCGGTTGATCGGGATCCCGCAGTTGCTCATGCCCACCATCTTCAGGACGCGGATGAGGCCGGTCTCCACGTCCACCTCGACCTCCGCGAACTGCGTGGCGGCCAGGTCGTTGCGGTAGCTCTCGAACTGCGGCTTGCGGTCGGCGAGGCAGACGATCACGTCCCCCGGCATCTTCTGCGCCGCTTCCCGGAACGTCACCTGCCGCTCGGGGTACACGGCCACGAGAACCTTCCCGCCGGCAAACGCCAGCTCGTCCGGCGCGGCGCCGAGGAGCGGGGCGGCGAGGGCCGCGATGCGTCTCCGGGCCTCGTGGGCGGCGAGGCGGACGGCGGGCCCCGAGGAGTTGGTCGTGATGCTCCCGCCAGAGTTCGGGCCGGGGGGGAAGCGCGTGTCGCCGACGTGCACCGTGACGTCGGCCGGCCGGAGACCCAGCTCCTCGGCCGCGATGACGGCCAGCACGGTCCGGAGGCCGGTGCCGAGGTCCTGGGCCCCGTGGAACACCTCGACGCTCCCGTCGCGGTGCACCTGCACCTCGGCCGCAACCGCTTCCCGGGCCATGACGTACCAGTTGCCGTTGGCCACGCCGATGCCGCGCTTCCTGGGGCCGGGGCCGGCGCCCGGCGTGGCGTTGCGGCGCGCCCAGCCGATGGCTCCGGCGCCGCGATCGTAGGTGGCCTGCCGCGCCGGATGCGACTCGTTCGTGCGCCGGAACTCCAGCGGGTCCATGCCCAGCCGGTGCGCCAGCTCGTCGATGGCGGATTCGAGGGCGAAGGCGCCCTGCGGGTGCCCCGGGGCGCGGAGGTAGCAGGCCGGGCCCGCATTGGTGAAGACGTCGTACTCCTCCAGCTTCACGTGCGGGCAGTGCTGGTACAGGTTGCCGGCCGGCCCCCCCATGCGGGAGCTGGGGCCAACGCCCCCTTCCCCGTAGGCGCGGAAGTGCATGGCGGTGAGGCTGCCGTCCTTCTTCGCGCCCAGCCGGACAGTGATCCGGGCACCCGGGGCGTTACCGGTGCAGAGGTGCTCCTCGCGCCGGTCGAGCATGAGCTTGACCGGGGCGCCCGCCTGCCGGGCCAGCCTGCAGGCGATCACGGCGAAGGCGCTTCCGATGGCCGAGGGATAGGACTTGCTCCCGAATCCCCCGCCCATGTGCTCCATGATCACCCGGACCTTGTTCCGCGGCAGGCCGAGGGCCTCGGCCAGGCCGGCGCGGACCTGGAAGACGCCCTGCGTGGAGGCATGGACCGTGAGCTGGTCCCCCTCCCAGTGGGCCACGACCCCGTGCGTCTCGAAGGTCGCGTGCGTGTGGACGGCCAGCCGGTACGTGGCCTCGTGGATGATCTCGGCCTCGGCGAACCCTTTCTCGATGTCGCCCCGGCTGCCCCCGCGCGCGCCGCCGAGTGGTGGGGGCACCACCGGCCCGGTCACGTTCCCCTGCCGGGGGCCCGTCGGGGAAGCGGGGAACTGCCCCTCCGGGTACACGAGAGGCGCCTCCGGCGTCATCGCGTCCTCGAGGTCCGTGACGAAGGGCGTCGGCTCGACCTGCACCGCGACGAGCCGCGCCGCCTCCTCCGCGATCTCTTGGGACACGGCGGCCACCGCCGCGATGTCCTGGCCCGCGAAGCGCACCCACTGGGCGTCCGTCGCCCAGACCGCCTTCACGCCGGGGAGCCGCTCGGCCTTGCTCGTGTCGACCCGAACGATCTTCCCCGCCGGGATGGGGGCTCGCACCATCTTGCCCCACAGCATGCCCGGGAGCCGCACGTCATACGTGTACTTGGCCTGCCCCGTCACCTTCGCCGGGCCATCCAGCCGGGGATGCCGCCCCTTCACCACTTGGAGACGGGAGTCGAGATCCCACGGCCGGAGGTCGCCCGGAGCGGTATGGACTTCCAGGGTCACCGGATTTTCGGCCGGTCCCACCTTCACGCGGAACGTGTTGCCGCCAGCGGCCTCTTGCTGCGCCATGGCTCACCCCCTCCGCTTGGCCGCGAGTTGCACGGCCTCGAAGATCCGGGAGTACGTCCCGCACCGGCACAGGTTCCCCGCCAGCCCGGCCTTGATCTCGTCCAGGCTGGGGTTCGGATTCTTGGCGAGGAGGGCGGTGGAGGCCACCACGAAGCCCGGCGTGCAGAATCCGCACTGGAGGGCATCGGCCTCCACGAAGGCGGCCTGCACGGGGCTCATCCGCTCCGGCGTGCCGAGGCCTTCGACCGTGGCGATCTCGTGCCCCACGGCGTCCACCGCGAGCAGCATGCAGGCGCAGATCGGCTCGCCGTCGAAGAGGACGGTGCAGCCCCCGCAGGCGCCGCGCTCGCAGACCTCCTTCGCGCCGGTGAGGCCGAGGTGGTTCCTGAGCGCCCGCAGCAGGGTGACCCGGGGCTCCACGCTGACGGTGTGAACGGCGCCATTGACCTTGAGGCTGAGGGGCACGGGGTCCGGCCCGAGGATCGCGGGCGGCGCCGCCCGCGCCACGTCCACGGCAGCCCCCGCGAGCCCCGTGGCGGCGGCGCCGACGCCGACCGTCTTCAGGAACGTGCGCCGTGAGACCCCCTGCGGTGATTTCCCGTCGGCAGGCTTCCTCATGTTGCACCTCGCATCAGTTGTGTCGCCATGCGTGAGGCGGGGCCTCTCCGAGGTCGCGTTCGAGGACATCGGGACTGTATGCCCGGCGGGGTCCTGAAGTCAAAAGGAATCACGGCGGAATATCGCAATGGTTCGCTCTTGCGAGGCTTCCGTTGTGTCACGCGGTTCTCTCACACGTCGGAACCCCAGGCGTTCTCGGAATCCGTGGCGGGTCTGGCCGGGTTCCGCCTCACCGCGAGACTTTGCATCCAGGCGCTAACAGGGTAGATTCTTCCCGGAGTGGAAGACCTCCGTTCCTCGACCACGGAAGACAAGAAGACATCCGTTCAGGACTTCACCGACCGCGAAATGTGGATGGGGAGCAGGCCGCGCATGCTGCATACGATCCCGACCACCTTCACCGACCCGATCAACGCCAGGATCCTCGCGGTGTCCGAGGACCGGCTCGACGGGTTCCAGCGCGATCCGCTGGGGGAGATTTCCCGGCGATCGGGGGTGGAGTTGTCGGAAGTGATCGCGCGCATCCAGGCGATGCTGCGGGCGGGGACGATCCGGCGGGTGCGACAGACGCTGCTGGCCACCAACCTGGCGCAGGGCGCGCTGGTGGCGTGGCAGGTGCCGCAGGAGAACCTCGACGCGGCCTTCGAGTACATGTTTCAGCGCGACCCGTTCAGCGGGCATGTGGTCATCCGGACCGCCGACACGGCCACCGCGGGGGCCAGGTACCGGCTCTGGACGACCCTCAAGGTCCCGCCGGGCTTCTCGATGACCAGGCACTGCGAGGTTCTCGGACAGCAGACGGGGGCCGAGCGATTCCTCCTCTTGCCCGCGAAGAAGCTGTTCACGCTCGGCGTCGGCCACGTGCGGCGGCGTGGACTGGAACCGGGCAGCCGGGCCGAGGTGCCGGCCGACGTGACGGACGTGACGGTCATCACGCTGAATGCGCTGGAGTGGGGCGTCCTGGTGGCGCTGAAGCGCGAGTTCGAGCCGGAGGAAGCTCGTGCCGAACCTCTGGGACGCGCGCGCCAAGGAAGCCGGCGTGCCGCTGGAGACGTTCTTCGCGATCGCCGGGGATTTCAACGGCCGCAAGATCATCGGCCGCTTCTCGACGTTCCTGGAGCACGTCAAGACCGTCGCGGGTGGCGAGCGCGTGACCCGCTACAACGCGCTGTTTCACTGGGCGGTGCCGCCGGGCCGGGAGATCGATGCGGGCCGCGAAGTGGGCCGTCACCACATCATGACCCACGCCTACTGGCGCGAAGGCGGCCCCGAGTTCCACCACGTGAACATCATGGGCGTCGCCCACGGCACCGACAAACAGGTGCTGCTCGCCCACAAGGCCGCCATCGACCGGCATCTCGCCGAGGCCGGCATCCCTGTGAGCTATACCAACGTCTTCTGGGGCGGCCGCAGCGAGATCAAGCCGTCCGAGATCTCGCCGTTCGCGTATCGGGAGTGGTGCAAGAGCTTGGGGATCGATCCGGAGCGGATGCGCGACTGAAGCGAAGTCCTGCCGATTCGTCTCCGGCACTGTCAACTCACACGAGGAGGCCACCATGAGCGAACCGAAGATCGCCGCCAAGCAGCCGGCCGCCGTGCCGCTCGAGGCCGGCAAGACGTACGCATGGTGCGCGTGCGGACTCTCCAAGAACCAGCCGTTCTGCGACGGCTCCCACAAGGTCACGGACTTCCGACCGGTTGTCTTCAAGGCCGAGAAGAGCGAAACTGCCCACCTGTGTCAGTGCAAGCACTCGAAGAACCAGCCCTTCTGCGACGGAACGCACAAATCGCTGTAATCTTGACAACGGCGTCAGGGTCGCGGCATCCTCAGCGCCAGGGACGGGCGGGTCGTGGCGAGCCGGAGATCGCGCCGCGGCACACCCGAAAAACGCAGTCCAACCACCTCTCACCCCACTCACACCATGCGACTACAGAATAAAGTTGCGCTGATCACCGGAGCGGCGGCGGGCATCGGCGCGGAAATCGCGACCCGGTTCGCGGCGGAAGGCGCGCACGTTCTGATCGGAGACGTGAACGCAGGCGCCGCGGGATCCATCGTCGAGAACATCCGCAGATCCGGCGGCAGCGCCCGATTCGTGCCTCTGGACGTCACGATCGAAGGGAACTGGCGGGAAGCCCTGGACGGGATCCGGACCACGGAAGGCCGGCTCGACATCCTCGTCAACAACGCGGGGATCACCAAACGGATTCCCATTACCGACATGCCGCTGGAGGACTTCGAGGCGATCATGGCGGTCAACGTCCGGGGGGTGTTCCTGGGAATCAAGCACGCCTTGCCCCTCATGAAGCAGCACGGCGGCGGGTCGATCGTGAACATTTCCTCCATCTGCGGCCTGGTGGGGCACAAGTTCACGAATGAAACCTATACCACATCCAAGGGGGCCGTGACCCTGCTGACGAAGAGCGTCGCGGTCCGGCATGCCCGGGACAACATCCGGTGCAACTCGATTCATCCCGGGACGGTGGACACGCCGATGGTGCAGGAACTCTTCAAGGACCCGGAGAAGCAGAGGGAGCGGTTGGACGAGGTGCCCCTCGGACGGCTTGCCAGCGCCCAAGACGTGGCCAATGCCGCCCTGTTCCTTGCCTCTGACGAAGCGGCCTTCATCACCGGTGTGGCCTTGCCCGTGGACGGGGG
>CAVQPC010000010.1:0-138217 GCA_963714585.1 uncultured Methylomirabilota bacterium
GAGATCAGTAGGCAGTAGGCAGAAGGCAGCCACACGGAACGGAGAACAGGAAGCAGCATCGAGCCGAAGATCAGTAGGCAGTAGGCAGAAGGCAGCGGATGACCGACCGCGGGACCCTGGACTACGGGACCACGAGACCATGAGTAGGCAGGGCCGATTGCGGGCTGAAGAGCCGGAGGCGCAGGGCGACCCGCTGGATCGCAAGCGCGCCGACTCGCGATGGCACGACGGAACTCCAGTGGAGCTCTCTTCGCCTATCTGCGTTGATAGAAGGGTTCTCGGCTATAGAGGGAGGAAGTCGATGCGATTGCCCCAATCGGCCGTAGCGGAGGCTTCGCAGATGAGGATCAAATCCGCGATGGCTCGGCCAGATTGGAACATCATGTGGGATAAACACCACTCCGGCGGATGCCTGGCCGCTCTGGATGAACGCGACATGCTCGGCGATCATCGTGTGAACATCCCGTGTTACCAGCAACCGCCCTTGGGTGGCTGCCCAGGCGAGGATCTCGCGGTCCGGGCGGCCCGCCAAGCCAACCTCGGTGACACTGCAGGCATCGATCTGGGGAGCCGCCCGTCGGAGGCCGCGGAGGATGCGGTGATCAGCGTCCTCGTCGAAGAGGAGGCGCAACGCGGTCACGGGCGGGCGGGCTGCGCGGCGGTCAATCGAGATCGGAGGTCGGCGTTTCGCGCCCGTGCATCCTCACGCAGGCGCGCAATCTCCGTGTCGTGCGTGGCCAGCTCGGCGTCCACCTGAGCACGCTGAGCCAGGTAATAGGCTATCGCCCCATAGGCCTGCTCAAGGCTCAATGCCGGGTAGGCTTGGCAGATGGTCTCTGGAGTCTCCCCTGCCCAGAACGCCCGCACGACCGACTCGAGGCTCACGCGAGATCCAGCGACCACCAGCGTGCCCTGCGCATTTCGCTCTACATACGCTACCATCCCCGTCTCCTGCACGCGACGTCAGTCACAACAGGCCACATGGCTCACCCCGCGCCCCGGCGAGCGAGCCTGCATCGAAGTCGAGTATACCCGGTTCAACCCATCCAGGCAACCGGTCCACGGCAGGGCCGTCCGTATTTTGCCATGAGACGTGCAAGCGGCACGGGATGGCGGAATCCGAAGGCTGCATACATACAGCGGACGAACGCGTGTATTGGGGGACGTTGTTGACTCAGTGGAATTACCCATGATGGGGAACGCTGGCTCCGAAACAACTTCCCCCGCCTGCCGTTTGCCTGAAACGTGTTGGCACGTTGAACTCACCACAACTGCGGATTGCGGAATTTCACCAATGGTGAATGCGGAATGACGAGCACAGGGCGCAGGGCAGAGGTCACAGGTCAGAGGTCAGTAGGCAGTAGGCAGCCACACGGAACGGAGGTCAGAGGGCGGAACTGCCATGAGCTATGAGCGATGAGCCACGAGCCAATCGAGAGACGGCTCCAGGGGGATAAATCGCAACGCCCCTTGCATCTGTAACCGGATGCGGTTACACTACGTGCGTGACCAGACGGCCGGACGACCTTGAACGGCTGAAACGAAACCCGACGGGAGTCCGATTCTCGGACCTCGAGCGCGTCATTCTCCGGGCGGGGTTCGCCCTCGATCGGACACGAGGGAGCCAGCATGTATACGTGCGAGGCGGTCGGGTCCTGACCGTTGTGAAGCCCCACGGAAGGCGCAAGACCTGCCATCCGAGGGATGTGCGTGACGTCATCCGGTTCTTGGAGGAGGAAGGATGAAGAAGGAGGCATCGTTCGAAGGCTACGAAATCAAGATCATTCCCGAAGAGGACGGCTATCTGGCTGTCCGCTTCCCCGACTTCCCCGGGATCATCACCGGGGGCCAGACGCCCGAAGAGGCCCTGCGGAATGCCCGGGAAGCCCTGGCAGTGACCCTGGATACCATGCGGGCCCGGAAGATCTCGGCCCCGGTCCCCAGGCATAGGTTCAGCGGCCAGTTCAACGTCAGGGTTCCCCGCTCGCTCCACCGCATTCTGGTCCGCACAGCCGAGGAGGAAGGGGTCAGCCTCAACGCGCTCATCACGCATCTGCTCAACTCGGCTGTGAACCGAACGGCTTCGTGACAACGAAGAACGGGAACCGGGGAGCCGGAGAAACGGGGAAAGGGGGCACTCTACATGCGAACCGGAGAAACGGTGAGACGGGGAAACGGAGAAATGGATCAAGATCGGATACCTCAGCCCTTGTTTCTGGCGCTTATGATCAGCCAGGGGCGAGGGTTGTCGATCATTCTGACGAGCTTGCCTATGATCTTATCGTAATGCTCGTCAATGTCCCGGAACCTTTCCTCCGCTGGAAAGCCCTTCGTTAATTCGAATATGCGAACTGCGCCTTCCATGGCCATCTTGTACACATCCAGGTCGCGATAAGAACCGATCAACTCCCCCTTTACCACGCCCTCACTCCCCGACCCGCCGGTTCCCCCATTCGCCGTTTCACCAGACTCACCGTCGCCCCGATCCTCCGGTTCGCCGATTCTCCGGCTCGCCGGAGGCGGGCAGGCTTGCGCCCTCTCACTTACAGGCCGGCGGAAGAATCTCTCCCACCGGCCCTCACGTGACGAGGGGTCGATCTACTGCCAGGCCGTGCATCCTGCGGGTCGGCGGTCGGGATGCACGTATTTCAGATCAGAGGCTCTGCTCCCGAATGTTTCGTCTTTCTCTGCGGCCTCTGCGTGTTCCGCGGTTGAACCGGATAGTCCGGGCTCATTCTTCCTCGATGGGGCCGAATTCCCGCTCGTAGCGCTCGGTGCTCTGGCGCAGGACTTCCAGGAGCGCCTTGACCCGCGCGGGCGAGGTGACGATGCGGGTGTGGATCTGGGGGTCCGGGTCGTCGTCCTCGTCGTGCACCTGGCCGAATTCCAGGTAGAACTCGAACAGCCGATGGCCCACCTGGAAGAAGTTCGCGAACCGGGCCTCGGGGCGGGGCGTGCCTGTGCTGCGCAGGGTCGGCATGGCGTCCATCCTCGTCGTGATCTTGGGTGCCTCTCCTCCACTCCCAAGCCCGGCCCTATGGGCAAGCACCATGCCCACAACCTGCCTTCTATCCCCTTGGGGCCCATTCTCTTTTGTTGATAAGGGGTTAGGCGCGAAGCGCCCGATGCCGCAGGTGCTAATACCTGACCGGATGAGACACCGGCCCGTGGGCGCGGCGTTGTCCGGAAGGAGCGGATGGGCCGTAACCTCCAGGGATCTCGCCGCTTGCGGGATCGTCCGCCCGGTTCTCTTCACCTGATACACTTGTGAGACAGATGAGACAGATGAGACACGCAAAGAAACGGTACCGGACACCATTTTGGGGATAAGTCCGCGATTTCGCAGGGGGGCATTTCCACTTTTCGGCCGACCGTCCTATCAGTAGGCAGTAGGCACGGGAAACCGTGAAACGTAAGTCGTGAGGCGAGAGGCGACGGAACGGGCATGGGGCACGGGGAAGGAGCAGGAGCGTTCGACGGTACGACCGTACGACTGTACGGGAAGGGAACGGGAGGACTGCCATGAGCGATGAGCCAATCGTGAGGCGTGAAGGGTTAGGCGTGAGGCGACGGAACGGGCATGGGGCAGACGTCAGTTGGCAGTAGGTAGCCTCTGGCCAGGAGGGCCTCCGGCCTGGAGGGAAGGCAGGAGGCACCCTCAATTGCGGAATGCGGGATGGAGAATGCGGAATGTCTAAGAGCACGGGGCATGGGGCACGCGCGGTGGGCTATTACCCCTACGACTGGCGCTTGTAGATTTCCCGGCGATGACCGACGCGGAGCACGACGATCTCGTCACCCTCCACATCGAAGATGACGCGGTAGTCGCCGACGCGGAAGCGGTAGGTCCCCAGCGATGAGTGCATGAGGCGTTCTGCGTGCTGCAGGGGATCCTCGCTGAGCCTCAGCAAGGTCTTGCCGATCCGCCGTCTCGTCTTGAGGTCGAGACGATCGATATCGCGCACGGCTCGGTGCGTGTAGGTCAGGCGGTAGGTCACGACGGGCCGAAGACCTCAGCATGCGACTTCACTTGGCCACGCCTGAACTGGCGCCGGGCCTCTCGGACGCTTTCCAGGTACTCGGGAGAGGTCGACGCAAGTAGGTCCTCGATGAAGGCCTCTCGCTCCCGCCGCTTCATCCGTCGAACCGCAGCGATGATCTCCTCTGGTTCCACCTTCATGCTCACGGCCCCGCGCATCGTCACGCTCCTCCTCCGATCGCCCCGGGAGACGGATTGCGTGTCATCTTGTCATCTGCTCACAACGGAGGACAACGGAGGATACCGCAGGTTCTGGGGCGTGGTCAACACGTCTCGGAAGGGGCGAGGAGCATAGGGCACGGGACAGAGATCAGAAGGCAGTCGCCACAAAGGAGTAGGCAGCATGGAGCCGAAGATCAGTAGGCAGTAGGCAGCCACGCGCCTGAGACCAGAGGGCTGAACATGGGTTTCGAATTTCCGATCGCGAATTTGCTCAGACGCGGACAGGAACGGATTTACGGGGTGACTTGTGTTGAGGGACGTTGTTGACTCAATGGAATTACTCATGGAGTGCCGGACGTGAGGCGTCAGGCGATGGAACGAGCACAGGCCAGAGAACAGTAGGCAGTAAGCACTACGCAGTAGGCAGTCAGGAGCAAGAAGACAGAGCACAGTAGGCAGAAGGCACTAGGCAGTAGGCAGCATGGAGCCAGAGGACAGAGAACTAGAGATCAGTAGGCACTAGGCAGAAGGCAGCGGATGACAGACCACGGGACCCTGGACTACGGGACCACGAGACCATGAGTAGGCAGGGCCGATTGCGGGCTGAAGAGCCGGAGGCGCAGGGCGACCCGCGGAATCGCAAGCGCGCCGGAGCGTTCGGTCATTGCGCGCGCCATTCCACGATGTCATGGGTGCGCTCGAGACTCCAGCCGTGCGCGAGGAGGGAGGCCTTGAGGAACTTTTCCGCAACGGCCTGCGGAAGGGGTTGCAGCACAAGTCATATCCTTTGGGCATGGGTTCTACTTCAAGTGCGAATGCCGGATTGCGGATTTACGCAAAGACGCACAGGATGGGGGATAGCGCGCGAACAGGACCACGAGGCGTGAGACGTGAGAGAAGGACCGAATCACATCTGTGGTGCATGGTCAGTGGCCCGTGCCGGCTGCCGGTGGTTCCAGGGCATCGCAGATCTGCCGCATCAGGGTCTGCGCGGCTACGAGGGCGCGGCGGGCATCAGCCTCTGTCGGCTCGCCAAGCGGCAAGAGCCCCTCCTCGCTCGGATACCGGCCGCGATACACGCTGTTCAGGAATACCGCGTCATCCATGGGCAACTCGATCGCCCAACCATCCGCCATCACCTGGTTCAACAATTCGACGAGGTCGTGCGTCCGTGCCGGGCGCCGCCCGCGTTCCAGGAGCAATGCCTTCAGCCCCTTCTCTACCCCCTGCTGGCAGTGCACGCACACTCCGCGGCCCTTCCGGTGGTCAAGCAGGATCGCGGCCATTTCCACCTCATCCTGTGCGTCGGCGAGCCACCCTGCCGTGGCATTCCGCATGTAGAGGACCCTCCCGCTCTCGACTACGGATTCCACAAGAGGCGATCCCGTTGCGTACAGCTCCCGCATCTCTCGCGGGGTGTAGACCAAGAGGTCCAGCGGCACGCGTCTATCGCAAACCAGGCGCTCCACCTCTATCCGCCGTTCAGTGGGACGCTGCGCGGTCTCCTTCACGACGAGGAGGTCGATGTCGCTCCCCTCTCGCCCCTCCCCGGTCGCGTGCGACCCAAACAGGATGATCCGATCCGGGTCGTAGCCGGCAACGAGGCGCTGCACGATGTCATCCAGTGTGGTCAACACAGGAACCCAAGTCCTCCGCATCTAAATCGAAGAGGAGGCGCAGCGCGGTCACGGGCGGGTGGGCTGCACCGCGGTCAACCGGGATCGGAGGTCGGCGTTTCGCGCCCGCGCATCCTCACGCAGGCGCGCAATCTCCGTGTCGTGCGCGGCCAGCTCGGCGTCCACCTGAGCACGCTGAGCCAGGTAATAGGCGATCGCCCCATAGGCCTGCTCAAGGCTCAATGCCGGGTAGGCCTGGCAGATCGTCTCAGGAGTCTCCCCTGCCCAGAACGCCCGCACGACCGACTCGAGGCTCACGCGAGATCCAGCGACCACCAGCGTGCCCTGCGCATTTCGCTCCACATATACTACCATTCCCGTCTCCTGCACGCAACATCAGCCACAACAGGCCACGTGGCTCACCCCGCACCCCGGCGAGCGAGCCTGCATCGAAGTCGAGTATACCCGGTTCAACCCATCCAGGCAACCGGTCCACGGCAGGGCCGTCCGTATTTTGCCATGTGAGGGGGGACGTTGCATTACAAGTCATATCTCCGCGCAGAAACCACTAAGCAGCCACACGGTTCAGTAGGCAGTAAGCACTACGCAGTAGGCAGTCAGGAGCGAGAGGACAGGGAACAGTAGGCAGTAGGCAGTAGGCACGGCGGACCGTGAAACGTGAGGTGTGAGGCGTGAGGCGATGGAACGAGCACGGGGCACGGGGAAGGAGCAGGAGCGTACGAGCGTACGACGGTACGAGCGGACGGCCGTACGAGCGTATGTGTTGCGTGCCGGGATGTTCGCTGCTATGCTTTCCATTGACGCCGGACACGAAAACACCTCCGGACAAGGCATCCGTCGTGGTCGCCGCCTCGTGAGGAGGGGGATATGGCCATTGAGATCATCACGTACGACTCACCTGTTGAAGCACTGGAAGCCCTCGTCCGGGCGCTCGTCGGCTATGAACAGCGCTACCGGATGACTTCCGCCGACTTCTTTTCCCGGTATCAGGAAGGGAAGCTGGGGGACTCGGCCGACTTCGTTGAGTGGGCCGGAGATTATCAGCAGTATCTGGGCCTCCTGCATACACTCCGCGAGCGACTCCGAGCGGTTGCGTGAGCCTCCTCCAGACGTACCTTCGACTGGTCCGGGAATCCATCGCCGCCTTCGCCGGTGTCCAGGCTGAGCGACATCGCGAAGAGGTTCTCACGGCCAGCCGGGCGAACCTGCGCATCAGGTTGCGCTTGCCGGACAATTCATTCCTCGAAATCAGCGAGGCGCTCGTCGTCGAGAAAGGGGCGCTCACGTGGATCAGTTATCGCTACCACTGGCAAGACGCAAGCGGCCGCCTGATCCTCCGCTACGACAACGCCCCGCATCACCCCGAGGTTGAGAGCTTCCCCCATCACAAGCATGTCGCCGAGAGGGTGATGGCGTCTGAGCGCCCTGCTCTGCCGGATCTGCTCGCCGAGGTTCAACGTCTTCTCTCCAAGCGCTAAAGCCGTCCCTTTTTCTCGCTGCTCGGCCGAAAGGAACCGCTGCGCATTGCCGAAGAACGGACGATGTATCGGATGCGGGACGGGATGCGGGACACGGGATATACTACGTTGTTGACTCAGCGGAATTACTCATGGAACGCCGGACGTGAGGCGTGAGGCGGCGGAACGGGCATGGGGCATGGGCGTCATTCGAGGGTGCTGCGGAAGGCGGTGAGCTTTCGCGACAGCGTGTCCAGTCCGTCGAGCAGGAGATCCTTTCGCTCGATCGGAACAAGCCCTCTCGAGTCAAGTACCAGCACCATGCTGGCGTTCTCGAACGTCGAGCGGCGGGCGATGTTGAGGAAGTGCCGGAATTCCAGCTCGGAGAAGCTGCCGGAGCCTTCGGCAATGTTGTTGGGCATCGAGAGTCCAGCGCCACGGGTCTGTTCCGCGAACCATCTGTACCCTTTTGCCTCCAGTTCGTCTGCGAGGTCGCACAACTGGTTGGCGAGATCGCGAGCGATTCTCCATATCTCCAAATCCTGGAACCGAAATAATACCCTCTCTCCCATCCACCCTCCGCTCACCTCTTGACCCTATGCTCTGTGCGCTACGCCCTATGCCCCTCCGGGCAGGCTTGCGCCCTCTCACTTACAGGCCGGCGGAAGAATCTCTCCCACCGGCCCTCACGTGACGAGGGGTCGCTCTTCCTCCCGAGGTATCGCTACGCCGCGGCAGCCTCTGGGTCGGGGACTGCGCGGCGCGTATTTCAGTCTCGATCCGAGAACTGCCTCACTCCCAAAGCACCAAGACGCCATCGCCTGAGCACCAACGTGCAAAGGTTCCAGAGATGGGATTGGCGCTGACGTGTGAGAAGATGGCTTGGGGGCTTGCTGGTGACCGTCGCTTCCGGAATAGGGCTCATTCTTCCTCGATGCGGCCGAACTCCCGCTCGTAGCGCTCGGTGCTCTGGCGCAGGACTTCCAGGAGCGCCTTGACCCGCGCGGGCGAGGTGACGATGCGGGTGTGGATCTGGGGGTCCGGGTCGTCGTCCTCGTCGTGCACCTGGCCGAATTCCAGGTAGAACTCGAACAGCCGATGGCCCACCTGGAAGAAGTTCGCGAACCGGGCCTCGGGGCGGGGCGTGCCTGTGCTGCGCAGGGTCGGCATGGCGTCCATCCTCGTCGTGATCTTGGGTGCCTCTCCTCCACTCCCAAGCCCGGCCCTATGGGCAAGCACCATGCCCACAACCTGCCTTCTATCCCCTTGGGGCCCATTCTCTTTTGTTGATAAGGGGTTAGGCGCGAAGCGCCCGATGCCGCAGGTGCTAATACCTGACCGGATGAGACACCGGCCCGTGGGCGCGGCGTTGTCCGGAAGGAGCGGATGGTCCGTAACCTCCAGGGATCTCGCCGCTTGCGGGATCGTCCGCCCGGTTCTCTTGACCTGATACACTTGTGAGACAGATTAGACGGCATGGGGCACAGAGAAGGGGAAGGAGCGTTCGACGGTACGACGGTTCGACCGTACGGGGCAAGGGGCGGAGGGCAGGGGGCTCATGGCTGATGGCTGATGGCTCATGGCAACTACTTATGAGCGATGAGCCACTGCGGGACACGGGGCAGAGGGCGGAGAACAGAGATCAGTAGGCAGTGGGCAGAAGGCAGTAGGCAGTAGGCACTCTCCAATGCGGGCGGATTGTCTCGAACATGCTCAGGGCACGGGGAAGGAGCAGGAGCGTTCGACGGTACGACCGTACGACTGTACGGGAAGGGAACGGGAGGACTGCCATGAGCGATGAGCCATGAGCCAATCGTGAGGCGACGGAACGCGCATACAGCATGGCGCAGGGGGCTAGCGCCGCGGCCGGGCGGAAACGGGCGGGGCGAGGCTGTACCGCGCGAGCTTCCTGTACAGCGTGGCGCGGGACCACTGCAGCCGCTTGGCGGCCTTGCTCTTGTCCCAATTCACCGCAAGCAGCGTGGAAAGGAGGAGATCCTTCTCGCTCTGGGCGACCATCTCCACCTTGTTCGACCCGCTGGAGGAACTCTGCGGGCAAGTCCTCCAGACCCAGCACCGGGGTGGACACTCTCGCCATGGCGGCTTCCAGGACGTTGCGCAGCTCGCGGACGTTCCCCGGCCAGCCATACTGGCACATGACCTCCAGGGCTCGGTCATCCAGGAGGCGAACGCCGCCGCCCTCCTGCGCGCTGAGCTGCTTCAGGAAATGCCCGACGAGCAGCGGAATGTCCGAGGGCCGCTCCCGCAACGGGGGCAACGCGATGCGCAGCACGTTCAGCCTGAAGAACAGGTCCTGCCGGAACCGCCGCTGCCGCGCCAAGTCCTCCAGGTCCTGGTTGGTGGCCGCGATGATGCGGACATCGATCCGGCTCGTCCGGTGGTCCCCGAGCCGCTGAATCTCCTTGCCCTCGATGGCCCGCAGCAGCTTCGCCTGGGAGCCCAGCGGCGTCTCCCCGATCTCATCCAGGAACACGGTCCCATGCTCGGCCCACTTCAACATCCCCTCCCGATTGACATAGGCGCCCGTGAAGGCGCCGCGAACGACCCCGAACATCTCGCTCTCGAACAGGGCCTCGGGAATGGCGGCGCAGCTCAGGGCCACGAATGGCCCCTCGCTCCGGGCCGAGTTCCGATGGATCAGCTCGGCGACGAGTTCCTTCCCCGTGCCCGTCTCGCCGGTGATGAGGACGTTGCTCACGGCCCGGGCGGCCCCCGCGATCTGCCGTCGCACGGAGCAGAGGGGAGCGGACTCGCCCACGAAGCCCCCGCCGTGACGTAGCGCACCACAGGGCTCGTCCCCGAGGAGGGCGCCGAGCGTGAAGGGGCATTCGTCCACCGTGGAAGACACCCGATCGCGCAGCTCCGCCGGGGATGGGGGCCACGACAGGAAATCGTTTGCGCCTGCCCGGAGCGTCCGCAAGAGAAGTCCCTCGTCGCTCCGGTTGGACGCCAAAATGATCGGGACAGAGGAATCGACCCTGCGGATCCGGCGAACCAGCTCAAAACCGTCGAACGGGCCGGTCGCGGGGTGATGGATGCAGATAGCCGATGGGTGCCAATCCTGCCAGAGCCGTAGGATCTCCTCCGCGCTGCCTGCCTCCCTGACCATGAGGCCGAGCCTGATCAGCTCGACCGAGAGGCTTCTTCGCTGGGAAACGTCACTACTCACCAGGAGCAGGGATTTCTTCGGCGTCCCCATTGCGGCATTCCCCTCTCTGTTCCGGTGCGGTCAGGTTTTGCATGTCCGCCTTGGGCTCGAGGGCAGGGAGACTACAGCGTCAATTTCCTCCTCCGTCGCAGTATTGGCGCGTTACACTCTTGCCACTGAAAACGGCCCGTGCACAAATTTCTGTGCAACAAATCGTGCCGTATTCCGCAAGCCAGGCGATTTGATGATGTCTGGACCAACGATTTCGATACCCTTGGTCCGATGCACAGTTTTTTGGTGCGCTGTCCCATTTGCCGTGTGCCGAACCCAGTTGACGCGACACACCCAATCAATCCTTCTACGATCCATCCGAACGGAGGTGCGCCCCCGCCGGGATGCCCACCCCAACATGCCAGGCCACTTCGAGCTGTTCCCCTTTCGTGACCGCGCTCACCCAAACGTGGTGCTCCCGTCCGCCGCGCACCCTGCCGTAGCTCAGCCCCGCGTCCGTGGGGCAATTGGACATGAGGGGAGCAGGTTCTGTGCCAGCGCATGCAGTCCATGGGCTCTGGCCCACGGGAACCCCATCCTGTTCCGTTTTGGATACCCTCCGCATCCTATCGGATACGGAGGAGGCCGGCCCAATGGGCGATCTACAGCTCGAGCCTGTGGACGTCTTTGCTCCGGTTTGCTCCGGGGCCTTCCGCCTGCACGCCACCACGCGAGACGCTCTCTGCATCTGCGTCGCTGCGCCTGAATTCCGAGTCGGACCCTGGTGGGAGGGCGCTGGCGCTCTGCTGGAGCTATGGGAGGGCTGTGTGGTTCTTACGGGGCGCGAAGGGGAGGCTCGGCCCACTGCGCGTTCAGGATGCCACCAGAGGGCTCCAACCCCCATCTGGGGATGCGGCGCGGCGGCCGCGCAGGCCGTGTCGGGGCATGGGGGCGCCGGGCAGCGACCTCCCGCTTCCTGACCCGCTTCTCGTGGGTTGCCCTCAGCGGCCGGGGGTCCAGCCTATGGGAGTGCCGTGGGTCGACATTCTGGCTCGTGTGGCAGGAGATGACGTGACTCACGAGGCGATGGCAGGTGCTCGCCTCCCGCGCCATGTGTGCCGACAGGACGCCGGACGGGAAGGCGCAGGCGAGAGCGAGCGCAGAGACGAGCGTCTTCGTCCACCGCGAACCCATCAGGACCCCACTCTGTCAAGCCTGGCCGCGCCAGGACACGTCGCCGTCGCGGGAACTGGAATTCGTCCTGCAACCGTCAGCAGCTCGGGAGAAGAGCATCGGCCATTGGGGTCGAGCGTGCACAGGTAGAGGCCAGCTCGACAAGCCGCCCGTGAAGTGGGGATGGTAGCGGGGGGCTGTCGAGACTTGTAACGATCAAAGTGCATTGTGTCAAGAGCGCGTGACGGCCCTCGCCCACCCCGGGCGGATTTGTGCGGTGGGCATGACAACGGGATCTGGCTACGGGCGACCCGCACCTGAAACGGGTCATCTGAGACATCCGGAGATCCCACGGCGAGATGGATGTCGCCCCCGTCGGCCCAATCGGCGGCCGGGCCTTTCACGCGAGAGCCGGAGCGGGCTGAAGAACAGGGCAAGGGAATGCCGAACGGAGGCGGCACGGTCGAAGGGGATCACGCGGCCACGGAGGGCGAACGGAGGAATGAACTACCCCGCAACAAGCCGCGGGGTATCAGCTTCTGTTCTCGTCCGTCATTCCGTGCATGACACGGAATCCAGTCGGGCTTTCTGGATACCGGCTTCCGCCGGTATGACGAACGCGCGGCAAGCCGCGGGGGATGAACCCTCTTGGAATGAACTGGAGCCGGCGCTCGGACTTGAACCGAGGACCTGCGGTTTACGAAACCGCTGCTCTGCCAACTGAGCTACGCCGGCTCGGGAGCGTAGTGTAGTCAACTCCCGTATGGATGGCAAGCCAATTCACGGGAGTGATTCACGCCTCATGCGGTCGTCCGCCGCTTCCGATGGCGGCGGACACCCTGTGCTATTGATCGCCGAGCCCGTGTCGGATAAGCTCACGGAGCACAGCGCAAAGAGCACAGGGCATGGGGAAGGAGCAGGAGCGTACGGGGGTTCGACGGTACGACCGTACGACGGTACGGGGCATGGGGCAGAGGGCTCATGGCCGAGGGCTGAGGGCAAGTATCGTGAGCGATGAGCTATGAGGCATCGTCAGACGTGAGGCGTCAGGCGTGAAGGCGGCCTGTGCGCTGTGCCCCATGCGCTATGCGCAATGCGGAGCTGAAGGGTGACACAGACGGGACTGCAGCGGGGGCGGCGCTGGATCGCGGGGGTGGCGACGGCCCTCGTCCTGGCGGCGGCCTGGTACATCGTCCCGCGCCTGGGGGCCCGCTCCCCTGTCGCGATCCTGGTCGTGTGCGCCCTGGCGGTCCTGGCCATGAAGCTGGTCGAGCACCGGATTCACCGATGGTTCCGGCAGTGGGAGGAGAAGAGCAGCAGGGAAGCTGGGGAGCAGAGGGGCGGAGGACCGGGGGGGAAAGAACCAGAGAACCGAACCTGACGACTCGTGGGCTCATGGCTGATGGCTGGTCGGGCAGCGGAGGGACCCATGCGGACGGTGCACGTGGGATCATCTACGCTCGAACTCGTCGAGGGAGACATTACCCGGCAGGACACCGAGGCCATCGTCAACGCCGCCAATACCACACTCTTGGGAGGCGGCGGCGTGGACGGGGCCATTCACCGGGCGGGCGGACCGCAGATCCTGGAGGAGTGCAAGAAGATCGGCGGCTGCCCGACCGGGGAGGCGCGCATCACCACGGGCGGCCGGCTCAAGGCCCGGTGGGTCATCCACACGGTGGGACCGGTGTACCGGGATGGCAGGCATCGCGAGCCGGAGCTTCTGGCAAGCGCCTACCGGAACAGCCTGAAGCAGGCCTCGGAGCGCGGCATCCGGAGCGTCGCCTTCCCCTCCATCAGCACCGGGGCGTACGGCTACCCCATCGCCGACGCGGCGCGGATCGCGCTCCGCACGGCTCTCGACTATCTCCGAGAACACCAGGAGGTCGTCCTGGTACGCTTCGTCCTGTTCGGCCAGTCCGCGCTCCAGGCCTGCGAGGCGGCCCTGGACGCGATGCGACCCGCCGGAGATGCGCGAGGGGCCTGACTGATCCTTCCGGGGCAATTCTGGAAAAGGTGCCCCGACTGTGCTACGGTGTCGAGCATGCGGAGGGTGAGGTCGGATCAGCGGCGGCCACAGTCCCCGGAGGACGCGGGCGGCCGCTCGGCGACGCTGATGGTGGGTCCGGTCCGGGGGCCGGAACACCTGGAACTCATCCGCCGGCTGCGATTCTATCACGTCCCGGCCGCCTCCATCGCCGCCTCGCGGACGGACGTGTCCTACATCGCCTTCTACGAGGGCGCCTCGCGGTTCGGCGGCACACTGGGGGCGATCCGCGAGTACGCCCCGGTCCTGAGGGTGTCGCGCGTCCGGCGGAAAGAGCTGCCGGGACTGACGTGGTCCGGGCGGCACGGCGAGGAGGCCGCCTACTATCGCTTCGACCTGGGACCTCCCGCGACTCTTCCCCAGCCCATCACGAATCCCGATCGCCTCCGGGTCGCCTTCCTCTTTCCGCGTGTCGATCAATTCCGTCAGGCCACGACGCTGCGCGATCTGGGCAGAGGGGCAGAGATCAGTAGGCAGAAGGCAGTAGGCAGGGGGCAGGGGATCAGATGAATGCATCCTCCGGCACACCAGCAGAGCTCCGGGCCAAGATCAAGCTGACGAAGGCGGAGATCGCGCATCTCTGGAACGGCGGCGTCCTCTCCCTCAAGATCGAGGGACCGGGTGCCTATGCGGATCTCGAGGTGCGGTGCTCCGAGGTGGAACCGGAACGAGGGATGCGCATCCTGATCAAGCGGGTAGAGGTGGAGTAGTGTCCACGTGGACTGCGGGGCACAGGGTGAACGGCTCATGGCTCGTAGCTCATGGCTGATGGCGACGCCCAATGCGGAATGGCGAATGCGGAATGGACGAACCAGTAAGCAGTAGGCAGCATGGAGCCAGAGAGTAGAGATCAGAGGTCAGAGGTCAGAAGGCACTCAATGACTGACGATGGACCATGGACGACGGCTTAGAACGCGGGACGCGTTTTATGGTCCATGGTCAATGGTCCACGGTCGGTCGCGGAGGGACGGGCCATGCGACTCAACAAGGCCGAGCGCGAGTATCTGGCGTACCAGCGAGTGTGCCGGGTGGCCACGGTCGGGAAGGACGGTCTGCCCCACAACGTCCCCGTCTGCCCAATCCTGGTCAACGATCGAGTCTATTTTGCCTCTGAGGCAACCGCCACCAAGGTACGGAACATCAGGGCCACGGGCCACATCGCCGTCACCTTCGACGAGTACACGGAGGCCTGGTCGGGGCTGAAGGGCATCCTGCTCCGCGGGGCGGGGAAGCTCATCGATCGCGGCCCCACATTCCGCCGGATCCGAAGGCTCCTCTACCAGCGGTATCCCCAGTACGAGGGGTACGCTGCGTTGGAGGAGAAGGAGACGGCAATCGTCGAGGTCACCCCAACGCGGAAGTTCAGTTGGGGCCTGTAACTGCTTAGTGAGCAGAGGGGCAGGGGGGGGCAGGGGTGAAAAAGCGGGGGGCCAAGAACCGTGATGGGAACGAGTCGTTCGCGCGCCTGCATGCGGAGGTGGTCGCCTGCCGCACGTGCCCTCGGCTGGTGGCGTACCGGGAACGGGTCGCCAGGGAGAAGGTCCGGCGCTACCGCGACGAGGCCTACTGGGGGAAGCCCCTCCCCGGCCTCGGCGATCCCACGGCGCGCCTGATGATTGTCGGCCTCGCGCCGGCAGCGCACGGGGGGAACCGCACCGGCCGGATGTTCACCGGCGATCGGAGCGGCGACTTCCTGTTCAGCGCCCTGCACCGAGCCGGCTTCGCCAGCCAGCCCCTCTCCCGCCAGCGAGGCGACGGCCTGCGGCTCACGGACTGTTACATCACTGCCGCCGTCCGCTGCGCGCCCCCCGAGAACAAGCCCACGCCGAGAGAGCAAACCAACTGCCGCCCCTATCTCATCCGGGAGTTACGCCTCCTGGCCGGCCTGCGAGTGGTCGTGGCCCTGGGCCGGATTGGCTTCGACGCCTTCCTGCGCGCCTGGCGGGCGGGCGGCCGGCCGCTCCCGCCCGAACGCCCTCGGTTCGGGCACGGCACGGCCGCGGAGCTTCCCGACGGGACATGGCTCGTGGCCGCCTACCACCCGAGCCAGCAAAACACCCAGACCGGCCGCCTCACCCCTGCCATGCTCGACGGCGTCTTCAACCGGGCGAAGGCGATTCGTGACCAGAGGCGAGAGCCGAGAGCCGGGACCCGACAACCTGGATGATTCCTCTCTCAGTTCCAGTCCCCCGACTCACGGCTCCCGGCTCTGAGGCGGGCTTGCCTGGGACGGGGTTCCCTGCTATACTGCCTCCATCTTCAGCGGAGGAGGTCTGCCGTGGACGAACCCCTGGCCCAACACATTCTGGACATCATCTACGACGATCCGGAGGTCCGCAGGCTTTATAAGGAGTCCCTCACGGACTGGATTCTCGACACACAACCGCATACAGCGCCTTTGGATGCGGCGGCCCTGCTCCAATACCTGGCCGCGCGCCAGCCCGATCTGCTGAACCGCTTGAAGATCAACGTGCGGATCAAAGAGGATCTGGCCCGCGCCCTGGAATCCATCGAGCGCAACTGAGCGTCTCGCGCAGCCTGGCTTCCCGCCTGGTCGTCTCGCACCCATTTCCCGGTTGGACCGAGACCGGTCGAGTCTGTTTGTGCTCCGGCACCAGTCTCTCCAGACGGGGCGATGGCCGAGGGCTGGCCGACCATCGGCTCGCCCGTGTTGCGCCGGAGCCCCCATGTGCTGTACGCTCTGCCGGCGACGGGAAACGGCCTCGGAATCGCGAGGCCCGTGCTGAGGCACCCATGACGCGGCAGCGGGTCATCCTGGATGTGGACACGGGGGTGGATGATGCCTTGGGGATCATCCTGGCGCTCCGCTCGCCGGAGCTGGAGGTCCTGGGCATCACGACGGTGTGCGGGAACGCCCCGGTCGACCGCACCACGGCCAACACGCTGCTGGTCCTGGAGATCCTGGGGGCGCCCGAGATCCCTGTCGTGGCGGGCGCGGCGGCGCCCCTCAGCCGCTCGCCCGTCACCGCTGCCGAGGTGCACGGGGAGGATGGGCTGGGCGGCATTGCTCACGAATACCCCGCCCCGAAGCGGCGGGCCGGCCAAGGGGCCAGCGATTTTTTGCTGGAGGCGCTCCGCCGCTTCCCGGGAGACCTGACGCTCATCGCCACGGGGCCCCTCACCAACGTGGGGACAGCCATCCGGCGCGATCCGGAGACCATGCGGGGGCTCAAGAACCTCACCGTCATGGGCGGCGCCATCCGCGTCCCGGGCAACGCGGGCCCCGTCACGGAATTCAACTTCGCCGCCGACCCCGAGGCGGCCGCCGTCGTGATGGAGGCGGGGCTACAGATCACGTTGCTGCCGCTGGATGTGACGGAACAGGTCGTCTTGTCCCGTGCGGACCTGGAGGGGATGCCGAGCGGGGGAGTCGTGCCCGAGTTCATCCGGGCCATGACCGCGAAGACCCTGGCCTTCCACCAGGAACACGAGGGGTTCGATGGGATGTTCCTCCACGACCCCCTGGCAGTCGGCACCGTCGCGGATCCCCCCCTGGTGCGGACCCGCCCGCTGCCCGTCGCGGTGGAGCGCCGGGGCGTGCTCACCGCGGGGATGACGGTGGCGGATCTGCGGCGGCGCAGCCGGGCCGCCCCCACGGCCTCCGTGGGTGTCGAGGTCGAGTCATCCCGCTTCCTGGGGCTGTTTCGCCAGCGCGTCCTGCGCTGATCGGGACAGAGCGAGGTACCGAATGGGTGGGCGGCAGAATGCCATGGTCGGTCCCTTCCATCCCCTCCGGAACGGGGAGGTGGAGGACCTCATCCAGCGCCTGGTGGAGGCCGCAGGGGGATCCCCGCACGCCGAATTCCTCCGGGAGATGATCCACAGCGTCCTCCGGCTGATCCAGAACCAGACGAGCCGGGGGGAGATCAAGATCCTGAACGCCGCCCTGCGGGAGCTGGTCTACGCCCTCAAGGTCTTCGCGCCCTACCAGGGCGTCCGGAAGGTGACCATGTTCGGCTCGGCCCGGATCACGGAGGACCAGCCGGAGTACCGGCAGGCCGTGGCCTTCGCCCAGGGGATCAGCCAGCGGGACTGGATGGTGATCACGGGCGCCGGCGAAGGAATCATGAAGGCGGGGCAGGATGGGGCAGGCCGCGAGCGGAGCTTCGGCGTGAACATCCGCCTGCCGTTCGAACAGCAGGCCAACGAGGTCATCCAGAACGATTCGAAGCTCGTCACCTTCCGCTACTTCTTCACGCGGAAGCTCATCTTCGTGATGGAGGCCGACGCCATCGTCCTGTTCCCCGGCGGCTTCGGAACGATGGACGAGGCCTTCGAGATCCTGACCCTGATCCAGACCGGGAAGAGCACCCCCCTGCCGGTGGTGTGCGTGGATCGCCCCGGCGGGGACTACTGGCAGGCCTGGGACCGGTGCGTCCAGGACCTCTTCGTCGCCCGGGGCCTCATCTCCCCCCCGGATCGCCACCTGTACCGGATCACCGACTCGGCCGAGGAGGCGATCGACGAGATCACGACCTTCTACCGGAACTACCATTCCAGCCGCTACGTGGGGGAGCGCCTGGTCCTGCGCCTGCAGCAGTCGCCCACCCCGGAAGAGCTGGAGCGCCTGACCCGGGAGTTCGGCGACATCCTGGTGGGCGACCGCCTCCGGATCTCTGCGGCCCTCGCCGAGGAGGACGAGCCGGCCCTGGCCGATCTGCCCCGGCTGGTGCTCCACTTCAACCGGCGGGACTTCGCCCGGCTGCGCCAGCTCATCGACGCCCTCAACCGCCTTCCGGGCCTTCCAGCCTAGCCCCACCGCAAGCGGGGCCGGCGGCGCCCGAAGGCGAAAAGGATCCTCCTCTGTACGGCGCCCCGCCGAGGGCAAACGTCACTTGACACGGCGGGTGTCCTCGGGGTAGGTTCAATCAGCCTTCCTGGAAAATCCTCATCCGAAAGGGGAACGACAACCATGGGGACCGACGAGAAGCGCGGGCTCTTCACTTCGTTCAAGGACAAGTTCAAGGATTACGTCTACGGCATGGCGGCCCACGAGATGACCCGCCAGGCCCTCAAGACCCGAGGAAGCATGGAGCATCTCTTCATCCTCATCACCATGGGGGACCTCCTGGGCGTCCCCATCCTGCCTCCCTACTACTCCTTGCGCCTGCTGCCCTACGTGGTGCCGCAGATCTCGACCTGGAAGCGGCGCATGCTGCGCGAGAAGGACCTGACCGACGCCCTGGCCTAACCGTCGGCCAACACCCGCACGCCCCTCGCCCCTCACAGACGGAAAGGACCTGGCATGAACGGAGGACTCGCCCGGATCTTCAAGGAGCATCCGGACCGCCGCTACATCATGTTCGGTGGAAAAGGCGGCCTGGGGAAGACCACCTTCTCCGCCGCCACCGCCTACTACCTGGCCAAGCAAGGGCATCGGGTCCTGGTCTTCTCCGTGGACCCGCAGGCCTCCCTCTCCGACATCTTCAAGCGGGACATCTTCGGGAAGGGGCCGGTGGAGATCATGCCCAACCTCTACGCCCAGGAGATCGACGCCGACCAGCGGATCAAGGCCTACCAGGGGGAGATCCGCCAGAAGATCTTCGACATGTACGGCTTCGACAAGATCCCCGAGGAGATCGAGAGCTACATCCAGGCGGCCGCGGCCGAGCCCGCCATGGAGGAGAGCGCCATCTTCGACGAGGTCGTGGACATCGTGGTGGCCGGAAAGTACGACTACTATATCTACGACCTGGTCCCGCTGGGACACGCCCTCTACTACCTCTCCATGGCCAGCGTCTACGACGAGTGGATCGAGCGCATCACCAAGCTGCGCGAGGACATGCGGCAGTACGAGGAGATGGCCGCCGCCATCCAGCGGGACAAGCCGATCGAGGAGGATCTGATCCTGAAGGAGCTGCAGTACATCAAGCACCGGATCAGCACCTCCAGCAGCATCCTGACCGACCGGCAGAAGACCGCCTTCTTCTTCGTGATCATCCCCGAGGAGATGATCCTCATCGACACCCAGAAGGCGGCCGAGCTCTTCGCGAAATTCAACGTGCCGCTCTCCGGCTACGTGGTGAACCGGGTCATCCCCGAGAGCCTGGCGACCCAGGACATCCCCGAGTACCTCAAGAACCGGCTGCAGATGCAGAAGGGGTACCTGAAGAAGATCGACGAGCTGTTCGGCGCCGAGGTGCTGGCCCGCATCCCCGAGTTCGAGCGCGACATCACCGGCCTGCCCATGATCGAGAAGATGGCCGAGGCCCTGTTCGGGCCGAGCCGCTGACGGCAGCCCCCTCCTCGCCCGGGAGCGTGATCCCATGACCCAGACACACTTGCATCCCCTGGTCCAGGAAAGCATGCAGGCCTTCCTGCAGAAGCACCCCAGCCTGAAGTACAACTTCTTCGGCGGCAAGGGCGGCGTGGGCAAGACCGTGCTGGCCGGCGCGGCGGCCGTGGCCTTCGCCCGGTTGGGGAAGCGGACCCTGCTGGCCTCCACCAACCCGGTCCACAGCCTGAGCGGCCTCCTGGACCAGAACGTCTTCGGGCAGATGGTCCCGGTGACGGGGGTCCCGAACCTCTTCGCCTACGAGATCGACACCAAGGACACCATCGAGAAGTCCAAGCGGGAGATCAAGGAGAAGGTGAGCTGGTTCCTCAAGTTCGCCGAGATCCGGACGCAGGCCGACGCCTTCGTGGAGTCCGCGACCATGAATCCGGCCTTCGAGGAATCGGCCATGTTCGAGAACATGATCGACCTCATGTTCAAGGACGAGTACGAGGTCTACGTCTTCGACACCGCCCCCACCGCCAACGCCCGCCGCCTCTTGGGCATGTCCTCGGTCTACTCGCTCTGGGTCGGCAAGATGATGAAGAGCCGGGAGGAGGCCCAGTCGCTGCGGCAGGTCCTCTCCTACAGCAAGAAGAAGGATGAGAAGGACCTGCTCATGGACTACCTCCTCTCCTTCCAGGATCGGATGGGGCACGCCAAGCAGCTCCTCACCGACGCGCAGAAGACGGCCTTCTTCTTCGTGACGCTGCCCGAGGCCCTGCCCATCGCGGTGATCACGCGCTTCATCGCCTGGTTCAAGGACTTCGGCATCCCCGTGGGCGGCGTCATCGTCAACATGCTGATCGACAAGGACCAGGTGAAGGCGGAATCTCCGGAGTTCGTGCGGAACCGGGTGGCCATGCAGGCGAACTACATGCAGGAGATCGAGGTCACCTTCCCGGGGATGGTGCGCGCCGTCCTGCCCCTCTTCGAGACCGAGATCCGCGGCGTGCAGATGCTGCAGCGCACGGCGAAGGCGCTGTACGAGTAAGACGGCTGTCAGCGGTCGGCTTTCAGCCGTCAGCCCGAAACCACAAGAGCGGCCCGCCCTGGGCCGCTCTTCCTGTTTCGAGTTCTACCTGATAGCTGATGGCCGACAGCTGATGGCTCGTCAGAATCCGATGCTCGCCCCCCCGTCCACCGGCAGGATGACGCCGGTCACGAACCTCGCCGCCGGGGAGCACAGGTACACCGCCGCATGGCCCACATCCAGGGGCTCTCCCACCCGCCCCAGCGGCGTCCGGTCGAGGATCTTCCGCAGGCGCGCCGGATCGGCGTCGAAGGCCTTCCGGTTCAGCGCGGTGTCGAACCAGCCGGGCGCGATGGCGTTCACCCGGACGCCGTGGGGCGACAGCTCCACGGCCAGCGCCCGGGTGAGGGCGTGCAGGCCCCCCTTGGCCGCCGTGTAGGCCGCCACGGCGGGGATGCCGAAGTGCGAGGCCATGGAGACGATCATGAGGATGGTGCCCCGCTGCCGCGCGACCATGCGCCGGCCGCACTCGCGGCAGAGGACGAAGGCGCCCACCAGGTGGGTCTGGAGGACGCTCAGGAACTCGGCGTCGGCGGTCTCCACCGTCGGCTTCTTGAGGTAGTTCCCGGCGTTGTTCACCAGGATATCCAGCGGCCCGAAGCGCGCCTCGAGCCGCGCCACGAAATCCGGAGCGGAGGCGAGGTCCGTCACGTCGTGCCGGATGAAGCCGGCGGCCTCCCCGAGCTGCTCGCAGGCGCGCTGCAAGATGTCCTCGCGGCGTCCCGTCAGCACGACGCGGGCCCCGGCCGCCACCAGGGTTTGGCAGATGCCGAAGCCCAGGCCGGTGCCGCCCCCCGTCACCAGGGCCAACTGCCCGTCCAGGCGAAACGGATTCTCGCGCATCGGATCCTGCTCCTGCATGGGTCCTCCGGAGCGTCAGGACTGTCCGCTACGGGCGAGGACCAGCCGGGCGATGTTCGGGAGCGCCGCAAAGACCGGAAGGGTTTTCCCTTTCTCGGAGGGCAGCACGGGGAGGCCGATGGTCAGTTGCGGCGCCTCGGAGCGGAGGCCGACCCGCCACACCTCCAGCCGGCCCAGCTCGGCCATGACCCGATCGGCCAGGCCCCGTCCGGCGGCGCCAGGAGCCGCAGAGAGCATGCCGGGCCGGCCGACCATGGGCTTCCCTTGCCAGCCCCGGGTCCGCAGGTCCCGCGCCACGTCGAAGGAGCCGCGCACCCTCGGGCGATACACCTCGAACGGGGGGCCCGCCGGCCCGCCCAGCGTGGCCCGGATGAGCAGCCAGTCGCGCCGCCCGGTCAGGCGTCCCACCAGCCAGAGGAAGAAGGTCTCCCGCGGCTCCAGCAGGGCACTGACGCTCAGCTTCTCGAGGGGGGCCGAGAGCTTCTCCACCTCGATGCGGAAGGCGTTCCGGCCGATCTGGCGGATGCTGGCCGTCCCGCCGAAGACCTGGATCGAGTCCCGCACCTGCCGGACAAGAAGGATGTAGCGCCGGCGGTTGAGCAGGCCCCCGATGACGTACCAGCCGAGCAGGAAGGCCGCCAGGGCGATGGCGAGGTCGGTTCCCGTCAGCCAGCGGGGGATCATGCGGAACAGGGGCTGAGGGCCAGTTGCGCCAGGGAGCCGGGGCGCAGGGGGACCGGAGAGACGACGGACCAGGCAAGAGCCACGAGCCGAGAGCCCAGGGGAGACAGCCGAGCCATCATCCCGCCCCCGCCGCGAGATCGGTCAGGTCCTTTTCGCGGAGCATGCGGCGCTTCCAGTTGCCGATGGCCGGGACGATGAAGGGGAGGAGCCGCAGGGTGTAATAGGGCGGAATGATGGGGACGCCCACGAGGTCGCCGAACACGATGAGCACAAAGAGGTGCTCCATGTCGGCTCGCTGCTTCCGGAACATCATGACCCCGTCGTAGAGGGCCATACCGTAAAAGAAGCCGCGGAACCATAGCCGCCATTCCTCGAGCCACGCCCAGAACCGTGCGAACCTCACGCTCGCTCGCCTCCCGCCTTCCGCCTCCCGCCTTTCCATCACCCCTTGACCGCCCCGAAGGTGAGGCCGGTGACGATGTGGCGTTGAATGATGAGGGTGAGGATGATGACGGGCAGCGTGATCATGGTCGCGGCGGCCGCCAGGGGGCCCCAACTGATTTCCTCGTAGTTGATCATGTTGAAGACGGCGATCGGGAGGGTCCGCGTCTCGCGACCGGCCAGGATCACCGAAAACAGGAAGTTGTTCCAGGAGAAGATGAAGCTCAGAATGGACGTGGCCACGACCCCCGGCTTCACCAGGGGGAGGGCCACCCGCCAGAAGGCGCCGTAGTAGGAGCAGCCGTCGATGAGGGCCGCGTCCCGCAACTCGGCCGGGATGTCCTCGAAGAAGCCGATCATGACCCAGATGATGATGGGGAGCCCCACCACGAGATGGGTGAGGATCAGGGCCTGGTACGTGTCGACCATGTGGAGGTTCCGGAAGAGGATGTACCAGGGAATCAAGTAGCTGATCCCCGGGACGATGCGGGCCACGAGCACGGTCAGGGACAGCCCCTGCTGCCGCCAGTGGGCAATGCTGTACGCGCACGGGAGCCCGACGATGAGGCCCAGCAGGGTGCAGCCGGCGGCCACCACCAGGCTGTTCCAGGTATAGAGGAGGAAGGGGTTCTTGGCGAAGACGTCCGCATAGTTCTTGACGGTGACGGCGAACCGGAAGAAGTGGGGCGGATACCCGGCCGCCTCCACCTGAGTCTTCAGGGAAAGGGTGAACATCCAGTAGAAGACGAAGACCGTGGGGAGCATCACCAGGATCACCAGGGCGTAGAACCCGGTCGTGCGCAGGAACTGCCGGGTCCCTTTCCGCGTCACCATCCCACCCTCCGAACCTTCATCAGGAACAGGGACGCCCCCATGACGATGGCGAACAGGACCACCGCCATGGAGGAGGCATAGCCCATGTTGAAGTAGGAGAACGCCTGGTTGAACAGCAGGATGTTGATGGTCTCGGAGGAGTTGGCCGGACCCCCCTGCGTCATCACGAAGATGATGTCGAACGTCTTCAGCGCGTCGATGGCCCGAAAGAGGATCGCCACGATGATGGTCGGGCGCAGGAGCGGCAGCGTGATGTACCAGAAGGACTGGAGGCCCGAGGCCCCGTCGATCAGCGCCGACTCGTAAGGCTCCTTCGGCAGGGCGGCCAGGCCAGCCAGGGCGATCAGCGTGATGAGCGGCGTCCACTCCCAGACATCCACCAGGGCCAGGGCGTAGAGCGCGGTGGCGCTGCTGTAGGTCCACTTGAAGGGGGCGAGGCCGACCCGGGTCACCAGGTAGTTCATCACCCCCAGCGTGGGGTGGTACATCATGACGAAGATGAGGGCGATGGCCGTGGGGGTCGCCACCATGGGGAGGAGGGACAGCGTCCGGACGATGCCGCGCCCCCAGAACTCCCGGTTGAAGAGGACGGCCATCCCCACCCCCAGCACCGTCTCGGCCGACACGACCAGGAACGTGAAGTACAGGGTCCGGAAGAAGGCATGCTGGAACCGTTGGTCGGCAATGAGGATCTGCTGGTAGTTGGCCAGGCCGATGAACTTCGGCAGTGTCAGGCTGGAGGCATACCACTGCTGCAGGCTCATCCAGCCGGTGTAGAGCAACGGGTAGACGATGATGAGGGCGACGGTGATCACCGCCGGGGCGGGGAAAATGAAGCGCGCGTGGCGATGGGCAAAGCGGGACGCGCGAACGGCGAGCCCCAGCGGGGCTTGGCCGGCAAACGATTCTGCCACGTCTGTCTGGTGCGGCATGCTGAGGACCCGCGCCGCCCGCCGCCCAAAGAGCCTGGCCCTCCCGCATCCTGACGGGAAGGCCAGGCTCCCGGACCGGCTGGAAGGCGTTCTACTTCTCGGTCTTGTCCAATACGTCCTGGAATTCTTTCTGGGCCTCGGCCAAGACCTCGGCGGACTTGCCCCCCTCGATCGCCTTCTGGATGGCCACGCCGATGATGTCGCGGTACTCGGTCACGGCGACGATCTCGGGCAGCCCCAGACGCCCGTTCTTCAGGGAATCCTGGTAGGCCTGGTACCAGTCGGCCGGCATCTTCGGCTTGGCCTTCACCTCGGCGTTGTTCCAGACGGACATCCTGGCGCTCCCCGTCCCGTCCAGCAACTCCTTGACCGCGCTCTGCTTCGACGTGGCCCACTGGGCGAAGAAGTAGGCTGGCCCCTGGCGCTTGCTCTGCGAGCTGATGGCCACCGCGTTGCCGAAGATCGGCGAGAAGTGGCCGCCGGGGCCGGCGGGCAGGAGGGTGTAGCCGACCTTTCCGGCGATCTTCGATTTCTCCTTGTCCTCGAACTGGCTGGCGAAGTTCACGCCGTCGAAGTACTGCGCCACCTGGCCCTGCATGAAGGCCGAACTGCACTCGTACCAGTTGAAGTTCACGACGCCGGGAGGGCGCGAAGCGCCGGAGCATGCCGGCGTAGTAGTCCATCGCCTTGACCGCCTCGGGGGTGTTGATGGAGGCCTTGCCGTCCTTGGTCAGGAAGGTCCCGCCCATGCTGAAGAGCACCCAGTCCCAGGCCGGGGCGTTGGCGTTCTTCAGGCCGCGGGCCACGAACCCATACATGCCCGGCGGTGCCTGGAACTTCTGGGCGACCTCTTCCATCTCCGCCAGGGTCTTGGGCGGCTTCAGCCCCTTCTGCTGGAAGAGGTCCTTCCGGTAGAACATGATCCAGGGGTCGATGAACGCCGGCAGGGCCGAGATGCTGCCGTCGGACTGGGTCGCGATCGCCTTGGCCCCCGCGGCCATGTCGTTCCAGTCGTAGTCGGGCGCCGTCATGGTCGGATCGCTCAGGAACTTTCGGAGGTCGAGGTACCACCCCGACTTCCAGAACCGGCGCTTCTCCACGTGCATGCTGGTGTACCAGGTGTCTATCCCGCCTGCGCCGGCCGTGAACTCCACCGTGAGCTTCTGCCGGGCCTGGATCTCGGGCAGGTCGGCGAACTCCACCTTGATGCCGGTCTGCTTCTCGAAGTCCGGGAGCAGCTTCTGCATGGTGTCGCCCCACGGATTCTTCGTGAACTGCATGAAGATGGTGCTGCCCTTGAACCGCTGCCAACTGAAGGCGTCTGACGCCCGGGCGACCCGCATGACGAACGGGCCGACCGCGGCTCCGGCCGCCGCCGCCGCCCCCAGTCGGAGCATCTCCCGCCGGGTCATTCCGCGGGAGGCAACCGCTCGGCGCTTCTTCTGCATCATGGCTCGCTCCTCTCTGTCGAGGGTTAATGTGGCATGAAAGCGCCCATAAAACTATCTACTTGCAGGGGGCATGTCAAGCGTGTCGCGTGGATGGCTGGCCACGCAACACACAACGAGCCCGGTCCTTCCTCCGTCGCCGGCCGGCAGACGCCGAAAGGCCGGGCTCGCCTGCTGCGTGGTCTCGTGCGCCTACTTCTCCGTCTGATCCAGCATCTCCTGGAACTGCTTGTTGGCGTCCGCCAGGACCACCTCGGACTTGGCCCCCTCGATGGCCTTCTGGATGGCCACGCCGATGATGTCGCGATACTGGGTGACGTCCACGATCTCCGGCAGTCCGGCCCGCCCGATCTTCAGGCTCTCCAGGTAGGCGGTGTACCAGTCGGCCGGCATCTTCGGCTTGGCCTTCACCTCGGGGTCGCTCCAGGGCGACGACCCGGCCCACGCCGACGCCGCTCAGCAACTCCCGCACGCACATCTTCTTCATGGTGGCCCACTGGATGAAGAGGTAGGCCGCCTCCTTGTTGCGGCTCTCCGCGCTGACGGCCATGGCGTTGGTGTAGGTCGGCGCGATGTGCGCGACCGGCCCGGCCGGCAGCACCGCGTAGCCCACCTTGCCCGCGATCTTGGACTTGCTGGGATCCTCGAATTGGTTGGCGAAGTTCACGCCGTCGTAGTATATGGCGACCTGGTCCTGCATGAAGGCCGCGCTGCATTCGTACCAGTTGAAGTTCACGACGCCCGGTGGGGCGTAGCGCCGGAGCGTGCCCGCGTACCAGTCCATGGCCTTGACCCAGGGCGGCGTGTTCATGGCGGACTTCCCGTCCTTGGTCAGGTACTCCCCGCCGAAGGCGTACAGCACGTAGGCCCAGGAGGTGGCATTGGCGTTCTTCAGCCCCCGGGACACGATCCCGTACATGCGCGGCGGGTCGTGGAGCTTCTTGGCGGCATCCTCCAGCTCGGCCAGCGTGCCGGGGACCTTGATGCCCTTCTGCTGGAAGAGATCTTTCCGATAGAACAGGGTGAAGACGTCGACGAAGGTCGGCAGCGCGCTGATCGACTTGTCAGGCTGGGTGACGTCCTGCCTGGCACCGGTCGTGAAGTCATTCCAGTCGTACTCCGGCGACGTGAGGGTCTTGTCCTCGAGGAATTTATTCAGCGGCTGGAACCAGCCGGACTTCCAGAACCGCCGCTTCTCCACGTGCATGCTGGCATGCCAGGCGTCCGCGCCCCCGGAGCCGGCCGTCATTCCGATCACCAGCTTCTGGCGGCCCTGGACTTCGGGCAGGACCTCGTAGTTGACCTTGATCCCCGTGAGATCCTGGAACTCGGGGAAGTACTTGACCATCTCGTTAATCCAGGGGTGCTGGTAGAAGATGCAGAACAGCTCCTTCCCCTTGAACCGCTGCCAGTTGAAGGTCTGCGACCGGGCGGGCGTGGCCACGAAGGGGCCCACGGCAGCTCCGGCGGCGGCCGCCGCCCCCAACCGCAAAACCTCCCGCCGAGTCATCCCGCGCGAACCCAGGTGCCGATCTCGCTGCCTCATGATCGTTTCCTCCCTGCCGTCTCGATACCGGCGTTGCGTCTCGCCCAACCCAGTCCGCACCCTCCCGTCACGCAGGCTGTCTCAGGAATACCGTAGGGGCATTCGGAAGTTCGCCGGATGCTCCCCACGCCGCGTCCTCCACGGCGCGCACGGATCGGATGAAGCCAGAGTTCGCGATGTCGGAGATGAAGCCCAGAGGGATGGGTGAAACAATAGGCCAAGGGTTTTGCCCTTGTCAAGGAGGATTATGAAACGTTTCAATTTCCTCGGCTCCCTGACGCGGGATGAGCCATCGCTCGACCCTCGGCGCATGCGTCCACCTGCCGCGGTTGAAATCTCTTGACGAACCATACATGCGTATGGTAAACACGGGCATCCTCCCGAAAGGAGCTTTCCGTGCGCCTTCCATTGACGGCCAGGCAGCGAGAGATCCTCGAGTTCATCCGCCAATTCACGGCCGAGGCGGGCTACCCTCCCACCGTCCGCGAGATCGGGGCGCACTTCGGCTTCGTCCCGCGCAGCGTCTTCGACCACCTCAAGGCGCTGCAGCGAAAGGGGTATCTTCGGCGCACGGCGACAAAGTCCCGATCCCTGCAGATCCTGGACACCCCCGGCACCCTCCCGCAGGACGCGACGACCCGGGCCCCGGCACCGTACCGCGAGATCCCCGTGCTCGGCCGCGTGGCCGCGGGCGAGCCGCTCGTCTCCGAGCAAAACGTCGAGGGGACGTTCACCCTGCCGCGGGAATGGGTGAACGGGGACGAGGCGTTCCTCCTCAAGGTGCAAGGCGAGAGCATGATCGGGGCGCACATCCTCCCGGGCGACCACGCCCTCGTCCGCCGCCAGGCCACCGCCGAGCATGGGGACATTGTGGTCGCCCTGGTGAACGACGAGGCCACGGTCAAGCGCATCCTCTTCCGACCGGACGAAGTCATCCTGCAGCCCGAGAACCCCGCCATGCCGCCCATCCACGTCAAGCCGGGCGAGAAGAGCTTCCAGATCCTGGGGAAGGTGATCGGGATCCTGCGGAGGCTCTAGGGAAGCCCCGGGGTGATCTCCCGGAGGGAGCCTGTCTGAGCGCAGCCGATCGGTCATCAGCAGGGCGGGTCGACACGAGACGGGCCCTACATCTGGATGATGCGGCGGGCCATGGCCCGCTCCCATTTCGTGCTGGAGTGTTCGTCGAACAGCAGCCCCTCATCCGCCGGGACGACGGCCCAAAACCCCGCCTGGAGTTCGGCCTCGAGCTGCCCCGGCGCCCATCCGGCATAGCCTAGCGCGAAGAGACTCTTGCGAGGCCCTGTTCCCGTGCCGATGGCGCGGAGGATCTCGGGCTGCGCGGTGACGGCGATGCTGTCCTGCACGACCTCGCTTCCCTCGGGGGAATAGTCGGTCGTGTGGAGCACGAAGCCACGGGTCGGCTCGACCGGACCGCCGTAGTACACGCGGACCTCACCCGTCACCCCTTGGCTGTCCAGTCCGAGGTCCTTCAGCAAGCTGGCCAGGGGGACTGTCTGGAGCGGCCGATTCACCACCACCCCCATGCTGCCGTCGGCGTCGTGGTGAATGACGTAGACCACTGTCCGGATGAACCGCGGATCCTGGAGCTCGGACGTGGCCACCAGGAACTGCCCCTGCAGGTCCGCTGACGCCGGGCGCGCGGCTGCGACCCGCCCTGCACCAGGCAGGGCGCGCACCTGCAGCGCGCCCAGCAGCCCCGCCGCGAGGACCAGTGCCAAGCCGCCTCGCAGCAGCCCGGCCATATACACCTCCATCCGCCGATTGGACGGCATGGCGTCCACCTCCTCACCGTTGCCGCGTCCAGGTTCTCCCTTCCCGTCTGACGGGAACCGGATTCCGCCCGCCGATCAGACCGCCACCGCTTGACGCCCGCAGAACGCGGGAGTACCGTCGTGTTGTTGCCGAGCTGCCGGATCACCGGCGCAAGCCTAGCCCATGATCAAGATTGGCACCAGCGGATTCAGCTACCCGGAGTGGCGCGGGGTCTTCTACCCGGAGAAGCTCCCCCAGCAGCAGATGCTGGATTTCTACGCCCACCACTTTGCGGCCGTCGAGATCAACGCCACCTACTACCACATCCCGTCGGTCCGGAACATGGCCGCCATGGCCACACGCGCCGGGGGGCGGCTCGAGTTCGCGGTCAAGGCCCACCAGGACATGACCCATTCCCGCGAGAAGTACGCCGAGGCGCTCCCGCTGTTCCGCGAGGCCCTGGGCCCGCTCCGCGAGGGCGGGAGCCTGGGCTGCATCCTCGTGCAGTTCCCCTTCTCGTTCAAGGCCCTCCCCGCCAATGGGGACTTCCTCCGGCGCGTGCTCGGCGACCTCAGGCCGGACCCCGTGGTGGTGGAGTTCCGCCACCGGAGCTGGATGAGCGATGAGACCTTCGGTCTGCTCCAGTCGCTGGGCGCGGCCTACTGCTGCGTGGACGAGCCGCGACTCCCGAACCTGCCGCCGGCCATCGCGCGGGCCACGGCCTCCCCAGCCTACGTCCGGTTCCACGGCCGGAACCGGCAGCAGTGGTGGGCCCACGCAGAGGCCTGGGAGCGCTACGACTACCTGTACAGCGAGGCCGAACTGCGCGAGTGGGTCCCCCGGATCCGCTCCCTGGCCGACGCGACCGGGACGTGTTATGCCTTCTTCAACAATCATGCGCGGGGCCAGGCCGTGACCAACGCCCGCATGCTGGCCGACCTCCTCGCCGCGTAGCGCCTGCCGGGTGCGCTCCTGCGCCTCTGCGGCTGTTCGCCCTCTGCCCTGCCCCTCGCCTGCTCTTGCGAACATTTGCCCCCGGCGGGTGAGGTCCCGCTTGAACAACCGCCGCGCCTCTGGTAGCGTGTGCTCGGCCGCAGCGAACCCTGACAGCCGCACTCCTCCCGGGAGGTGTGCCATGCTCCTCAAGGGATTCCCCAAGCCGATCAGCCTCCGAGACGGAACCCGCCTCATCCTCCGCCCCATGGTCCGGGAGGACGAGGCCGGGCTTCTCGCCTTCTTCCGCGGGCTCCCCCCCGAGGACCGGCAGTTCCTGAAGGACGACGTGACGCGCCCCGAGCTGATCGAGGCCTGGGCCCGGAACCTGAACTACGATCGGGTGCTGCCCATCCTGGCCGAGTTCGAAGGGCGCATCGCGGGCGACGCCACCCTGCACCGGCAGGCCTACGGCTGGATGCGCCACGTGGGGGAGATCCGGGTGGCCACGGACGCCCGCCTGCGGCGGCGCGGGCTCGCCACGGCCATGGCACGGGAGATCTTCTACCTGGCCCTGCAGGCGGGCCTGGACAGGATGGTCGCGGAGATGGGGGCGGACCAGGTGGCGGCCATCAAGATCTTCGAGAAGCTCGGCTTCCGCCGGGAGGCCCGGCTGGCCAACCACATCGTGGATGTTCACGGCAGGAAGCACGATCTGGCGATCCTGACCACCGACATCCCCGTCCTCATGCAGAAGATGCAGGAGTCCTTTTTCCTGGCGGAGGGACGGGTGGACGACTGAGCCGAGCCCGCCCCTCGCAACTCTCCCGGGCCTCCTTTTCCCTTGTCCGTGACCGTTCGGGCGTGTAGCATCCGCCTCCAAGAGGTGCAGCGATGGTGGAGCGCAAGATGTTGACCGGTCATACGCCCGAGATTCTCAGGCGGCAGCTCGAAGACTTCCTCGCCCGATTGGCCAAGCGCTTCGGCGACATGAAGGGCAAGATCGAGATCACGATGCGGCCTGAGGTCTCGTTCGAGGACGTCGGCGGGCTCAGCCGGGCCAAGCACGAGATCGCCGGCCTCGTCCACGCCCTCAAGAGTCCGGACCTGCACAAGAAATGGGGGACGCAGCCGCCCAATGGGGTTCTGCTGTACGGGCCGCCCGGCACGGGCAAGACGCTGCTCGCCCAGGCCCTGGCCCGGGAGGCGGACGCGGTGTTCTTCCACGTCCACGTGACCAATGTGGTGACCAAGTGGTACGGGGACTCCTGGGATGTGCTGCAGGAGGCCTTCCATCAGGTCAAGGAGAGTGGCCGCTGCATTCTGTTCCTGGACGAGATCGACGATCTCGTCTTCGACCGTGCGGCCCCGGAAGAGATGCGGACTGCCAGCCGCCGGCTCGTCAACAGCATCGGGGAGCAGCTCGACGACATCGGCCGGTCCGGCGACATCCTCGCGGTCGCCTCCACGGACCGCCCCGACTCCGTCGACGCGCCGCTCATCCGGCCGGGACGGATCGACCGCCTGATCGAGGTCCCGCTTCCCGAGAGCGAGGCGAAGCAGGAGATCCTGAAGATCCATATGGCCCGGGCCGAGGCGCTGGCGGGCCGCCGGCTGTTCGCCGACCTGGACTGCGACAGCATCCTGGCCCGCACGGTCAAGATGAGCGGCGCCGACATTGCCGCGATCGTCCAGAAGGCGCTGGAGGAGAAGGTGCACCAGGAGGGCTCCGGCGAGCAGCCGGGCCCGGTGACCACCGAGGACATGCAGCGGACGATCGAGGACTATCGGAAGACCAAGGAGATCATCGAGAAGATCCGGTACGGGCAATACCTGTAGCTCCCAGCTTTCAGCCATGAGCGGTCAGCGTGAAGCCAGACAGACGAAGGGGCGGGCATAACAGCCCACCCCTTCGTCTGTCTTGGGCTGACCGCTGATAGCTGACGGCTACTGGCCGTTTCTACCGTCGCCTGCCGCGCTCCTTGCGGAGCTGCTGGCTGCGGATCAGCTCGACCGTGTACCGGTAGCGGTCGGAGCGGAAGAAGGTGTCCACCGCCTCGACGGCCTGGCCCTCGCCGGAATACACGGTCGTCTCCATGTAGAGGACCGGCTCGAACACGCTCACCGCCAGGAGCGAGGCGACCTCCACATCGGCCTTGACCGCCTCCACCGAGTGACGGATCGTCCCGAGGGGAATCCCCAGCTTCTCCTCCAGCAGGTGCAGCATGGTGTGGTGCTGCAGATCCGTCTCGGCGATCTTCTGGCCGACCTCCGGCACCAGGTAGTTGATCACGTAGGAGAAGGGCAGGCCGTCCACGGAGCGGAGGCGCTTGAACCGGACGACCTCCTCGCCCGCGGGCACGCGCAGGATCCCCGCCACGCGGTCGGGCGCGGGCACGGGGCGAATCTCCAGGATCTTCACCTCGGCCTGGTGGCCCTCGGTGAAGAGATCCTCGGTGAAGCCCGTCAGCTTCACCGTCTTCGTCTGGGTGGCCTTCTCCGTGACGAAGGTCCCCTTGCCCTGCTTCCGGAAAAGGAGCCCCTCGGACACCAGGGCCGCCAATGCCTGTCGCACGGTGGCCCGGCTGATCTTGTACTCCCGAGACAGCTCCTGCTCGGTGGGAAGCTTGTGGTTCGGCAGGACCTCCCCGCCCTCGATCTTGGATCGCAGGATGTTTTCGAGCTGGTAGTACAGGGGAATGAACCGGTTCGGGAACGTGCTGCCCGACTGCCGGCCGCCCCGCCCTTCGCGACCGCCACCCTCGTCTGGCTTGCTCATGATGCCTCACCCGTCTGTTGGTTCACGGAGCACCGCACCCTTGGACGCCGACTCGGCCAGCCGGGCGTACCGCGCCAGGATCCCCCGCAGCTCGCGCTTGGGTGGCCTCCAGGCGGCCCGCCGGCGCGCCAACTCCTCGGGCGGCACGAGCAGGTCCAATCGCCGATTCGGAATATCATACTCGATCAGATCGCCGTCCCGCACGAGGGCGATGGGGCCCCCCTCGGCCGCCTCAGGCGAAATGTGGCCGATGCAGGGCCCGCGCGTCGAGCCCGAAAACCGGCCGTCGGTCACCAGGCCGCAGCACTCGTCCAGGCCCATACCCACCAGGATGGAGGTGATCTGGTGCATCTCGCGCATGCCCGGGCCGCCCTTGGGCCCTTCGTAGCGCACCACCACCACCTCCCCACGCCGGACCACGTCCCCCAGGACGGCCTGCACCGCCTCCTCCATGTTCTCGAAGATCCGGGCCGGTCCCCGGTGCGTGAGCATCTGCTTGAAACGGACGCCCGTCTGCTTGACCACGGCGCCGTCGGGCGCCAGGCTCCCCCGCAGGACAGCCAGACCGCCCTCGGGGTACAGCGGGCTGCCGTGGGGGCGGATCAGCTCGCGGTTGGTCACGGCGGCCCCGGCGATGTTCTCGCCGAGTGTCTTCCCCGTGACCGTGGGCACGTCGAGGTGCAGGAGGTGCCCCAGCTCGTGCAGGAGGGCCGGGATGCCCCCAGCCTCATCCAGCCGCCCCACGGCGTACTGCCCGGACGGCTTCACGTTGCAGAGGTGGGGCACGCGGCGGGAGACGACATCGAACTCGTCCAACTCGAGCGGGATGCCAGCCTCACGGGCGACGGCCAGCAGGTGCAGCACGCTGTTGGTGGAGCCCCCCAGCGCCATGTCCACCACCATCGCGTTCTCCAGGGCCTGCCGCGTCACGATCCGTCGCGGCGTGAGATCGTAGCGCAGGCATTCCAGAACAAGGCGTCCGGCCTGGCGGGCCAGTGCGGGTCGGCGGGGGTCCACCGCGAGCATGGTCCCGCACCCCGTCGGCGACATCCCCAGGGCCTCGATGAGGCAGCCCATGGTATTGGCGGTGCCCAGCATGGAGCAGGAGCCCGGCCCGGGCAGGGCCGCCTTCTCGATCTCGGTCAGTTCCTCCCGCGTGATCGTGCCCCGCTGCGCCTGGCCGGCGAACTCCCGCATGGTGGAGAGCGTGATGTCCGTCTGCTCCTTGTAGCGCCCGCCCTCCATCGGCCCGCCCGTCAGCATCACGGTGGGGATGTTCACCCGGAGGGCCGCCATCAAATGCCCCGGCTCGATCTTGTCGCAGCTACTGAGCATGACGGCCGCATCGAAGCGGTGCCCCTCCAGCATGATCTCCACCGTGTCGGCGATGGCCTCGCGGCTGGGGAGGGAGAAGCTCATCCCCACGTGGCCCTGGGCCAGCCCGTCGCAGAGGGCGATGGTGTCGAACTCCAGGGGCATGCCGCCGGCCTCGCGCACCCCCTGCTTGACCAGCTCGCTCAGCGCGCGGAGGTGGAGGTGGCCCGGCACCACCTCGGTCCAGGAGTTCACGATGGCCACGAGCGGCTTGCCCTGGTCCGGATGGCGCACCCCGATGACGTTCAGGAGGGCCCGGTGCGCCGTCCGGTCCAGCGGCTCATACAGGTCTCGACTCCGAAGGGGCACTTCGTCGGCCATAGGCATATTCCGCGGGTTTAATGGATCGCCCCGGAGATTGTCCTGTTTGGTTATCAGGATAAACGACCTAACTTTTTAGCATACCGATAATGGTCTGTCAAACCAAAATGTCTCATGTTTAAGTGCATGATTTGCCTGGCTTCCGTGGCGTGGGCCTGGTCGAACGTGCCCGCAAACGTGCCCGTGGCGATCTTCCGGGCCGCCTCCACCAGGTCGCCCTCGCTGACGATGTTGTAGCGGTCGAACACGCTCCGGGTCTTGTGACCGGTGATCTTCGTGGCCACGCGCTCCGGGATCCCGAGCCGGATCATGTTCCGGACGGCCGTCCGGCGGAAATCGTGGAAGACCCGGCCCGAGACCTTGGCCTGTGTGCAGGCCGCCGCCCAGACCTTCTGGAAATCCCCCACCGGCTTGCCGTCACGGTGGAACACCCAGGGGATCGGCTGGCCACTCTCCGCTTCCAGGGCCAAGGTCTGGGCGCGTAACCTGCGGAGCATCTCCGCCAGCTCGCGGGATAATTCTTGGCGGCGTTCATTTGGCACAGGTCAAGGAACCGGCTGACTGTGTCGGCGCCATGGCAACGCACCATCAGAGCTATGCTGGAGGCCTTGCGGATCGGAGTGGATGGAGAATCCTCTTTCGGGAAGGGACTTGGCCTCCCACAGGCTTTCGAGCGTCGTCGTGACCAGGGCCCGGAGGTCGCGGATCTCCTCCGCCTGGACCGGGATCCGCCGTCGCCCCCTTACAACGTGCCCGGGTCGGGTTTCCAGCCGAGCAACCGCTCGATGGTCTCCACGATGGATTCAGGCCCGAAGATCTTCTGCAGGGTGAGTGTCGCCCCGGCCTCGCGCGCCTGGGTGACCAACTCGGGCTTCTCGGTGGCCGTCAAGAGGATGATCCGGGTGTCCCGCAGGTCAGGATCGGCCCGAAGGCGCCGGCAGACCTCGAGCCCGTCCATTGTGGGCATCACGAAGTCCAGGAGGATAATCGCCGGCCGCTCGCGCTTGGCGACTTCGATGCCGGTGGGCCCATCGTTGGCGACAGCGGTCCGGAACCCGAACCGCTCCAGAGCATCGCTGAAGAGCTGGAGGAGGAGGCGGTCATCATCGATGCAGAGGACGAGAGGCGGCCGGGCTGAGAGCGTCTCCCCGCCTGCGTGTGGCGATGCCACCGGGCGGCCGCACCTCTGGCACCAGAAGGCGGGCTGATTCCCCTCCCAGGCCTCTCCAAGCGGTTGGACAGACCGGCAATACTGACAAAACCCGGTGGGACTCATGACCCACTTCCCCCTCTCAGCCTTCCGCAGCTCCACCTAATTCCGTCACCGCCGCCTCCAGCAACTCTCACACCCGCTGGTCCCGCTCCGTCAGGGCCTCCCCCCGCCTCCGCCGGCTGAGAGCCGCCCGGCAGCGGTCGGAGCAGGAGCTCCGCACGGGTCAGAGGCCATTCGCCCCATCTTTCGGCTTGGGCTTCCCCTGGCGCTCCGCATTCGCAAGGGCCGCCTCGATGACGGCCACGAGGGCCTCGCGGCGGAACGGCTTCGTGAGGCACGCCGCGGCACCCGCCTGGTAGGCGAGGCGGTTCAGCGCGGCATCCTCCACCGCCGTCACGAAGATCACCGGGATGTGCGTGGTCTCCGGGTTCTCCTTCAGGCCCTGACAGACCTCGTAGCCATCGAGTCCCGGCATCCGCACATCCAGCAGGATGACATCCGGGCGGAGGGCCTCGGCTTTGGCGAGCCCCTCGGTGCCGTCTACCGCCTCGGCGGGCTCGTACCCGGCTATCTCGAGGAACTCCCGGATCAGTGTTCGGCCCTCCACTTCATCGTCTACGATGAGCACGCGCTCTCTCGCCATGACCCTTTCCTCTTTCCCCTACCCCGCCCGCACCCTACGCCGCCTTCGAGCCCCGGGGGGCCCGGACCTGCGCCAAGGCTCGGGTGAGTTGCTCCTCCACCAGGGCGAGGATACCCTTCCGCTGCCGCTGCCAGGCGGCCTTGCGACACTTGGCCGAGCAGAACCGGCCCCGGATGTTCTTGGGTGTGAAATCGGCCTCACAGTGCTCGCACCGCATGCCCCCCTACCCCTCCCTACCTCTTTTCCGTTCTGACGCAAAATAGGCCGCAAAAAGCGGACTGGGACAGCAATCCAGGGGCCTCCTGAGACCGTCTCGGCCTGCACGATAGTCTACCTTGCCGGTCATTGTCCAGGGGCGTGTGGCTCATCGCGCCAGGCACCACCCCCCTCGGTCGCTGAGTGGGCGACTACTTCATGCAGGCCCAGTTGATCGTCTGCGTCGTCCCGGCGATCACCCCGTATCCCGATGGATTGGTTTTCTTGATCGCCACGGTGATGTTGGTCGCGTCATGGGTCACGGTGATGCTCTCGCCGGCCACGGAGCCCGTGGCGAGGCACATCGTGGGGTCGGCCCCCATCCCGTGCGAGATTGTCCCGCCGTCCGCGACTGAGGCTGTGGCGTTCCAGCGGAGCGTCGCGGTGGACGTGCCCGACGTGCCGATCTGCGTGCTGGTGGTGGCTGTGAGCGCACCGAACATCCCCGCGTTCTCGGCGACTGTCCCGCCCGCCGTCACCTGCTTGACGCTGATGTCGTCCACGTAGAACTCCGAGGCCGTGGACGGGAGGCCAATCAGGAACAGGTAGGTGGTCCCGGCGTGCTGGCTGACGTAGTAGACCGTGTGGCTCTCAACGATGCCGCGGTTGAACTCGTCGGAGGGGAACTGCGTGACCCGAACGGCCCCGCTGCTGTCGTCTATACGGAGGGTGAAGCCCCCGGAAATGACGTGGTGCTTCCAAGAGACCTGATAGATCGCTCCGACCGGCAATGTCCCGAGTGACTGGTACACGCCTTGCTAGGCCGAGGCGACGCCATCCGTGACGATGTGGATGTCCTGTGTTCCGCCAATCGGAGTGGTGGCGTTTTTCTCGGCAGTCGTCGAAGTGCCGGCGCTGGTCCAGGCTGCCATGCCCGCTGCCTCTGCGTTCCCATCGGTGACCAACTCGCTCCCGAGCGTCGATCCGACCGCCAGGATGCGGTTCATGGAGGTCACGCCGAAGGCCGAGGCGTCCGGGTCGTCCATCACGCCGGCGTAATAGCCATGCTGCCCCGAGGTATAGACATAGCGCGGGGTCGCGGGAGGAATGAATGTGCCGAAGTGGAATCGTATGTTGTTGAGGACCAGCCCGCCGAGCGGGGTATTGAAATTCGAGGCGTCCAAGTTCCCGGCAAACGTTGAGTTCTCAATGAGCGCATCCACTGCCCCGCCGCCGAGGACCACATCATTGGTGCTCGTCATGCCCACGGCGCTGTCGTGGGAGACGTTGCTGATGAGGAGGGGCAGCGCGTTGTGCGAGTCCCACTGCAAGAATTGGTAGTGCTCTGCGATGAGATCCCGGATCGCGCCGCTCCCCGTCTCAAAGTTGTAGTTCAATTCCGGGGAACGGATCGAAATGCAGCAAATGCCGGACGTGGTGTCGCCATCTCCGATCTGCAATCCGATGCCAGGCGTCCCGCTACATCGGTTATGAAGGGGCGATCCAGGACATTTTCGCTGGTGACATTCCGAGGCTCCGCTCCCGGCGCGTTGATGAGGTTGTAGCCGATCCCAGCGGTCCCGCCACCGTCGATCGCCAATCGGTTGATGAGTTCCCAGCGAGAGCCTTGGGTCTCAAATACCGTGCCATCCGCTGCGCCTTGCCACCAGAGGACCGGACCAACTCCAGTGCTGGGAGGGAAGCCTGTGGCCCCAAAGTCCAAATTCCAGCCGTTGGTCCCCACCCTGAGAGCCGACGTGATCTTGCAGCGGTCGTGTAGGCCCTCGAAAGACAGATGGATTCCTGGGGTCAGCCGGTCCAGGGAGGTCTGCACGCTAGTTGTGTCGGTCGTCGTGATGTTACATGCCGCTCCGTCCTCAGTGACGTGTTTTGTGAATGTCGAGGCGAGAATCCAGCTCACGCCATCGTAGACCCGAAGCGTTCCGTCGCTTTGCTGGAAGCACCAGGTCTGATTGGCAACCGGATTGGTGATGTCCGTACAGTTGGCCCCGACCAGTGGCCCCACGTCAGGTGGGGCGGCCCCGAAGGCCGGAGCGGTGAGCAGGAGCAGCAGGGGAATCCAGAGCAGGCGTCGCACATAGGTTGTTACAGCATTCTCCTTTCGATGAATCGTTCGTCTCACTGCCGCCGCCGTTCCATCCCGAGCCTGGACAGCCACCGCAAGAGCTCCGGATCCCTCACCACCTGCCTCCTGGTGAGGAAGTGTCGGAAGCGCATCGGGAGCCGCTCATACAGCGCGAGCTGGAGCTCCTTGAGCTTCCCGCCACTCGGAGCCGGCATCCTAACTCGGTGGAGGACACCGTCCGCCTCCCACTGGCGCACCGTCCACGGGCTCACCCCGAGGTAGGAGGCTGCCCCCTCCCGGTCGAGCAAGCGAGGGGCAATGGTTACACAAACCAAAAGCCGCCATTCCGGTTGCCGTCCGGCACGCCCGGGAGACCCGGGGAGACCGCGGAGGTTCCGGCCCGCCATCCTTCTGCGGGAATAGGCAAATAGCCCTGTATGATTCGCGAGTTCCAGCCCTTTCCATGGCACGCACCAGAGAGTACAATGGCGGTTGAGGAGGCCACTGTCCGGGTCGCAATACAAAGCGAGAAGTCGGGAAGGAGGGGGTCATGGCACGGCTCGGCGCGCGAGCGGTCACAGAGCGACTGGCTCGCCTCAAGGGGTGGAAGCAGGCGGGCAACTCTATTCAGAAGCAGTACACCTTTGCCAACTTCAAGGAGGCGATGTTCTTCGTGAGCGGCGTCGCGGCCGTGGCGGAGAAGGTGGGACATCACCCGGATATCACCGTGAGCTACAACCGGGTCACCCTGAGCCTCTCCACGCACGATGCCGGGGGAGTGACCGCGAAAGACTTCGACCTGGCCAAGCGCGTAGACGCCGCCCGCTAGCGTCCGCGGAAATCCCCTGACGGCTCGGGTGAGCCGCCCTGTCGTCGGCCCGCACCCCCATCTGTCTTCGCCAGGTGGGGAGGGGGAGAGGGCGGAGCGACGCCGGCTCCTCCATCGCGGCACGCCGCCTAGCGGATGAAGGCCGCGGGACGGTTTGCCAGGGCATCCGCAATCCGGATCCGGTGCATGGGAAGGAGGTCGTCGGGGAGCCCGGCGGGATCGAAGAACCGCAGGTCCAGGGTCTCCGCGCACGTGCGCAGGCTGCCGCCCAGGATCCGGCATGCGAGGAGCGTACTGATGTAGTGGACCACATCGCCGCTCCGGTACCGGACCACCTGGAGCGCCGGATCGGAATAGACACCGATCAGGCGCTCGGCTTCCACATCCAATCCCGTTTCCTCTCGCACTTCCCGCACGATCGCCTCGCACACCGATTCCCCGATCTCCACCGACCCTCCCGGCAGGCCCCAGCGGCCGTTGTCGGACCGACGCTGCAAGAGGATCCGCCCGTCCCCATCCCGGAGGATGGCCGCCACGCTGGGTCGCAGGACTGTGGCCTTGCGCACATCGGGCTCAGGCTGCATGGCTCCTCCTTCTCCAGACACTCTGCGGTATCCGCCCCGACCCTCCCCAGGCTCGGGGCGATGGGTGCATTCGTCGTCTTGTATAACCGGCGATGTTCCGGTACTATTCGCCCTTGTGCCGGGGCGCCCCCGAGGGCTGGGACGCGGTGCGCCGTGCCCGGACACGATTCGCCGCCGCGTCGGGGCGGTGCCCCAGTGGGAGGGTTCGTATGCCGCTCGCGTTTCGCGTGGTAGGTCTCCGGCTGGCCATCTATGCCATCCTGGGTCTCGGTCAGGTGTACCTGTTTGTGCGCCTGTGGCGGGCCATCCGCGGGAGCCGCCGGTCCCGAGGCCTCACGGCCTGGACGATCGGGCTGGCAGGCTTCTGCATGGGCGTGTTCTACGCCGTCAACCTGTACATCGTGCTCTGGCACCTGCCTTGGGTGGATCCCCCGGTCGTCGCCCAGGTGGGCTTCCTCTACCCCGTCGCCATCTGGAACTTTGGCGCCGTCTTCTCGGCCGTCCTGCTGCTCCTGACAGACCTCGGGGGCCGCCTGGGGCGCCACCTCGCCCACCGGCGGCGCGCATGGGCTGCGGACACTGCCCCGGCGCCAGCGGATCCGGACCGGCGCCGCTTCCTCCGGATCGCGGTGGGGAGCCTGGCCTCGGCTCCCCTGGTCCTCTCGGGCTACGGGGCGGCCTATGCCAGCAAGGCCTATGGCGTGGAAGAGGTGGCCGTGCCCTTCGGCCGATCGCTCTCGGTGGTCCAGCTCAGCGACATCCACGCCGGCCTGTACATGACCCGCGAGGACCTGCGCCAGTATACGGATCTGGTCAACACGCTCCAGCCGGACCTGCTGGTCTTGACGGGCGATTTCATCTCGAACTCCATGTCGTTCTTCGCGGGCTGCGCCGAGGAGATGGCGCGGATCCGCACCCGCTACGGCACCTTCGCCACGCTGGGCAACCACGAGCACTGGTACGGGAACATCGGGGAGATCCAGACGGTCCTAGCGCGGCAGCGGATCACCCTCCTGAACAATGCGCACTGCCTGCTCCGGACCGGCCAGGGGCCGTTCGCCGTGGCCGGGATCGACGACGCCGCCGGGCACCCGGACCTCGGGCGGGCGCTCCGGGGCCTCGATCCCGCCCTGCCGACCCTCCTGCTGTCCCACCGGCCGGAGATCTTCCCCCGGGCGGCCGAGCACAGGATTCCACTCACCCTGTCCGGCCACTGGCACGGCGGCCAGATCAAGATCAGCCTGCTCGGCCTCGACGTGAGCCTGGCCCATGTGTTGAGCCCGTACCCCGAAGGCCTCTACCAGCTCGCCACGTCCCATCTGTACGTGAACCGCGGCATCGGGACGACCGGACCTCCCATCCGGCTGAACGCCGCCCCCGAAGTGACGCTGTTCCGCCTGATGTAGGCCTCGGCACGGGGCGTTCGACTGTTCGGCGGTTCGACGGTTCTCAAGACCCGGCGGAACAGTCGAACGACCGAACTCCCGAACAGCCGAACGCTCCTACCGCCGTGTGTCGCCCCCCGTTAGGACCGTGTCCTCGTGCGAATAGGGCGGCGCGCAGCAGCACAGGATCACCAGGGATTCCTGCCCGACGTTCCGGATCGCGTGGCGGGTGCCGGGTGGGATGAGGATCCCGTCGCCGGGCCCGACCTCGCGCTGCTCCCCCGCCAGGGTCATGACGCCCCGACCGCGCAGTACGTAATAGATCTCTTCGGCCTGCGGATGACAGTGCGGATCGGTCGCCGTCCCGGGAGGGATCGTGGCCTCGGCCAGGCTCTGGTTCCGGGCCGTCGAGTTCGTCCGGTCCAGGATCGACCGGATCTCGGACCCGTCCTTGGTGATGAAGGGGGCGCTTCGATCGCGGTTCACGACTTCCATGGATGGGGCTCCCTCCTCCCGGCACGGGTCCCCAGGGCCCGGGCGCGTTCCGAGCCCCTGTCCGGCGCCGTCAGCATATCAGGCCCCCCTGTGCCCGCACAAGTGAGCACCGAGACGCCACGCCACCCGCGGCGCACGGGCACAAATGGACTGACGGCCGGCCGGCCGCTACGCTGTGGGACCCCTCAGGGCATTCGTCTTCTCTTCTTCGTCGGTCCTCCCCCTGTCCACGGCCTATGCGGTCTGCGAGGGCCTGGGCTAGGAGACCGGGGTCTCGCGCAGGCCGCGGCGAGGCCCCCGCTTTCCTCGGCATCTACGTCGGCATGATCGTCCTGAGCGTCCTCATGCTCCTCCCGAGCCTCGCCTGAGGCTCCGGAAAGAATCCCATTGGTCCCTGGAGGAAAGCCTGCTATTCTCCGCCCGCGGGTAGTATGGCAACTTGACAACCGGCCAATCTGGCAATCAGGAGCCCGGACCAGCGGCCCGCCACTCGGCTCCCTGATTGCCCCATTGCCAGATTGCCTGATCGCCGAGACCTCGGGGGGGTGAACCCTGAAGCGCTACCCAATCCGCGATTGGCCCGAGGGGGAACGGCCCCGCGAGCGGCTCGTGGCCGAGGGTGCGCGGCGGCTCACGACGGCGGAACTGTTGGCCATCATCCTGCAGACGGGTGGCCGGGGCCAGAGCGCCGTGGACCTGGCTCGATCCCTGCTTCGGGAGTGGGAGGGCCTGGCAGGGCTCGAGGCCGCCGATCCGGCCGATCTGGGGACGATGCCCGGCCTGGGACCGGCCAAGGTGGCCCAGGTCAAGGCTGCCCTGGAGCTGGGCCGGCGGCTCCTGGCCGAGGTGGAGCGGGTGACCCGCCCCCGGATCACCAGCTCCCGCGACGTCCTCGAGCTGGCGGCCCCGCGCCTCCGCGGCCTCCAGCACGAGCAGTGCGAGGTGGTCCTGCTGAACGGAGGCAACGAGGTGGTGGCGCTGGAGACCTTGAGCGAGGGGTCCGTCACGGAGAGCCCGGTGTACCCGCGGGACATCCTGCAGCGCGCCAACCGGCATCACGCGGCGGCCGTCATCCTGATTCACAATCACCCTTCGGGGAACTCTCAACCCAGCGGAAGCGATCGGGCCCTCACCGAGGAACTGGTGCTGGCCGGGGACCTGCTTCGGATTCCTCTGGTGGACCACATCATCATCGGCCGGCAGGACCATTACAGTTTTGCCGACCACGGCCTGATTGAGGAGTATCAGCGCCAACGCCGCCCTCCCCGCCCCACGGCCAACTGAGGCCAGGACCGGGGCCCGCGGCAGGTCGGGCGCCCCCTCGGCTCCCCGCCAGGGGACCCCACAGGAACGCTCATGCCGAATCGCGAGAAGCCGGTCACCATCGACCAGGAAACGCTGGAACGTCTGAACCGGGGGATTCTCCTCCGGACCGGTGCCTACCGGACGAACGATCACATTGTCCTCCGGTCGGGACGCCACACCTCCGAGTACGTCGCCAAGGCGCTGGTGACGACCGAGCCCACCTTCACCGAGGGATTGGGCGACATCATCGCGACACACTTCCGTCAGGACCGGGTGGACCTGGTCCTGACCACAGGCTACGCGGCCGGCCTCCTCGGGCATTGCGTGGCCCGCGCCCATCCCTCTCGCCCACGCTTCATCTTTGCCACGAAAGAGAAAACGCCGGAGGGGCGGACCGAGGTCATCTTGCAGCCGGAATACCGCGCCTTCTTCGCGGAAGGCGGACGGGTCCTCATCGTCGAGGATATTCTGACGACCGGCGAGACGGTCCGGCAACTCATCCGGCTGGTGGAGAGCATGGGGGGAGAGGTGGTCGGCATCGGGGCCATCTGGCGACGCAGCAATCAGGTGAAATTCAAATACCCGTTGTTCACGATCGCGACGCGGGACTTCCCCACGTACACACCCGAGGAATGCCCGATATGCAAACGGGGCATTCCCATCAATCGCGACATCACTCCCGGCTCGTCGGACGAGGACTCCGAGGAGTAAGAAGACCTGCTTTCGACTTGTCCGAATCACATCAATATTTTCAAGAACTTACTTGTTTGTCCGACAAATGCATATATGCAAAGCAAAGCGGGCCGCCGGACGCCCGCACGTTTGGTCTGATCTTTCGAGAAATCCCGTCAGATCAATTCCAGAAACCCCTGGACACTGTCCCCTCTCTTGGCTATATTGACAGTCTAAGCGCCTGGAGCTTCCCTGAACCTTTCTCTTCAATCTGGCGTTCGGCCCCCCGCGACATTCCTCGCGTGCCGTACGGGTGCACCGCGCAAGCGGGAACCCGAGCGGATGAGGGGCGGGAACGAACAGGGCAGGCGTGCGGATGGGGGGTTAGCTCAGCTGGGAGAGCGCCGCGTTCGCAACGCGGAGGTCGAGGGTTCAAATCCCTTACCCTCCACCATCTGAGCACGATCCCCTCGCGCGATCGTGCAGGTATGACGGTCCGAAGTCCGCCCGCGGGTCCTCCGCCCGGCGGCCTGTCGCTTTGACCGCAGTCTCCGCTGACGCTCGCCCGATCGACCATGGACCGAGATCCTCTGGTGGAGGCTTTACAGGCTCACCTGAAGGCCTCGCGACGGCTCCGGGCCTTTCGAGACACCGCGGCACTGCTGGCGGGGTTGGATGCGATTCTGGATCCAGACCTTCGCCTGCACCGTTTCGGGAAGCACTTGGCGGCCCAGTCACCAGACAGCGCTGCCTGGACCGTTGCCACGCTGCGGGCGCGCGTGATGGCAGGAGAGGATCGGGCTCGGCGGCTCTGCCTGGGACTTCTGGATCGAACCCGTCTGGAACGGGTGATGGAGACCGATCACTTGGAGAGCATCCGGCGTGCCCTGGTGCAGACCGGGGAGCCTTCGGCCGAGCTCTTCAGACCAGAGGCGTGGCGTCGCAGTGCAGCGGAGGACGGGACGGGGGCCCGGCCCAGTGAGCCGGTCGGTTACCGCATCTCCCTCGCCCGGAAGACGGCGCCTCGGGTGATCGAGCGGTGCCTTCGTGACCCCGATGCGCGCGTTGTCCGGACGATCCTGGGGAACCCGCGCCTTACCGAGGCCGACGTGGTCAAGCTGGCGGCCTCCCGGCGGGCCACACCTGAGGCGCTCGAGGCCATCGCCCTCGACGATCGCTGGATTGCCCGGTACCCGGTGAAGGTCGCCTTGGCCAACAATCCCGTAACCTCTCCCCGGGTGGTCCGAAACCTCCTGCCCTATCTTTTCCGGCAGGACCTGGAATGGTTGGCGACCGCCTCTCCGAGCCAGGATGTCCGGGAGCAGGCGTCTTCCTTGCTAGCCCACCGCCCGGGTGGGTGAGCGGCCCACGGACCAACAACAGCATGCGGGGGCGCGCCACGCCCGGGATTTTTGGCGGCGGGTGGGGTGATCATCCATGGAAGTCTATCTGAGCGAGAACGCGTTCATCGGCCTTCTGGTCTCCACCATCGAGGTCTACCGACGCGAGTGTTTCGGCATCCTCCTGGGACACCACGAGCCGGAGCGGATCATGGTGGACTTTGTGGTCCCCTATCAGTCCGCCAAGCGGAAGTTCCAGGAGGTCCATATGGACTGGCACCGAGGCCAGCGGGTGCAGGAGGCGGTCCGCAGCACATCCCGCTGGGAGCTGGTCGGCGATTACCACTCCCATCCCATGTACGGCGACAAGCGGGCGACCACCAAACTCTCGGGCGTGGATCAGCAGGACTTCCGGGATCTGGGGACCTCCATCGTCCTGGCCATCAACGACGGGCACCGGCAGCAGCGCTGGGGCTACGTGAAAGGCGGGCTGATCTCGGGGAGCATCAACGGCTACGCCATCCGCATGGCGGCGTACCACAAGAACGCTGAGGCCATCGTTCGGGTCCCGCTGGTCTGTCCCTACGCCGTCGGCTTCATGGCCAAGACGAAGGGGCCTACCCCCGTGGAGATCCGGCCGGTCGCCTGACCCCTTCCTGAGCCGGGCGCCATCCCAAGCCGACCATGGCAAACCACGCTCGCCCCGCCCCTCCCGCGTCCCGTGCCGGCGATCGTTTTCCGGATTTCGCTTGAGGCCATCTCATGAACCGCCCGCTGGTCATCGGCGTCATCGGCGAGAATGATCCCACTCCGGCGTTGGCAGCCTTGGCGGAGGCGGTCGGCGCCGAGATTGCCGCGGCGGGGGCGGTCCTGGTCTGTGGCGGACTCGGCGGCGCGATGGAGGCCGCCTGTCGGGGCGCGCAGAGCCGGGGGGGCGTGACCATCGGCATCCTTCCCGGCACGCACCATCAGGATGCCAACCGCTTCGTCACCTACCCGATCCCGACGGGCCTGGGGCACGCGCGGAACCTCGTCGTCGCGCGGAGCGCGCACGCCCTGATCGCCATCGGCGGCAAGTACGGGACGCTCTCCGAGATCGCCTTCGCCAAGATCGAGGGGATCCCGGTGATCGGCCTCCGGAGCTGGGAGCTGACCCGCCAGGGTCTCGATGAGGCACCCATGGAGCGCGCCACGGATGCCAAAGAGGCCGTCGCCCTGGCACTCGCCGCGGCCCGCCGCCGCGCCGGGGAGCCATAGAAACTGTTCAACCGCAGATTTCGCAGATTGCACAGATTTTCCGGACGGGATTTTCCTGAATGGTGAACCAGCTCTGGCACCTCACCCGGGACGGTGGGCTCATCGCCATGGCGAATTACTCGACGGACGAGGCGGGCTTCACCACCTGGGACCCCTACCCGGAGCCTGGCACGCGCGTGGATCCCAAGGGGAAGCTCATCCACTTCTTCACCGCCGAGGACCTCCAGGGCCTCCTCCCACCGGACCGCTTTGAGTGGCGCATCCGGGAAGAGGTGGATCTGGCCGAGGTTCTCGATACGGGACCCGTCACGCACCGGGAGTGGCTGAGCGTCGCCCGCAAGGTCCGCGCCTGCTGAGGCACGGCGTCCGGCCGGCGGCACTTGCTGGAGGTGAGCATGGTCGCCCCATCCCCCTGGAACGATCGGTACTGGACGCCCCGCCGGGCACGGGCCTTCAACGCGGCGATCCAGACCAGCGATTTTCCCGCCCAGGCGCTCAAGGCGCTGGAGCCCGTCCTGGCAGGCTGCCGGAGCGTCCTGGACGTGGGCGCTGGTGTCGGGGCCCTCACCCTGTCCCTGGCCAAGGCGGTGGAGCGAGTGACCGCGCTCGAGCCCTCGCCCGCCATGATGGCCGAGTTGCAGGAAAACCTGGCCCGCCTCCGCCTGGACAATGTCACCTGCGTTCCGGCTGCCTGGGGCGAGGTCGAGCTGCCCCCGCACGATCTCATTCTCCTCGCCAACGTGAGGCCGCTCTTCGGCGACCTCCGGAAATTCCTGGCGGAGGCGGAGCCGCTGGCCCAACACGGCATCGCGCTCGTCCGGAACGCCGGGCCGGGCATGGAGAAGTTCTACTACGGCGAGTTGTACCCGCTCCTCCTCGGTCGGCCCTACCCGCCCCGGGACGACTACCTCAGGACGATCACGCTCCTCCACGGCCACGGCATCTACGCCAACGTCCGGATCATCCGCTACAACTTCGATCAGCCCTTCGCCGACCTTCCGCAGGCCGTGGAGTTCTGGACCGAAGAGCTGAAGCTCGCCGACCCGGAGCAGGAGCGCCGCCTCGTGGACTTCCTCCAGGCCCGCCTGCAGCGCGTGGGGGATCGCCTCGTGGCGCCCATGCGCCGCCGCAGTGCCGTCATCTGGTGGCGGGTGGGCTCCAAGGCACCCGAGTAGGTGACCCCCCCTCGCCCCCCGTTGCCCTCGCCCCAGGCTTGACGTGCCGTGCCTGTCGGTATAACATTCAATCGGATGTTTAATTGATTTATTCTGGGGAGGCCCGGATGCTCAAGACCATGGACGCGATCGCCCTCAAGGCCAAACTGTTTCGCGGCTTTGCCGATCCGACGCGGCTCGCCATCTTGGAAACCCTGCTGCAGGCCGAGCGGAGCGTGGGGGAGATCGCCCAGGCCACCCAGCAGTCCACGGCCAACGTCTCTGCCCATCTGGCCTGCCTGTCGGGGTGCGGCTTGGTGCAGGCGGAGAAACGGGGCAAGTTCGTCTACTACCGCCTGAAGGAGCGCCGGGTCCGCGATCTCATCAAGATCGCCGAAGGGATCCTGGCCAACGTCTCGCGCCAGATGTACGAATGCGTGCACGGTGCCGGCCGGTAACCTTCGGGCCGGAGTGGAGAGAGGACGCGCCATGCCCGCGGCCGAGGTCGAACGCCTCTCCCGCACCTTTCACCTGACCGGCCTCACCTGAGCGGATTGCGCCGCGCGGCTCGAACGGGCCGTGGCGGCCCTCCCGGGGGTCACCCGGGCCAGCCTGAACTTCGGCGCTGCGACGCTCCGGGTCGAGGGGGCCTTCGATCCGAAGGCCGTGATGCGGGAGGCCGCGCGGCACGACCAGGTCGTCGCCCGCCCGGAGGATGCGCAGACTGCTCGGCCCCCGAGCTGGGGCCGGCGGCTCCTGCTGCTCCGGATGGTCGTCTCGGGACTCAGCATCCTGGCGGGAGGGATTCTCGCACGGGTCGGCTTCCCCGCGCAGCTCACCACCCCGCTGTTCGCTGCCGCCATGCTCCTCGGCGGGTATGCCACCCTGCGGCAAGGACTCCGGGCCCTCTCCCGCCTCCAGTTCGACATGAACGGCATGATGACCGGCGCCGTGATCGGGGCCGCCCTCCTGGGCGAGTGGGAAGAAGGCGCCGTGGTGGCCTTCCTCTATGCCGTGTCCAATTGGCTGGAGGCCTCGACCATGGATCGGGCGCGCCGCTCCATCCGCGCCCTGATGGACCTCGCGCCGAAGGAGGCGCGGGTCCGACGGAACGGGGCGGAGATGGTCCTCCCCGTCGAGGCGGTCCGCGTGGGGGACCGCCTCCTGGTCCGGCCGGGCGAGAAGTTGGCCATGGACGGCATCCTCCGGGCGGGGACCTCCGCCGTGAACCAGGCGCCGATCACCGGAGAGTCGATGCCCGTGGACAAGGGCCCGGGGGACCCGGCCTACGCCGGGAGCGTGAACGGCCACGGGGCCCTCGAGATCGAGGTGACCCGGCTGGCCGAGGACACGACGCTGGCCCGCATCATCCACCTCGTGGAGGAGGCACAGGCCCACCGCGCGCCCTCCCAGCGATTCGTGGACCGCTTCGCTCGCATCTACACCCCGGTGGTGTTCGGCTTGGCCCTCGGCATGATGCTGGTGCCGGCCGTCGTGTGGCAGCAGCCCTGGACCCCCTGGATCTATCGCGGCCTCGCCCTGCTCATCGTCTCCTGTCCCTGCGCGCTGGTGGTCTCCACCCCGGTGACCATCGTGTCCGCCATCGCCACCGCGGCCCGTCAGGGGATCCTGATCAAGGGCGGCGCGTACCTCGAGGAGCTGGGCCGGCTGCGCGCCATCGCCTTCGACAAGACCGGCACCCTGACGCGGGGGATGCCGGAGGTGACGGACGTGATCCCCCTCGACGGAGGGTCGTCGGAAAATTTTCTGGCCCTCGCCGCGGCGGTCGAGATTCACTCCGAGCACCCCCTCGCCCGCGCGGTCGTGCGGGCAGCGGAAGCGCAGGGACTGCCGATCCCCCCGAGCGAGGGCTTCACGGCCATCCCCGGAAAGGGCGGCCGTGCCCGCGTGCAGGGACGAACGGTGTTTGCGGGAAGCCCCCGGCTTTTCGCGGAGGTGGCCGGCGGGAGTTGGGATGGCGCCGCCGTGGAGAAGCTGGAGGCCCAGGGCAAGACGGTCATCCTGGTAGGAACCGCCCAGGCTACCTGGGGGATCCTGGCTCTCGCGGATCCGCTGCGGCCGGAAAGCCGGCAGGCGATCGCCGACCTCCGGTCCGCCGGCCTCCAGCACGTGGCCCTGCTCACGGGGGATAACCGGGCCGTGGCCCACAGCATTGCCCGGTCCGTGGGGGCGGATACGGTGGAGGCCGAGGTCCTGCCGGACCAGAAGCGCGGGGCGATCCTGCGCCTGCGCTCGCGCTACGGGAGCCTGGCGATGGTGGGGGACGGGGTGAACGACGCGCCGGCCCTGGCCGCCTCGAGCGTCGGGATCGCCATGGGAGTCGTCGGGAGCGACGTCGCCCTGGAAACCGCGGATGTTGCCCTCATGGCCGACGATCTGTCCAAGCTCCCCTTCCTCGTGCGTCTCGGACGGCGAGCGGCGCGGGTCATCCGCCAGAACATCGCCTTCGCCCTGGCGATCAAGGCCCTGGCCATCGCCGCGGTCTTCCCGAACTGGCTCACCCTCTGGCTGGCCGTGCTGGGGGACATGGGCGCCTCCGTCCTGGTCACCCTGAACGGCATGCGCCTGCTGGCTGACCGGCCGCTGTCTCGCCCGCAGGCACCACGATCTGCCGGCAACGGAATCACTCCCCGTGGCGGGGGCGGGCCGTCAACCGGCGAGGACCGGCTCCAGGTCCAGCTCGACCCCGAAGCGCCGGCGGACGGCCGCACGGATCTCCTCCGCCAGCGCCAGTAGCTCGCGCGCCGTCCCGCCCGCATTGATCAGGGCCAGGGCGTGCCTGGAGGAGATCCCGACGCCGCCGCACCGGTGTCCTTTGCGGAAGCCGGCCCGCTCGATCAACCACGCCGCCGGCACTTTCCGCGCCGGCCCCCCGCCCGACTCGGCAGCCTCGAAGGCGGGGATTTCTCCCGTTCCGCCGCCGGACCGCCACCGGTCCTCCAGTTGCCGGAAGTCGGGCAGGGACAGGATGGGATTCTTGAAGAACGACCCCACCGAGCGCGCCTCGGGATCTGCCGGGTCGATCAGCATGGACTTGTGCCGGCGCAGCGTGAGGACGGCATCCCGGACGGTCTCCAGCCCCGCGCGCCCGGCCGGCACGTCATGCAGCAGCCCGCGCCGCTCCAGCTCCTGCTGCAGCTCCGCATATCGCACGACCGGGCGCGCCGCGGCCGGCAGGCGGAAGGCAACGGAGGTGATGACGTATCGCCCCCGGTCGGGGCCCTTGAAGCGGCTCCACCGGTACGTGAAGCCGCACTCCGCCCCGGCGAACTCGACCTCCTCCTGCGTGCGCCGGTCCAGCGCCCTGACGCCTACGATCGTCTCGCCGACCTCCTGCCCGTAGGCGCCGACGTTCTGGAGCGGGGTCGCCCCGACGAGGCCGGGGATGCCGGAGAGGCACTCGAGGCCGCCCAGGCCGCGCCGCACGCACTCGCTGACGAAGTCGTCCCACGGCTCGCCGGCCGCGGCGCCAGCCAGGACGTGTCCGGCGCCGTCCGGCTGGAACGTCCGGCCGCGCAGGCCGACCTGGAGGACGAGGCCCGGAAAGCCTTCGTCAGGGAAGACGACGTTGCTCCCGCCGCCCAGGAGAAACAGCGGCGCGTCCCTGTCCCGCGCCCACATCAGGCAGGCGCGCAGCTCGTCCACGCTGGCCGCCGTGGCGAAGAAGCGGGCCGGCCCGCCCAGGCCGATGCTGGTGAGCGGAGCCAGGGGGACGAATTCCTGCGGGCGGGGGCAAGAGGCATTCGCGTCGGACACGAGGGGATTCCTCCTTCTGGAGGCACCATCATACCCAAAATCCGACAGGGGGAGGATGTTTTTCTGCGGCAGCTCGGCCCCCGCCCCCGGCGCTCCATTGCAGTTTGCTTTTCCTTGACCCCCGGGCCTAGTAGTCGGATAGAATGCAACCGCCGCGATGCGTTCGGCGCAGGTCCGCCGCCGACTGCGGGAGTCTTGACCAGCGCTGGTGTAAACCCAAGGAAGGTAGCGATGCCTGTCCCCCTGTCCCGTTCCCCCGATCCCGAGCGGGTCCTCTGCATCATCTTGGGCGGCGGCCAGGGGACCCGGCTGTTCCCCCTCACCCGCGAGCGCGCCAAGCCCGCCGTCCCCCTCGCGGGGAAGTACCGCCTGGTGGACATCCCCATCTCCAACTGCATCAACTCGGGGATGAAGCGGATCTACCTGCTCACACAGTTTCTCTCCGCCTCCCTCCACCGGCACGTGTCGGCGTCCTTCAAGTTCGACCACTTCACCCACGGCTTCATCGAGATCCTGGCGGCGGAGCAACGCCAGACCGATACCTCCTGGTACCAGGGGACGGCGGATGCCGTGCGCAAGAACCTCATCCACTTCCAGAGCCTGGATTTCGATTACGCGCTGATCCTGAGTGGCGACCAACTGTATCGGATGGATTACCGGCGGCTCCTGGAGGAGCACATCGCGTCGAATGCGGATCTGACCGTCTCCACCACGCCCGTGGTCCGGCAGGCCGCCCAAGCCTTGGGCATCATGCAGATCGACGCCGAGCGGCGCATCATCCGCTACTTCGAGAAGCCCAAGGAGCCGGAGCTGCTCGATAGCCTCAGGCTGGACCGGGGATCCTACGGCTCGCTCGGCATCCAGGACGACCGGGACCTGCTCCTCGCCTCCATGGGCATCTACCTGTTCAATCGGGACGCCCTCTTCGGCATCCTGGACAACGATCTCGCGGACTTCGGCAAGCACATCATCCCGCTGGCGATTCAGAAGCAGCGGGTGCGCGCCTATGCCTTCCAGGGCTACTGGGAAGACATCGGGACGATCCGCACGTTTTTCGAGGCCAATCTCGATCTGACCGCCGAGCTGCCGCGGTTCAACTTCTTCGAGATGAGCGCCCCCATCTACACGCGCCCCCGCTTCCTCCCTGCCTCGAAGATCAACGGCGCTGCAATCGACCACGCGATCATTGCCGACGGCTGCATCCTCAACCACTGCACGATCGCGAACAGCGTCGTGGGGCTGCGCTGCCTGGTGGACGCAGGGAGCCACATCACCCGGACCGTCATCATGGGCGCCGACTATTTCGAGTCGCTGGAGTCCGTCCAGCGAAACGCGGCGGAGAACCGCCCGCGGATCGGTATCGGGAAGGGGACTCGTATCGACTTCGCCATCGTGGACAAGAACGCCCGCATCGGAGACCGCTGCGTCATCACCCCGGCAGGCAAGCCGGACAACCTGGATCACCCGCTGTACTGCATCCGCGACGGCGTCGTCGTCATCCCGAAGGACGCCATCCTCCCCCATGGGACGGTGCTCTGACCCCGCCCCGGCTTTTCTCACCACCAAGGCACCGAGACGCCAAGTGGTGGACGGGTTCTTCTCGGATTGCGGGGAGGGAAACCGGTCAGAGGTTCCGCAGGCGGGGATCGATGAAGTCGCGCAGCCAGTCACCGATCACGTTGATGGAGAGGACCGTCAGCATCATCGCCACACCCGGGAACGTCGTCAGCCACCAGGCGGTCGCCATGTAGCTCCGCCCGTCGGACAACATCGAGCCCCACGTCGGGATCGTCGCCTCCACGCCCAAGCCGAAGAAGGTCAGGGAGGCCTCGGTGATGATGCAGGTTGCCACGGCGAAGGTCGCGACCACGATGACCGGGGCGAGGGTATTGGGGAGGACGTGCAGCCAGATGATCCGCCAGTCCCTGGCCCCCAGGGCGCGGGCCGCATCCACGAACTCCCGCTCCCGTACCGACAGCACCTGCCCGCGCACGACCCGCGCGTACACCATCCAGCCGCCGACGCCCAGCACGATGATGACGTTGCGCAGACCGGGTCCCAGCACGCCGATGACGGCCAGCGCCAGGAGGATGAAGGGGAAGGCGAGCTGGATATCCACACAGCGCATGATGACGACATCCACCCGCCCGCCGTAGAAGCCCGCCATCAGGCCCGCGGCGATGCCCAGGACACCCGAGATGGCCACGGCCAGGACCCCTACGGTGAGCGACACGCGGGAGCCGTAGATCACGCGGCTCAGGATGTCCCGGCCGAGATGGTCGGTGCCCAAGAGGTGCCGGGCAGACCCTCCGGTTTCCCAGACCGGGGGCAGCAGCCGCTGCTCCAGCACCTGCTGGTTGGGGTCATAGGGCGAGATCCAGTTGGCCGAAACGGCCAGTCCGATCGTGCCCGCCAGAACCACCAGTCCCGCGACCGCCGCTCGACGCCGGAGCAGCGAGGCCAGCGTCCGCCTCCACTGCGACCGGTCCGCGGTCCTGAGGCCCACAGCTTCCAACGTGCCGGCGGCGTCTGCCATGGCGCTCCCGACCTCTTGACCTATCGGACTCGTACCCGGGGGTCCAGCCAGGTGTAGCAGACATCCACCAGCAAGTTGATCCCCACGAACGCCAGGGCGATGAAGAACACGTCGGCCTCCAGGACGGGGAAGTCCCGGTTCAGGATCGAATCGATGGCGAGGCGGCCGATCCCCGGCCAGGCGAACACCGTCTCGGTGACGACCGCTCCGCCCAGCAATTGCCCGATGTCCAGGCCCACCATCGTGACCACCGGGATGGCCATGTTCTTGAACGCGTGGCGCACGATGATCATGCGGTCCGCCACGCCCTTCGCGCGGGCGGTGCGGATGTAGTCCTGCTCCAGCACGTCGGTCATGCCGGAGCGGACCAGGCGCGTGTTGCGGGCCGTGAAGAAGGCACCCAGGGTGAATGCCGGGAGCACAACGTGCAGGGGCCCGCCGTAGCCGGACGAGGGCAGCAGGCCCAACTGCTCGGCGAAGATCAGGATCAGCATCAGACCCAGCCAGAAGCTGGGCAGGGACTGGCCCAGCAGGGCCGTGCCTGTGGCCAGGTTGTCCAGGATCGAGTTGCGCCGGATCGCGGCGATGGTCCCCAGTATGAGCGCCGCCGGGAGGGACCAGGCCAGGGTCACGAGCGCCAACGCCAGCGTGGCCGGGAACCGCTGCGTGACCTGGCGCAGGGCCGGCTGGCCTCGGTAGCGCAGGGACTCGCCGAAGTTCCCGTGGGCCGCCCCTGCCAGGAACCGGATGAACTGCTCGGGCAGCGGCTTGTCCATGCCCATCTGGACGCGCAGCCGCTCCACATCCTCCTGGTTGGCCTCGGGCGGCAGCATGATCCGGATAGGGTCTCCGGTGAGGTTCACGATGAAGAAGACCAGGAGCAGGACCCCCAGGATCACCACGATGGATTGCAGGAGCCGGCTGATGATGTAGGTGGCCATGTCTTCGCAGTATTTCACACGCAAGAGGAGGCAGGGGGCCCTCGCCCCGTGCCTCCTCCGGCAGGCTCGATCCGGCCGATGCCGTCAGCCCTTCTTCTCCGCCAGCGCCATCTCCTTGTACCAGATCATCTCGTCGGTCCGAGGCTGCCAATCGATCTTGGTGCTGATCGCGTAGATGTCCCGGATGGCGTAGCCCCACAGGTTCGGGCAGTCGTCTTGCAGGATCTTCTGGGCCTCCGTGTACAGCTTGGCCCGCTTGGCCGTATCCAGGGTCATGCGGGCGTCCTCCAGGACCTTGTCCAGCTTCTCGTTCTTGTAGCCCTGCCACACTTTGGTGTAAATCGAGCTGCTGTGACAGTTGGTGAACAGGGAGTTGTCGGCATCGTGCATCCAGTTCCCCCAGCTCCGGAACCAGATGCCATCCAGCTTGCCCCCGTTGGCCTGGCTCGTCATCGTCCCCCAGTCCATCCACTTCAGATTCCCCTTCATGCCGATCCGGGCCAGCTCACCGACCAGGGCCTCGATGACTTCCTTGTCCCGGGGAACCCGGCCCTGGGTGCCAAAGAACGTGAACTCGACGCCCTTGGGGTACCCGGCCTGCGCCAAGAGGGCCTTGGCTTTCTCGGGGTCGTAGGGGAACGGCTTCACCTCGTCCTCGTAGCCGGCGTACCAGGGATTGAGGAGCGTCGCCACCCGCGTCCCATTTCCCTTCAGCACCGTTTTGATGATCTGGTCCATGTTGGCGCCGTAATTGATGGCCTGCCGGACCAGCTTGTTCTCGAAGGGCTTCGACCGGCAATCGAGCTCGAAGAAGACGATCCGGTTGCCCGGGATGCTCGCGATGCGGGCCTTGCCGCTCTTGCTGATCCGGTCCATGTCGTCAGGCGGGACCGCCGGGATGATGTCCACGTCGCCGGCTAATACGGCCGACACACGGGTTGCCGTTTCGGGGATCCCCCGGACGATCACCTTCTTGATCGTGGGAGCCCCGCCCCAGTAGGTGGCATTGGCTTCCATGACCAAGTCCTGGTCCTTGGCCCAGGAGACGAATTTGTACGGGCCCGTCCCGATCGGCTTGGTGGCCAGATCCTCCTTGCTGGCGGTGGAGAAATACTTGGGCGGCACGAGGATCGTATGGAATCCCGCCAGGCGCGGCAGGAGGGCCGGGTCGGGACTCTTCGTCACGACGTTGACGGTGTGCTTGTCCACGACATCCACCCGATCGATCTGCCCGTAGGTGCTGAGCAGGGGCGCGCCCGTCTTGGGATCCAGCATCCGATGGATGCTGAACTTGACCGCTTCGCCGTCGAATTCCTCGCCATTATGGAACTTGACATTCTGCCGGAGCTTGAACTGGGTCGTGTTGTTGTCAATCCGCTTCCACTCGGTGGCCAACTGCGGTTCGATCCGCTTCAGGTCCCGGCTGAACACGACCAGGCACTCGTACATGTTTCGCAGGACGCTCTCGTGCACCGTGTTCTCATTCTTGTGCGGGTCGAGCTGCACCAGGGACAGCCCGTACCCCATCACGACCTTGGATTCAGCGTCCGCAGCGAATGCCCGGGAGCCGCCGAGGTACGGAGAGGCAACCGCGGCTCCGGCGGTGGTCGCGGCCATCTTCAGCAGATGTCGGCGACTGATGTGAACCGATCGCATCCGAGCCAGCCAGCCGTCCCTTTCTTTTGGTGCCATTGACGTCCTCCTTGAGGCGCGTGACACGTGCCGGGCCTCGCATATGAAAGAGAAGCGCAACCTCGTTCCCCGGGCGGCGATCGCGATACCCGGCCTGCTGGGCGTCGGCGTGGCAGGCGTGGGAACGGCCGGGGATGTAGGGCCATAACCGTACGACCAGAAGAGCGCTCCGCCTCAGGGCCACGAGCGACACGGAGCATGGCCCGGGTCACGGCCGAATGTCAAGGAGAAAGCCGGTAAGGAGGATCGGATGTGCCGCCGAACCGTGCAAATGTCTCCGAAGATCGGGAGCGCCTCAGCCTACGGGATGCGGTAGGTCGCAAACCTCCCCTCGCAGGGCGGACCGAAGCTGAGGTGGAGTGTCCGGGAGGCCGGCTCGGCGATCAGGGCGGAGGCCGTCTCCCACTCCGTGTCCGTGGCCGCGTGGCGGCAGAGCGGCTCGGGCCGTCCAGCATGATCCGCGAGCATCCCCTTGACAGCCTCGACGTCGATGCGCCCCGCGGCCGCATCCAGCATGGTGTGGAGACGATCGCACCGCCCCGGGGATCCGGGGGACGGCAACCGCTCGGCTTCATGCGAGCGCATGCCGTCATCCAGGCAGTGGTTCGCATGGACGAACACGCCCCGGTCGCGCGCGATCACTGCCAGCGCCTGCGGCAGGATCTCCAGGTTGCGCATGTGACCGGAGGCGTCAATCACCAGGAAGCTCCCGACGGCGGGGCCGTCCATGGCCCGGACGCGGTCCGCAGCCTCCTCGCTCGTGGCGCACTCCAGGATGGCCCGGCGCGTAACCGGCGGGGCTTGCCAGTTTCGGCCCGCGCGCGCCCAGAGCGAGTTGGCGAACACCGCGAGGCCGTGCGCGTTGATCCCCACGCCGCCCAACTCGCCCGGCACGGAGTGCATGAGGACGGCCGGCCGGCCCTGCGGCCGAAGCAGCAGCACCACCATCCGGCTCCGATACGCCGGCACCAAGTCCCGGTTCTGGGCGCCGAGGGGCAGCCCCGTCGCGCTGGCGTCGCCCGCAACGCCCAGGGACGTGCAGTCTTCCGGCATGAAGCCGATGCCCGGCCGGACCTGGAGCGCCGCCGCGGCCGCCAGGGAGATCGCCGCGCCATCCGCCAGACCCCGCAACTCGTCGCTCCAAGACGTCCCCCCGATCGCCTCGATCCGAGGCACCTGCGCCTCCGCCCACGCCAGGGCCTCTTCGCGGCTCAGTCCGCCCTGCCGTCGGGCGGCATCCAACGCGTCTTCGAGCTGTCGGTGGATCGCCTCCCGCAACAGCTCTCCCTGGCCACGCCCCAGGTCGTACGGGCTGCCCGCGAGCTCGAAGAAGGGGAAGTGCCGCATCGTCATCGCCTCCGTGCCGGTCCTGCGGTCCCGCCGACCGCCTCGAGCCTCCCTTGGGCCCCAGTCTAGCGGAGCATGGGGATCAGGCGCCAGGCCAGGCGGATGGCGAAGCCGAAAAAGACGAGACTGGCGATCACATTGAGAGCCCGGAGCGCCGTCGCCCTCATCCAGCGCCGGCCATAACCCGCCAATCCCGCCATCACGGTGTCCCAGGAGAGGACGCCCGCCACGAAGCTCGCACCGAACAGGACGGCCAGAAGCCCGCGCCTCCCGCCTGCGTGCATAGTGATCAGCGCGCCTCCCACCGTAAGAAACCACAGCAGCGTGATGGGATTGGAAATGCCGATGCCGAAGCCTACCAGGAAGGGATGACCGGCCCGACCCTGAGCCTCATCGGCCGGCAGCACCGTGCTCGCCCGCAGGGCGCCCACCCCCAGGTAGACCAGGACGATGATCCCAGCACCGCCCAGGGTGGCATGCCAGGCCGGACGATCCAGAAGCGCTCCCACGCCCAGGAGCGTCAGGGAGACCAGAATGACGTGGGAGGCGGCCGCGCCCATGCCCACCAGCCAGGCAGGGAAGAACCCGTCCCGCAATCCCCTCCTGATCAGTTCGGTGATCACCGGGCCCACGGGAAGGGCGATGGCCAGCCCGATGAGCCAGCCGCTCACGATCACATCGAGCATCGCTGCTCCGTCCTCAGCGGGCAGGGGTGGCCGACTCGTGCAGGAACCTGAGGAAGGCTGCAGCCAGCGGGGAGCGAGAGCGGCTCTTGTGGGTGACGAGGTAAAAGTCCCGCGAGAGCTTGACGCCGTGCAGCCGGAGGACGGCGATCATCTTGCAGCGGACATCGTCCTGGATCGCCCGCCGCGAGATGACCGCAACACCGGCACCAGCCTTCAATGCCTGCCGCACGGCCTCGTTCCCCGTGACCTCCAGGACCACGTGGAGACCGCTAGGATCCAGGGCGTGGGCAGCCAGGGCCTCCTCCATGACCTTGCGGGTGCCCGAGCCGCGCTCCCGCATGATGAAAGGCTGTTGGGGCAGCTCCTCCAGCCGGACCGTGCCGCGCCTCGCCCAGGGATGCGAGGCCGCTACAGCCAGGACCAGCTCGTCCTGGGCATAGGGCTCGTACGCGACCCGCCCCTCCTCGAACCGGGCACCCACCATGCCCATCTCCAGCGTCCCCTCGATCACCCTGCGCACGACCTCGTGGGACCCGCCCACGCTGAGCGTGATCGTCACGTCGGGGTGCTCCCGCTTGAAGGCCACGACGAGCGGGGGCAGGATATAGGCCCCGGGGATGCTGCTCCCGCCGATGACGAGGTGCCCTTTCAAGCCGCCCTTGTGCTCGCTGATCGCCTGCTGGGCCTCGTCCCGGAGCGCCAGGAGCCGCCGCGCGTAGCCGTAGAGCAACTCCCCGGCCTGCGTGGGCGTCACCGTCTTGCCGGCGCGATCGAGCAGTTGGAGCCCCAGCTCCGCCTCGAGCGCCTTGATGTGGCCGCTCACCGTCGGCTGGGTGAGGTACACGGCCTCCGCGGCCCGGGAGAAGCTCCGCAGCTCGACGACCTTGCAGAACACCTCCAGCGCGCGGAGATCCATGCGGGCTAGGCCTTCGTCCCGGTGAGGGAGCGGTAGAGGGCGAGGTATCCCCCGGTCTCCCCCTCCAGCGTGAACTGGGTGGCCATCTTCCGCCGGGCCCGCTGCCCCAGGGCCCCGGCCGTCGCCGGTTCGGTCAGCAGGCGCCCGGCCTTCTCCACGAACTCCTCCGGCGATCCGAACAGGAACCCGTCCTCCCCGTCCTCGATGACGGTCCGGTGGCCCTCGATGTCCGAGGCCAGCACCGGCACCCCATGGCTCATGGCCTCCAGGACCGCGTTGGGCATCCCGCCCTCCGCGAGGGACGAATTGATGACGGCGTTCACCTGGCGCAGGCTGGCGCAGATCGCCTCGTGGCTGATCGGGCCCAGGTAGAACGCCCAGGGCAGTCCCTGCAGCAAGGCCATCACCCGCTCCGCGTCTGCGGCCTCGATCTGCGGGCCCGCCAGCACGTAGCGCACCCTCGGGTATCGCCGGTGCAGGGCCGTGAGCGGCGGGATGACGGCGGGGATGTTCTTGACCCGCCGAATCCCCGAGGGCTGAAGGAAGACGAAATCCTCAGGGCGAAGGCCCAGCGCTCCCCGGAGATCGTAACGGCCTTCCCGGCAGTACGCCGCCTGGTGGATCACGTGGGTCCGGGCCGCGATCTCGGGCGCCTCGGCCCCGACCCGCTCCCGGATGACCTGGTGGAACGCCACCAGGGCGGTTGCTCCGCGGAGGGCATCCAGGACCACAGGGCGACGCTGCGGGTCGAAGAGATCGAGATTCACATCCGTTCCGGTGAGCGTGATCACGGCAGGGATGCCGAGCTCGCGGGCCACGTCAACCACGAACGGGCCCGTGGCCCAGGCGTGGAAGCCGTGCACGAGATCGGGGCGGAGGCGCCGCAAGTCAGCACGGATCGCCTGCCGGTCCTGCCCGTCGAGGGAGAAGACCGACACCCCCACGCCCTCGTCCCGCAGGCCGGATTCGATCCGCTGGACCGTCACGGAGTTTCCGCGGACCGAGGGGAAATAGTGCGGCGTCACCAGGGCCAGGATCATGGTGTCGGGGTCATGTGAGGGGCAGGGGATTCCCTATCGGCCAAGCAATCCTTTCAGGAGGTCCTTGAGCCCCTTCCCCTGTTCTCCGGGAAGGATCTTCTCCACCTGGGTCTCGATGCGCTGCTGGAGGCGGTTCGACTTCGGGATCACGATCGGCTTGCTCGTCGTGCCGGTCACCTTGGCCTCGATGCTGCTCCGCCCGAGCTTCGCCACCACGTCGAAATTCAGGCTCTCGTCCAGGAGACCCAGGCTGCCCACGGCCGTCACGGTGCCTTCGGGCTTCAGCAGGGTGAGGTCGTTCGTCCGCAGCACGCCCTTGTCCACGGTGTAGTGGCCGCTCAACTGCTCGAAGTCGTGGAGATGCACTCGAGCACCCTGGCTTGCCAGGATCGGCGTGACGAACTCGGCCAGCCGATCCAGGGGCTTGTAGCCGGTCAGGCGGCCGTTCTTGAGCAAAATGGAGCCGTTCCCCGCCGCCGTCCCCAGGATGGCCGGAAGGGTAGACCCGGCAAAGCTCACGTTGCTCTCCGTGCTCAGCTTTCCCTGCAGCGTCCAGGACCCCTGCACCAGCGCCTTCACCAGCGGCTCCGTGGCGACGCTCTCCAGCCTTGAGGCGAGCATGACGCGCGGAGTCTTCGGCCGCAGGTCCACCTCGCCCTTGGCGGCGATCTTCCCGTTCAGGAAGTCCGCCTGGATGTTCGGAAGCTGGAGGACGCCATCCTGGTAGTGGAGATCGGTCTGGACCCCGGTCCAGTCGAGGCCGTGGTAATGCAGGTCGCCGATGCTGATCCGGCCATCCGCCGCGAGCCCCGAGGGGGCGACAGCGCGGGGTAGGGGCGGCGGCGCCGCCCAGGCGACAGACGGACCGAGCCAGGCGGTCTTCGCCTTGGGCCTCAGGAGTTGATCCAGGTCCACCTTGGCGGAGGTGGCGGCAAAGGCCAGGCGGGGCGCCTTGAGATCGGGAATCCTGAGATTCCCATCCACGACCGTGCTGCCGAGGGCGAGCGTCCACTTCGACAGGGTCACCCCCGCCTCCTCTCGCTGCCCCTGGAAGCGGAGGCTGGCATCCTCTCCGGCCGGCTTGCGGAAGAGGTCCCCGACCTGTACCCCCGTGTTTTTCAAGTCGACGCGACCGGTGAATGCCGCCTTCGTAGCCGGCCCGGTCAGCTTGAGCTCGGCCGAGAGCGGACCGGTGAGCTGGACGTTCCCTGCGCCGAGCAGCAGCTCCTCCCAGGGACCAGCCTGGAAGTCCTGCAGGGTGATCGTCGCATCCAGGATCGGGCCGGCCGGATCGTTGTTCAACTCGATCCGGCCCGTGGTCTCGAATCGGCCCGTCCCGGGTCCGGCGATCTCTCCCGCCACGCGGACATCAATGGGGGCGGAGAGGGCCGCCTGCCGGAGGCTCAGGTCGATATTGGTCAGCGTGAACGTGACCGGCTTCGGGCGGTCCTGGTCCAGCAGGGTGATGTCCCCGTTTTGGATGGCGACCTTCGAGAGCAAGAGGCCGCCCAGGATGGTGGCCTTCTCGGTGCGAGGCGCCTCGCCGGACGGGCGCACCGACGGGTGCGCCGGCTGGGTCCGGAGCAGGTCCTGCACGTTCCACTGGCCGTCCCGGACACGGGCGAGCCAGATGTGAGGCCGATCCAGGACCGCCGTGCTCACCTTCACCTGGCCGTGGAGAAGCGGCAGCCATTGCACACCGATCCGCAGTTCATCCGCCGTGAGGAAAGGTCGATCGCCAAAGCCGGATGCCTGGGCGATTTGAATGCCCTTGGCCTCGGCGCCGAGCACGGGCCAGAGGCTGACCGTGAGGGCGCCCAGCCGCACCTCGCGGCCCAAGGCCCGGCTTGCACGGCTCGCCACCAGATTGCGGTACCGATCGACATTCACGAGGGAGGGGAGGATCAGCGCGGCCAGCACCAGCAGGACCACGAGGCCGCCCAGGCTGAAGCCACCCCATTTGAGGATGCGGACCACCCTTGCGCTTCCTCCTTGCGTACGTCTGCCCATGTGCGGCAGCTATTCTAATGTGCCGGCGGCCGAAAAAGCGAGGATTTTTCCGCACCCCGGGGCACGGCGCGCCGTGCCCATACGGGGCGTCCGCTCGGGCGTCCAAACCGGACGGCGCCCTCGACTTTTGCCGGGAATTGATTCATGATGCCGCGGTTTGGCCCATCGTGCCTCAGAGGACGCTGCGTTTCATGCACACTGACCTGAAGACGGGACTTCCCACCCGCCGTGGCTGGATCGTTGTCGGGACGACCTTCATCACCCTCGGCATGGTCCTGGGGGTCTGGTATTCCTACTCGGTGTTCCTCGTCGCCTTCCTGCGGGAGTTCGGCTGGAGCCGCTCGCTCGTGGCCGGCGGCTTCTCGGCGTTCGTCCTGGTTCACGGTGCCGCGAGCCCCTTCGTCGGCTGGCTGGCGGGCCGCATCGGGCCGAGGCGGGTCATCCTGGCGGGCGCCGGCGTATTGGGATGCGGCCTGCTCCTCACGGCGGAGACACGGCACTGGTGGCACCTCTACCTGGCCTTCGGAGGAATCGCTGCCGTGGGGATCACCATGGCCGGCTGGGTCCCGGCGGTGGTGCTGGTGCGGGGCTGGTTTCCGAGTCGGTTTGGCACCGCGATGGGAATTGCCTCGGCCGGGATCGGTGCAGGAATCTTCGGCCTCGTTCCCTTCGCCCAGTTTCTCATTGACCGGGTCGGATGGCGCTGGGCCTTCCGGGTTCTGGCCGTCCTGATCGTTGGTTGGATATGGCCTGCGACCGCAGCGCTCGTTCGAGATCCTCCGCCTGCAGAGGTTTCAGGTGCTCCCGCAGCGTCGCGCAGGTCCCCCAAGCGCTCAGAGGCCATCGCCTATTGGACGCTCGCCGCAGCCGTCAGGGACTGGCATTTCTGGGGGCTCGCGGGAGTGTTCTTCACCGGGAATTTTGTCACCCAGATGCTCATGATCCATCAGGTCGCCTACCTGGTGGACCATGGAGTCTCCGCGCTGGCCGCGGCCTCGGCAGGCGGCCTTATCGGGCTCGTCAGCATCGCGGGCAAGACGGGAGGCGGAGCCCTCTCGGATCGCACCGGGCGGGAGCTGGCGTACACGCTGTCTTCTGGCTGCACCGTCGCCAGCCTTGGCGCCCTGGTGCTGGCGGGCAGGCACCCCGCGTCCAGCCTCCCATACCTCTACGCCGTGCTGATCGGGCTGGGCTACGGGGGGATCGCGCCGCTCGCTCCGGCTGCGGCCAGCGATCTTTTCAAGGGGCCCGCATTCGCGGCGATCTTCGGCATGGCGTACCCGGCGATATGTCTGGGCGTCGCCTCGGGGGCGTGGGCCGCGGGGTGGATTTTCGATGGGACGGGAAGCTACGCGCTAGCCTTCTGGGTCGCGTTCGGAATGGCGATCCTCTCGCCGCTACTCCTCTGGGTGGTGGCCCCCAGTCGTCCCAACCCACCGCCAGTCCACTGGCAAGCCTGAGCCAGCCGCCATCGGCAGCCAGCCTTCTGCCGGGAGCCATGAGCCATGAGCCAGAATAGCCGGCGCGGCGGGATCATCGTGGGCGCCACCTTCCTGACCCTCGCGGTCACCTACGGGGCCTGGTACTCCTACTCCGTCTTCCTGGTCGCCCTCATCCGCGGCTTCGGCTGGAGTCGGTCGCTCGTTTCCGGGGCGTTCTCAGTCTTCGTCTTGGTGAATGGCGGGCTCGGGCCGGTTATCGGGTGGCAGGCCCGCCGGATCGGACCCCGTCGCCTGATTTTTTCCGGCGGGGTCGTGATGGGCCTCGGGCTGGCTCTTGCCGGCCAGATCACGGCCTGGTGGCATCTCTACGTGGCGTTTGGCGTGATCGCCTCCGTGGGAATGAGCCTGGCGGGATGGGTGCCCTCGGTGGTGCTCATCCAGGGGTGGTTCCCGGCGGGGTTCGGCACCGCCATGGGAATCGCCTCGGCCGGCATCGGCGCGGGCATCCTCGGAATGATTCCGCTGGCCGAGCTTTTCATCGGCGAGTGGGGATGGCAATGGGCCTTCCGGTTCGAGGCCATCGTGACGGTGGCCTGGCTGCTGCCTGCGGCGTACTGGCTGATCCTTGACCCGCCCGGTTTTGGGCCCTCCCGACCCGAGCCATCCAGGGCCACAGCGGCGGGGACGCCCGGGCGCCACTGGACCATCATCGCAGCCGCCAGGACCTGGCGCTTCTGGGGAGTGGCGGGCGTCTACTTCACGGGGAACCTCGTGACGCAGATGCTCCTGATCCACCAGGTGGCGTACCTGGTGGATCACGGGGTCCCTGCCCTGACCGCCGCCATGGTGGGCGGCGTGGTGGGCCTGGTCAGCATCCCGGGAAAGGTGGGGTGGGGGGTCCTGTCCGATCGGGCGGGACGGGAGCTGGCCACCACACTGGCCTTCGGATGCGTCGCCCTGAGCATCGGCGCCCTGGTCCTGGCAGGGCGGCATCCCCATGCGGGGCTCCCTTACCTGTATGCCGTCCTCATCGGCCTGGGGTACGGGGTGCTTTCGGCGGTGTTTCCCGCTATCGCCAGCGACCTCTTCGCCGGGCCGGGGTTCTCCGTGATCTATGGCACCCTGTGGGCGGTGATCTGCCTGGGACTCGCCCTCGGGCCCTGGCTCGCCGGCAGGATCTTCGACCTCACGGGGAGCTACGGCACGGCGCTCTGGCTGGGGCTCGGCATGGCCGTCATCGCCCCCGCCCTGCTCTGGATCGTCGCTCCGCGGCGACCCAACCCTGTGCCCGCGCGGCGCTGACGGACGAGCAGCCACCAGCCTCCAGGTCTCAGCGGTCAGCCCAGGTCTCTCCAAGGCGGATGGCTGATGGCTGACCGCTGAGGGCTAGGCGAAGACCTTCACCAGCTTCGCATACTGGTCGAGGAGCGGCAGGATCTCGTCCCGGCTCGCGGAGGGCAGGCCGAGGATCGTCCGCTCGGCGCCCGCCTTCTCGTAGCCGCGAAGCGTGGCCTCGTCCCCTTTCGCCCCGAAGACCGAGACGCTGAGGGAGGCGGGGTCGCGTCCGGCCTTCTCCGCCCGCCGACGCAGGTCGGCGATGCCCTCGGCCAGGTCGCCCGCGCGCGCGGCGAGGGGGAACCAGCCGTCGGCATATTCCACCACGCGGTCGCGGGCATTGGGCGTGTTCACGCCCAGGAGGACGGGCGGGTGTGGCTTCTGCACCGGCTTGGGGAGCGACCAGAGCGCATCGAAATTCACAAACTCCCCGTGGAATTCCGCCTCCTCCTTCATCCAGATCTCCTTCATGGCGAGGATCCGCTCGCGCAAGATCCGCCAGCGCTTCTTGAAGTCCGTCCCGTGGTGCGCCATCTCCTCAGCGTTCCACCCGCCGCCCACCCCGAAGAGGAAGCGCCCGCGCGAAAGGAAATCGAGGCTCGCAATCTCCTTCGCCAGGGTGATCGGATCCCGCTCGACCACCAGGCAGATTCCCGTCCCGAGCCTGAGGCGCGTCGTCACTGCCGCCGCCGTCGAGAGGGCCACGAAGGGGTCCAGCGTGTGCCAGTATTCCCGGGGGAGCTTGGGGCCGCCCGGCCAGGGACTCTTCCGGCTTTTGGGGATGTGCGTATGTTCGGGGAGAAAGAGCGACTCGAAGCCGCGCTCCTCCGCCGCCCGGGCCAGCTCCTCGATCCGGATCGCATAGTCGGTGTTGAAGATGGAGACGCCGATCTTCATGGGACCCTCCCCTTTGCAGCCGTCAGCCTTCAGCGGTCCGCCAGTCCCCTGGACGCTGATCGCTGCGGGTTTCATCCAGCCTGCAGCAGTTTCTTGAGCAGTTCGTTCACCAGCTTCGGGTTGGCCTTGCCCCTGGTGGCCTTCATCGTCTGGCCGACGAAGAAGTTGAAGGTGCTCTCCTTCCCGCCGCGGTACTCGGCCGCGGGACCGGGGTGCCCGGCGATGATTTCCTTGACAATCCCCTCCAGCGCGGCGGCATCCGTGATCTGCCCGCCCCTCCGTTTCAGGAGGTCCGCCGGGTCGGCCCCGCTGGCGTACATCTCGTCGAAGAACTCCTTGGCCATCTTGCCGCTGATGGCCCCCTGGGCGAGCAGATCCAGCATGCTCGCCAGGCGCTCCGGCGGGATCGGGCTCTCGGCGATGTCCTTCCCGTCCTTGTTCAGGCGGCCCAGCAGCTCCACCATGACCCAGTTGCTGGCCGCCTTCGCATCCGGGTGGGCCTTCACGCAGGCCTCGTAGTAGCTCGCCCGCTCCCGGCTCATGGTGAGGACGCCCGCGTCGTACTCAGGGATCCCGTACTCGCGCACGAACCGCTCCCGCTTGGCCTCGGGCAGCTCGGGCAGCGTCTTTCGGATCTCCTCCACCCACGCCGCATCCACGACCAGGGGCACGAGGTCCGGATCGGGGAAGTAGCGGTAGTCGTGGGCGTACTCCTTGCTCCGCATGGAGAGGGTGATCTCCTGGTCGGCGTTCCAGAGGCGCGTCTCCTGGACGAGGCGCTCGCCCGCCTGCGCGGCCTTGATCTGCCGGCGGATTTCGTAGTCCAGCGCCTTCTGGACGTTCCTGAAGGAGTTCATGTTCTTGACTTCCACCTTCTCCCCCAGCGCCGTCGCCCCCCGGGGGCGGACCGACACGTTGGCGTCGCAGCGGAAGCTCCCCTCCTCCATGTTGCCGTCGCACACCCGGAGGTATACCAGGATCGCCCGGAGCTGCCGCAGGTACTCGGCCGCCTCCTCCGCCGAGCGGATGTCCGGCTCGCTCACGATCTCCATCAAGGGGACCCCGCAGCGGTTATAGTCCACCAGGCTGGATTCCGCCTCCTCCAATAGGCCGGCGTGGAGGAGCTTCCCGGCGTCCTCCTCGAGGTGCAGCCGGTGGATGCCCACCCGCTTCCGCTCGCCGTTCACGATGAAGGCAATGGAGCCATGCTCCGACAGCGGCAGCTCGTACTGGGAGATCTGATACGCCTTGGGCAAGTCGGGATAGAAGTAGTTCTTCCGGGCAAAGCGGGACATGGGCGCCACGCTGCAGGTGAGCGCCAGCGCCGTCCGGATGCCGAACTCCACCGCGCGGCGGTTGAGAACAGGCAGGACCCCCGGCATCCCCAGGCAGATGGGGCAGGTCTGCGTGTTCGGGGGGGCGCCGAACTTCGTGCTGCACCCGCAGAACATCTTGGAGCGGGTGAGAAGCTCGGCGTGGACCTCGAGGCCGATGACCGCCTCGTACTCCGGCATGCTCATCCCTCTGTTCCCTAGAACTCGGCCTGCTTCGGGGCACGGGGGAACGGGATGACGTCCCGGATGTTCCCCATCCCGGTGCAGAACTGCATCAGCCGCTCGAACCCCAGGCCGAAGCCCGCATGCGGGACCGTGCCATAGCGCCGCAGGTCGCGATACCAGGAGTAGTCCTCCTTCCGGAGCCCCATCTCGTCCAGGCGCTGGTCCAGCACCGCCAGCCGCTCCTCGCGCTGCGACCCGCCGACGATCTCGCCGATCCTCGGCACCAGCACGTCCATCGCCGCCACCGTCTTGCCGTCGTCGTTCAGGCGCATGTAGAACGCCTTGATCTCCTTCGGGTAGTCCGTGAGCACCAGCGGCTGCTTGAAGTGCTCCTCGGTCAGGTACCGCTCGTGTTCGCTCTGCAGGTCGGTGCCCCACTCGACGGGGAACTCGAAGCTCTTGCCGGATCTCCGCAGGATCTCGACCGCCTCGGTGTAGGTCAGGCGCCGGAAGCGGGCCTCGATCACATGCCGGAGGCGCGTCACCACCCCAGGGTCGATGCGCTGGTCGAAGAAGGCCATGTCGTCGGCGCGCTTCCTGAGCAGCTCGTCGAGCACCGACTTCAGCAGATCCTCGGCCAGCGCAGCGTTCTCGTCGAGGCCCGCGAAGGCGATCTCGGGCTCGATCATCCAGAACTCGGAGAGGTGCCGGCTGGTGTTGCTGTTCTCCGCCCGAAACGTCGGACCGAAGGTGTAGACGTCGGTCAGCGCGCAGCAGTGGGTCTCGACGTTGAGCTGCCCGGAGACGGTCAGCCTGGTCTCCCGCCCGAAGAAGTCCTGCGAGAAGTCGATCGCCCCCGACGCGGTGCGGGGGAGGTTCAGCAGGTCCAGGGTGCTCACCCGGAACATCTGCCCCGCCCCCTCGCAGTCGGAGGCCGTGACGATGGGCGTGTGCACGTAGAAGAAGCCCCGCTCGTCGAGGAAGCGGTGGATGGCCAGGGCCAGGCAGTGGCGGACCCGGGCGACGGCGCCGAAGGTGTTGGTCCGCACGCGAAGATGGGCCACCTCCCGCAGGTACTCGAAGGTGTGGCGCTTGGCGCTCACCGGATAGGAATCCGGATCCTCGACCCATCCGACCACGCGCAGCGCGCTGGCCCGCAGCTCCACCGCTTGCTTGGCGCCCGGCGAGGCCACCAGCTCGCCCTCCGCCTCGACCGAACATCCGGCGGAAAGGCGCAGGACCTCGCTCGCGTAGTTCGGCAGGCTGCCCGGGGCCACCACCTGGATCGCCTCCTGGCAGCTCCCGTCGTGGACGGCGAGGAAGGACAGGCCTCCCTCGGCCTTGGAATCGCGCCGGGTGCGCACCCAGCCCTTCACCAGGAGGGCCGTGCCCACCGGCATGCGGAGCGCCTGGCTCACCTTCACCCACGCCATACCCAGTCCTCCCCGGAAGCCTCAGGCTGCGGCCCGCGGTGTGCGGCTTGCCAGCCTCACTGCCAGATGGCGAGAATCGTGTACTCGTAGTGTTTCGCCGGCCGGTTTCGCTCCTCGATGGCCAAGGTCCAATGCCCCTGCTCCCCCGACCGGAGATCCCCGACGCTCACCCGCTGCGTGCCCAGGGGCTTCTTCTTCTTGTCCAGAAACTTCACGATCACTGTCACGTCCCGCGCGCTGGCCTGGCTGAAGTTCTTGACCGTCCCCTTCAGGGTATCCAGCCACCGTTCGGTGTCGAGCACGACGAGATCCCGCGTCTTGGCCTTCGCGGCCAGCGCCGGTCCCGCCGCTGCGACCAGAACCGCCACAGCCACCATCAGACAGATCGCCCCGCTGCCCGTCCTCCGTCTCATGACGCCCCATCCTTCTCCTACAGCCGCGGCCGCTCGGTGTGCCAGGCCGCGGCCTGCTCGTAGGCGTGCGCCACTTTCAGGACCGTCGCCTCGTCGAAGGCCTTCCCGATGATCTGCAGGCCGATGGGGAGGCCGGTCCTCGTGAAGCCGCAATTCACGCTGATCCCCGGCATCCCGGCCAGGTTCATCGGGACATTGAAGATATCCGAGAGGTACATCTGGAGCGGATCGCCCATCTTCTCGCCGAACTTGAAGGCCGCCGTCGGCGAGGTCGGCGTCACGATCACGTCGCAGCGCTGGAACGCCCGGGTAAAGTCCTGCCGGATGAGGGAGCGGACCTTGAGGGCCTTCAGGTAGTAGGCATCGTAGTACCCGGCACTCAAGGCGTAGGTCCCGAGGATGATCCGCCGCTTCACCTCGGGGCCGAACCCTTCCTGCCGGGTCCGCATGTACATGTCGATGAGGTGCTCCGACGTGGGTGTCCGGTAGCCGTACTTCACGCCGTCGTAGCGACCCAGGTTGGAGCTGGCCTCGGCAGTCGCCACCAGGTAATAGACCGCCACGGCATGCTCGGTGTGCGGTAGGGAAACCGGCTCTTGGGCCGCCCCCAGCCCCTCCAAGACCCTGATGGCTTGACGGATGGCCGCCTCGACCTCCGGGTCCATGCCCGGGAACGAAGTATTCGGCGGGGACCCCGAGGCGGAGTCCCCGGACGTTGCCGGTCAACCCCGCCGCATAATCGGGGACAGGGATGGCGGCTGAGGTCGAATCCAGGGGGTCGTGGCCGGCGATCATCTCGAGCAGGAGCGCGGCATCCCGCACGTCCTTGGTCATGGGACCGATCTGGTCCAGGGAGGAGGCGAAGGCCACCAGGCCGTAGCGGGAGACCCGACCGTACGTCGGCTTCAGCGCCGCGATGCCGCAGAAGGCCCCCGGCTGCCGGACAGAGCCGCCCGTGTCGCTCCCCAGGGCGCCGGCGCACATGTCGGCCGCCACGGCCGCCGCCGATCCGCCGCTGCTCCCGCCGGGCACGCACTCCAGGTTCCAGGGGTTCCGGGTCCTCTTGAAGGCGGAGTTCTCCGTCGAGGAGCCCATGGCAAACTCGTCCATGTTGGTCTTGCCGAGCAACAGCGCGCCCGCTGCCTCGAGGCGATCCATCACGGTGGCATTGTACGGCGGGATGTAGTTGGCCAGGATCTTGGAGGAGCAGGTCGTGGTCACCCCTCTGGTGCAGATCACGTCCTTGATCGCCAGGGGGATGCCCGCCAGCGGCGGCAGGGCCTCTCCCCGCGCCTGTCGGGTCTCGGTCTTCCTCGCCAAGGCCAAGGCGGCCTCCCCGGTTTGGGTGTTGTAGGCCTGGATCCGGTCTTCGACCGCCTCGATCCTGGTGAGGTAGCTCTTGACCACCTCGACGGGAGACACCTCGCCCTTCCGGATCAGATCCCGCAGCTCATGGATGGTCAGGCGATGCAGCTCCACGCTGGCGTCTCCTGTTCCCTCTCCCCTCAGTCCTCGATGATCCGCGGGACCCGGAAGAAGGCGTCCTCCCGGTCCGGCGCATTTGCCAGGGCTTCTTCCAGCGGGAGCGATGGTCGCACCTCGTCCTCCCGCATCACGCTCACCATGGGGATGACGGTCGTCATGGGCTCGACCGTGGAGGTATCGAGCCGGCTGAGCTTGTCGACGTACCCGAGGATCGCATCGAGCTGATCCGTCATCCGCGCCTTCTCTTCCTCGCTGAGCTCGAGTCTGGCCAGGCGCGCCACGTGCTCCACTTCCTCGCGGGTGATCTTTGCCATGGGCAGCTTCCTCATGGAATGACCAATGACCAAATCCCAATTGGGCCATTGGTCATTGGGAATTGGTCATTGTTGCGTTACACCGGCTCGAGTTGCACGTACTTCGGCGCCAGCTTCTTCCGGCCCACCCCCGCGAAGGTGATGACAACCTTCAGGTCTTCGCCCTCGCCGATCCGTTCCCTGATGGTGCCGATGCCCCACTCCGGATGCCGGACGCGCATCCCCACCTGGAGCCGGTCCACGAACGGCTCACCCGACTCGTCTCGCATCTCCCCGGCGCCGTTTCCCGGCTCGTGGCTCGCGGCCCCCCAGCCCCTCGGCCCGCGGCCCGCGGCCCGCGGCTCGCGCAGCCCCAAGCCGTCCAGTCGCTCCACCAACTGGTCGGGCACTTCCTCCAGGAACCGGGACGGCAGGTTGAAGTTCTGAGTATTGTAGAGGGTCCGCGAGAATGCCGCCGAGAGGTACAGGCGTTCCTTCGCCCGGGTCATCCCCACATAGCAGAGACGGCGCTCCTCTTCCAGCTCTTCGTCCTCGGACAGGGAGCGGGCGTGGGGGAACACGCCCTCCTCCATCCCGGCCATGAAGACCACGGGGAACTCCAGCCCCTTGGCCGAGTGGAGTGTCATCAAGGTAACCGCCCCTTTCCCCTCCGAGAGCAGGTCGATGTCCGCGATGAGGGCCACGCTGTCCAGGAAAGCCTGCAGGCTCTTGTCCTCGCTGCGCTCCATGAACTCGCGGGCGGCGGAGACCAGTTCCTGCAGGTTCTCGATCCGGGATTCCGCCTCGACCGTCCCCTCGGCCTTGAGATCTTCCAGGTAGCCGGTGGTTTCCAAGAGCTCCAGGATCAGCTCGGGCAGCGGGACCACCTCGGCCTTGGCCTGGGCCTTCTCGATCAGTGTTACCAGGTCGGCCAGCGCCTTGACGGCCCGGGGACCCAGGATCTTCCGCTCGCCGATGCGCCTGCAGGCCTCCCAGGTGGAGATCCGCTCGGCCAGTGCCAAGCCTCCCAGCCTGTCCACCGAGGTCTGGCCGATCCCGCGGGGCGGGACGTTCACGATGCGTTTGAAGCTCTGCGCGTCGTCCGGGTTGGCCACGAGGCGCAGGTAGGCCAACAGATCCTTGATCTCTTTCCGCTCGTAGAACCGCAATCCCCCGACGATGGTGTAGGGGGTCACGTCCCGCCGCAGGGCATCCTCCAAGACGCGGGATTGGGCGTTCGTCCGGTAGAAGATCGCGACATCGTCCAGGCTGTGGCCGTCCTCGGCCGCCAGCGCCCGGATCGTCCGCACGATGAAGGCGGCCTCATCCTGCTCGTCCCGGGCCTGGTACACCACCAGCGGGAAGCCGGCGGGATTCTCGGTCCAGAGCGTCTTCCCCTTCCGCCCCACGTTGTTCGCCACCACCTTTCCGGCGGCGTCCAGGATTGTTTGCGTGGAGCGGTAGTTCTGCTCCAGCTTGATGACCCGGCAGCCCGGGTGGTCCCGCTCGAAGTCCAGGATGTTGTTCAGATCCGCGCCCCGCCAGCGGTAGATGGACTGGTCATCGTCCCCCACCACGCACAGGTTCCCGTGCCGCCGGCTGAGGAAGTTCACGATCTGGTACTGGGCATGGTTGGTGTCCTGGTACTCATCCACCAGGATGTACCGCCAGAGGTTCTGGTAGTACTCCAGGGCCTGCGGGTGGTCCCGGAAGAGCAGGACCGTGAGCATGAGCAGGTCGTCGAAATCCACCGCATGGCTGGCGCGCAGTCGCTCCTGGTAGAGGGCATAGATCTTCGCCGTCCGCTCCTCGGTGAAGTCATTCGCCACCGCCGCATACTCGCCGGGGGTCAGGAGCTCGTTCTTGGCGCGGCTGATCCGCGCCGCCACGCCGCGCGGGGTCATGGTCCGCTCGCTGAGAGCCAGGGCCTTCAGGCACTCCTTTACCACGCCAAGCTGGTCCGCCTCGTCGTAGATCACGAAGCTGCTGCGGAACCCCAGCTCGCGGTGCCACTTGCGGAGGATCCGGACACAGGTGGAGTGGAACGTCCCCAGCGCCACGTTGAGTCCGCGCGCGCCCAGGAGGCTCTCCACCCGCTTCCGCATCTCGTCCGCCGCCTTGTTGGTGAAGGTCACCGCCAGGATCTGCCACGGCTGGACGCCCCGGCGCGCGATGAGGTAGGCGATGCGCCGGGTGATGACGCGGGTCTTTCCCGAGCCGGCCCCGGCCAGGATGAGCAGCGGCCCCTCGCCGTGCAGTACCGCCTCCTGCTGGGGGGGGTTCAGATCAGCCAGAATGGGATCGTCGATCATGGGTGGCCGATGTCCTCAACGAGGGAATAAGGCTGGGTGCGCCTCGGCGCAAAGTGGGATTATAGAGCATGCGGCACGCTTGACCAAAGTAAAACCGACCGATCCTTTGGGTCGGGGGACGGCCGGGCGGACCCTGGTGGCGATTCAGGTACGGGGAGCTCGGGCACGCATTCGATTGCCAAAGCCATCGGCGATCTGCTAGAAGTTCTCGTGAGTCCCGAGTGGCACAACGGCACCTGGCCGGGGGCGCGGTACGTAGCGCCTCCCCCCCCCTGCGTCTCTCACGCGACGGGAGCACCCATGACCTTCGACATCGCCTTCGTTGGCCACTACACCAAGGACACCATCGTCTACCCCCACCTGACCCGGACGGTTGACGGAGGCGCCTTTTATTACGGGGCCAACGTCGCCACGCGCATGGGCCTGCGGGTGGCCGTCGTCACGCGCCTGGCCCGGCAGGACTGGCACGTGGTGCATGAACTGGAGCGGCTGGGCGTGACGGCCTTCGTCCAGGAGACGCCCGCCTCCACGTGCCTGCGGCTGACCTACCCCACAGCCAACCTGGACGAGCGCAGCATCGAGCTGACCAGCTCGGCGGGACCCTTCACCGCGGAGGATGTGGCCGGCGTGCAGGCGCGGGCCTTCGCCATCGGGGCCTCGGTGCGGGGCGAGGTGCCCCCCGACGTGGTGGAGGCCCTGGCCGCGACGGGCGCCATTCTTGCCCTGGACGTGCAGGGCTGGATCCGCGTCGTTCGCGGCAACACCCTGGTCTTCGATGACTGGCCGGGCAAGGAAGCTGTCCTGAACCACGTGACAGTGCTCAAGACCGACGCCGTCGAGGCCGAGCGGCTCACCGGGGAAAGCGACCGCCTCCGTGCCGCCAAGCGGCTCGCCGCATTCGGCCCGCGCGAGGTCCTCCTCACCCATGGCGGCGGCGTCCTGGTCTACCATGATGGGATCGCCGATGAGGCGCCGTTCGTTCCGGCGGAGGTCGCCGGACGGAGCGGGCGGGGCGACACGTGCACGTCGGCCTACCTGTCCCGACGGCTCACGGCGCCCCCGGCCGAGGCCGTCGCCTGGGCCGCCGCCGTCACCAGCCTCAAGCTGGAGGCCGAGGGCCCCTTCCGCCGGGGCCTGGCTGAGGCCGAGGCGCTGTACCATCGCCTGCGTCGCGGGCAGTGACAGAAGCGGCGACGGGGAAGGGCATCCTGCCACCCTTCCCCGTCGCCAAGAGGTATGCTGAGGGCTGCTGATCCAGGGATGCGGCTACTTCACCTCGGAGAAGTCGTCCCCCGGCGCGCCGCACACCGGACACCTGTCTGGCGCCTCGCCAATCACGGTGTGGCCGCACACTGGGCAGACGTGGATCGACGCCGCAGGCAGGTCCTTCCCGGCCTTCAGCGTCGCCAGGCCCTGTGAGTATAGCTTGTAGTGGGTCTCCTCCACGGCCAGGGCGTTCCGGAAGCTGCGGACCGCGGGCTGTTCCTTCTCCGCCTGGGCTGCCTTGAGGAATTCCGGGTACATCTTCTGGTACTCGTACGACTCCCCGGCAATGGCCGTCTGGAGATTCTCCAGGGTATTCCCGATGCCCTTCATGGCCCGCAGGTGGGCGTGCGCGTGGACGGTCTCGGCGTCCGCGGCGGCGCGAAAGAGCTTCGCGATCTGCGGGTAGCCTTCCGTGTCCGCCTTCTCGGCAAATGCCAGATACCGCCGATTGGCCTGACTCTCCCCGGCAAAAGCGTCTTTAAGATTGTCCGCTGTGCCCATGCTATGACTCCTTTCCGTTGGTGGTGATCGGACAGGTGAACGAATGCTTGGTGATGATGATCTTGCAGACTTTCTCCCCCTGGGCGATCGTCCCCTGAAGGTCGAACCGGAACTTGGGGAAAGTAGAGATGATTCCTCGATCCCCATCCATGGCGATATCGCAGAGCGTCTCGATTTTCTTCTCGTCCCGCGTCTGCTTGAGCCACGCGGCCACGAGGGGGCAGTAATGGAAGTGGACCTCGAATTTCCGGTCGGAGGCCTCCTGCACCTCCATCTCGAAAACCTTGGCGAAGAGCGGGCTCGCGAACTCTTTGGCGAGGGCTTTCAGATCCTCCGTCCGGGTGAACTTGGTATTCCCGTGGAACACCCCGCAGCGAGCGATGGCCCGGCGGGCGAAGGCTTCCCCCGTCAGTCCCGCCTTCTCCGCTTCGTCCAAGAGCAGGCAGAACCACGTGGCGCGGTGCTCGATGGCGGCTCGCATGTCAGTCACGGCCGCCTCATTCAGGCTGGCTTTATTCTCGATAGTCATGAAGTTTCTCCTCGCATGCGATGAGTTGCTTACCGTCGTCTTCCCAGTCTCATTCCCATCCTCAGGAACCAGACGCGCTCTCCCCACGCCGATACACCACTTCGCCATCCACCATGGTCAGCTCCACCTCGGCTGAGGTCACCTGGCCCGGGTCCACGGCAAAGAGATCCCGGTCGAAGACGACGAGGTCGGCCTTTCGCCCAGGGGTGAGGGTCCCCAGTTGATCCTCTTTCCGCGAGGCCCATGCGGCCACCTGGGTGAATGCACGGATGACCTCTTCGAGGGTCAGGCGCTCGGCGGGAAACCACCCATCCCGGGGCTCGCCGGAGAGCTGCTGGCGGGCCAGGGCGGCGTGAAAGCTCAGGAGGGGGTTGATGGGCTCCACGGGTGCATCCGAGCCGAACTGCAGACGGATGCCTGCGCGGAGCATGGACCTCCACGCGTAGCCGTAGCGGCAGCGGTCCATTCCCCACTTTTTTTCCGCCACAGGCATGTCGGTGAGGAGGTGGACCGGCTGGACGGAGGCAACCACGCCGAGGTCCCGGAAGGTCGCGAAGTCGTCCGGGTGCATCAACTGGACGTGCTCGATCCGATCGCGCCGCGGCCCCGGGTACTTCCTCCGGGCCGCCTGGATGGCGCGAAGCACGTTTGTCACCGCCAGGTCGCCGATGGCGTGGACGCCGACATCGCCTCCGCGCTCGTACGTCAACTCGACCCGCTCCTGGAGCTGCTTGGGCGTCAGGACGGCGAGGCCTCGCTGGGAGGGATCATCCGTGTACGGCTCGTGGAGAAGGGCCGTGCCGGACCCCAGACTGCCGTCGGCGTACAGCTTCACCTGCCCAAACCACAGCCGTTCGCTTCCCTTCCCCAACTCGATGCCCCGAGACTGAGCCGGCTCCAACTGATCGGGAGGCAGGAGGTGGTGGACGCGGACCTTGAGCTTCCCCTCTCCATCCAGGGCGGCCAGCGCTTCCCATTCCTGCAGGGTCTCGCAGGAATGGACCCCCGTCACGCCAGAGCGCAGCGCCTCGCATTGTGCCTGGAGGGCTGCCAACTTCCGCTCCTCGATCGTCGGGGGCGGGATGACCTTCTCGATGATCTTCCGGTATTCTCGGAGAACGCCCGTCGGCTCGCCAGTCGTTGGATCCCGCTCGATCCGCGCGCCGGGCGCGTCCTGAGTCCCCTTGGCGATCCCCGCCTTCGTCATGGCCATGGAGTTGACCCAGACCGTGTGCCCGCACGCCCGGGTGAGCATCACGGGATGCTGAGGCGCGATGTCGTCGAGGTCCCGGGCGCTGGGCTCGCGGCGATCCGCCCATCCATTCTCGTTCCACCCGCGCCCGATGATCCACTCCCCGGGCTTCCGGCGCGCCACCGCCTCTTTCACCCGGGCGCGGCAGGCGTCGATCGAGGGAAGGTCTCGCAGGTCCAGCCGACGGAGATAGAGGCCGAAGTTCACGAAGTGCAGATGCGCATCCACCATCCCCGGCATGACCAATCGCCCCGGTAACTCGAAGACCTGCGCCCCGCGGGAGGCGGCTCGCTTCACGTCGTCGTTGCCCCCCAGGACCAGGATTCGCCCGTCTTTGACGCACACGGCCTCGGCCCAGGGCTGCGCCGGGTCCCCCGTGAAGATGCGGGTCGAACAGATCACCGTCTCCATGTCTGCTCCTTCGGAGAGGAGGTCACCGCTTCTGCCGCAGAGTGTGCGGGTCCAGGACGTCCCGCAGTCCGTCCCCCAGCAGGTTCAGGCCCAGCACGGTGACAAATATGGCCAGCCCCGGGAAGATGGAGATCCAGGGCGCAGTGAACAGTTGCTCGCGGGCGGTGGAGAGCATCCCACCCCAGCTCGGCGTGGGTGGCTGTGCCCCCAACCCCAGGAACGAGAGCGAGGCCTCCGTGAGGATCGCGTACGCCACGCCCAGCGTCGCGATGATCAGGATCGGTCCCACGATATTGGGCAGAATCTGGGTCAGCATGATCCGCGCGCGCCCGTATCCGAGCGCCTGGGCCGCGACCACGTAGTCCAGGGAGCGCGCGGACAGGACCTGGGAGCGGGTGACCCGGCAACTGTAGGACCAGTTGGTGAAGCCCAGGGCCAGGAAGACATTGAAGAGCCCCGGGCCCAGGACGGCCATGATCGCCACGGCAAAGACCAGGGCCGGGATGGACAGCATCACGTTGGTGAGCCCCATGACCAGATCATCCCACCACTTCCCGAAGAAGCCGGCCGTGAGACCCAGCAGGACGCCGATGATGCTGTTCAGGACCTGCGTGACCAGGCCGATGCTCAGCGAGATGCGGGCCCCGTAGATGACGCGGGAGAGGATATCCCGCCCCTGGATGTCCGTGCCGAAGAGAAAGGCCCGGTTGGGGGCCTCCTCGGCATGCATCAGGTCGGCGTGGTTGATGGGATCGTACGGCGCGAGGAGCGGGGCAAAGATGGCCATCAGGATGATCGCCAGCGTGATGCTGCCGCCGACCACCAGATTTTTCCGCCCACGGAGGATGCGGAGGGTGCCCTTCATCGGTACTCGATCCGGGGGTCGATCACCGCATACAGGAGATCGACGGCGAGATTGACCACCAGGAAGACCAGGATGATCAGGAGCACGCACCCCTGCACCACCGGGATGTCCCGCTGGAAGATCGTATCCACCAGGAGGGATCCCAGGCCGGGCCAGGAGAAGAGCTTCTCCACGATCACCGTCTGCCCCATCAGCGACCCGAACTGCAGGCCGGCCGTGGTCAGGACCAGGATGAGGGCGTTCCGCAGCACGTGCTTCCGCCGGATCGTGAACTCCGGCAGCCCCTTCGCCTGGGCCGTCCGGATGTAATCGGCGTTGAGGATCTCCAGGACGGCGGCCCGGGTGGTGCGGGCCAGCAGGGCCATGTACCCCGCGCCCAGCGTCACGGCCGGGAGGACCATATGCCGGAGATCCCCATCGCCATAGCCCGACGTCGGCAGGAGACGAAATTGCACCGACACCAGAAACATCAACAGCAGCCCCAGCCAGAACTGGGGAATGGAGACCCCCGAGACCGCGCCCACCATGGAACAGGTGTCCAGCCAGGACCCCTGGCGCACGGCCGACAGGAAGCCGAGCGGGAGGCCCAGGCCCACGGCGATCAGCATGGCCGCCAGGGCCAGCTTCAGCGTCGGCCACAGGCGCGCCAGAATCAGCGCGCGCACCGGCTCGCGACGCAGGAACGACAGGCCCAGGTCGCCCCGCGCCAGGTTCCGTATGTAGTTCAGATAGCGGACGTGCAGCGGCTTATCCAGATCCCACTGCTTCTTCATCTGCTCGACGTACTTCGGGTCGAGGCCCCGGTCCTGCGCGCCTGCCGCCACCAGCGCCGCGTTCCCGGGGAGCACATTGAGCAGAAGGAACATGATCAATGAGATCGCCAGGATGGTCGGGATAAATTGCAGCAGCCGGCGGAAGGCGTACACGAGCATGGAGAACCTGCTGGGACGACGAAATGAACGTTGGATGCCGAGTCCGTTCGGACCAGAAAGGCGCGCTCGATCCCGGGCCCCAGGAGGGCGGCCCGGGCTCGAGCGGCATGGACACGCGGGCTGGGTCGAGCGGTCGAACCCCCCGGAGGATCTACTTCTCGTTCGCCCGGGGGGAGGAGTCGTCGATCCACAGGTCCGTCAGATCCTGATACATCATCTCGATGGCCACGGGCTTGATCCCGTGGACCCAGGGCTGGTGGGCGACCACCGCCTTGTTGTAGTTGAAGAACCAGAGCGGCGCGTCCTCTTTGAACAGGGCATCCGCCTTCCGGAGAATCTCGTTGCGCTTGGCGGCATCCCGCTCCTTCCGCGCCGCGTCCAGGAGCTTGTCGAACTCGGGGTTGTTGTAGGTCACGAAGTTGCCTGCGGTGGGCGGGTTCTTGGACTCCCAGCGGGCCAGGGCCTGCAGGGAATCTCCGCCGGCGCCGCTGCTCAGCGACCAGATGAAGGCCTGGTAGTCCATCTTCTGCATCCGGGCGGAGAGGGTCGCGCCTTCCAGTTGCTGCGGCTTCACCGTGACGTTGATCTGCTTCAGGAACGGCATGATGGCCTCGACGACCGGGATCCCCCAGGACTCGTTGCTCGTCCCGAGGCACTCGAAGGTGAAGCCCTTCTCGTAGCCCGCCTCCTTCATCAGCGCCTTGGCCTTCTCGACGTTGTACTCGTACCCCTTCGCCTTGGGATCGAAGGCCGGGGAGGTGGATGGCAGGTACCCGACGGCGGGGTACGCCTTGTCCTTCAGGAGCTTCTGGATGATCAGCGTGCGAATCGATGGCGTAGTTGATGGCCTGGCGCACCAGCTTGTTCTTGAACGGCTCGTAGTTCGGGTTGAATCCGATCACGCGGGTGAACAGCTCGGCCACCTCGACCATGTTCTTGGAGATCTGGGGATCCGCCTTGTACACGGGATACTGGGCCGACCCGACGACGGTCGCGTCCAGCTCCTTGGCCCGGAAGGCCACATCGCGCGCGGCCCCCTCGGGCATGATCTTGTACACGACCTTGTCGAGGTAGGGCTTCCCCTTCTCGTAGTAGTCGGGGTTCTTGGCCAGAACGATCTCGCTGCCCTTGACCCACTTCACGAACTTGAAGGGGCCCAGGCCCACCGGATCGGTGCCGAACGCGTCGCCCTTCTTCTCCACCTCCTCGCGGGGAAGGATGGCCGTGCCGGCCTCGTACAGGGTGTAGGCTGGATCGACGGGCCGGTCCATGGTGATCTCGAGCGTGAAATCGTCGATCTTGCGCAGCCCGGAGATCCGGGCGGCCTTGCCTTCCTCGTACTCCTTGGCGCCCTTGATCACGCGCACGAACCGGGCCGAGGGCGAGGCGACCTTCGGATTCATGATCCGCTCGTAGCTCCAGATCACGTCATCCGCGGTCATCCGCCGCCCGTTGTGGAACTTCACGTTCTTCTTCAGCGAGACCTTGTACACGAGGCCGTCCGGCGAGACCTCGATCTTGTCCCCCAGCTCCAGCTTCGGCCGGTTGTGCTGGTCGTCCCAACTGTACAGGCTGCGGTTGATGTTCATGGTGACGATCCAGTCATTGGTATTGGGCGTGCGATGCGGATCGAGCGTGAGGACGTCCCCGCCGTAGGGGACGACGAAGGTGAATGTCCCGCCCGCCCGCGCCGCCCAGCTCACGCCTGTCAGGGTGCCGAGGATGAGGAGTCCTGCTACCACTGCTACCTGCACCTTTTTCATCGAGAACACCCTCCTCTGAAAAGGTCGTGTGACCTCTGACGCTGAGAATGAGTCCGAGCAGACGCTCGCCTCTTGGCGCGAATGCGGCCGGACACCTGAAACCCCACCGGAGAGCGCCTCTGCTCACTGATGAGAACGGGCTCTTGGAGTGAGCTGATCTCGAGATCCGCGGACTGCCAGAATGCCCTGCTGGAGGCAATACGGCACGACCCGAAGCGGCCCAGGACTGCACGTCCCCCCGAAGCCGCCAGAGCATCGCGCAGACCAGGGGGCGGTGTCAAGGAGGAAGTGGCAGCCCCGGCCATTTGATGTGTTTGTGGGGCAAAGGCGAGCGCGGCCACGGCGGCGGGGAGCCGGGTGGACAAAGAGACCGGCGTCGGCATGTCGCTGGCGGATCAGAGGTCGATCCACTGTCGCGTCGCGGAGGACTCGTAGATGCCGAGGACGATGCGCAGCGACTTGATCCCCTCCTCGCCGTTCACCGAGGGTTCCGTATTCCGCTGGATCGCTGCGATGATCTCCTCGAACTGCGCCTTGTGATTGACGTAGGAGATGGCGGGAGAGCTGGTGGACCCGTAGGAGACTTTCTGAGCGTCCACGTACTCGGCCTCGTTGCACCCGTCCACCTTCCACGCGGTGACGTTCCCCCCTTCCAGGGAGATGGACCCCTTCTCGCCGTGGAGCTCGATCCGCTCCTTGAAGCCCGGCCGGACCGCGGTGGACCCTTCGATCACCCCGACGGCGCCATTCCGGTACTCGACGGTCGCCACACCCAGATCCTCGGATTCGATGGCGTGGGTGGAGGTCTGCACCAGACCACTCACGCGCTGGATGCCGCCCATCAGCCACTGGAGCAGGTCGATGGTGTGGATGGCCTGGTTGATGAGCGCTCCGCCCCCGTCGACGGCCTTCGTGCCCCGCCAGGCGTTGCTCTTGTAGTATTCCGGAGACCGGTACCACTTGACATACGCATCCCCCAGGATCAGCCGTCCCAGGAGGCCCCGGTCCAGCGCCTGCTTCACTTTCCGAGCGGCCGGGGTATAGCGGCTCTGGAAGATGACGGCCAGCTTCCGGTCGGCCTTCCGGCAGGCCCCGATCAGGGTCATTGCCCTGGGGATGGTGATGTCGATGGGCTTCTCGACAATGACGTGCTTCCCGGCGGCGGCCGCCTTCGCACCGAAGTCGGCATGATACCCGGAGGGCAGGCAGACGCTGACGGCGTGAACCTCAGGATCGCCCAGAAGCTCTTCGTAGCTCCCGTACGCCCGGACCCGATGCTGCTCCGCGAAGCGCTGCGTCTTCTCGGCCGACCGGCTCCACCCGCCCACAAGACGGGCATCGGGAATCTCCTTGAGCGCCACGGCATGCACCCCGCCGATCATTCCCCCACAGCCCACAATCGCGAACCCAAGCGGTGCCATGGTCACTCCCCTTCTGACTCAAAGCCGCACCCGATCAAACCTTGATCAGACCGGCCTCCAGGACACTGCTGCGCTCACCGTGATCGACTCCGTCGTTTCCGTTCTCGTGTCAGGTCCACAATCCGACCATCCTTCAGCACGTATACTGGTGTGCCGGTCCGGCGGCCAATTTCTCGCGCACGTCTGGCCGCCCGGCGCAAGGCAACGCCGGCCGCCAGGATATCCGGGTCCTTCGACGCATGTGCCTTCTCACTCATGGATTATCTCCTGAAGCAACCAGCCGTGGCGTCGGCCCTGGGCTATCGTCCACAGCAGTTAACGTTCCGACTTCTCCATCCGTGCGAGCTTCTTCCGTAAGTGATGGATCACCACATGGCAGTACTCCGGAAATTGTCCGCGCCTATTGCGACTCGACCACCGGTCCAGTTCCGTTGCGAGGAACTGCCGCTTCCAGTTTCCTATCGGCCTCCGTTGCCGGAGATGGGCAAGCATACCGTCCACTACCGCTCGCCTGTTATTCATTAGGGTTTGAAGATTCAGATTCAGGACCTTATCCAAATCATGATCGATGGTTGGACTGTCAGAAAAGATCTCGCCGTCACCCGTATATTTGACAAGAAGCTCACAGTTGTGATTTGCGTCTGCCGGATGAATGGTGATGAGGGTATCCCCCTTGTGGCTATCGCAATGCTGCAAATGCCGGGGGTTTCCTTCCCCTCCAAGGCACGAGGCAAGCAGGTTGGCGTATTCGAGTTGTAGACTTGGGTACAGGTTTCTCGGCTTCCAGTGCTCGATTTTCATGCCCCGCGCAGTTATTCGCCTGTTGCAGTAGCAACAGATGTAGCCCTGCTCCTGGAGCAGAGATACGCGCAGGTCAGCTTTTTCCAAATAGTTCTCATAGTCAGCATGCGGTTCACGCCGATGGCTCGTCAGGGACGGCGGTTCGCTGGCCTTGACTATGTTCTTCATTTTTCCCTTAAAAAGTTCAGCATGGTCTTGGCGCGCAGCACGTCCGCATCGTTTGGCCCCAACAGCTCGCCAAGCTCTTCCGTTTCCGCGCGTGCCTCTTTAAACCTTTCTTGCTCTATGAGCCTAAAGCACTTTCGTAGCCGATCCTTTACCTCTTGTGGACGTTCCAGCACTCCCATGAGCTCGAAGAGGATCGAGTTCACATCCCTACCATATGTGTGGGGCGTGTTCTTGATCAGGTTGAAGTCCTCAATGATGAACACCTGTTCTCTCTTCACGTAGCTCAGCACCTGTGGAGAGTGCGTCGTAAGGATGAACTGGCATTTCGGAAAGGTGCGCTCGAGTGAAGATATGATCATCCGCTGCCATTGCGGATGGAGATGCAGATCAACCTCGTCAATCATCACAACCCCTCTGCCAAGCAGAGGATCCGACAATGACGGGTTGGCAATTGCCAGTCGCCTGGCAAGATCGCCGACCATGGCCAGCAGACATTTCTCACCATCCGAGAGCTGGTTCACAATAACCTCATTGCCCTGCTTCTCAACCGTCATTCGCAGCGAGGGCTGTCGGCGTACGCGAAGATTAGTAAATCCCGGGAGCAAGCCCTCGACCGCTTTGCGCACCGCATCTAACTGTCTGTCTGTCTGATATCTTGCTCTGGCATCCTTCGATCGCGTCGCTGCATCGCGAAGCGCCTCGTTCTCGACATCTTCACGCTTCCTGAACCATTCAAAAAAAATCCGGAAATCGTTGCGTGCGCCTGTCAGAGCTTGGTCATACGTTGCCAATTGGGAGAACTCATGCCTCCCTCGGATTCGGAGGGGGATGTCAATAACCGCCCGATTGACGTGGTAATACACCGCCACTGGAATGTTCGTCTTTGCGTCCAAGCCTGCCCCGGAGGCCAGTCGTTCGACTACCTTTTTAAGATCCTCTAAATGGGTGATGGACTGCTGCTTCCGCCCATGACGTGTCTTAGTAACAGTCCAGGAGATTCTTTCGCCGGAAAGCATCACTTCGATCGTATTGGACGTTTCAATCGCCTTGTTGTTAATGTCCTCTTCGGTGAAGTAACGCCCGGTGCCAGTGGATGTACGGATGCGTCCGATCAGTCTGGAGAGCATGATGGCCACGCAGTCCAGGACACTCGACTTGCCCACTCCGTTAACTCCAACGAGCACACTAGTGCGCTCCTCAGGAAAGACCAGTGTCATTTCCCTTATTCCGCGAAAGTCCCGAAGTTCTATTGACTTGATACGCATCGCCCATTCTCCGTGGCACGCCGAGATGCGCTGATCGAAAGAGGTAGACCTGATGGCGCAAGGACCTTGGATCTTCCACCGACGCCAGGCGGTGGCATGGTCACCGGGCCGCTTACGTGCCAGACTTCAGGTAGCAAATAGCATATTCGTCTAATTGGGTTTTTCGATCTCGCCAGTCCGGCATTGCCCGCTCAACACAGACCCAGAAGGCCTCATCATGGTAAGGATAACGCAAGTGGGTCAGTTCGTGAATGATAATGTAATCCACAAGCTGCACAGGAAGCTGCAGGAGCTTCCAGTGAAAGGCGACGACCCCGGTCCGACTGCACGAGGCCCAGCGAAAACTCAGGTCCCGTACCTTGATCTCCGCGGGCATCGTCCCGACTCTGGAAGCAAGAAGCTTCACGCGGGCCTGCAACCAGGCCATGCCCACTTGGCGGTACCAGCGCCGAAAGTGCTCTAAGGCGTTCGGTCGGGAATCACGCCGGAGCAGAAATCTCGCCCCATCGAATTTCAGCGGCGCTTCTTGCTCGTGTAGAACCTGCAGCCGGTAGCTCCGCCCGAGGTAGCTGAAGGTCTCGCCGCTCACGAACTCGGGATGGCTCGCCCTTGAGGCGCAGCTCTCTCTTAGCCGCCAGCTTGCCGTGGAGCCAGAGCAGCTTGCGCCTGACCCAGCGCGCCAACTCGTCTGAGCGGGCCCCTTGCGGCGCGTAGATCTTCACGGCGCCATCCCGATCGACCATAAGCTCGAGGGTCCGGCGCCGCGGGCTTCTGCGCAGCTCCAGGGTGAGTCCGTCAATTCGCAAGGATTCGCTGGTCATCGCGTCAGGCTCTCGTGGTTCTCCTTGGCCAGCGCGACCAGCCGTTGGGCGAGGTCTCGTTCACGGCCCGCCGGGCAAACGCCGCAGGCGTCAAGATCGCGCACCAGCGCCTTGGTGAGAAGCTCACGAGCATAGAGGTTGCGCCAGAAACCGACAATCCGAATTTCCTGCCGGATGCGGTCGACCATCTCCAGGGTTGCGCCGACGGCCTTTGCCCGCTCGGCCTCGGTCAGGTCCCGCCCCTTTCCAAGCTCTTCCAGCACGAGGCGCACGAAGGGCACCTGTGTCCTGGGGTCCAGGGTGGGGAACTCGTTCCGGTCTCCCTGCCGCAGCTCCTCGATGAACCGCCGCAGCTCGCGCTCCAGCGCGTCCCAGTCGTCCTTGAATCGCTGGAGGATCTCCTGCAGCTTCTCGCTCATCTTCCGAGCATAGGCCGGGTTCTGCGCCGAGAAGCTGATGATGTGGTACCGGGCGGCATGCTGCATCTCGGCTGCCCGGGCACGGGGAGTTCCCTGACGCGCGACAACTTCATCGAATTGCGCGTCGGTGATGGCGATCGGCGGGATTTTCGGGTCGACTCCGCGCGCGGTCACATGGGCATCAATCAGCGCCTTGACCTTCTCGGCCACGCCCAGGAGGTTCAGTGCAGGATCGCGGTAGAGATTGGCGGCGACCTTGTTGATGAAACCCAGGAGCTTGGCATCGCGGAAGACGTCTGCCGGCACCTCGGGTCGGTGCTCCAGGATGTCGAGCGATTCGTAGAACACCCGGAGCTTGTTGATGAAATCCGCCCGGATCCTCAGATCGGCGAGCAACTCCACGCAAGCCGTGACCTCCTCCTTCAGGTCCGTGATGCCGCGATCGGTGAACACGGCCACGGCCCGCGCCCGCCGGTCAAGCAGTGTCGGCAGTTCCGTGTTGATGTCGACCAGCGCCCCGGTAACGTCCTCCCGTCGTAATCCGCCAGCGCCTCGGTGAGATGTCGCGCCACGCCGATGTAGTCCACCACGTAGCCACAGCGCTTCCGGGCCGCCGTGCGGTTCACCCGCGCCATCGCCTGAAGCAGGTCGTGCGCCACCAGCTTGCGGTCAAGGTAGAGCACCTGCTCCACCGGCGCATCGAAACCTATCAGGAGCATGTTGTTGACCACCAGCATGGCAAGGGGATCGGTCTTATCCGTCCCTTCGACTGCCAGCTTGCGCTTGAAGCGCTCGATGCGACTTTCCTGCTCTTCCTTGTCGCTCCAGTCCCACCACGACTCCGGATCGTTGTGGTCGCCGGAGATCGCCACCGCGATTTCCAGCGCCTTGAGCAAGGGCAATTGGTGGTGGGCCTGAACCAGAAACCGGGTGTCCGCGTCCAGCTTCTCGACCTCGTCCTCCGGGAGGCCGAGTGTCGCAGCCGGCAATGCCTCAATCGCCGCGATCAGCTCTTGACGCGCCTGCTCCAGCTTCTCGTGATAGGTTACCGTAGCGGCCCGGCTGGTGGCCACGACCTGCGCCTTGAACCCCTCCGGCAGCACCACGCTCACGTAATGGCGCAGCATGTCCCGCGCCTTCTGCTCGATGAGGAGCGGGGCCTCCAGCACGTCCCCCTCGGTGGCATACTTGGCCTTGATGACGGCCAGCTCTTCGGGCGTGTAGTCGCGGAACATGTCCTCGAAAAGCTGATCCAGCCCCGGCGCGTCCTTGACAAAGCCGTCCGCCGTCCGGCCCTCGTACAGGATCGGCACCGTGGCGCCGTCCAGTTCGGCCTCGCGCAAGACGTACTTGTCGATGAAGTCGCCGAAGATGTCGCGCGTCTCGATCTTCTCATGGCTCAGGATCGGCGTGCCGGTGAAGCCGATGATGGCGGCGTTGGGCAGCGCGCGGCGCAGGTTCCGGTGCAGGGTCCGCGTGTGGGAGCGATGGGCCTCGTCCACGAGCACCAGGATCTCCTCGGATTCGTTGAGCAGCGGGAATTCTTCGAAGCGGATGTTCTCCTCGAAGGTCACCTCGCGCTCGACCACCGGGCTCGTCCTTGCCCGGTTTCTTCTCCTTGCGGACGATGGTCATGGCCACGGTCTCGTCGGCTATCCCCTTGCGCTTGGCTTCCTGATACTTCTGGAGCATGGCAAAGACGATGTCCGGCGTGGCCTCGGCCAGGATGCGCTGCGTGCGGGCGGTGGGCGACTCCCGAGTCTCGCGCTCGCGGTCCGTGGGTCGCACCGTCTCGCCGGTAAGCGACGCCGTCTCGCGCAACTGGCCCTCCAGATCGGTGCGATCGGTGACCGCAACGATCTTGAACTGCTTGAGACCTTCCAACGTCCGCATCTTCCGCACGAGAAAGACCATGCTGAGGCTTTTGCCCGACCCCTGAGTGTGCCAGATGATGCCGCCCCGTTCGTCGCGATCGACGCCCCGGCCGCGCGTGCGGCCTTCCTGCAGACGCTGGATGGCCTTGTGGATTGCTCGGAACTGCTGGTACCGCGCGACGACCTTGCGGGTCCGGCCTTCGACCTGCTGGAAGACGGTGAAGTTCCGCACCAGATCCAGCAGATGCGCCGGGCGGAACATGCCGGCCACCAGAAGCCTGCTGACTGTGCAGGGTGACGCTTGACCGCCGCCACGCCTCCGGCTGCTGCTCTGGCATGCGGAAGAACAGGGGGATGCCAGGACGGTCCGGCTGCTCCTGCCCCGCTGCGAGGCAGTTCCGCCGCGGCCGCGGCCTTCTCCTCGGCGTCGCGTGGAATCACGGCCCAGCTCCTCCGCCACCGCGCTGAGCGGCACCGGACTCGTGTCCGCCCACTCCAGATACGCCTCCGGCGGCGCGCCAATCGTTGCCGCCCGTGCCTCGAAGAAGTCGCTGGCGATGAGCAGTTGGTTGTAGTGGAAGAGCCGCTCCACGCCCTCATCGTCGGTGTAACAGCGTGGGATACAGCTCTCGCCGCTGGTTCGAGTAGCGCAGGAGCTGGTTGATCGCCTCGCGCGAGCGGATTCTCGATCCCGGGGCTCTTGAACTCCGCCACCACCAGCGGAATGCCGTTCACGAACAGCACCGCGTCCGGGATGACGTGCCCCCGGCCGCTGGTCAGCTCGACCTTGAACTGGTTGATGACAAGGAAGTCATTGTTCTGCCAGTTGTCGAAATCGATGAACCGCAACGGCTGGGACCGCCCATGGTCCCAGTCAGGCAGGCCATCGGTCATAGTGCCCTGAAGGAGCAGCACGGTGGCGGCTTGGTTGGCCTCCATGAGCCGGTACTCGCCCAGGCGCTCCAGATCTCGAATCGCGTGATCCAAGCGCGCGTCGTCGAGCCACGGACGACCGTCCGGCCCGGGATTGATCTTCCGCAGCGCCGCACGCAAGCCGGTCCCTGAGCAGCACCTCGCGGAAGCTCGCCCGCTCGGTCAGCTCCGGCACATCGGTGTCGCCCTCCAGCCACTCCCAGCCCATCACCCGGAGCTGTTCGCAGAAGGGCCTCTCGACCAGGTCGTACTCCCACTGCGTCTTCATGCCGGTGCCCGCGTCATAACGCTGTCACAGCCTCTTGCCGCCTGCCCCGAGGATGTCGCAAGTCGTGTCGGGAGAATGTCGCGATTGGTGTCGCAGTATTGTCGCGATACCCTCACAACCCTTTGATTCTCAAGGAATACGCCATGGCTCTTGCCACGCCTTTTGTCTTGAGCACCCCTTTGTCCACCATGTCTTTCAGATCGCGCTGCAGGGTGCGTCGGTTCACCTCTGGACACAGGCGTGTGAAGTCTTCAATCCGTAGAGATGGGTTCTCCAGCAAGTGCCCCACCGCCAGGACTTGCCGCTTGTTCAGCCCGTGTTTCCGGGCGAGCACATCTCTGCGGATCACCCGCTTGCCCCGTGCGGTGACCTCGTCCATCTGCGTGGCCAGCCCCTCGACGAAGTATTCGAGCCACCCGCTCACATCCATACCGCTGTCCCGCACGCTTTGCAGTGCCGCGTAGAAGCCCGCCCGATCACGGTCGTAGTACTCGCTGATCGAGAACAGCCGTTTGAAGTCGTACCCAGCCCGATACAGGCAGAGCGTGGACACGAGTCGCGAAGTCCGGCCATTGCCGTCCACGAAGGGATGGATGTGCACCAACTGGAACTGGGCGATACCGCTGACCAGCACGGGGTGCACCTCGGCAACCGTGTTCAGCCACACCACCAGTTCCGCCATCAGCGGCGGGACATCGTGTGGCGGGGGTGGCGTATAGATCACCTGTCCAGTGACGGAGTTGACCACGTAATTCTGCACTCGCCGGTACTCGCCAGGCGCCGCCGAACCGCCCCGCACGCCGGCCACCAGCCGCCTGTGGATCTCGCGGATCAACCCCTCGGTCATGGGGCCCGCCGTCGTTCAGGTAGCCGCTCACGAACTCAAAGGCATCGCGGTAGTTCAGCAGCTCCCTCGCGTCGTCAGGGTCGGTCCCCGTCACCGTCTCGCCGGCCAGCAGCCGTTCGGCCTGCTCAAGCGTGAGCCGCGTGCCCTCGATGTGTGTCGTATGATGGGCTTCCAGCAGCAGCGCCCGCGACCGCATTGTCGCCAGCCAGTCCTCGGACAGCCGCGCCGCCTCCAGGAACCCGCGAGCCCGTTCGATCCGCGTCAACCCCGCCGTCATCCGGTTGGTGATGCGGAACACAGGCTGAAAGCCACCGGGCGTGCTCACGACCCCACCTCTATCCTCTCCGGCACCCGCACGCGGCCGGTGAGTAGATCGGACATGAGGCCTTGTCTAAGGATGAGAAGTTTCCTCAGCCCGGTCTCTTCCTCGCGAATCCCTTTTGAAGCGCTCGTAATCGTGCTGACGATGCGCGACTGCTCATCGAGCCGCGGCCAGGGGATTTGTATGGAATTCAAGATGGGTGCGTTCGCAATGTCGCGGCCCGCCGAATTCAGAGAGCGACGGATCTGCCGACGCACTTGAGGGTGTGATGTAATGGTTGCCTGCACATAGTGAGGATCTGCTCGCCAGCGGTCAAATCGGAGAGTCCACGTCAGTTCGAGGACATCAGACCCGAGCCGCGTTCCACTTCCCCAACGACCAACAGAGGTCCTACGTCGACCGTCCCGCGAGAAGACGATGTCACCGGGACTAACGCGTAACGCTGTACGCCACCTCTATGCGCGGTTCCGTAAGGAGCAAGTCCGAATGCTATTCGGCCCTCCGTGAGTGCCTGATCGTAATGACTGGAGTCCCTCGTGAAAACCCCGGCTTGGCATAAGGATCCCGTATACAATAGGCCGATCTCGGGGACCAGATCTCCAAGACGCTCACCTGCCAGTCCTTCGGAATCAGGCCCAAGGGGAGTTCTTGAACTGTCCGGATGGTGCGAGAGGATCGCGGAGTTGGCCGTGTTCGTCGAGGCCGCGGGTGAGGAGGTCGTGGAGGAGGCCGGCGCGCACCTGCTTCAGCTTCGCAATCACCGCCTCCGTCTTCGCAATCGCCTCGTCCACCGAGGCGGAGTATTACTCCGATGGCCCTCTGGTCGGTGACCTCCGGGAGCCACAGGCGGGCGCCGGCAATTGCCTCGCTCGAGAGCCCATACCGCGTTATTCCGTTCGCCTGCTGTCCGAAGTAGCGAGCGAGTCTATGATGTCTTAGTTGCTTTGCAAGGAAGGTTGGGTCAACCTCCTCCTTTCGCGGATGAATCAGCGCTAGGTGATACCCGCAGACCAGGTCTGGTGCCGCGTAGTCCGCTACTGCTGCAATGCCAATATCGTCAGGCGTCTCTGAGTCCTTGGTGATGATGACGTCGCCAAGCTGCAGGCCAAAGCGGCTGATCTCGGTCGGCGTCGCCGTGGCTGGCATGAACTCCAAACCGCCCGTGATGTATTCGTTGTTGTATACGTCGATGTAGTTGCAGAGGCGGCAATCCTCTCCTCGGTCGGGATGGAAAGCTTGTCTACTCCGCGATCTTGGCCCGCAGCCCTCTCCAGGGCGAGCTCGCGGCAGCTCCTGCACTGCTCCGCAGTGGGACATGCAGCGTCCACGAGGCCGGTCTGCACGATCTTGCGCAGCAGGCGTTCGAGGCCGAGAGTCGTTCTTGTTTTGTTCATAGGGCGGACGCGCGGATTGCGCCGCAGGGAGCTACTCGAGTTCCTGCACGGATCTTGTCGTCGGGAAATGTGACCAGGTAGCGGGCGCGGGCTCGCGCCTGATCTTTTGGCGACGCTCGTAGGGCGGCTATTCTCCAGTTCAGGGTGGGCGAGTTCGCGGTCGCGGGATCCGGGCTGTAGTTTCTAGCCTTCAGGGCATCCCGATTCTCCGCCTTGAGTTCCTTGACTTGCCGATCGAGGTCCTTGGCGTAGTTCCAGTCGCCAGCTCATCTTCATCGGCGTCCTCGGGCGGATTGCTCTGCTCGAAGGCTTCCTTCTCGCCCTTGAGCCGGGCGATTTCGGCCTTGGCGGCAGCGATTCGCTCGAGATAGTCGGTCATGACGGCGCGGACCAGCTTGTGACCGAAGGGATCGAAGGCCGGGCCGGCGGAATCGTCGTCCTCAACTGCATCGGCGATGGCGTCCACCCAGCCGTCGAGCACGCCGGCGAAGCCGTTTTCGAGCAGGGTCTTGAGGTCCGGAAGGGTCTCGGTCCACCAGGAGGCGATGACGCCCGCCAGAGTGAAGCGGTCGAGGAGCCCGAGCGGCCCCAGCGCGGCGACGAAGGTATCCAGGAACTTCGTCGCGCACGCGCGTTGAGGTCGCGGCGCTCCGGCAGCTCGACCAGACGAGGCGAGTGTGCTCCCCACCACGCCGGCAAGCGCATCGCGAAGCGCCTGGCGCGCGGGCCTGCACGCCGGGATCGTTTTCGACCAGCGGGCGGATGGCGGCGCGGTCTGCAAGGGCCGGGGCGAAATCGACGTACTTGGCGCATCGCTCCGGCCGGCCGTGAAGGCGCACGCGCCGGATCGAAACCGAGGCTGACGTACAGGTCGCGCCGCGCCTCCACCTCGGCCACGGGCACGCCGCCGAGGAGGTGCGCACGCACGTCGTGCGGTTCGGGTGGCGGTGAGTTGTCCACGTAGCGGCGAATGTTCAGGTTGAAGTCATTGGCGCGGATCTCGTCGAGGTCCACCCGGCGGGAGTAGCCGGGGATGTCCTCGAACCGGTCGAAGGTGGAGACGATCTTCTCCACGTGCTCCGGGCGAAGGTAGTTCTGCGCGCGGCCGGCGTGATACTCGGCATCGGCGTTGATGAAGAGGATTCGGCCGCGGCGGTCTTCCGGCTTCTTCGAGTTGGGAGCCTGCCGCGAGAGGTTCGGCCGCATGACCAGGATGCAGGCCGGGATGCTTGCGCCGTAGAAAAGGTTGGGCGGCAGGCCGATGATCGCCTCGATCAGGTCTTCCTCGAGCAACTTCTGGCGGATCTGCTTCTCCGCGCCGCCCCGGAAGAGGACGCCGTGCGGCATGACCGTGGCCACCATGCCGCCGGGCTTGCAGACCGCCAGCATGTGCTGGGCGAACATGAGGTCGCCCTTCTTGCCGCTGGTCGGACACCAGCCCCAGCGGAACCGCTCCTGGAACTCCATCTCTTCGCCGCGGGTGTAGTTCTGGCTGAACGGCGGATTCGCGATGACTCGATCGAACCGCTCCAGCTCGCCCGCCTCGCGGTGCAGCGGGTGCAGCAGCGTGTCCTCGCGCTGGATGTCGGCGTCATGGATTCCGTGGAGGAGCATGTTCAGCTTGCAGATGGACCAGGCGGAAGGCTCGTTGACCTGCCCGCAGAGGCGAAGGTTCGGCGGATCGTCCCCGCGACTGCTCGACGAACTCCCGACTGATGATCAGCATGCCGCCGGAGCCGCAGGTCGGATCGTAGATCTTCATGCCGGCCCGCGGCTTGAGCATGCGCACCATCAGGCGGATCACGTCGCGCGGCGTGTAGAAGTCGCCGCCTTTCTTGCCCGCGGACTCGGCGAACATGTTGATCAGGAACTCGTAGGCGGCGCCGAGCAGATCGGAGAACTGGAAGTCCTCGTTGCGCAGCCGGTAGCGGTTGAAGTGCCTCACCAGATCCTCGACAGGCCTCGTCCGACAGGATGCGCTTTCCGCCAGAGACCTTCTGGAAGTGGATGTGATCGAGGACATGCTCCAGCGATGGGTTGTGCTCGCTCAGGGCGCCAAGGGCCTTGTCAAGGATCTCGGCGACATTCGCGGCGTTGAGATTGGGCAGGATGGTCTCGTCCCAGCGGGCTTCCGGGGGACGAAGAAGGCATCGTAGAAGTCTCGATTCTCGCGCGTAGTATTTCAGGACCTCCTCGCGGGCGCGCCCCTCCTCGACCTTGCGCCCGACCAGCCGTTCGCGCTCGGCCTCGAAGACATCCGAGCAGCGCTTGAGGAACAGCATCCCGAAGATGTAGTCCTTGTACTCCGCCGCATCCATCCGCGGCCGGAGAATATCCGCGGCCGCATAGAGGTGACGTTCAAGTTTCGCGAGGGAAAGTCTTGCCATTTTCTACCTTCCGCCAGCCACGTTAGCGAGGACCACCCAGCCGGAAAAGCAACGGCCCCTTGCGACTTCCAAGGTCACAAAGGGCCGCTGGCGCCAGAGTGCAGAATGGGACAACTCACGTCCCCCACTTCCTGTCTTCGCCGATTGTCGCAGATTCTCAGCAGGGTGGTTCGGAACCTACCTCCCGCCGGCGTCGCAAGTCAAGGACAAAGCCTCCGCGGCTGGCCGTTGGCTAGATCCTTCTGCTTGAGGTCACAATTTGTGACCTCAAGTCCGTGACCTCCTGCCTGTCACGCCATCCCGCCCAGGCCGGCACCGCAGACCAGGGCGCACACTCCATGGTGTCAGCGTTGGACCTCGTTTCAAGATCACATTTTGTGATCTTGAACCCTATACCGCCTCTGTGTTCCTGCGCGTCAGCCGAAACATGAAGTCTGCGGAAATCATCCTTGGGTTCCTGTCCGATGAAAACGAGGGGCGGCATCTTCGACCGTCGTACGAACCGATCACAGATTGTGACCGGTTGTCTTCGGAGCCACCCGCGACCAAAGTCGGCTGCTATTCTCCCTCACCGTTTGAGCTCACAATCTGTGACCAGAAAACCGTACACTCCCGCCATTCACGCCATCCCATCCGGGCCGGCACCGCAGACCAGGGCGCAGACCTTGCGGCCTTTCTGCGGGCGGACCTTGCCGCTCTGCAGGGCGGCGATGGTCGCTGCGCCGCTGAGATCGGCGGCCAGGCCCATCTCGAACCAGAGCCAGCGGGACGCCTCGCGCATATCGTCGTCGGTGACGAGGACGATCTCGTCCACGAATCGCCGGACGATTTCGAAGTTGATGGGCTCGGTCTTGGCACAGGCCATGGTCGGGACACACGTCGTGATGGCCGATAGCTCCACCACCCGCCCCGCCTTGATGCTCTCGTACAATGTCGGCGAGCCGGTCGGCTCGACGCCGATGATGCGGATCGAGGGGCGGAGCGCCTTCGCCGCCAGGCTGATCCCGCTGATCAATCCGCCCCCGCCGATGGCCACCAGGATGTCGTCCACCTCGGGCGCCTGCTCCAGGATCTCCAGGGCCGTCGTCCCTTGCCCGGCGATGACCGATGGGATCGGCGAACGGATGGAAGTAGGTGAGGCCCTCTTGCTCCGCCATGGCCAGGGCCGCCCGGTTGGCCTCGTGCCATTGGTGGCCCTCGAAGCGCACCGTGGCCCCCCAGTGCTGGAGCTTCTTCACCTTCTCCGGCGAGGCATTGTCGGGCAGGAACACGGTTGTCCTGGTCTTCCCCAGCCAGCCGACGTAGGCGACGGCCAGGCCGTGGTTCCCACCGGAGGCCGTCACGATCCCTCGTTGGACCTCTGTCTCGGAGAGGGACAAGAGCTTGTTCGCCGCGCCGCGCGCCTTGAACGAACCGGTCGCCTGGAGGCACTCGAGCTTGAGGAGCAGTTCGCCGTCCGGATACGGATTATCCTTCAGACATCGGGCCGCCACCAGCGGTGTCGTACGGACGTACGGGGGGATGCGCGCTGCCGCTTGCCGGACATCATCGAGGCTGATCATGTCGTCGTCTCCGGAGAACTTGGCGCTGGCCCACGCCTTGGGATCGTTCGGTCCTGGCCGGTACTGGCGGAAAATATCAACGGCGAGTGGTGGTCACGCACAAGATGGGCTTCGCCAGGCGGGTGGGGGACCTGGTGCTCTTCATTCACGAGGGGCAGATCGCGGAGGAGGGGATCCCCGAGCAGATCTTCAGCGCCCCGCGGAACGAGAACCTCCGCACCTTCATCCAGTCGATCCTGTGAGGTCCCCTCAGGGGGTGGTGCGCTCCACGCGGTGCCCGTCCTGGTAGAGGTCCCGGATCTGCCAGAGGGCCGCGAGGTCCTGCGTCGGGTCGCCGGCCACGACCAGGATATCGGCCGCGCGGCCGGGGGCGAGCCTCCCCGCCACTTCCCCCGCCCCGATGGAATCGGCGGCGCCGGACGTGCCCGCGACGATGGCCGCGGCATTGGCCAGGCCCGCCTGGGCCAAGATCTCCACCTCGTGGATGAACTGGCCGGGGGCGTACCAGCCCCACGGCGAGTCCGACCCGGCGGTCATCCGCACCCCGGCCTGCATCATCCCGCCGACGGCCTTCATCCGCTCCTCCAGCTCCCGTTTCGACCACTCGAAGTAGGCCTCCTGCGTGGCGGGGAGGCGCCCCTCGCGCTCCCGCATGGCGGCCAGATGCTCGATCCCGGCCTGGACGATGTAGAGCGTCGGATTCACCCAGGCGCCCGCTGCCGCGAGCCGCTCCACCAGGTCGGGCCGGGGGCGGTACGTGCCGTCGGCCTCGGTGAAGACGCAGTGGATGATCATGTCCACCTCGGCGTCGAGGCAGTTCTGGACCGACTCCCCACAGGCACAGTGGGCCGCGGTGAGCTTGCCGTGCCGGTGCGCCTCGTCCGTGATGGCGCGCAGCTCCGCCAGCGTATAAGACGCGCGCCGCGGATCAGAGGACCGCGTGCTGCCCCCGCTGGCCACGATCTTGATGTAGTCGGCCCCCTCCTTCAGGAGCCTCCGGACCTCGGCACGCACCCCGTCCGGGCCGTCCACCTCCGAGCCGAAGTACCACATGTGGCCCCCGGTCATGGTGAGCGGCCGCCCGCAGATCACCATGCGGGGCCCGGCCGTGAGACCCCGCCGGATGCCCTCCCGGAGGGAGAAGGCGACCCGGTGCTTCGCGCCGTTCTCGCGCACCGTCGTCACACCGGAATGGAGGACCGTCCGGGCGTTCCGGGCGGCGCGCAGCAGGAGGATGTCGTCTTCCTCCACAGCCACGTCGTCGCCGGGCGTGCCGTCGCCGGGCGAGAGCAGATGGGTGTGCGCATCCACCAGGCCGGGGAGGATGGTGGCATCCCCATAGTCCACGCGCCGGATGGCCACGCCGTCCGGCAGGAGGATATCCGCCTGGCGCCCCATGCAGGCGATGCGCCCGTCCTCGATCAGGAGGGCTGCGCCGGAGAGCGCCGGCCGCCCGCTCCCATCCAGCAGGCGGGCGGCAGTAAGCAGGGTGAACCGCGAGGACATATCAGACATGTGGATCGCTCCTCGAGCCGCCGGCGAATCCCGCCCGCGGCTACTCCACGGTCACGCTCTTGGCCAGGTTCCGGGGCTGGTCCACGTCGCAGCCTTTGTGGACGGCCACGTGGTAGGCCAGCAGTTGCATGGGGATGGCCAGCAGGGCCGGGGTGAGGAGGGGCGAGGTGCGCGGCACGCTCAGGAAGTGGCTCACCTTGCCCGGCAGGTCGGAATCGCCCTCGGAGCCCACGGCGATGACGATCCCGTCCCGGGCCTTGACCTCCTGGATGTTCCCCAGGATCTTCTCGTACACCCTGTCCCGCGGGGCCAGGATCACCACCGGCATCTCCTCGGTGATGAGGGCGATGGGGCCGTGCTTCATCTCGCCCGGCCGGATAGCCCTCCGCGTGGATGTAGGAAATCTCCTTGAGCTTGAGGGCCCCCTCCAGGGCGATGGGGTAATTGATCCCGCGCCCGAGATAGAGGAAGTCCGTCTTGGTGTGGTAGAGGTGGGCCAGCCGCTCCAACTCCGCATCCAGGTGCAGCACGGCCTCGATCTGCTGGGGGAGGTGGAGGAGGTCGGCCAGGAACTGCCGGCTGCGCTCGACCGGGAGCGTGTTCCGCCTCCCCGCCACGTAGAGCGCGAAGAGATAGAGGGCCGCAATCTGCGCCGTGAAGGTCTTGCTGGCGGCCACGCCGATCTCCGGTCCGGCATGGGTGTAGAGCACGCCATCCACCTCCCGCGTGATGGAGCTGCCCACCACGTTGCAGACCGCGAAGGTGCGGACAGCCCCGCTGCCGCGCCTCCTTGATGCCCGCCAGGGTGTCCAGGGTCTCCCCCGACTGGCTGACGGCCATCACCAAGGTGTGCGCGTCCACCACCGGATCGCGGTAGCGGAACTCGGAGCTGTAGTCCACCTCCACCGGCAGCCGGCACAGCTCCTCGATCATGAACTTGCCCACCAGGCCGGCGTGCCAGGCGGTCCCGCAGGCGATCAGCGACGACTTTCCGGATCTCCGGCAGCACCTCGTCCAGCGCCTCCATCCCCTCCAGGAAGATCTGCGCCGACTCCTCGGAGAAGCGGCCGCGGATCGTGTCCCGCACGGCGCGCGGCTGCTCGTAGATCTCCTTCAGCATGAAGTGCTTGTAGCCGCCCCGCTCCGCCAGGATGGGGCTCCACAGGACCTTCTCCACCGGCCGCTGGACCGGCTCGCCCTGCCAGCGTCGTGAGGTGCACCCCGTCCCGGGTCAGGACCACGATCTCCCCGTCGTCGAGGAAGAGGACGTTGCGCGTGTGGTTGAGGATGGCGGGGATGTCCGAGGCGAAGAAGAAGTCCCCCTCGCCCAGGCCGACCACCAGGGGGCTCTGGCACTTGGCCCCCACGATCCGGTCGGGATCCCCCGCCCAGAGCACGCCGATGGCGTACGCCCCGGTGACGTCGTTCAGGGCCCGGCGCACGGCCACCTCGATGTCCCGGTCGTCCCTGAGATACTTCTCGATCAGGTGGGCGATCACCTCGGTGTCGGTCTCGGAGCGGAAGAGGTGGCCCTCGGCCAGCAGCTTCTCCTTGAGGGCCAGGTAGTTCTCGATGATCCCGTTGTGGATGACGACCAGGTCGCCGGAGCAGTCGGTGTGCGGGTGGGCGTTCTCCTCGGTCGGCCGGCCGTGAGTGGCCCAGCGGGTGTGACCCAGGCCGATGGTACCCGTGAGGCTCGTCCCCCAGACCTGATTCTCCAGCTCCTTGATCTTGCCGACGGCGCGGTGGATGACCATCCGCCCCTGGTCGATCACCGCCAGGCCGGCGGAGTCGTACCCCCGGTACTCCAGCCGCTTCAGCCCCTCGAGTAGAATGGGAACGGCCTTCTTCTCCCCGATGTAGCCCACGATTCCACACATGGGTCGTCCTCTCGTCGGCGGGGGTCAGCCCGCGCTCGCTCAGCCTCAGGCGGCCGCCGCCTCCAGGTCGAAGTTCCTCGCGTACAGGCCTTGGACCCGTCGGACTTCTTCTGGCGTGAGGTCCGGGACGTCCGCCGCCCCGGCGAATTCCTCGAGCTGCGCCTCGGTGTAGATGTTGGGCAGGACGCAGGCAAGGCACGGCTCGGCCAGGATCCAGCGGATGGCGGCCTGGGCGATGGTCCGTCCCGTCCCCTCCGTCAAGAAGCCCAGCTTCTCCACCTTCTTCAGGCCCACATCCAGCCAGGCCTTCTTCCGCTCGTCGGTGTTCACCCGAAACAACCGGTGGTCGTTCGCACCGAAGGTCGTCTCCTGCGTGTAGCGGCCCTCGAGCAGACCCGAGGAGTGCGGCACCCGCGCCATGAGGCCGACCTTCTGCGCCGAGGCCAGGGGGATGAGGGGCTGGCCGATCTGCTGCTCCAGCAGGTTGTAGATGATCTGCGTGGTCATCCGCCGCTCCACGATACAGGCGCGCCCCTCCTCCACCTGGCGCGGGTCAATCGCGGGTCCGAGCGTGGCCCCGCAGTGGCGGATCTTCCCCTCCGCCATCAGGTGTCCCAGCTCCTCGAACAGGTCGTCGCGGCGCAGCGTGTCGATCCGTGGATTGTGGAGCTGGTACAGGTCGATCCGGTCGGTCTCGAGCCGCCGCAGGCTCTCCTCGCAGGCCTTCCGGACATAGGCGGGCGTCCAATCCTGTGGCCGCTCCCGCTGGCCCGGCTGCACCCCGGGGTGGTTGTGGAAATCATACCCGAACTTGGTGGAGTAGACGACCTGATCCCGCCGCCCCTTGAAGGCCTTGGCCAGGAGGCGCTCCCCCAGCCCGTCGCCGTAGACATCGGCCGTGTCGAAAAACGTGATCCCGAGATCGAAGGCGCGCTGAAGCAGCCGGGTGCCCACCGCCTCGTCCGTGATCCCCCACATGGGCGTGCCGATTGTCCAGACGCCGAACCCGACTTCCGATGCTGCCAAGTCGCTCCGACCGAACATCCGATATCGCATGCGCTTCCCTCTCCCGGAAACCCGACAGCGATATCCGGCTGCCCCCTGGGGGGCAACATCGGATCGCTATCCCTGTCCCTGTGGCGATCGGCTTTGTGTTCCCCCCTCACGCCGCCTCACGGGGCGTGGTGTTGGTCTCCTCCTCGCTGCGCTGCCGTGGAATGTGGCCCTCCGCGATCAACGCCCGCAACGCGGTGGCCAGCTTGTGGGGGTCGTGGCGGATGGTGTCCAGCTTGTGCAGGACGCGCTTTCCCCGCCAACCCTCCTCCACGAAGTTGCCCACCACGGGGACGGAACCCAGCGCCTTCACCCGCCTGGCCTCCTCGGGCGTGACGGGCATGAAGTGCACCTGGTCCTCCCGGTAGGCGGCGAGCATCTCCTCTCCGGGCACCTGGATGTTCAGGAGGACGTAGTCCAGCCTGCGATCCCCCAGGTACCGAAGGACTTCCTCCACGTGGGCCACGATGTCCAGGCCGTCCGTCTGCCCGGGTTGGGTCGTCATGTTGCAGATGTAGGCCGTCCGCGCCGTCGAGGCCGCTATCGCCCGCCGGATGGGCTCGACGAGAAGCCCCGGGAGGACGCTGCAGTACAGACCCCCGGGACCGAGGACCACCAAGTCCGCCTCGCGAAGCGCCCGAAGGCACGCCTCGCTCACCCGGGCATCCGCCGGCTCGAGGAACAGCGTGGCGATGGGCGGCTTGTCCGTCGCCCGGACATTGGCCTCGCCCCGGACGACGGATCCATCTGCGAGCCGCGCGCAGAGCGTGGCGGGGGTCGCGGGGATCGGCAGCACCTCGGCCCAGCACTTGAGAAGGCGGGCCGCCTCCCCCACGGCCCGCTCGAGATCGCCCAGCCGCTCCGCCAGAGCGGTGAGGACCAGGTTCCCGAGCGCCATGTTGTCGAGGGTCGAATCGCTGGCAGGGCGCAAGCGGTGCTCGAACAGGTCGGCCAGGGCGTTCGGGTCGCCGGTCGGGTCCGCCGCGGCCACCAGAACGGTCCGGATGTCCCCGGGCGCTGGGAGGCCGAACTGCTCGCGGATGACGCCGCTGCTGCTCCCGGAGTCCGTCGTCGTGACCAGGGCGGTCACGGTCCAGCCCGACCCCCGGAAGCCCTGGACGATGAGTGAAGGCCCCGACCGCCCGCCCAGGGTCACGAGTCTTGGCGCAGGGGGAGCCGCGCTGGCGCTCACCGTTTGGCCTTCGCCTTTCGGATCTCGGCCGCCCGACCCTCCTTGTTCACCTGCTGGGCCCGGCCAAACGCCACGGCATCTGGCGGTACCTCTTGCGTGATGGCGGAGCCCGCGGCCACGATCGCCCCCCGCCCGATCCGGACGGGCGCCACCAGACTGGTGTTGGAGCCGATGAAGGCCTCGTCCTCGATGATCGTCTGGTGCTTGGCGAAGCCGTCGTAGTTGCAGGTGATGGTCCCTGCCCCGACGTTCACCCGGCTCCCCAGGGTGGCATCCCCCACGTAGGTGAGGTGTGGGACCTTGGATCCCTCCCCGATCGCCGATTTCTTGACCTCCACGAAGTTGCCGATCTTGACCCTTCGGTGGAGGCGGTTGCCGGGCCGGAGGTGGGCATAGGGGCCGATGACGCAGTCGTCGGCGATATCGCTGTCCAAGATGATGGAGCCGTCCAGCACGATCACCCGGTTGCCCAGCCGGGCGTTCCGGATCCGGCAGCCCGAGTGGATGGTGCACCCCTCGCCGACGCTGCTCTGGCCCTCGATCTGCACCTGGGGGTACAGGGTGGTGTCGCGCCCGATCGTGGCCAGCAGGGAGACATGGGCCGTGGCCGGATCGCGGCAGGTCACCCCGTCCGCCATGAGACGCTCCACCACCCGGCGGCGCAGGACGGCGTAGGCCTCGGCCAGCTCGCCGCGGGTGTTGATCCCCAGCACCTCGCGGGGGTCCTCGGCCGGGACCGTCATGAGCTTCCCGCCCGCCTTCCGGAGGACGGCGAGCACCTCGGGGAGGAAGAACTCCCCCTTCACGGGGGAGGGCTTCACCTGCCGCAGCGCAGCGAAAAGCCGCGGCGCCTGAAAGCAGTAGATCCCGCCGTTGATCTCCGTGAGGCGACGCTCCGCGGCCGTGGCCTCGACCTCCTCCACGATCCCGCGGAAAGCGCCCCGCCGATCCCGCACGACCCGACCGTAGCCCGTCGGATTCGGGAGGTGCGTGGTGAGGAACGTGGCCTGGGCCCGGGCCTTGCGGTGCACGGCCACCAATTGCGTGACCAGGGCGTCGCGGAGCAGCGGCACGTCCCCGTTCATCACCAGGACGTCCCCCTCGAATCCCTGCAAGGGCGCCTCGGCCTGCAGCACGGCGTGGGCCGTCCCCCGCTGCTCCGCCTGCACGACGAATTCCACCGGCATGTCGGCCAGGGCCTCGCGCACCCGCTCGGCCTGGTGGCCCACGACCACCAGGGTCCGCTTGACCCCGACGCGTCGGCACAGCTCCAGGACGTGGCTGACCATCGGCAGGCCGTTCAGAGGATGCAGGATCTTGACCAGATCGGAGCGCATGCGCGTCCCCTGGCCGGCGGCCAGGACGACGGCGCAGAGATCCTCACAAGGCAACGTGAGCATGGAAGTGACCTTGGCGGGAGTCTTCTTCGCAATCATCGCCGGCCCCCTCTCCCCCGGGCACCTCGCGCAGGTATGGCGCTTGACAGCGAAGCGTGCAGCAGGGGTGACGGATGATAACACACGGATCGGAGGTGAAAAAGGGTGTTCCCGGTGAAGAGAAGAGAAGCCGTTGCGACTTCATATGACCGCCACGCCCAGGGCCCGAAGGGCCGCCGCCACCGTGTAAAGAGACCCGGTCACGAGGATCGTATCTTCGGGCCGAGCGGCCAGACGAGCCAGGGCCAGGCTCTGCGGGGGATCGGGCGCGATCTCCACCTTGGCGCAGTGGCGGTCGGCCGTGATCAGCTCGCGCGGGTCGGCACCGCGCTCGGATGGCGGGCGGGTCAGAATAGTCTGGTCCGCCAGCGCCCCGAGCAGGTGGAGCATTGCCTCCCAATCCTTATCTCTGAGGACGCCGAAGACCAGGATGAGCCGGTTCAGGGCGGCGCGGTGCTCCGCCAGAAAGGCGGCCAGCGCCTGGGCCCCCGCCGGGTTGTGCGCGCCGTCCAGGAGGATCCGCGGACGGCCCGGCAGCCATTGCAGTCGCCCCGGCCACGCTGTCGCCGCGAGCCCCTGCCGAATAACCGCTTCGTCCAGCCGGAAGCCCTGACGCTCCAGGACCTCGCAGGTCGCCACGGCCGTCGCCGCGTTCTCTACCTGGTGGCGGCCCGCCAGGGGGATCCGCAAGGACTTGTAGCGGCGGGCCGGCCCTTCGAGGTCGAAGCACTGACCATCCAGCGCCGGCTCCCGGATCTGCCAGGCGTACTGCTTCCGCACCGACACGAGCGGCGCCTGATGCTCCGCCGCGATCCGCCCGATGACCTCCAGGGCCCGGTCCCGGGTCCCGGTGACGACCGGGACGCCGGCCTTGATGATCCCTGCCTTCTCTGCTGCAATCTCCGCCACGGTCCCCCCCAGGTACTCCTGGTGCTCGAGGGAGATGTTCGTCACCACCGAGACCCGCGGCGTCAGGACATTGGTGGCGTCGAGCCTGCCGCCCAGTCCCACCTCGATGACGGCGGCTTCGACGCCCCGGCGCGCGAAGTGGAGGAAGGCCATGGCGGTCGTCATCTCGAAGAAGGTGGGATAGGGAAGTCCCGGCGGCGGGGCGGCGGGACCAGTCGAACTGGGCGAAGTGCCCCTCGCAGACTGCCCGGAGGTGGCCCGTGAGTTGGGTGACCTCCTCCTCCGGGATGGGCCCGCCATCGACGCGGATCCGCTCCGTGAAGCTGAGGAGATGGGGCGAGGTGTACAGGGCGGTCCGGTAACCCGCTGCCCGCAGGATGGCGGACAGCATGGCGGCGGTGGAACCCTTGCCATTGGTGCCCGCCACGTGGAGGCTCGGCACCGCATCCTGCGGGTCCCCCAGGAGGGCCAGCAGGTGTCGGATCGTGTCCAGGCCCGGACGCCAGCCGAAGCGGCGCAGGCCGAAGAGAAACTCAGTCGCTTCTGCAAACGTCACCGCACTCGTCCTTGCCCGTTGGGGGTGCCGCGCGAGGGAGAGCGGCAGGATCCGAGCGTGCGGGGGACGGGCGCTACGGCTGCGCCGCCGCGCCGGGCGCCTCGGCAAAGTACCCGAGGAGCTGGATCAGGGTCGCTCGCAGGTTCTTCCGCTCAACGATCATGTCCACGAAGCCGTGCTCCAGGAGAAACTCGGCTCGCTGGAAGCCCGGCGGCAGCTCCTGCCGGATGGTATCCTGGATGACCCGCGGCCCGGCGAATCCGATGAGTGCCTTAGGCTCCGCGATGTTGATGTCCCCCAGCATGGCGTAACTCGCCGTGACCCCGCCGGTGGTCGGGTCGGTCAGGATCGAGAAGTAGGGAAAGCCGGCCCGCGCGAGTCTCCCCAGCGCCGCGCAGGTCTTGGCCATCTGCATGAGGGAGAGGGCGCTCTCCTGCATGCGCGCGCCACCGGAGCACGAGACGGCGAGGAAAGGAAGTCGCGCGGCGATCGCCCGCTCGATGGCCCGGGCGACCTTCTCCCCCACCACGGAGCCCATGCTCCCCCCCATGAACCCGAACTCCAGGGCGCACAGGCCCACCCGATGTCCGCCGATCGCCGCCGTGCCCGAAATCAGGGCCTCGTCCAGGCCCGTCGCCTTCCGGGCTGCTTCGATCCGATCCGGGTAGCTCTTCAGGTCCTTGAAGCTCAGCGGATCCAGCGAGCGGACGTGGATGTCGTGCTCCGCGAAACTGCCCGGGTCCACCAGCAGCACGATGCGCGCCCGCGCCCCAATCCGGTAGTGGTGCCCGCAGCGCGGACAGACCTGGAGGTTCCGCTCCAGCTCCGGCTTGGTGATGATCTCCTTGCACCCGTCGCACTTGACCCAGAGCCCCTCGGGCATGCGCAGCTTGCTCTCGCCGGCGCTGACCAGGGGCTCTTTTTTGAACCACGCCATCCCCACCTCCGCGCTGCCAGGGAACGGTAGCCCAGGCGAGAGGGCCTGTCAAGCCGCGCGCCTCTTCCTACAGCGCGGCGCGAACCTTCTCCGCGGCTTGCCGGATGCGCACCGGGTCGCCGGGATGAGCGGCCAGTCGAAGCCGATGCTGTCCCGGTGCCAGCGCGGGATCAGGTGAACGTGAAAATGGGGACCGACTGGTGGGCGGCCGCGCCGTTGAGTTGCAGCATTCATGACGCCGAGATCCCCGGCCGGCCTCAGGTCAGGGGCGAGAGATGCGGGCCGTGAGGACGAAGTCGTGGGCGTCGCGGTGAACGGCCATCCGGATACACCCCCGCCCCTCTCCGCGACGGGTGGCCTCGCAGAGGCAGTCCGAATGCGCGCAAGCCGGCTGGGTGGGATGAGTTAGTAGCGGCGCCGGTCGCCCCCGCCACTTCGAGGGGCCCGCTCCCGGGCCTCATTTACGGTGAGTGCCCGACCGCCCACTTCCCGCCCGTTCAGGGCGTTGACGGCGGCGTCGGCATCTTCCTGGCTGACCATCTCCACGAAGGCAAAGCCGCGCGGACGTCCCGTGTCCCGATCCGTGATGATCTTGACTTCGGCCACCTGCCGCCCGCCCTCCTGGAACAGGGCCCGGAGCTGCGCCTCATCGGTGTCAAACGGTAAATTCCCCACGTACAACCGCGTCCCCATCGTCCTCCACCCCTGCCGGCTCTCCGGCAAACCGCCATCTTGAGCGGGGCACCCACGCCCACTCGACCACAGGCCCGCTGCCTCCTGCGGCCGCCCCGAGGATCGGGGTCCCCCAGCGTCTCCCCTGGGGCTCTGCCCTTCTGCCCCTGGAAATCTCTACGGCTCTCCCGATAAATAGGGACGCCGCAAGGCGAAATCCTCGCGGCGTCGTCGGGAAAACTCATACCGTTTGAACCGGAGGCAAATCGGACGTTAGCGAGGTTACCCGAGATTGTCAAGTGGAAACCCCGCGCCCTTTCCGGCGCCCCGGGCCGTCCAGCGTCGTCGGCCTTGACACAAGGGAAGCGTCGGGCTAGGGTCTGGCCGCTTCGTCCTGATCCGAAAATCTGCTCGCCGGCAATCCGCTTGAGGCGGACCAGACGCCAAGGAAGTGGGCGGGGAGTCCCTGTGAACCTCGATGGGATCATCTTCGATCTGGATGGGACGTTGGCCGACACGCTGCCGGTTTGCTTCGTCGCTTTTCGCCAGGCGATCGAGACGTTTACGGGGCGACGCTTGAGCAACGAGGAGATCATGGCGCGCTTCGGGCCCAGCGAGGAAGGGATGATCCAGCGCCTCGTGCCGGACCGCTGGGAGCCTTGCCTTCGCTTCTACCTCGAGGTGTACGAGCGGGAGCACCGCCGGAGGGCACGCCTCTTCCCTGGCATCCAGGCGGCGCTGCGCCGCCTGGAGGAGCGCGGCCTGCGTCTGGCCATCGTCACGGGGAAGGGCGCCCGGAGCACGGCCATCTCGCTGCGCGATCTGGGACTCGACGGGCTCTTCGACGTCGTGGAGACGGGGGCGCCGAGCGGCAGCATCAAGTCGGACGCAATCCGGAAGGTGCTCGCCCGGTGGGACACGGCCCCCGCGCGCGCCGCCTACGTAGGGGATGCCCTGGGAGACATCCAGGCCGCACGGGCCGTCGGGCTCCTCCCGGTGGCCGTCGCCTGGGACGCATGCTCCTCCGTAGAAGCCCTGGCTGGGGCGGCACCGCACGCCCTCTTCACCCGCGTCGAGGAGTTTCGGCGCTGGATCGAGGTCGCCCTGGAGACTCGGCCGAACGGGAGGCAGCGGGGCCCTGCGCACTCGCAGCCCGACGCCATCCCCACCCCCGAACAGGATCGATCCTGCTGATGCGGCGCGGGGACGTCGGCTGGCTCCTGGCCATCTGCCTGTGCGAGATGGCCACGATGCTGGTGTTTCTCAACTACACCGCCATCCAACCCATCCTCCAGTCCGAGTGGGGCATGCGGCACGGGGAGGCGGGGCTGATCTTTTCCGCCTACCAGGCCTGCTATCTCTTGGCCGTCCTTATCCTGGCCACTCTTACCGATCGGATGGACACGCGCATCATCTACATCACCGCTGCCGCCTGGGCGGGCCTGGCGGGCCTCGGCTTTCCCTTTTTCGCCCAGGGGTTTCGCTCGGCCGCCCTCCTCCGCGCGCTGGCCGGGATCGGCCTCGCCGGGACCTATGTCCCGGGGATGCGGCTGGTCGCCGAGCGATTCGCTTCGCAGCACCGGGGCTTCGCCATCGCCGTCTATGCCAGCGCCTTCGGCTTGGGTTCCGCCATCTCGCTGGCGCTGACCGGCCTGCTCACCCGAACGGCCGGCTGGCGGGTCGCCATGGGGCTCACCGCCCTGGGCCCGCTCCTCGCTGCTGGCTTGGCCGCCTTCGTCCTCTCGCCGGCCGGGCCGCGCCCGGCAGCCCGCGCGCGCCTCCTGGACGCCCGAGTCTTCAGGAATCGTCCGGCCCTCCTCATGATCGCCGGCTACGCTGCCCATAACTGGGAACTCTTCGGGATGCGCTCCTGGCTCCCGCCGTTTCTCGCGGCGGCTCTCGTCCAGCGGGGGACGAACCTGGTCGACGCGAGCAGCCTGGGGGCAACACTCGCCTCGGGTATTCTCCTGGTGGGAGCCGCATCCAACATCGGCGGCGGCTGGCTCTCGGACCGCTGGGGTCGGGTCCGGGTGATCATCCTCTCCCAGATCGCGAGCGCCGCCTGTTCGTTCACTATCGGCTGGTTCTTCGCGACCCCACTCTGGGCGATCCTGGGCCTTGCGAGCATCTACGGTGTCTTTGTGACTTCCGAATCCGGCGCCTTGTCCACGGGCGTGACCGAATTGGCGGAGCCCTCCGCCCTCGGCGCGACGCTGGCGGTCCAGTCCTGCTTCGGATTCCTGGCGGCCGCGCTGTCACCCGCATGCCTCGGCTTCCTCCTGGACATGCTGCAACCTGTCGGCGGCACGACGACCTTTTCCCCCTGGCAGTGGGGGCCGGCCTTCGGCATCCTGGGGCTGGGCGTGCTCTTCGGCCCCCTCAGCATGCTGGCCCTCCAGCAGTCGCAGGCGGGGCACCCGCTTCCAGTGCCCGAGGATTCTCCTGCGGATTCGCAAACAGCCGGGTGAGGTCAATACCGCCGGGCCGGGTCGCGATGCGGACCCGGCCGTGACCCGGTCTGGCGGAGGGGAGAGGCTGCGAGCTTTGCCCGGTGGGAGCGCCGCTGGATCAGGTGCGGGACGGCCGCTCGGCCGTCTGGATGACCTCGTGCATTTCGAAGACGTTGGAGCCCGCGAACATCTCTTTGGGCGGCCGGTTGGCGTGGGCGGTCCGGAAGTCCTCGCTCTGGGTCCAGCGCAAGAAATCCTGCTCGGTCTCCCAGTACGTGAGGACCACGTAGTAGTCCGAGCCGCCCATGGTATGGCCGTGCATCTCGACCGGCCTCGGGCGGAGGATCTCGAGCCGAATGAATCCGCGATGGTTCTCCACCAGCCCGGCCCGCCCCTCGAAGCGCTTCTCGAACGCGGCCTCCTGTCCCGGGGCGACGGGGATCCGATTGGACACAACGATCACGACCAACTCCTTTCAATTGAAAATGGGAAACCGACAACTGACAACCGATCAATACGAGACGATGTCCGGTTGTCGGTTGTCCGTTTGAAATTTTCCATTGTCCTCAGTGTCCGGCGACAGTCATTCGGCTGATTTTGAGCGTCGGGGCCGCGACGGACCCCCGCCACTCCAGGTCACGGCCGATCCTCTCGACCCCCTGGAGCATCTCCTTCAGGTTTCCCGCAATCGTGACCTCTTCCACGGGATACGTGAGCTCCCCGCCCTCGATCCACAGGCCGACGGCGCCTCGCGAGTAGTCCCCCGTCACCAGGTTCACGCCGAAGCCGATCAGCTCCGTGACGTAGAGCCCGCGGTCGACCGAGCGGATGATCTCTTCCGGCGAGTAGGGGCCGGGCTCGATGAAGAAGTTGGTGGGGCCCACGCCGGCCCGCTGGCCCAGCGAGCGCGAGGCATTCCCCGTGGAGGATAGCCCCAGCTTGCGGCCGGTGTAGGTGTCCAGGAGGTAGCTCGCCAGGACCCCCGCCCGGATCACCACCGTCCGTCGCGTGGGGAGTCCCTCGCCATCGAAGGGGCGTGAACCGAGGCCGCCCGGTATGCGCCCATCGTCCACGACGGTGAGACCGCTGGCCGCCACAGCCTCGCCCAGCTTGCCCGCCAGGAACGATGCCCCGCGATAGATGGCCGATCCGGAGACGGCGCCGCAGAGGCTCCGCAGGAGGCCGGCAGCCATATCGGGATCGAAGACCACCGGGACCTGCTGCGTGGCGACCTTTCGCGCCCCCAGACGGCGCAGGGCGCGCCGAGCGGCGGTCCGGCCGACCGCCTCCGGCAACTCGAGGCTGCCGAGCCGCCGCCCCACCGAGTACCACCCGTCGCGCTGCATCCGGCCGTCGGCCACGGCGACAGGCGAGGCCGAAAGGGAGACCGAGGAACTGCGGTACTCACCCGTGAAGCCGTGGCTGTTGGCGAAGAGGATCCGGGCCTCGCCATGGGCGTATTCCGCCCCCTCGGAATTCCTGATCCGCGGGTCGAAGTCCAGCGCGGCCGCCTCCGCGGCAGCCGCGAGCGCAATCCGCTCCGGCACGGGGAGGCCTGCCGGCTCCGGATCCCAGAGGTCGAGGGCCGGGAGCTCGGTGGCGAGGGCTTCTGGCGCGGGCAGTCCTCCGCAGGGATCCTCGGGGGTGGCTCTGGCCATGGCCACGGTATCCTCGACGAGCCGCCGCACGGCGTCCGGCGTGAGGTCCGAGGTCGCCGTGGTGGCCGAGCGCTGCCCCACATCGAGCAGGAGCCCCAGCCGCTTTTCCCGGGCGGTCTTCAGTGTCTCCACGGAGCGCATGCGGACCTGGACGGAGAACGCCTCGTCCTCGACGAGATGGAGGGCGGCGCCGCTGGCACCGCAGCGGGCCGCGTGCTGCAGGATGTCCTGCGCGAGTTCACGACAGTCCATGGATGGTTACAGGTTCAAGGTGCGAGGTTCACGCTTGCACGGCTTAACCTGTGGGGTTCAACAGCGAGCCGTGAACCTTGCACATCGAACCTCTCAGCAGCGTGTTCCGCCCACTGTCATCCCTTCGATTAAGATCGTGGGGAGGCCGACGCCCACCGGCACCTGCTGTCCGTCCTTTCCGCAGGTGCCGATCCCCTCGTCGAGGGCGAGGTCGCTCCCCACCATCCGCACCCGGGTGAGGACATCCGGCCCGTTCCCGATGAGCGTGGCCCCCTTGACCGGGCGGCCGATCCGCCCGTCCTCGATCAGGTAGGCCTCGCTCGCCGAGAAGACGAACTTGCCACTGGTGATGTCCACCTGACCGCCGCCGATGGCCACAGCGTAGAGCCCGCGCTTCACGGCGCGGATGATCTCCTCCGGTGGAGTCGTGCCGGCCAGCATGAAGGTGTTGGTCATGCGGGGGAGGGGCGGATGGGCGTAGCTTTCCCGCCGGCCGTTGCCCGTGAGGGGGAGCTGCATGAGGCGGGCATTCAGGCGATCCTGCAGGTAGCTCCGCAGGATGCCCCGCTCGATCAGGACCGTCCGCTGGGTCGGCGTCCCCTCATCGTCCACGTTGAGGGAGCCCCGCCGGCCCGGGATCGTTCCATCGTCCACCACGGTGCAGAGGTCCGAAGCCACGCGCTCCCCCAGACGGCCGCTGAAGGCGGACGTGCCCTTGCGGTTGAAGTCGCCCTCCAGGCCGTGCCCCACCGCCTCGTGGAGCAGGATGCCGGGCCAGCCGTGCCCCAGGACCACGTCCATGGTCCCTGCGGGCGCCTCCTCGGCCTCCAGGTTGAGGATGGCCTGGCGGGCCGCCTCGCGGGCGAAGCGGGCAAAGCGCTCCGCGTCCAGGAAGAAGCTATAAGCGGCCCGTCCGCCCCCGCCGAAGGTGCCCATCTCGCGCCGGGGCGACGGCCCCCGACCGTCCTCGGCAATGCAGGTCACCTGCAGCCGGTGGAGCGGTCGGACATCCCCCACCATCCCGCCCTCGGAAGCGACCACCAGGACCCGTTTGCACTCGCTGGCGATGGACGCCAACACCTTGGTGATCCGGGGATCGTAGGCACGGGCGGTCCGATCCACCTGTGCGAGAAGGTCAATCTTGTCCTGGAGGGGAATCTCTGTCGGCGGGACCTGCACCGGGTAGAGATCTCGGGGGGCGGGCCGTGGTTCGCGAATGGCCACGCTCCCCGGCCGCCCCGCTTCGGCCGCGATGTACCGTGCCCGCTCGGCCGAGAGCTGCAGCGTCTTGACCGTGATCTCGTCCGAATAGGCGAACCCGGTCTTCTCCTCGGCGGTGGCCCGGACGCCGACGCCCTGGCTGATGCGGCGCGCGGCCTGCTTGACGCTGCCTTCCTCCAGCCCGATCTCTTCGTTCACCCGGTACTCGAAGTACAGGTCGGCGTAATCGATGCGCTTGCCCAGCAGCGAGCCCAGCGTCCGCTCCAGCGCCTGCTCGGTCAGGCCGAACCGCTCCTGGAAGAACTGCTCGGGACGCTCCAACTGTTCCATTTCTAGACTCCGACGGGACCCATCGAGGCGCCGGTCCGGTCTCAGTGAATCGCCCGGAACTTCTTGGTCATGAAATCCATCAGGAGGTAGTGGCCCAGGGTGGTAGGGGTCGTGAAGTACGCCTTTCCCCGGCATATCCCGGCCACCTGCTGGACGAAGCCGACCAGGTCGTAGTCCCGCGCCAGCATGAAGGTGTTGATCAGGATGCCCGCGCGGCGGCACTCCGCCACCTCGCGGAAGGTCTCCTGCAGGATCCAGGGATCCAGGCCCATGGAGTTCTTGTAGATGCGCCCGTCCGGCAGCGTGATGGCCGAGGGCTTGCCGTCGGTGATCATGACAATCTGCCGCATGTCCTTGCGCTGCCGCAGGAGGATCCGGCGCGCCAGGCGCAGCCCTTCCTGGGTGTTGGTGTGGTACGGGCCGACCGTCACGCGGGCGAGCTGGCTGACCGGCACCTCCTCCGCGCTGTCGTGGAACAGGACGATGCTCAAGGTATCGCCGGGATACTGCGTGCGGATCAGGTGGGCCAGGGCCAGCGCGACGCGCTTGGCCGGCGTGAAGCGATCCTCCCCGTAGAGGATCATGCTGTGGCTGCAGTCCAGCATCACCACGGTGGCGCAGGAACTCTGGTACTCCGACTGGTGGACCAAGAGGTCGTCTTCCTCCAGTCCGAGCGGCGTGTGGAGCCCCTCGCGCCGAATGGCCCGCAGCAGCGTCCCGGGGATGTCCAGGTTGAGCGTGTCCCCGAACTCGTAGCGCTTGGGGGCCTCCGACGCCTCGACCCCGGTGGAGAGCTCGCGGGTGTCGTGGCGGCCCACGCTGCTCCGCCCCAGCGAGCCGAGGAGGTCGCGCAGCGTCCGGTAGCCGAGGAAATCGACGGTCTTGTTGGTCAACTCGAACCTGGCCTGGCCCGCTTCCGGACCCATCCCGCCCATGAAGCCATTCGGATCGCGGTCCAGCCGGCCGAAATCCTCTCCCGGCAGGGTGATGTACCCCTCCTGCAGCATCCGTTGCAGGAGAGCCTTGAGGATCCGATCGAGCTGCTTGGTGGCCTCGGTCTCCTCGCCCTCCATCCAGTTCTCGACATCCTCGTAAGAGATCCGGCCGCCGGTGGCCAGGGCCTCCAGGATAGCCCGGTACAACTCCTCAAGGCTGCGCTCCGACTCCATGTCCTCGAGGTCCGCATCGAGCAGTCCCGGCGGGCGAAAGCCGCTCTGCAAGAGGTAGTCGCCCAGCTCCCCGAAGAGATCCTCCAGGCTCAGCGTCTCCCACCACTCCCCGGTGTACTGGCTATACCGCGTGACGCGCATCGTTCTGCCTCACGATTGCGGCGGCCTCTCTCGACGCCAGGCTCTCGGCTCTAGCTCTGCTTGAAGAGCGGAACTTGTTGCGAATGAGTCAAGTTTGGGCCGCAAGCAGCCACTCAGGCCTCGTCCGTCATTCCGGCGAAAGCCGGAATCCAGGGGGATCCCGGAATGCTGGACCCCGGCTTCCGCCGGGGTGACGACTTGGACATGTCGACGGCTTGTACAATCAGGCACACTCGTCGGTCTGAGGCGGAGCCTCGTTAATTGTAGCTTCTCCGCCGTCCGCCGGGAGGCGGGATGACGGATTCGTCCCGGGGCTTCCGCTCCACCTTCGGCGTGCCCACGTATCCTCGTTGCTCGGTCCGGTCGATCTTCTGCTGTGCGTGAAGCCCTTCCAGGATCAGCTCGCAGGCCGAGACAATGAGGCCCGGCTCCGCTCGCTCCGAAACGCCCAGGAGCGCGGTGGTCTCCACCAGGCCCGGCACGCGCTCGAGGAATCGGACCGCCTCTGCGGCCGGCGTCGTGTCGGCGATCTTCACCGCGCCGCCCGCTTCGAACCATTGGATGGTCTCCTGCGTGGGCGCCCCGCCGAGTCGCGTTTTGAAGACCCGCGCCACGGCCTCTTTGATGAGGGAGCGGGCGATGGCCTCGCCCCCCTTCAGCTCGCCCTCGTACTCCAGCTCGAGTTTCCCCGTGATGGACGGCATGGCGGCGTACACGTCCGACGGGCGCGGGACGATGGTCCGCTCGGCGTTCAGGACCGCCCGTCGCTCGGCATTGCTCACCACGTTCTCCAGGCACGAGATGGGCAGGCGCTGGGAGACCCCCGAACGCCGATCAATGTGCTTGCTCTCCCGGGCCGCAAACGCGACCTGCTCCACGATCTCCTGGATGAAGTCCGGGACGAGCAGGCGGCCGTCCGGGTCGCGTCGGATCCGGGCCTCCTGGCCTGTGATGGTCATCCCGTGGGCCACGTCCACCGGGTAGTGCGTCCGGATCTCCGAGCCGATTCGGTCTTTCAACGGGGTGATGATCTTCCCGCGGGCGGTGTAGTCCTCCGGATTGGCCGAGAAGACCAGGGCCACGTCCAGTTGCAGTCGCACCGGGTAGCCTTTGATCTGGACGTCGCCCTCCTGCATGATGTTGAAGAGGCCCACCTGGATCTTTCCCGCCAGATCCGGCAGCTCGTTGATGGCGAAGATCCCCCGATTCGCCCGGGGCAGCAGCCCGTAGTGAATGGTCAGCTCGTTCGACAGATCGAGACCCCGGCGGGCGGCCCGGATCGGATCCACATCGCCGATGATGTCGGCGATGGTCACGTCCGGGGTCGCCAGCTTCTCGACGAAGCGGCGCTCCCGGGGCAGCCAGGCCACGGGCGTCCGTCCCTCGAGTTCTACGATCTGCTCCCGGCAGGCCCGGCAGAGCGGCACGTACGGGTTGTCATTGATCTCGCAGCCAGCGATCACGGGGATCTCTGCGTCCAGGAGGTCCACGAGGCTCCGCAAGATTCGGCTTTTGGCCTGGCCGCGTAGCCCGAGCAGGATGAGGTGATGGCGGGACAGGATGGCATTGATCAGTTGGGGGACAACCGTATCTTCGTACCCGATGATGCCCGGGAAGAGGCTCTCCTGCTGCTCCAGCTTCCGGAGTAGATTCTCCCGCATCTCGTCCCGAACCGAGCGCCGGGCAATGCGGTCCTCATTCCACTGGCTGTGCCGAAGCTCCTCGAGGGTTTCCGGGCGTCTTTCCGATTTTCCCTTTGTCATGCGCCTTTCCCCTCTCTAGAGACACGGAAGGCCCTCGAAGTACTCGAGGGCCGGGCCGAATTAAATCAGGATGAAGTCTAGGGAGGTAATCCGGGAAAGTCAAAAGCTTTCCTGGAGAACGACAGCCACGAACGAAACCGGAGAGGGAATTGACAGCGGCTCGGCAGTCGCTTAGGCTTAGCCCGTCAACTGAACACTCCGCATCCCCTGGGTCCTCTCAGGAGGGAGAGCCATGCGCGCGCCGCGCTGTCGATCCGGTCGACTCACCGCCACCGCCAGTCTAAGCCTCCTGCTTCTCCTCGGGGCATGGACCTGGCAGGGTGGAGCCCAATGGGCCCTGGCGGCAGACTCGCCCCAGCCGCCTGTCTGCAACGAATCCATCTCTGACATCTATGATCGCGTTTCGCCCGCCGTGGTCTTCATCACGGCCACTTCCATCAGGCCCTATCAGCCGACCGATCGCGTCCAGCGGGTGGTGGGATCCGGGTTCATCTTCGATGCCACCGGGCTCATCCTGACCAACTCCCATGTGGCCTTCGGCCGCCAGTTCATCGGTGTCACGCTAGACGACGGGACAGTCTCGGCCGCCCAGCTCGTGGGGGCGGACCCCATCTTTGACTTGGCCGTGCTGCGCATCACAGCGCCCCCGGGCCAGAAACTCCCCGTGGTGCCGCTGGGCGACTCCGACCATCTCCGCGTCGGCGCGGACGTGGTCGCCATCGGGAATCCCCTGGGGCTCGACCAGACCCTCACCAAGGGCATCGTCTCCGCCATCAACCGGATCCTCCCCAACACGCCCCTCTCGCTCATGGAGCCCATGATCCAGACGGATACGCCCATCAATCCCGGCAACTCCGGAGGGCCGCTCCTGGACCGCTGCGGCGCCGTCATCGGGATCAACACCGCCATGCTGCCCGAAGCCCAGAACATCGGCTTCGCCATCCCCATCAACCTGGCCAAGATGGCGCTCCCCTCACTGCTCGAGAAGGGCCACATCGTCCGCCCCTGGATCGGAATCCAGGGGCAGTTCATCGAGAGTGTGCTGCGAGATGTCTTGCGCGTCCCCCTGACCCGCGGACTCCTGATCGAGGTCGTGGAGCCCGGGAGTCCAGCCGAGCAGGCGGGACTGCAAGGGGGGCAGCTTGAGATCGCCATCGCCGGCCGCTCGTTCCTGGTCGGTGGCGATATCGTGACCCAGATCAACGGGACACTTTTGGATTCGCCGGACGCGCTCGTCGGGGTCATGAAGGACCTCAAGGTCGGCGCGCCGGTGCGCATGAAGATCTTCCGGAATGGGCAATACCGCGAGGTGGAGTACGTCCTGCCCGAGCGGCCTCTCTTGCCGATGGACATCCCCGGCGAAAGTGCGCTCTTGCCGCTGACGAGCCGGCAGACGCGGCCAGCCTCGCCGGGAGGCTTTCCCCGGCGGAGGAAGGCAGGAGGCTTGGCTCCCGCGGAGTAAGACCAAGCCTCGAGTCGTTCCGAATTCACCGTCGCCGTGCTATGCGTCGGGGAAGCCGCCCGGTCAACTGGGCTGGTTGCGACGGGCCTCCACCGCACGGCGGAGGTTACCGAGCGAGACGGGCTTCTGCAGGACGGGGATATGTCGCTCCCGGCCAAACGACGCCACCTCGTCCGTGATGTGGCCTGACCAGAGAATGATGCGGCTGGCCAAGTTAGCCTTCTGCTCCATCACGCGCCGCACGAACTCCAGTCCGCCCATCTCCGGCATCTCCACGTCCGAGACGATGACGTCGAAAGGCTGTCCCCTCACCCGCTCCAGGCCTTCCACGCCGTTGGCAGCGCCGACCACCTCGACGTCCTCGAAGACAGCCTTGAAGAGCTGCCGCACGTTCTCGTTGTCATCCACGATGAGGTAGTGGCGGGCAAAGGGCGCCGGCAGGGTGCCCAGTCGGGCGGCCGCAGGGTGGCCCTCGGGGAGGGTCGCGAGGAACGCTCGCGCCCGCGCCTCGTGCTCCTCGAAAGCGACCTGGATGCGTTGGATGGCCTTCGGGTCCCGCTGGAAGGCACGCATCACGTAGAGGAAGATGTCGTTCGTCTCGGCGAATTCCACCTCGACCACCAGATCGAGGATATCGCCCACAGTGGCCTCGCGTCGCGCCAGCCCCTCCAGGCCGCGACGCAGAGGCCCCTCAATCCGATCGCGAGTCTCCGGGTCCAGCGACACCTCGGCGACAGGGAGGCTGGTCCCCGGGACGGTCTCGGCGAGTTGCCGCACGTACGCCAGGTGGACTCCCTCGTCGGCAGCCATGTGCCGGAGGAACTCGGCGAGCCCGATGTTATCCCCGAACTGCGCCCCGGCCTCGGCGTACACTTGCCCCGCGAGGTCCTCGACCATGCAAAGCCAGTCGATCATGCCCTTCATAGCTTTTTCCCCCCTCGGCGCCGAGCCTGTCCCCAACGATCGCTGGAAACGATTGCCCGAGGTACCAGAGGTCTGCCTTTCCGCCGTATGGTGTCAAGCGAAAACCAGTCCGGCAAGAGGTGACGGGGGGAACGGGAATCAGTCATTCCCTCTTGGTCAGGCGATCGATCTCCGCCGTGTCATCCGGCGTGAGCACCCACTCGATGGCCTTGACATTCTGCTCCACCTGCTCTGGGCGGGTGGCGCCGGCGATGACGCTGGACACCCTTGGCCGACCCGCGAGCCAGCTAAACGCCAGCTCCAGCAGGCTGCGACCCCGCTTCGCACAAAAATCTTCCAACCGTTCCACGCGCTGCCAGTTCGCCTCGGTCAGGTAGCGATCCGCGAGCCGCTGGGTCTTGGTCAGGCGCGCCCCCTCCGGCATCGGCTTATTCCGTTTGTACTTGCCGGTGAGGAGCCCGGACGCCAGCGGAAAGTACGGCAATAGCCCGAGCCCGTCTGCTTCCATTGCGGGCATGAGCTCGCGCTCCGCATCTCGCACGAGCAGGCTGTACTCGTCCTGGCACGAGACAAACGCGTTGACCCCGAGGTGGCGGGCCGTCCACAGCGCTTCCACCACCTGCCACGCGGGGAGATTCGAGCATCCGATATAGCGCACCTTGCCCTGGCGGATCAGCTCCTCCAATGTCCGGAGGGTTTCCTCGATCGACGTGAACGGATCCGGCTGATGGAGCTGGTAGAGGTCAATCCAGTCCGTCTTGAGCCGCCGGAGGCTGGCTTGCACTGCCGAGAGAATGTAGCGGCGCGATGCCCCCTTGAGGATTCCTGTTTCATCCATCGGCATGCCGAATTTGGTCGCCAGGACGATGTCCTTGCGCCGATCGCCCAACACCTGACCCAGGATGCTCTCCGAGCCACCCCGTTCGCCATAAGAGTCCGCCGTGTCGAACAGGGTGATGCCCAGGTCGAGGGCCTTGTGCACCACCTTGCGCGACGCCTCCAAATCGATGCGCCCCCCGAAATTGTTGCATCCCAGCCCTGCCAGCGACACCTGTAGACCGGACGTGCCAAGCCTACGCTGCTTCATGGGTATCCCCCCTGTGCTGCGTGAGCGGGCCTCTCCACCGCCCCTCGGTCGTAGTCCGTTTGCCGACGGCGCTCAGCGCACAACCACTACATACCTTGCCGTCTCTGCGGGAGCCACACCTGTCTCCCACGGGCGGACATACTGGAGGGCAATTTCGGTTTTCCCCGGCCCCACCGCGCGGAAGGTCCAAACCTCCTCCCCGCCAGCGCCGGGACGGCTGGCAGCCGGTGCGACGTACTCGGAGCCGACTGGCTTCACGATCTGCTCATCCAGTGGCGTGACAAGCTGCCACCGATAGCCCGTCGTGCGATTGGACGCGAGGGCGATAGAGAACTCTTCCCCAGCCTCCACTTCGATCCGCGGGTGGAGCAAGGCATCTCCAGCCATCTTCGGACCCTCCTCCGCCCGGGCATCCGGCTTGAGGGCACCCGCGCCCATCCAGAGCCAGAGGACACTGGCCACGGCCAGCGGGGTGGCGAGTTTCCTCATGGCTGGCACTCCTCCGGCTCCTACCGTCGGCGGAAGAGTTTTGCCTCTGGCCGGAACACCACTCCCTCGTCCAGGGGGAACATCGGCCGCGGGCAGCGGGTGTGTCCGAGACTCCTCAGGTTCGCGCTGGTCGCGCCCGGCGCATCCACGTTGACTAGGCGCTCCGCCCAGGCCTTGTAGAAGCGCTCCTGGCAGTGGGGCGACTTCACGACGACCGCGTCGAACTGCATGGGGTCCTGGCCGTGCGCCAGGAAGAGCGAGCGGTCGTAGAGGCTGACGGCGCGGCTGGTCACGACGAGGGTGATGTTCCCTGCTCGCAGCACGGCCGTGTGGCCAGCGTTCCACTCATCACCGTGGGACTCACTGCGAAAGCGCCCGTCGGAGAGCATCTGCACCCGGGCCTCGATCGGCAGGGGCTGGAAGCGCGTGTCGGAGGCGCCGCCTACTTGGGTCCGCACGCTCTGGCCCACGCCAGCAGCGAAGGCCGCCCGGACTGCCGCAGGATCCACGAGGGGGATCAAGGCGCGTCCCTGATAACCGTGCTCCAGGAGTGCCCGCAGGATCGCGTTGCTGTCCCCGGGGGCGCCGGAGCTGGTGGCGTCAGCCGCATCGGTGAGGATGACCGCGCCCGGGGTCGCCTTGGCGATCTGGACGGCCTCATCCAGACTCGTCAGCGAAGCCTGCAGGCCATCGCGGACGCGCCAGAAATCCTCTGCCAGCCGAACCGCCTCGCGCTCGGCCCGCGCGCCCTCCCCGTCGGTCGTGACCACGCTCCGCGAGCAGAGGCCGGGCAGATCGGTGAACGGATTACCGATGAACATGCCCGCGACGAGTCCGCCCGGGCTCTGCTCGATGGTCTGAGCCGTCCGGATGATGCCCCCCAGGAGTCCCGTGGCCGTGATCAGCTCGTCGCCGCGGACCAGCGCCGGGATGGTGACGACGGCGGTCACCGGGTTGACCTCGCGCGCCAGGAGCCGCAGGAGAAGCCGGGCCGCCCGCTCGCCCGTCTCGAAGAAGTCCACGTGGGGATAGGTGTGGTACATGACGACGGCATCGGCGTGCTGGAGCATCCGGTCGGTCAGGACAGCGTGGAGGTCGAGGGAGACCACGATCGGGATGGCGTCCCCCAGGAGCTTCCGCGTCTCGGCCAGGAGGCAGCCCTCCGGGTCGTCTTCAGCCTGGGCGGCCATGGCCCCGTGCAGGGCAAAATAGACCGCATGCACGGGGGGCGCGGAGCGGATCGCCGCGAGGAACTCGCTCCCGATGCGGTCGAAGTCCTGCGCGGCCAGGATTCCACCCGAGGTGATGGAGCGCGCGCTATACGCCGGCACCAGGTGAAGGTCGGGCCGCTTCTCGAACACGCTCATGGCGCCCGTCACCTCACTCCTGACGCCGCGGTGCCGGTGCAACACCCCCTCCCCGCAGGCGATGCTGAAATCCTCGTAGTGGCTGAGCAGGGGATTGAACGATGCCACCTCCTGCTTACACTCGGCGATCAGGACGCTGGGCATGGCAAGTTCTCCTCCTCCGATCCCAGGACTTCGTCAGTGACGGACATTCCGGCAGCCTGGAGAGGGTGCGAGGAGGCTAATCGAGGCGACCCGACCTGTCAATCTGAAAGGACAGCGCACGGGCTCCAAATCGTCCCGCTGGCTCGACCGCTTAGCCATTTCCGGCTTTCTTCTTGACAACCCGACCGGCCTTCAATAGCTTCCCATCCAACGGGGGGCAACTGGCGGGACCATAAAGGGGAGTGGTAACCGTGAAGCACACAACCGATGAGAAGGCTCTCGCGGAACAGGTCTCGGCGGAACGGCTGTGGGACCATACCGCCAGCATTGCCCGAAAGGTACGGCTCTCCGGGTCACCGGACGAGCAAGAGGCCTTCCGCTACATCGCCAAGCAGCTCAGGAGCTGGGGGTTCGAGATCGAGGAGCACCGGCCCGACTGCTGGACGAGCTGGCCCGGTGCCGCCCTGCTGGAGATCCTCGGCGACACACCCGAGACCATCCCTTGCATCACGCACGCCATGGCTGCCTCGACGCCGCCAGGGGGCGTGATTCTGGATCTGGTGAACGCCGGCATCGCGGACGACGCGGCCCTGGCGCGCCAGCCAGTGGGCGGCCGCGCCGCCGTGTGCCAGGGCATCGCCATGCCGTCCAAGGTCTTCCAACTGGAAGCGGCGGGCGCGGCAGCCCAGATCCACGTGTGCGGCGACCAGATGCACGAGATGATCACGTCCATTGTCTGGGGGTCGCCCACACCCGAGACCGCCCGGCTCCTACCCAAGACGCCCATCGTGTCCGTGAATCGCGAGGCGGCAGTGAAACTGTACGAGGCCATGCGTGAGGGTCACACGCGGGTGCGTTTCCGGGCCCAGGTGGATACCGGCTGGCGGCCCCTGCCCGTCCTCATCGCCCATCTGCGGGCCCCCAAGAGCCGCGGCGGCTTTCTCCTCCTCAGCGGCCACGTGGACTCCTGGCACTACGGCGCCATGGACAACGCCTCGGCCAACGCCGTCCAGCTCGAGGTCGCCCGGATCATGGCCGGGCGGCGGGGCCACCTGCGACGGGATCTGCGTCTGGCCTTCTGGTCGGGACACTCGCATGCCCGCTATGCCGGCTCGGCCTGGTATGCGGACCGGTGCTGGCAAGACCTGCACGACCACTGCATCCTCCACCTGAACGTCGACTCCATCGGGGGCAAGGGCGCGACCCTCCTGAGCGAGGCCATCGCCATGGCCGAGGCGCGAGGCTTCGCGTCGGCCATTGTCGAGAAGGTGGCCGGCCAGCGGCTTTCCGGGACCAGGCCGCAGCGCGCCGGTGACCAATCGTTCTGGGGGCACGGCGTCCCGTCCCTCTTCATGACGCTGTCCGAGCAGCCGCTGGACGAATCGGAGACGGCCAGGGGTTTCGCCCAGCTCATGGGAGGGTCGCAAAGGAGTGGCGGCCTCGGCTGGTGGTGGCATACCCCGGAGGACACCCTGGACAAGCTGGATCCCGCGTTCATGCTGCGGGATTCCCAGATCTACCTCCTGGCAACGCAGCGCCTCCTGGAGGATCCTGTCCTCCCGCTCGACTACCGGGACACAGCGGCGGAGGCCCGGGAGATCCTGACCCGATACCAGAAGGAAGCGAAGGGGCGCTTCGACCTCTCCCCGGCCCTCGCGGAGCTGGGCGGGCTGATGAAAGGGCTGAATGCCCTCTACCGCCGCCTCGCGGGCGCGCTGCTGTCGCCCGCCCGCGCGGAGCGGGTCAACGCCTGCCTGATGACCCTGGGACGGGAGCTGATCCCGATCAGCTATTGCCGGTCCGGCGAATTCGAGCACGACACCACGCTGCCGGTCCCGGCCTATCCCGGCCTGGAGCCGATGCGGCGCCTGGGGGGGTTGGCGCCCGATTCGGATGAGGCGCGGCAGCTTCGCGTGGGATTGGTCCGCCAGCAGAACAGGGTGTGCTACCACTTCCGCCGGGCGGCCGCGGCGGTCGAGGCCACGCTGGCCTCGCTCGCGCGAGGCCGGTAGCCTAGCGTCCTTCGCCAGCCTGGTTCCGGAAGGTGATCGCAGCGCGGAGGTACGCGAGCACGAGGGGATGTGCCGCGTCAGGCCGCGATATGAGCTGGGGCAGGAACAGCGTCGCGACGAAGAACGGGTGGCCCGAGAACTCCACCACCCTCGCTTCTCCCTCCCGATCCACCCCGGCGACTTTGAGGGGCCCGTTCGGGAAGTATGCCGCGTACTTCGCGTTGAGCCCAAAATTGCAGCGAAAGTGCTCCCTCGCCTCATCCCGTCCGTACGCCTGGTGAGTCAGAGTGTGGGGATAGATCCTCACGCTTTCGGTTTTCCCGACCAGCGAGCACGCCAGGCGCGATACAACGAGAGCCGGCGCATCAGGCGCCGTCTCCTCATGCTCGGCATCCGCGAGGCCCAGGACGTTTCGCGCATACTCCACCAGAGTATGTTGGAAGCCCCCTCAGGTTCCGAAGAACGGCCAGCCGCGTTCGCGGGCAAACCGGATGCCTTCCAGCGCGCCGCTCATGCTCTGATAGGGACTTCCCGAGGCGCACCAAAGCCCATGGAATCGCCCCAGCACCGTCTCGGCTGGTGCGCCATCCAGTTCTGGGGTGGGAATCCACTGGACGTTCACAGTTGCGCCGAGCGCGTCGGCGGCGTGCTTCAGGGCCTCATTCGTGGCGCGGTGCGACTCGGAGGACGGACTGAAATCCCCTACCACACCCACACTGACTTCCGAGTTCATGGCAGTTCTCCCAAGGGCCGTCGCGGCCTCAATTCCCCAGGGGACCTCACGTCATGGCGATGAGCCGTACGTGTCTTTGCCATCGGTCTCCACCGCCGTGTGAGGGCCGCTTCCGCCGTATTCAGCCAGGGCCTGAAACTCCCGGAGCAACATTGGCAACCGCGAGGGATCGAAGCCAAAAGACAGAGCGACGGTCGGTTGTGCGCTGCCACCGGACCCATAGACAAGCCGGGACACCTTCACCCCCACGCGCGTGTGCCCCGCTCGGTCCACGATTTCCACGCTGAGCTCGAAGTCGTCAGGGAGGGACATCGCCTGCAGACGCGCCGTCCCCCGCCTTGCGCGTTCGGTCTGACCGAGGTCTTCGAGGAACCTTGCGAGGGTGCGCTCGCCGATCCAGACCGTGCTGCTTCTTCCCGTGAATCCATATCCAGACAGGGCGACCGCAACGCGGATGGATTCGTCCAGCCCGCGCTCCCGCGGCTCGATTGACACGCCAGCCTGATTGTCGTCAGCCGGGATCTTCATGGGAGCCAACGCAGGATCCGAACGATTCGGACGAGTGGCGCATGCTTTTCCTTACTGGCCGGCAAGGCGATAGAGATAATCTCCCCGCGACGCGCGGACATGGAACCAGCCAACGTCCGAGCGCCCCTCGACCAAATACACGGTGGCCGTGTCGACGCTGCTGACCGGCGACTTGAGAAAGAGCGTGGAAAAGGTCGCCGCCGCCGTCTTCACAACATGGTCCCGCTGCGCCGGGCTCAGGTCTCCCCATGCCTTTCGATTCACCGGAATATTCCCGAAGGGCTCCGTATCTGGCCGCTTCGTCCGGGTCGGCCGGAATGGCCCGAGGATCGAGGCCATCTCTGGGTCCGCGGCAATGGCGGCGTTGAACTGTTCGGCCAAGGCCTCGAAGGTCGGCGCGGGGGATGATTCTGGCATTCGGGTCGTTCTTGACCATCGTACAGGCGGTCAGGAAAGCGACCGAAAGCACCAGCAGGTTCCTCATGACGCGCGCTCCTCCGTCGCGAGCGGTCGACTTCCCGCTTCCATCACCACGAAGGCGTAGGGTACCGGAAACTGGCCGTTACCGCCAGGCACAAGTTGCAGGCGAGCATCGCCTGGGCGTGCTTCCGCACACAGGTCCGGCGCCCCTGCGAGGATTGCGCCCGCCGCCTCCTTGTTCCTGCCGGCAAGTAGCGCCGCACAGTCCGGGACTGCACGCGGGGCCCGGGCGTCAGGAGCAGCGCGGCCGCGGTCCGTTCTTCGGCCCCTGATCCCGATCAGCGTGCGGACATCGGGCCGTCCTCGCGGCCGGCCCATCGGCTTTGACCGCCATCGCAGAGAGAGCTGAAGACCCCTCCGGGGCTAGCCGCTCAGGATTTCCGACTTCACCTCGTGTTCTATCTTCCCTCGCTCGCTTTGTCTTTCCGCACTGCCCAAATGCACCACCAAACGAGCCCGACGATCATCGCCAACATGACTACTAGCCCGAACCACATGGTTGCCCCCTCCTTTCTTTGAGACGTTCGTGGTGAATTGGCTCCGAGGTTACACGGTGGCGATCAACGTGGCATGCGATTCGACTCGGGGATTGGGCAGCATATAGTCCGAGCATCCCCGGGTCTCGTCCCAACTGAAATCCTCACAGCCCAGCGCGAGCAGCCGCTCGTGAATCAGCTCATCGTAGTACTCCCGGACGGCCCGGACATGGCGGTGGATGTCCCCGTTCCGGACGTGCTGCGTGGTGCCGCTTCTGTATTGGATGTACCCGAGCTTCGGCACCCGGACCATGCGCGTCCTGAGAAATGTCCGGACCAGGAGCTCATAGTCGTCCGCCACATGCAGGCCTTTGTTATGCCCGCCGATGGAGTCGTAGAAGGCCTTGCGCCATGCGCGGAGATGGTTCGGGGCGGAGATGATGTGCCGGATCGTCTTGGCATTGATGTTCCCGCCGGTGCCCGACTTATACAGTCGGCCCCTATACTCCACATCGGCATAGCTGCCATACCCGAAGGCCCAGCCATCCCGATACGTCAAATCCGTGCCGTCCTCATAGACCTCCGCGCAGTCGGTATAGAGGAACCCGGCCGCGGGGAACTGCTGAAACCCTTGGACGACCACCTCCAGGGCATAGTCCGTCAGTTCATCATCGTGGTCCAATTCGACGAGGAACTGCCCACCGCCCAGGCTACAGGCCCAGTTCTTCAGCCTGCCGATGATGCCGGAGTGCTCCCATGGCTTGAAGACCTGGATCCGGTGGTCGGTCTTGGCGAGCCGGGTCAACATGTCAAAGGTTTGGCCACCATCGTCGGAGTCGTCCACAATGATCCACTCCCAATTGGTATAGGTCTGCTCCTTCAGGGATTGGAGGGGACGACGGATGCGGCCGCCGGTCCGGTACGTGGGGGTGAAGACGGTAACAAGGGGAGTCTCGTCCGGGCCGGGGCTGGGGAACAGATTCGACAAGTAGCACGTGTACGCCTGGAGCCCCAGGCGGGTGCTCTCCGGGAGGGTGTCATAGTGGAGCCAGCGCTTCCGGATCTCGGACGGTGCGTGGGCCAGGTTGGAAAACGAGGCCCGATTACCGCTGGTGATGATGACATCGGGCCTATCCCGGACGAGGACTCGTTCGAGATCTGCATCAGAAGCGTAGCAGCGGCAGTCGAGCTGTTTTTCCTCGTAGTCGTCGGCGGTGGGCGTCACGAGCGCCATGTTCCTGTGGCCGAAGATGCAGACCACCGGAAGCTTCGCAGTCCTCGGGCCGACAAGGGTCCGCGCCAAGGTCCTCAATGCTGTTCGCATGTGCCACAGCCCTCCGCTTCACAGCCGCGGGGACCGAACAGTTGCGGCCCGCCCGGCGTCCCAAGCCGGCCTCGGTGTTCGGACGTCCTGGTCGTCAACCCGCTGACCTGAATTGCTCATGCTGAGCGGACCGCATCCGGCCACAGCCACATCGCACCGGGTACCGCATTCCCTGCGCGCCTGCGCTTTTCGAGAAGCCCCTGCTTTTCACCAAGGCAGAGAGCGCGAGCGGTGTACCCGCAGCCCAGCCTCAGGAAGGCCGGTAGTCTCCGAGCAATGGCGCTAGAACAAAGGGGGCGCTAGGCGGGATCCGAGGAGTCCGAAGTGAGGGTGCCGCCGGTCGCGGCCAGGTGTCTCCGGGGCAGGAGCGGGCCGTACCGGCATGGGGATCTCAAACCTTCCGCAGCGAGATGTGGAGCACCGTTCCCTCGCTGCCAAGAGAGCAAACGCGGTAACAAGTGGATCCGAGTATCTGCGGGGATCAATTCGCGATGGAGGTGCCGATCTGTCTCGGGCGGGGCCGGGGCGAGGACGAAGGTATGGGCACCCAAGTAACGCGGAAGCTGCGAGCCGTCGAGGTCAAGGACATCGAAGACGATATAGACACAGAGCACCGCGAAGCCGAGTACCCAGACCAGCCGCCGAGCGGGCCGCAGCCGTGCCACCCGTCACCTCGTGGGCCATTCGAAATGGGGAGAAAGTGGATTGCCCAATATCATAGCCTGAGCCCCGGTGTCAAGGCAGAAGGCGCGCCCGCATCCGAGACCTCCTCGGGGCGTGCCGGAGGGCTGATGGAACGGGCTAAACCTAGCTCCATTTCGCTGATTGTGTCAAGCCAAGCGGCTGGGAAATCCGGGGGTGAAGTGATCAATCCTCCAACGGCCAATGCGTTCCCAGCTCTCACTGGTCATTGGTCATTCACTTTCATTACCTTCATTGGTCGTTCGTCTTCTCGTGCGCAGTCGTGGGTCCAGCCCGTCGTGCAGGCGATCGCCGATTTCGCCATCACATCACCCTCGCCAGCTCGTCCAGATTCTCCCACCCCATGGGCCGGCGTCCATCTTCCAGGTCGTGGATCATGGCGATCAGCCGCTCCGTGAGCGGCGTGGGGACACCCAGACGGCGGCCCTTGGCGGCCACCACGCCGATCTGCGCCTCGACCTCGGTCTTGCGCCTCCGGACGGCAAGGTCCCGCCAGATGCCGCTCTTCACCTTCGTCAGCCTCCGGTAGAACCGGGAGGTCGCTCCCATGGCCTCCAGGACGGCGGCGCGATCCCCCGCCGCCCCCCGGCGGTAGACGGCCGGGTCGTACTCGTCGAAGGCCTCCAGGCGGACGCCCACCGCCTCGGCCACCGCCATGCTCTCGGCCACCAGGTGCACCAGCGTCCGTTGGATGGGATACGAGCCCTCCACGACCTCGTAGATTGTCGCGTCGGTGAGGGATGTGGCGAACAGGAGGGCCGCGTAGCAGGTCTTGGCCCACAGGTAGCCCCAGATGTTGGCGGTCTTCCCGGTCGGCATGACCACCTGCAGCAGATCGGCAAGGTCCGCCAGTCGCGGGGTCATGGCGCCGTCGAGCTCGCCCAGCAGGAAGCTGCCGGCCCCGCCGAACTGGATCCGGCCCGGGGCGATCCAGTCGGCAGACCAGTTGACCAGGCAGCCGACGGTCCGCTCCGGCCCGATCCGCTCGGCGATGATCTCCTCGTTGAGGCCGTTCTGCAGGGAAACCACGACGGACCGATCGGTGAGGTGCGGCGCGATCTGCGCGAGGGCGTCCGGGGTCGCCTGGGCCTTGACGGCCAGGAGCACGAGCTCGAGGGGTCCCCGGATCTCTCCCGGCGTGGCCGCCCGGACTGGAACGTGCCAGCCGCCGTGCGCATCCTCCACGTGAAGGCCGCCCCGCCGCATCGCCGCCACGTGTTCGGCATGGATGTCCACGAGGAGGACATCCCGCCCGGCGCGCGCCAGCGCAGCGCCCGTGATCCCGCCGATGGCACCAGCCCCCCAGACGGTGACCTGCATGGCGGGGCGCATCAGCGAGGCGCGGGCCGCTTCAGGACATCCGCCCGATCGGGACGGCCCACGATCACCTGATCGGCGACGCCCAGGAAGAGGCCCGTGCCCACGATGCCGGCGCGGGCGAGGAGGCGCCGCTCCAGTTCCGCGGGATCGGGGACCGCCTCGAAGCGGCAGTGGAGGATGTAATTGCCCTCATCGGTGACGAAGGGCTTCCCGTCCGGGTTTGTGCGGAGGGTGGGCTTACCACCGAGGGATTCGATGAAGGGCACGTGGCTGCGCCAGCCAAAAGGAACGACCTCGACGGGGAGGGGCGCCTTCTGGCAGAGGCGTTTCACCAGCTTCGAGTCGTCCACCAGGATGACCACGCGCCGCGAGGCGGTGGCGACGATCTTCTCCCAGAGAAGCGCCCCGCCCAGCCCCTTGATCAGGTTGAGATGCGGATCCACCTCGTCGGCGCCATCCAGGTCGAGATCCAAGGCAGGATGCTCCTCCAGCGTCACGAGCGGCACGCCCGCCTCCCGCGCGACGGCGGCGATGGCGCTGGACGACGGCACGCCACAAACATCCCGCAGCCTCCCTTCGCGCAGCCGACGGCCGATGGCCTGCACGGCGAGCGTTGCGGTCGAGCCGCTCCCCAAGCCCAGAACCATTCCGGATGCGACGAGGCTCGCCCCTTCTTCTGCTGCCCGCTCCTTGGGATTCACGTGTGCCGTCCTTTCCGTGATCACTGTGGCCGGTTGAGATGGCTGGCCGCTGCCCGGTCGAGCAGCCACTCCACCGTCCCATCCGTCGGCCTGACGATTTGTGCGGGGAGTCGGTTTGGATCTGCTGGTCCCTCCAGCACCTCGCGGAGGGCGTCGGCCTTGGTGGCGCCGGACACCAAGAAGAGCACGTGGCGGGCCGCGTTCAGGAGAGGCGGGGTGAGGGTCAGGCGGTTCGCCAGAAGCTTCTGCACCCAGTGCCCCACGACCCAGCGGCGTGTCTCCCGGATAGCCGCCGTCCCGGGGAAGAGCGAGGCGGTGTGTCCGTCCGGGCCCAGGCCGAGCAGGATCAGATCGAAGCGCGGCACCTCCCCGGGCTTCAGCCTAAACGCCGTCCTTAGGGTCTCCTCGTACTCCCGCGCCGCCTCATCCACGTTCTCCACCTCGCCCCGCATGCGGTGCACCTGCTCCGGCGGGATGGGGACTCGCGACAACAGCGTGTCCTGGACCATGCGGTAGTTGCTCTCCGGGTGGTCGGGACGAACGCAGCGCTCGTCTCCCCAGAAGACCGCCACGGCGGACCAGCGAATCGCGTCGCGGTACGGCGGCTCCGCCACGAGGGCGTACGCCGGCTTCGGTGTGCTCCCTCCGGCCAGCGCGATCCGCACGCAGCCCCGCGCGGCGATGGCCTCTTGGCTCAATGCGGCAATCCGGTCAGCCGCACCCGGGGCCAGCTCCGCGAGCGCGTCGAACACGACCACGCGGCCCCGCCCGACCACCTCGAACGTTTCCCTCCCCATCCTGCCTCACCTGCCGCGGATCGTCACGTCATGGCCTCGATAGCCGCCAGGACGTCCTTGAGGCCCGCCTCGGTGGCACCGGCGAGGTGAACCCGCAGGGCCCGCCGCTTCCGCCGCTGGAGGGACTGGAGGTCGCCGAGGGCCTGCGCGGCCTTCATGACGCCGAAGGTGTACGGCTCGCCGGGGATGGGAAGGTCCGCCGGATCGCCTGCCGTGAACTGGAGGAAGACCCCGTTGTCCCCACCCCCCTTGTGCAGTTGCCCCGTCGAGTGCAGGAAGCGCGGGCCGTATCCCAACGTCGTGGCCACCCGGAACCGATCGCGGATGGCCAGCCGGATCGCCCCCAGTGTCTCGGCATGGGCCGGGGCAGCCTGCAGGTAGGCGGTGAGGGCCACGTAGTCTTCCGCCTTGACCCGGTGGAGGTGTGCCAAGAGCGCATGGCCGAGGCTCTTCGCCCCCCGGATCGCCGCGGCGGAGGCGGCATCACCGTACAGCCGGATGGAGCCGCTGGCGAATATCGGCTCCCCTTCGGGGAGCTCGCCCGCGGCCTTGAACTCGGCCAGCAGCCGCCTGGTGTTGTCCTTGCTTTCCTGGACGTTGGGCTGGTCGAAGGGATTGATGCCCAGGACGGCGCCCGCCACCGCGGTCGCGAATTCCCACCGGAAGAACTCCGCGCCCAGATCGTACCGGTCGTGCAGCCGGATGGTCACCACGGGATGGCCGCTCTGCTCGATCCGCCGCGCCTGCTCGTCCAGTGTCCGGTCCGCTGATCCATCCAGCCGGAGGTGCACGAAGACCCGATCGTTCCCATACACGCCCGGCTCGCCCACCGCCTCCCCTTCCACGGGGATGATGCCCGTGCCGTCCTTCCCCGTGCTCTCGGCGATGAGCTGCTCCACCCAGTAGCCGAACGAGGCGATCTCGGGCGAGCACAGGAATGTCAGCTTGTCCCGGCCCGCTTTGGCCAGGGCGCCCAGGATGGCCCCCAGCCAGACACCGGGGTTCTCATAGGCCGGCACGCCCGAGGCACAGGCGCGCGCCATGGCCTCGGCGCGGTCCGCGAGGCGCAGGACATCCAGTCCGATCAGCGTGGCGGGCACCATCCCGAAGAGAGACAGGGCCGAGTAGCGCCCCCCGATGTCCGCCGGGTTGAGGAAGGTCCGACGGAACTTGCGCTCGCTGCCCATCCTCTCCAGCGGCGTCCCCGCATCGGTGATGGCGATAAACCGCTCCCCCGCCTGATCGCCGCCGAGCTGCTGCACCCTGTCGAAGAAGTACTGGAAGAACGCGCTGATCTCGGGCGTCGTCCCCGACTTGCTCGCCACGACGAACAGGGTGCGGGACAAATCCACCGACGCCTCGACGGCCCGCACGCTGGCCGGGTCCGTGGTATCCAGGACCATGAGGCGGGGAAATCCCGCGGCCTCGCCGAAGGTGAGGCGGAGGACATCCGGGCAGAGGCTGCTCCCCCCCATGCCCAGGAGCAGCACGTGGGTGAAGCCGGCCTTCGTCACCTCGACCGCGAACTGGGCAAGGTTCGCCCGGTGCTGGCGGATCACGCTGGTGACCGAGAGCCACCCCAGGCTGTTCTGAATGATCTGCTGATGCTCAGGCTCCGCCTTCCACAACCGGGCATCCTTGCCCCAGATCTTCGCGGCCGCGTCCCGCTTCTCCAGGTCAGCCCACGTCGCCTCCACCTGCGAGGCGTAGGATCCCAGCCCTCCCACCTCGCCGATCTGCGGACTCAGGCTTGCCATGTCGCGCCTCCCATCCGGAAGGGTTACCGTCCGAGGACGGCCAGCGCTCGTGCCGCCACGTGTTCTGGCGTGAACCCGAACTTCTCGAAGTTGACCTTCCCCGGCGCCGACGCGCCGAACCGCGTCATACCCACCACCTCGCCGTGCAGGCCGACATACCGATACCAGCCGAGCGGGCTCCCCGCCTCCACGGCGACCCGAACGGCGACGTCCGCCGGGAGGACGCTCTCGCGGTAGGCCTGCGGCTGCTCTTCAAACAGCTCCCAGGACGGCATGCTCACCACGCGGGCCGCCACACCCTTTTCCCGGAGGAGCTTCTCTGCCCCCACGGCCACCGCCACCTCGGAGCCCGTGGCGATGAGGATCACCGCGGGCTTGCCATCGGGGGCATCCCGCAAGATGTAGGCCCCGCGCGGGGCCCCGGCCCCGGGCGGCACCCCGGCACGGTCCAGCACGGGCAGGTTCTGCCGGGTCAGGACCAGGCAGGTCGGCCCGCGGTGCGTCAGGGCCAGCCGCCAGGCCTCCACGGTCTCGTTGGCGTCGGCCGGCCGGATCACCCGAAGTCCGGGGATGGCCCGCAGGGCCATCAAGTGCTCGACGGGCTGATGCGTCGGGCCGTCCTCGCCCAGCCCGATGCTGTCGTGGGTGAAGAGGAAGATGGCAGGCGCCCCCATCAGGGCCGCCAGCCGCACCGCCGGCCGCATATAGTCGGAGAAGATCAGGAACGTGGCGACATACGGGCGGACGCCGCCGTGCAGGGCCATGCCGTTTCCGATGGACGCCATGGCGTGCTCCCGGACGCCGAAGTGGAAGTTCCGCCCGCCGGGAGATCCCGCCTGGAACTCGCCCGCCCCGGTGACGTAGGTGCTGGTCGACGGATGGAGGTCGGCCGATCCTCCGATAAGGTTCGTCACCTTCGGGTAGAGGGCCTGGATCGTCTTCCCCGAGGCGGCGCGGGTGGCCAGGGCCGGATCGGCGGGCGCGAACCGCGGCAGCGCGGTCTCCCAACCCTCGGGAAGCTCTCCGCTCTGGTACCGCTCCCAGCGCACTGCCTCGGCCGGGAAGGCGGCGCTGTACGCCCCGAGGCGCTCCCGCCACTCCGCCTCCCAGCGCCGGCCGCGGTCCAGCGCCTTGCGGAATTCCTGCCGCACGTCGTCCGGAACCAGGAAGGCCGGCGACGCCGGCCAGCCCAGCCGCTCTTTGGCGAGCTTCACTTCCTCTTCGCCCAGCGGCTCGCCGTGGGCCTTGTTGCTGTCCTGTTTGTTTGGGCTCCCGTAGCCGATGTGGGTCCGGCACATGATGAGGGATGGCCGCGTCGCCTCCGCCCGGGCCGCCCGGATGGCGGCATCGACCGCGGCGAGGTCATTGCCGTCCGCCACGCGCTGGACATGCCAGCCGTAGGCCTCGAATCGGCGGCCCACATCCTCGGTGAAGGCGAGGTCGGTGCTCCCGTCGATGGAGATGTGGTTGTCGTCGTAGAGGTAGATCAGCCTCCCGAGCTTGAGGTGGCCGGCCAGCGAGGCGGCCTCGGAGGCCACTCCCTCCATGAGATCCCCGTCGCTCACGATGGCGTAGGTGTCGTGGTCCACAAGGCCGTGGCCCGGCCGGTTGAACTGCGCCGCCAGCCAGCGCTCCGCGATGGCCATGCCCACCCCGTTGCCGAACCCCTGGCCGAGAGGGCCGGTGGTGGTCTCGACACCGGGGGTCAGGCCGTACTCCGGATGGCCGGGGGTGCGGCTGCCCCACTGCCGGAACTGCTGGAGGTCTTCCAGGCTGAGGTCGTAGCCGGTCAGGTGCAACAGGGCGTAGAGGAGCATGGACCCGTGCCCGGCCGAGAGGACGAACCGGTCCCGGTCGGGCCAGCTTCGGGTTGACAGGATTGTGCCGGAGGAAGCGCGTCCAGAGGACGTAGGCCATCGCCGCGGCCCCCATCGGCATACCGGGGTGCCCGGACTTCGCCTTTTGCACGGCATCCGCGGCGAGCATGCGGATCGTGTTGATGCACCGCTGATCGAGTTGCTCCTGCTGAATCATCGCGGTTCTCCCCTCTCGATCAGGGCGGTTGAAGGGCCGTCCACGGCGGATGTCGGAGTAATACCCTATCACACTCTACCCGGAATTGTCAGGCGGCGCGGAGATTCGGCGGGCACGAGGCACGGGAAGGACTGGCGGCCCTCAGGACGCATCCGGCGCGGTCGCATTGCTGCGGGACTGCATGAACGCGTGGTAGCCCTGCTCGCTGGCCGCCAGGATGAGGTGATCGCCTTCCTCGAAGGGTGCAGCCTGCCCGGGCGGGATCACCTCCTCGCCCCGCAGGACGGCGACCAGGACCAATCCGTATTTCTCCTCCAGGACGATATCGGCTTTCCCGTTCAAGATCTCCTGGTCGTTCGGACCCACCGTGAGGGCGAAGATGCGCCCCTTCCCGCCGTGGATCGGGATCGAGTGGCCGTGGCGGAGCAACTCACTCAGGTCGGGGAAGTGGATGCCCCGCAAGCCTTCTGCGGCCTGGCTCTCCAGGATGTGAAATGCCCCTTGAACCAGTCGCGCGTAATGCACGGGAGACTCCAGCCGCCCCTCGACTTGCGCTTCATAGAGGCGGGGATAGTGCGCCTTGGCAGTTAGAGCCCGCTGGACCACAAAGCTGATCGCCGAAGCCAGCATGGCGGGGACGATGAGGCCATAGCCCCCCGTCATCTCGGCCACCATTATCAACGTCGCCAACGGCACACGAGCCGTCCCTGCAAAGACGGCACCCATGCCTACCACAGCGAAGGCCGCTGGGAGGAAGTGCGCGGCCGGGAACCATAGGTCCATCACGTAGGCCACCCACCCACCGATCATGGCCCCAATATAGACATTCGGGCCGAACACACCGCCGGACCCGCCGGATGAGATGGTGAGCGAGAGTGCCAAGATCTTGGCCAGGGAGAAGAGGAGGAGCTTGTGGCCAACGAGCCCGCCCGTGATCGCGAGCTGCACCCACCCGTACCCCGTGGCGAGTATCTCCGGCACCAGGATGGCCAGCAGGCCCATCAGGAGGCCTCCAATCGCCGGCTTGACATGGTTTGGGATCTGCAATCGGCGAAAGAGGTCGCGAATGCCATAGAAAATGGTGGGTTCGATGGCGCCGACGACACCCGCTATGACCCCCAGGATCGCATACCCCAGGAGCGCAATGGGGCGCGTGAACGTAAGGTTTGAGGGCAGAAGGAAGATCGGGTTCCACCCGACGAAGATGCCGTTCACGGCATACGCCACGACGGCTGCAATGAGCGTGAAGGGAAGGGCCTCAAACTCCATGAACAGGCCCCCGTAAAGAATCTCCACGGCAAAAATGGCCATCCCGAGGGGGGAGCGGAAGATGGCTGAGAGCCCGGCCGCCATGCCGGCCAAGACCAGGATGCGCCGCTCCGTGTTCGGCAAACGCAGGAGGTCACACAGGACCGAGGCTGCCCCCACGCTGATCTGCGCGGTGGGGCCCTCGCGGCCCGCCGCGCCGCCCGACCCGATGGTGATGGCCGAGGCGACTGCCTTGACGGGAGTCACGATGGGGCGGACCTTCCCTTCGCGGAAATGGTAGGCAGCCACGGCAGCATCGGTCCCGTGGCCCTCCGCCTCGGGCGCCAGGGAGTACACGATCAGGCCACAGAGCAGTCCTCCCACCATAGTCGCGACCGGGATGAGCCAGAGCCCCCACGGACCGACATGGGCGGCAGAGTGGAGAATTCCTGCGCGGGGTGGGACGTAGCCAGCAATGCCGCCCATGAAGATCCGTTCGCCCCAGTCCAGCATCCAGACGAAGAGTTGCGCGCCGAGCCCCCCGGCCACGCCTATCAGCGCCGCATAGAACAGCAGTCGGTTGGCCCTCCATGCGCTGCGCAGCGTGATGCGCAGGCGCCGAAACCCGCGCTTCATGACCAGGAGTTTCGACGGCAGGCGGTCGCCGGGTGGCTGCCCGTTCGCATCACGCTTGACATGCATCGGGGATTCCCCTCCCGAAACACGGTCGGGACATGAGGCCATAAACCGGTCGATGCTATCCTCCGTAGACGGTCGTGTCAAAGGTCCGTCCGACTTCTTTCGAGGAACGTGCGCGGCCCGAAGCATTTAAGATTTCGGACGTTCTTCGCGTATAATGCACCTGTCTTTATCTTGCGGGATCCCCTTGGCGCAGGCGTCAAGAAGTAGTCGACTGCGGGGAGAACGGCGGGTGCCGTAGTCAAGGGGCGGCGACCCGGAGGTTCGAAATGGCAGGACAGCGCGGCAGGCTGTGGCGGGTGGGGGCCGAGATCGTCCGCCGCCTGAACGAGCACAACTTCATGATGATGGCAGCGGCCATCGCCTTCTTCTGGCTGCTCACCCTGATCCCGCTCTTGCTCCTCGGGTCGTCGGCCGTGGGCTATTTCCTCGGATCCTCCGACGAGGCCGCGGATGCGGTGATGGCGGCGGCGCGGCGCTTGATCCCACAGGCCACCGGCCCAGAGGTGGAGCAGTTCCTCGGAACCGTGATCAAGAGTCGCCATGTCGCGGGCCTCCTGGGGATTGGCTTTCTGCTGTGGCTGGCCCTGGAGGCCTTCGACGTGATCATCAGTTCCCTCACCGCCCTGACGGGGGAGCGGGAAAGCCGATCGTTTCTCCGACGGAAGTTCATCGCCCTTGTCTTGGTGTGCACGACGGGGTTTCTCTTGGAGGTGGCGTTGATGGGCAGTTGGGTGCTCGCGGCTTGGCCCAACATGCAGGACCTCCTGGGGTTCGAGGTCATCCTGCCTTCCTTCCTCACCGCTCCCGGCTTTCCCCGTGACGTTGCCACTGCCCTCATGGCCATTCTCCTGACCATCGTGTACCTCATCGCCCCGGTGCGGCAGATTCGCTGGCCCGCCGCCGTGGCTGGCGCCTCGATTGCAACGGCCTGCTGGTATGGCGCCAGGCGCTTCCTCAACTGGTTCGTCCGCCACTACTTGAGCACCAGCCTCCTCTTCGGAATCCTCGGCGGCGTCATCGTTCTCGTTCTGTGGATCTTCTACACGGCCATCATCCTGCTGTTCGGTGGCATGCTGGCCGACATCTTCGATCGGAATCGCTCCCCCCAGAAGGGCCGTCCTTCCCCGCTACCTCACGCGCCATCGGAGACGCGCGGGGAACCCTTTGCCAGCCTTCCGCGGGAATCGTGATTTACCTCACAGGCGTCGTATAGCTTGTCTGAGGGCCCACGCTGCTGAGTGGTCCAGACCCCCCAATGCGAGGACCTTCATAAGCAAAGTGGCTTTGGTGATCGCTCCCAGAACCACATCTTCCTCACCTCCCTGACCGGCAGGCGAGCCACACGAGAATGTCACTTTACGGCCTCCGCTCTCCAGCCGTCGAACACACCGCCTTCCCGCGCGGCGAGCTCGTCAAACTTGGACCGGAGCACCTGTATTTCGGACAAGAGAGGAACCATCGACCGCGTAGCCAGAAGGACCCACCGTGCGCCTGTGATGGTCTCCTCTATTGACACCGTGTATCCGTCTGCTTTGAGTCGCGTGGCCGCCTCGTCAGCAGAGACACGCGAGGGGAAATAGAATAAGAACTCGATGTCGTGGGCGAGGGTCAGATCCGAGCCGGCCTTCATCAGTCGGTCAATGGCTTGGGCGTCCGAGCTGCTCCGGGCGGGGCCTCTCTTCAGGAAAAGAGGACGATCACGCAGATGACGATCAATCCAAGCGCGAAGATCCCCCACAGAGCCATGGCGCCCTCTCCTTTCTCCCGTGGGACGGAGCCACCAGGGGTGAGACGCCTTAGCGTAGAGCGGTCCCTCTCGGCAGGTCACTTGTTGGCTTGAATTGGATTGCAGGGGTCTGCTGGCCTGGAGGGAGCGGTCCCGTTTACGGAGAGTTGGGTGTCAGGTGCGCTTCGCTAGCCCTCTGCCAATCCTCGACCCCCGACATAGGCATCGCAATCTGAACCGCACCTTTAGCTGGCCCTTGCCTCAGACCGAGCGCTCTCGCTTTCGCGCCAAGAGATACAGGCGTGCCCCCAGGCAAAGGATGACGATTCCAATTGCGGAGATGAACAGCTTTGCCACGAACAGGGTCGTGGCCTCCTCGCTCAGAATCAGCCACGGAAACGACAGGCATCATGTTCGTGGGACGAACCTTCCCGCGTCCACCGCCACGGGCAGAGATTCACTTGATTGTCTGGCGCGCGACGACTCCCTTTAAGGGAGATCCGGTTGATCAGTGACGCGATACTGGAATATGACAATCAGTGCAATGCCGGCGAGGGCGAGATACTTCGGCACGCCGCCTGCCGCCTCCTTCATTGACGCCCCTATGAACAGGGCGATGAGGAAGCAGAAGAAGCCTGTGGCCATGAGCACGTTTCGCCACTTCGATCCCGGCGCGGCCTTGTCGAGAGTCTCTTGGTCACCCAGTCCTATCTTGTGCTCCGCCATCCCTTCCGCCTCCTGGGGCCTGGTGCCCCTTGAGAATTGAGGGACAAGGGATTCTGATCCAAGGTTAGTATGAATCCATTCTGAGGTCATGTGATATACAACAGAATGCGGGCTGAAAGTTAGTGTATGCCTATCGAGTATTCCATAACTATCTTGGAAATAAGAGATGTTTTGATATTATGACCATCCAAGATATCCAGTG
>CAVQPC010000011.1:0-6007 GCA_963714585.1 uncultured Methylomirabilota bacterium
GTGCGGGTCGTGCAGGTAGTCGAAGAATCCGGAGATCGGCTCTCAGGAGATCCCGCCGTCCTTCGAGCGGAACAGGCCGTGCGAGGATCCTGGACAATGTGGTTGACCTCGTGTCCCAGGAAGAGAGGGCCGGCGGCCTCCCATCTCCTCCGCATCCGATCGCCGCGAAAGATGAAGGCGCCCTTCTTCGATCCCACGAGGAGCCAGACATGACCGGCGGTCTTGGCGACGGACCGACCTTTCCGGATTTCCGCACCACGCCCGGAGACCTTCTGTCGCGACATCTCCCGTGTCGAGGTCCCTCGTGTGCTCCCCATGTTGCCCCCTCCCCCTGTCGGTCCCCGCGGCTGCTGCGATGGCCGCAAGGACAGGTCCACTCTCGGAAATTGACTCCCCTGGGTTCGATGAAAAGTAGCATCACAAGGGGCGCAGTCAAGGTCGAAGTGGGCGACTCTTGAGAGGGCGGCGAGCCCGAAGGTGACAGGGATCAGGAAGGCTCGTCGACGGAACGTCGCCCGCTACAGGCGGCTGACGAAAGGATTGCTCTTGAGCCAGAATCGCCAGGGCTTCTCGGCCCACCCCTCCGCATAGTCGATGCCGACCCGTGGTCCGGAGGCGATCGCAGAGGACGAAATGCGCCTTTCACCCTCTTCGATCCAGACTCGATCGCCCAGCAGATCGGCGCGGTCAAGTGCCCGATCAATTCCCACCGCCAAGCAGAGTTTCCCCGGCCCATTCGTCAGGTTGTGATCCGATTGGCCCGGCCGGCGCCATCGCATCCACTCGATTCCCTCGATGGGCTCCAGCGCTCGGACCAGCACAGCGTGAGGAATCTCGCGGAGGTTGGTCACCACATTGAACTGGTGATACATGCCGTAGACGAAATAGACGTAGGCGGTGCCGCCAACCTGATACATCGTCTCCGTCCGATTCGTTCGCCGGCCCCCATAGGCATGCGAGGCGCGATCTTCCGGGCCGCGATACCCTTCGGTTTCGACGATGATCCCCGACACACGTGTGCCGTCCTGAGCAGGCACCACCAGCAGCTTCCCCAGCAACTGACGCGCGACCGCCAGCACGTTCGCCCGGATGTAGAACTCACGGGGCAGTTTCCGATTCTTCATTGGGGGAGGATACACTGAGCACTCCTTGATTTCATCCGCATACGTGTAACATTCTTACAGCGTGGTGGGGCGAGGTATAGGATTGCTTAGGGCGACCGGCGGAGGCTTCGGGGTCGAGGCGGGCAATGGAAGCCAGAGTACGAATGCCAGCGGAAGAGGACTTACGGTCTCTTCTACGAAAGAGGCTGGGTGATGGCCCTGCCGGAGCGTTAGCCGTGCGGGAGGATGCCGCCAGCGTCGTGCGCCGGCAGGGCGACCAGTTGGATGACAGTTCCGTGCTTCACTGGCTGAGGCAATTCGAGCAGGCGCTAGACGACTCCACGTTGGTGATGGAATACGAGCGGCTCCGGGCAGGAAAGAAGCACTCCTGGCGGTAGCCGCTCCAATTGTTGCCAGGCTCAGCCGACTGCCACTTTCCCTCCCCCTACTTTTTCTCCAATCGCCTGCGGACCCACCAGGCCACGTAGAGGACGATGAGGACCAGGGCCGCCTGGATCGCGTGCTCGGGGCGCAGGTGGGGGAGCAAACGCGTGCCGAGCCACCAGACGATGGGAAGGGCGCCGGCGATGACAAAGAGGACGGCAAGAACGTTTCTGATGTCGAGCGGTTTCTTCATGGCTCCTCTGGCTTCCTGCACTCACGAGCCGCCCGGGAGGGGCGGCTCGTGAGGGTCTGACGGGGGAACGGGATTCCTTTACACCGCCTCGATCGTGGAGGGCGGCTTGCGGGTGATGTTGTAGGTGACGGAGACGACGCCGGGGACCTCGGCGGTGATGCGCTTGGCCAGCTTGTCCAGCGTGGGCCAGCCCAGGCGCGTCGGCGTGCCGGTGATGGCGTCGGTGGAGTCCCAGCAGCGGACCTCGATCTGGTGGCCGAACTCGCGCTTCCCATTCCGCATGCCGGTGACCCGATCCTCGTGCAGGATGGCCAGGTACTGGAAGGCGCCGGTCGTTGCCAGGACCTCCTCCACGACCTTGGTGGCGGCACGGACGATCTCGATCCGCTGGGGCGTGACCTCGCCGATCACCCGGGCCGCAAGGGCCGGGCCCGGGAAGGGTGGCCGGTCGTAGATGGCCTTGGGCAGGTCCAGCGCCTTCCCCACCCGCCGCACACCGGTCTTGCGCAGTTGGATCACAGGCTCGAGCACGTGGTAGCCGTACGCCAGCTTGGTGTCGATGCCGAGCTGGGCCAGGACGTTGTGCTGCCGCTTGATCCCCGCCACGGTCTCCTCGACGTCCGTGTAGTTCGTGCCCTGGAGTAGATACGCGGCGCCGCTTTCCAGGACCAGGGGGCCGAAGACCAGCTTGTAGAACGTCTGGGTGATGGCCTCGCGCTTCTGCTCGGGGTCGGTGATGCCCATCAGGGCATGGAAGAAGTGCGCCTTGGCGTCCACCAGCTCCACGGGGACGCCCAGCTTCTTGAACGCCGCGATGACCGCCTTGGGCTCGCCTGCCCGCATGATGCCGTTCTCGATGAAGTAGGCCTTGAGCCGCGACCCGAGGGCCCGGTGGCCGAGCATCGTCACCACCGAGGAGTCCACGCCGCCGGACAGGGCCACCACCGCGATCCCGTCACCCACGGTCTTCCGGATGCTCTCCACCTGCTCGGTGACGAACGCTTTCGGATTCAGGTCCCTGAGCTTGATCTCCTTGATGTCCATGGCTCCCTCCGCGGCGTTTGCAGGTTGGTGCGTCGCAGGTACCGCACGAAACCATCCTCCGGGACACCGCCCAGCAGGAGATTGCAGGAACCCTTCGCCGTTGCCTCCCAGCCTGCGGGCCCTCTTGCTGAGGTTATCCCGAGGGCACTGCCAAGCGTGATGTCTTGCGGGGGGCGCCCCCCCGAAAACGCAACGGCCCTCCGGAGGATTGTCCCCTCCGAAGGGCCGTAGGTATCGGCGGCAGTGCAAGCACCGAGGACCCCGAGACCACGCGCATACCGCAGGCCTCCGTGACCCCGCCCTCGCCCCTTCACCGGACGTTGGGCGAGAGAGTACCACCGGCACAGCGGGTGTCAAGGCGATCCTGACCCGATGTACAGGCGAGCTGAAGAGCCGGGAACGAAGGCTCTGCGCAGGCGCAGGATCCGGACGTGAGGGGGATGCCGAAAGAAGAATGGCGGGAGCCGAAAGGCGAGAGGTGAGCGTCGGAAGGCAATGGCTGAATAGGGAGAAGCGGCGGGCCCGCATGTAGAAGCGGCGGGAGGCGAGCGAGATTTCGGGTCGCGAATTTCGAATGCGCGCCAGCGATGCGAGGCTACTGGGAACGGGAAGACAGGTGGTCGACGAGGTCGGCCTCGTACGCGGCCAGATCCGGGAAAGAGGAGAAGCCCTGGAGGCCCAGGCAGGCTTCGCGGCTCGGGTACGGGGTCGCGCTGGTCGCCTTCAGGATCGTGGCCACCACCCGCTGGAGGGCGCGAACGGCGGGCGTCGTGCCCTGGAGCTGCGGGATGGCCAGATCCTTCACGCTGAGACGAACTCCGTGGACCGTGGGGCCAGTCGGCGTCGAGGTTGGCGCCATCAGGAGGTCCAGGATCAGGTGGTCGACAATCAGGTCAGGGCTCACCGGTGCCCCGATGCAGGCGACGGAGACGACCGCCACGTGCTGCCAGGCCAGGCGACCCGTTCCTCCCGAGCGGGCCTGGAGCTGCACTCCGCGGGCGTCGAGCCCCACCGCCCGCATGGAGACCGCCACCAGCGAGCAGCGGGGCGGCGGGGCAGGGACGGCCTCCACCGGCATCACCTGCGTCACGGCTTCGGGCGGGGTGGAGGCAGGCGCCTCGGCTACCGGCTCCGGTGGAGCCTGAGTCTCCTCCACCAGTTGCGCTTCGAGCGGTGGTGAGACAGGTGAAGACTCCGGGGTCGCCGGCTCCGGTATAGTCGAGGTCCCTTCTGTCGTCTGGCCTTCGGGCGAAGACGGTTCAGGAGAAGATTCCTGGAGGGCCTGCTCCGGTGTCGCCGAACTCTCCTCTCTCGTTTGGGTCTCGGGCGGAGGCGGCTCAAGCGCCGGCTCCGAGGCCGCGGGCTCTGGCATTGTCCAAGCCCGCTCGACCGGCTGGGCCTCAAGGGGGGGCGGAGCGGGGGCAAGCTGCGGGACAGATGGCTCGGTCGCGGCTGGAGGCGCGGCCGGGGCTGGGGCTTCTGATGGCCCAAGCGCCTCCCGGGCCTCGGCGATCAGTTCCTGGCTGAACTGTCAGGATCTCGGGCGTCACCTTGGGATGGGCGCCGGCCCGCTCGAGGAGTTCCAGGGCCGCGGCGGGTTCGTGGAAGGTCCGCAGCATGGTCCGGCCGTACGCGGCGAGTGTCCTGGGGGTGAGGGGATCGTCGGGCCACGCGGCGATTGCCTTCTGGTAGAGTTGCGCCGCTTCGGCGTATTGCCCACGCTTCTCGCGATGGGCCGCCAGAAACAGCGTGTCCCGTAGCGGGAGCGGCGCGTCTTGATAGGCCCGCTCGTGTTCTTGGGCTGCAGCCAGGGCGCCGTCCATGTCCCGCGCCCGGATGTAGGCTCCCACGAGCTTCGCCGATACCTTCCCCGCGGCGCCGTGATCCTCCTTCCGCGCGTAGGCAGTGAGCAGGGCTGTTCGCGCCTCGATGTTGTCCGGCATCCCTCGGAGCAGCGTCTCCAGCTCCCCGATCGCCCCGTCAGTGTCTCCCGCGTCCAGACGTCCCAACGCCGAGGTCAGCCCCTTTGACGCCGTCCACGTGGTTTTCTTCTGAATGGCGGGCGCCAGGACGCTCGCCTCCAGGCCGGTCGTGCGGATGAGCAGCGCCGCGGCGATCCCCAGCGCGAAGCCCCCGATGTGCGCCCAGACCGCCACACCCCCGGTCTGACCCCTCCAGACCATGGCGAACTGCTGGAGCAGCCAGAGGGGCAGGACGACGTAGGCCGGCGCGTGGAAGGTGCCGCGGAAGAAGAAGATCCAGTAGAAGAACTTGATGCGCGTGGTCGCCAGGCGAATCAGAAATGCGCCCATCAGACCCGCGATGGCCCCCGAGGCCCCGACGAGGGGGACGGGGCTCGCGGGGGACATGCCGGCGTGGATCAGGGTCGCCGTGACGCCGCTCGCGAGGTAGAGAATGGGGTAGAGGAGGCGCCCCCAGCGCTCTTCCAGGCTGGCCCCGGCGAGCCAGAGGAAGAGCATGTTCCCGATGAGGTGGAGCCAGCCCGCGTGCATGAACATCGAGGTGAAGAGTGTCAGCAGATGCGGCTGCGCGGGGATGTAGCCGTACGTGCGATAGACGGAACCGGCGCTCATCCCCTGAAGTTGTTGCATGAGACCATCCAGCCTGGCCTGCTGTTCGGCCAGGGTCTCAGCGGGCAGATCGGGCGGCGGCGGGCCGGGCGGACCATTGCGCCTGACCCCCGCGGGCAGGCGAAGGTAGGGGTGTTCCTGCGCGTAGCTCACGACCTCGCGGAGCTGACGACGGAGGGTAGCGCTCTGCCGGTCCGCGATGCTGTGGATGAGGAGAAAGACGGCGAGGTTGGCGACGACCAGGGCGATGGTCACCCATGGCAGCCTGGTCACCCGCTGATCCTCGTGGCCAATGGGGATCAGAATCACGCGAGCACCTCGAGCCTCCGTCGAGGGAATGACCAAATGGGATAGCGGATGGCGCGGTCCTCCGCGGGCCCACCCGCTTTGGTCATTGGGCGTCAGCTATTGGACCCGAAGATCCGGGAGACCGTACCACTCCGGGCGCCGGAGTCAAGGGTATTTTGCGCAAAGGACCGGAAGGGCAGGGGAGAAGGGGTGAGGGACGGGGCGACCGATATCCTCTCCCATCCCCCGGATGGTGGGGCATCCCGCGAGTCCGACGAGCGCAATGAGCAGGATGGGAGAACGGCGCGGATGACGCTGGCAGCCCGGATGTTCGTGCCGGGGAC
>CAVQPC010000012.1:0-62903 GCA_963714585.1 uncultured Methylomirabilota bacterium
CACCGATGAAGCAGAAGCGAAACCCCCGGGCGCGGCAGAACTCCTGCACCTCCAGGGCCGCGGCGAAGATGGGGTTCACGGGGAAAGGCGGCGGTGGAAGAGCGCCTGCTGCTCGACAAGCCCCGACCAGCGGCGGCGCCTGGGGCTGAGGGTGACCGTCGTCACGAGGGAGAGGAGAGCCTCGCTGGCGGCCAGGGCACGTTCGTCGGAGAGGTGCAGGAGCTCCTCGCGGCGGTTCGCCGCAAGGGCGGGCCCGGCGTCGTTCCACTGTCGCAGCCATTCGCGTTGGATCGCCATCTCAGCGGTCATGCCTGTCCTCCGTGGCCTGACCGACCCATGACGAACGTCATGATATATGGCCGCGGGTCATTTCGCAATTATCAATCCTCGGGCAGGCCGAGGAGTCAAGCTCGAAGACCTGAAGTGGTGAGGCGACGCCGGGGCATTGCCTTGACACCCCCCCGCCTGCACTGTTAGTGTCCCTGCCGTCCGGCGGCGCGAGGGGCGCCGCACCTCTCCAGCACGTTCCTCGACAACCGAAAGGACGCGACCATGAGCGGCAAGAGCTACAAGATCGCTGTCATTCCTGGCGACGGGACCGGCCCCGAAGTGATCCGGGAGGCGCTGAAGGTCCTGAACGCCGTCGAGAAGAAGTTCGGCTTCTCGCTGAGGCTGACGAACTATGACCTGGGCGCGGCGCGGTACCTCAAGACGGGAGACATCCTCCCTGGCTCGGTCCTGCAGGAGTTGCGCGGCTTCGACGCGATCCTCCTGGGGGCCATCGGGCATCCGGACATCACGCCCGGCCTGCTGGAGAAGGGCATCCTCCTCGAGATGCGGTTCGCCCTGGATCTGTACATCAACCTCCGGCCGGTGAAGCTCTTCCCGGGCGTGGAGTGCCCGCTGAAGAACAAGGGGCCGGAGCACATCGACTACGTGGTGGTGCGCGAGAACACGGGGGATGTGTACACCGGGGCGGGCGGGGCCATGATGCGGGGGACTCCCCACGAGGTGGCGACCCAGATCTCCCTTTACAGCCGCCACCAGGTGGACCGCTGCCTGAAGTACGCCTTCGAGTACGTACGCCGGCGCAACAGAAAGAAGACGCTGGCCCTCTGCGGGAAGACCAACGTCCTGACCTACGTGTACGAGATGTGGGAGCGGGCCTTCCACGAGATGGGGCAGAAGGGCTACCCGGACATCAAGCGCGAGTACTACCACGTGGACGCCACCTGCATGTGGATGATCAAGAACCCGGAGTGGTTCGACGTGATCGTCACGGGCAACATGTTCGGCGACATCATCACGGACCTCGCCGCCATCACGCAGGGCGGGCTGGGCATCGCCGCCGGCGGCAACCTCAACCCCGAGGGGGTGAGCATGTTCGAGCCGATGGGCGGCTCGGCGCCGAAGTACACGGGGAAGAACGTGATCAACCCCCTGGCGGCCATCTGCGCCGGCGCCATGATGCTGGACACCCTGGGCGAGACGGCGGCGGCCAAGGCCGTCGAGGACGCGGTCATGTGGACGACGGCCAACAAGGTCCGCAACCTGTCCGCCGGACAGATGGGCTATTCCACGACCGAGGTGGGCGACCTGGTGGCGAACAAGGTCGCCGGCTGAGCCTGCACGTGGGTCGGGAGCCCGGGCTCTCGCGGGCTCCCGACCCCGGCCGTCGATCTGATCGTCGTCCCCCGTCCCCCTTCTCTTGCCGCTCCTCGCCACCGCATTTGCACGGGATCCTCTCGCCCCGAATCGGGCCGTCGCGGCATTGTTGACTGTCTGATACCCCCATTGATTGTGCCCCACACGGCGCGCCTCGATGGCCATCCGCACTGTGTCCGCAACTGTCGGCGGGCCTTCTCCTCGGCTCAGGAGCCGCGGAAGCGAGCGCCGGGGGATTCTCCGGGACATCGCGCGGCACAGGGGGGGTTGCCATCCCTTTGCAACGGCGATATCAGTGATGGGATAGTGTGTGACGTTCAGCGTGTAGAGCTTTCCCCCTGTCGCCGCAATGGCGGCCGCCACCTCGCCCGGTCGCATGAAGATGACGACCTCTGCCCGCTGCGGGGCGACGGTCCAGAGTTCGGTCCCGCGCTCTTGTGCGAGCCTGCGGAAGAGATTGGCGGCCCGGCGCTCGCCGCGCAGATGCCAGATCAGGATGTCGCTGTCAACGTAGGCGCGCATATCTCCCCCGCTGATGCCGGCCGAACGAGCGCCGGAACGCCCGCCGGGCGTTGCGGATCGTGGTCTCCGCCTCCTCGGCACGCTGCCACGCACCCAAGGTCTCCGCCCAGACATCCACCTGTGCCTCGCGGCTCAACTGCTGCGCCCGCAGGCGGATGGCCTCTTCCAGAAACTGTTTCTTCGTCATCCCCAACCGGCAGGCCACCCGGTCGAGCCCTTCCAGGATCGCCCCGTCTAGCCGGGATGCCCGCGGGCTCGATATTGACAATCGATCCCGCGGGGCGTAACGTTTTCGGCGGCGGGCGGGCTAGGGGCAGGGGAACCCCTTCTTGCCCGGATGTGCGGTGGCCCAACATGACGGTCCATATCATACGCCAGCGCGCCACGGCAAAAGAACTGGAGGAGATGCTTGAGGCGTTGGGGTCCTATATCAAACTGGCCGTGGATGTGCAGCGGAACGTTTTGGCCGGGGGTGGCGAGTACCACGCCGACTGTGAGGAGGTGCTCTTGGAGGACGGAAGCGCGCAAGAGGATGTGTGGGGAGCCGACTGGTATCCCGACTCCCGGGCAGTCGCCTTCGGCGCGTTGATCAATATCCGCCCGCGTCACGGGAACATGGGGATGGAGATCCAAGAACCGAGATTGCGGGGACGGGTCGAGACCGTCGTGCGGCACCTGCTCGAAGGGTGAGTGGGATGCGAGACTTGACAAGGCTGCGGGAACGGTTCGTGCGAGATGCGTCTGGGGTGCGGATGGGGAACCTTGCCTCCGATCTGCTCCGGCTCGGTCAGTGGGTCCGCATGCAGCGACCCGACGGAGCGGTGACAGACCTGATGCGGGAAATCGCCTGGATGATGGAGTGGACCGGCGAGTCCGCGACCGAGGAATTGGCCAACATGCAGCGGGAGATCTGCCGGTGGCGGCGAATCTGGCCCGTGGAGGCCGCACGGTCCCTCTTGGCGCTTCGTGCCCAGCAGATGTCGGATCGCATTCTGACGATGTCGGGTCTGGTGGAATCATCGGTTCCACGGTAGGACACGTTGCGGCATTATTGGTCTGCGTGTAGGGCTTCCCCCTGTCGCCGCAATGGTGGCCGCCAGGATGGCGTCAGGCGAGGCCGAGAGCTTGGCGCACGCCGGCTTCGATGCGGGAGAGATCCTGGCCGGACGGGAGGCCGAACGGACGCTTGATGATCTGCCTCCGCCTCTAGGTATTCGTGGAGGGCATCGTCCTCTCCCTCCCAGGCTTCCTCCGGACGACGCTGCGCCAGTTGTCCCCACCCCAGAACCTCCAACTTGCCCTCGGAGATCGGCTGGATCAAGGCGTACGGCTTGACGGGCCAGCGCCCTGGGGCTATACAGGACGAGCCGAGGGACCACAGAGGCGCAGAGGGGCAGTAAAGCAAGAATGGGGGAGGGGAGACCATGGTGCCGTTCGATGGAAAGAAGCTGCAGGGGCTGATGGAGGAGGCGGGGGTTGATGTCCTGTTGGCCAGTACCCGCCACAACGTGCGGTACCTGACGGGTGGCTACTACTTCCACTTCCATGCGGTGGCGACCCGAATCGGGCAGAGCCAGTACTTGCCGATCGTCGGCGTCGCGCGGGAGCGGATCGAGGATGCGTTCTATGTGGGGCGGCCGGACGAGGAGGGGCAGATGCGCGCCACGAGCCTCTGGATCGCGCAGCGCCTGGGCGCCTCCCGCGGCACACAGCCGGCGGCGGAGGCCGCCGCGGAGGCGATCCGGCGGCTCGGTCTCGCCCGCGCGATGATCGGCGTCGAGATGCCGTTCCTGCCGGCGGACGCTTTTCTTTGCCTCCAGCGCGAGCTGCCGGAGGCGCACTTCGCGGATGCGACGCCCGTCCTGGATGGGCTCCGCGCCGTGAAGACCCCGGCCGAGCTGGCCCGCCTGCGATCGGTGTACGATAGCCTCGCGGCTGCGATCCAGGCGGCGTTTGCGGGCGGACACCCGGGCATCACCACGGCGGAGATCGCCGAGCGCGTGCGCCAGGAGACTACCGCCCGCGGCCTCACGTTCCTCTGGGCCTTCACCGCGGCGGGACCGGGCACTCTGCGGGCGCCCTCGCAGGCGCGCTGGGAGCGCGGTCGGGTCCTGCACATCGACGCCGGGGGCGAGGCCGACGATTACCTGGCGGACATCTGCCGGATGGGGTGCCTGGGAGAGCCCTCACCCCTCGCCCGGGATCTGCACGCAGCTTGTCTCACGGTCCAGGAGCGGGTGCGGAAGCTGGTGCGGGCCGGCGTGCCGTGTCGGGACGTCCTCCTGGAGGGCGAGCGGGCCGTCCGCGAGCACCGGTACGCCGCATACGGGCGCTTTGTCGCCCACGGGATCGGCATGGTCTCCCACGAGCAGCCGGACATCAGCTCGGGTAACGTTCGCCCCCTGGAGGCCGGGAACGTCCTCTCCATCGAGACCGAGTTCATTCACCCCGAGGTCGGCCACGTCAAGATCGAGGACGCGGTGGCGGTGACGGAGGGCGGCTGCGAAGGCTTGGGCGATGCGGGCCGGGAGTGGCAGGCGGTGGCCTGTTGAGGTGACCTGGGAGGCGCGGGAGCAACGCATGGCCGTCGTGACGATCGTGGGCGCGGGGATGATGGGGACCGGGACCGCCTATCCGCTGGCCGACAACGGCCACACGGTGCGGTTGGTCGGCACCCATCTGGACGACGACATCATCCGGAGCTGCAAGGAGCGGCGCTACCACCCACGACTCCGGCGGGAGCTGCCCGCGTCCGTGACGCCGTACTTCGTCGGGGAGCTGGCGGAGGCGATGGCCGGCGCCGAGATCGTCGTGAGCGGCGTCAACTCCCTGGGCGTCCGATGGATCGGAAGGACCCTGACTCCCCATCTTCGCCCGGGGCAGCTCATCATCGCCATCACCAAGGGGCTGGACCTCACGCCCGACGGGGACCTCGTGATCCTCCCCGACGTCCTGGCGGGCGAGCTGCCCGCGGGGATTCGCGAGCAGGTCCGCTTCGCCGCGGTGGGCGGGCCCTGCATCGCCGGCGAGCTGGCGGGCCGCCGGCAGAGCTGCGTCGTCTTCGCCTCGCGGGATCGGGAGGTGGTCCGACGGCTGGCCGCGACGTTTTGCACCTCCTACTACCACATCTGGACGACGACGGATCTGGTGGGGCTGGAGTGCTGCGCGGCGCTGAAGAACGCGTACACGCTGGCGGTCGGCATGGTGGCGGGACTCCTGGAGAAGGCCGGCGGGGCCGATGCCTCCGGGGCGTCCATGCACAACCTGGCGGCAGGGATTTTCGCCCAGGCGTGCACCGAGATCGCGCGCATGCTGGACGTCGTCGGGGGGACACCGGCCCTCGCCTACGGGCTCCCCGGCTGCGGCGATCTGTATGTGACCTGCCAGGGCGGACGCACGGTGCGGCTGGGGAAGCTGCTGGGGATGGGCCACGGCTACGACGAGGCGCGGCAGATCATGGCCGGCGAGACGCTGGAAGGTGCCGAGATCGTCCGCCTCATGGGAAGGGCGCTCCCGAAGCTCACGGAGCGGGGGCGCATCGGCGCCGACGAATTGCCCCTCCTTCACGCCCTCGTGGACATCCTGGTTCACGGCCAGCCGGCTGCCTTCGCCCTGGAGCGGTTCTTCGGGGCGAAGGGTGCACTGTAGAGCCGGCGCACTCGGGGAGAAGCGACGCGTGCCCCTGGCCGATCGCAACTACAATTCCAGCAGGTGATGAAAATCTCCGGCGCCGCGACGGGAGCTACGAAACCTCCGGCTTGCGGCCGTTGGCGATGCGGGACCAGCCCCAGGCGAAGCGGTCCCATACGGCGGAGGGCGCCTTCGCGGGTGCCCGTAGCCGGCGGGGCGTTCCGAGGTCGTCGAAGAGCGAGTAGAACACCGGCGTGGCCACCAGCGTGGGGAGCAGCGAGAGCATGATGGTGATGGGGTGCACGAAGCTCTCGAACTGGGCGGCCTCCCCGAAGAATTTTCCCTGGCCGAAGCAGGCGGTGGAATAGCCTGGCGGCGAGGCTGGTGCCCAGATCGACGATGCCCGGCACCATCCGCAGCCGATGCCCTTTTCAGCGGTCTACTGGCTTCAGTTGCTTGCTGTGGAACAGGCGATAAACCACCACGAAGAACAGAGGGATGTAGAAGAGGTCGATGAAGGTGGCGGAAAGCATCCCGCCGGTCACAGCGGTGCCGATGGCGTTCATGGCGCCGGCGCCGGCGCCGGAGGCGATGGCCAGCGGCAGGACGCCGAAGAAGAAGGCCAGCGAGGTCATGATGACCGGCCGGAATCGCACCCGGACCGCCCCCAGCGTCGCCTCGATCAGCCCCTCTCCGTGTGCCATCCGCTGCTGGGCAAACTGGATGATCAGGATGGCGTTCTTGGTCGTCAGGCCGAGCGTGGTGAGAAACCCGATCTGGAAGTAGACATCGTTGTGCATGCCCCGCAGCCAGGTGGCCAGCACCGCACCGAATAGCCCGAGCGGCAGCATCAGCAGGTTGGCGATCGGGATCGGCCAGCTCTCGTAGAGGGCCGCCACGCACAGGAAGATGACGATCACGGAAAAGGCGTACAGCAAGGGCGCCTGCGAGCCTCGCCATGCGCTCCTGGTAGGAGAGCCCGGTCCATTCGTAGCCGATCCCCTGGGGCAATTTCGCGACCATCTCTTCCATTGCCTGCATCGCTTCACCGGAGCTCTTCCCCAGCGCCGGCTCTCCCTGGATGTTCATGGACGGGAAGCCATTGAAGCGCTCGAGCCTGGGTGAACCCGCCGTCCAGTGGGCGGAGGCAAAAGCGGAAAATGGAACCATCTTCCCCGTCGTATTCCGCACGTAGAGCTTCTCGATGTCTTTGGGCAGCATCCGGTAGGGGGCGTCCGCCTGCAGGAACACCCGCTTGACCCGCCCGCCCTGGATGAAATTGTTGACATAGGCGCTGCCGAAGGCCGCCGAGATGGTGTTGTGGATGGAGGTGATGGGTACCCCGAGGGCGCCGGCCCTTTCCCAGTCCACGTCCACCCGATATTCTGGCACATCCTCCATGCCGTTGGGTCGGACCTTGGTCAGGCGCGCATCTTTTGCCGCCATGCCGAGGAGCTGGTTCCGGGCCTCCATCAGCTTCTGGTGGCCGAGGCCACCCCGGTCCAGGAGCTGGAAGTCGAACCCGGTGGCGGTCCCCAGCTCGATCACCGACGGGGGCGGGAAGGCGAACACCAGGGCATTGCGAATCTTGGCGAAGACTTTGGTGGCCCGCTCCGCAATGGCCTTCACCCTGCAGATCCGGCCGATTGCGGAGGTGCCAATCCTTGAGCTTGATGAAGACCAGGCCATTGGTCTGGGCTCGCCCGGCGAAGCCGATCCCGGAAATCGTCATGCAGGATTCCACGGCCTCCTTTTCATGCTCCTCGAAATGGCGCGCGACGTCGGATGCCACCGCCTTGGTCTGTTCCAGGGTCGAGCCGGTCGGCAGCATGATCATGGAGAGCAGGATCCCTTGATCCTCATCCGGCACATAGGACGATGGGCAAACGCAGGAAGAGGAGCCCCACCGCCGCCACGATCGCGACATAGACGACTGCGTAGCGCAGCTTCCTGGAGAAGGAGCGTCCGACGATCTTGACGTACCGATCGCGGAGCCGGAAGAAGACGCGATCGAACCAGGTGAAGAACGGGCGGAGGAAGAAGATCGCATTCTCCGCGGGCTCGTGCCCGGCCGGCACCGGCTTGAGGAGGGAGGCGCAGAGGACCGGCGTCAGGATCAAGGCCACCACCACCGAGAGGAGCATGGAGGCGATGATGGTCACGGAGAACTGGCGGTAGATGACGCCGGTCGAGCCGCCGAAGAAGGCCATCGGGCCGAACACCGCCGCGAGCACCAGGCCGATGCCGATCAGCGCGCTGGTGATCTGCTCCATGGATTTGCCGGTGGCCTCCTTCGGCGAAAGCCCTTCCTCGCTCATGATCCGTTCCACGTTTTCCACCACCACGATGGCGTCGTCCACCAGAAGGCCGATGGCCAGCACCATGGCGAACATGGTCAGCATGTTGATGGAGAAGCCGAAGAACGCGAGGACCGCGAAGGTCCCCAGGAGCACCACCGGCACCGCGATGGTCGGGATCAGGGTGGCCCGGATGTTCCCCATGAACAGCCACATGACCAGGAACACCAGGAGGATCGCCTCGAAGAGGGTCTTGACCACCTCCTCGATGGCCACCTTGATGAAGGGGGTGGTGTCGTAGGGATAGACGACCTTCATCCCGGGCGGGAAGTAGCGGCTCATCTCCGCCATCTTGGCCTTGACGGCATCGGCCGTTTCCAGGGCGTTCGCGCCCGCCGCCTGCCGGATGGCCATGCCGGCGGCGGGCTTGCCGTTGTAGAAGGCCTCGATGTCGTAGGCGTCGGTCCCCAGCTCGGTGCGGCCCACATCCTTGATCCGGACGATCGAGCCGTCCGGATTGATGCGGACGGGAATGGCGGCGAACTCCTCGGGGGTCTTCAGCATGCTCTGCACGATGATGGAGGCGTTCAGGCGCTGGCCCGTTCACCGCCGGCGCCCCGCCGAACTGGCCGGCGGAGACCTCCACGTTGTAGGCCTGGAGCGCCGCGAGAACGTCCTCCATCGTCAGATGGTAATCGGTCAGCTTGTCGGGGTTCAGCCAGATGCGCATGGCATACTGGGAGCCGAAGTTCTCCACCTCGCCCACGCCCGGAACGCGCGCCAGGACCTTCTCCAGGTTGGACTGGGCGTAGTCCCGCAGGTCGTTGCCGTCCATGCTGCCGTCTTCCGAGATCAGGCCCACGATGATCAGGTAGTTCCGGGTCGACTTGCTGACCGTGACCCCCTGGCTCTGGACCACCTCGGGCAGGCTGGCCATGGCGAGCTGGAGCTTGTTCTGCACCTTGGCCCAGGCAAGGTCCGGATCGGTCCCCGGGGCGAAGGTCAGCTCGAGCCGGGCGCCTCCGGCCGAATCGCTGGTGGCGGACAGGTAGAGCATCTTGTCGAGGCCGGTCATCTTCTGCTCGATGATCTGGGTGACGCTGTTCTCCACGGTCTCGGCCGAGGCGCCGGGATAGGAGGCCTGGATGTAGATCGAGGGCGGGGCGATGGGAGGATACTGGGAGACGGGCAGATTGTAGATGGCGAGGCCGCCCACCAGCATGATGACGATGGCAATCACCCAGGCGAAGACCGGGCGATCCAGGAAGAATTTCGAGAGCATGAATCGCCTCCGCCTACTTCCCGCTTGTGGCCGGCTGACCGGTCTTCGCGGCCTCTGGGCTTGCCTTCCCACCGGGATTGAACGGGACAGTCTTCACGGAGGCGCCGGGCCGCACCTTCTGGGTACCCTCGACGATCAGACGGTCTCCCGGAGTCAGCCCCTCAGCGACCAGCCACTTGTCGCCGATGGCACGATCGACCACGATCTTCCGCTGCGCGACCTTCCCCGAGCCATCCACGATCAGCGCGACGGGATTCCCCTTCGGGTCGCGGGAGACCGACTGCTGCGGAACCAGGATGGCCTGCTCGACTTCGCCTTCCTGGACGATGGCGCGCACGTACATGCCGGGCAGGAGGGTATGCCGCGGGTTCGGGAAGACCATCCGCAGGATGAACGATCCGGTGCTGGGATCGACGGTCACATCGGAGAACTTCAGGGTCCCCTCGAGCGGATAGGGTGTGCCGTCCTCCAGGAGCAGCTTCACCCGCGCCCGGCCTGGGACCGTCGCCCTTGATCCGACCGCGCGTCGATGCTCAGCTCGGAGTCGGAGCAGATTGGCGCTGGACTGGGTCACGTCCACATAGATGGGATCGAGCTGCTGGATGGTGGCGAGGGGGGTGTCCTGGCTCGCCGTGACCAGGGCACCCACGGTCACGCTGGATTTCCCGATGCGGCCGGCAATGGGCGCGGTGACGCGGGTGTATCCCAGGTTGATGCGGGCGCGTCTCCAGGGCCGCCTCTGCCTGCTGGATGGCCGCCTCGGCCGCGCCCACCGCTTCCCGGTCGCTCTCCACCTGCGCCTCGGTGGTCCGGAGGGTGGCCTCGGCCACGTCGGCGTCGGTCACGGCCTGGTCGCGCTGGCTGGCGGACACGGCGCCCTCCGCGACGAGGTCCTCGAAGCGCTTGCGGTTCGTGCGGGCGTTCTCGACGATGGCCTGCTGCCGCAGGACGCCGGCACGGCTCGCCTGCCAGGCGCGGCCCGCGCCCGGTCGGCGGCCTTCCGGGCGGCCGCGAGGTTTGCCGCGGCATTGTCGTAGGCCGCCTGGAGGGGGGCGGGATCGATCTGGTACAGCACCTGGCCGGCCCTGATCTCGGAGCCTTCCTCGAACAGGCGCTTCTGGATGATGCCGCCCACCTGCGGACGGATCTCCGCCATCGAGTACGCGGAGGTCCGACCCGGCAGCTCGATGGTGAGCGCGACACGGGTGGCCTGGAGGGTGACTGTGGCCACCTCCGGCACGGCGGGCGCGGTCTCCCGGGAGGCGGCCAGGGGCTTGCCCTCGCGGGAGCAGGCCGCACTCGACAGCGCGAGCCCCAAGAGGGCAGCGGCCACAACGCCCAGGGCACAGAGCCCGCGAGGAGTCGAGCAACTGGGCCGAACCACAGCGAAGTGTCTCATGATGCATACACGCCTTGGAGGAACAGGGTGACCATCTGGTCGATGATCTGATCGATCGTCAGGTGTGGCGGGGGCTTCTGCCCGAACAGCTCGTGGAGCAGGATGTGGTGGGTCACCATGCCGATGAAGTTCCAGGCGGCCTGGGTGGGGTCCACGGGCCGGAAGGCCCCGGCCGCCACGCGGTCGGCGATGTAGCGGCCGAGGAACTCGTCGATCCGCTGCACGCGGGAGCGGAAGAACAGCTCGGAGAGGGAGTGGCCTTCCAGGGCGCTGAAGAGGAGCAGGCGCATGAGGGTCGGGTCCCGCTGGACCCGGGCGATCATCTCGCGGGCGAGGGCCCGCAGGAGGCCCGCATCATCCTGCTGGCTGGCGACGGGCGTCACGCTGCCCAGGATCTCCTCCGTGTGGGTCTTGGCCTCGATGATGGCGGCGTAGAGTTCCTCCTTGCTCGCGAAGTGCTTGAAGATGGTCGTCTCGCTCACACCGATGGCCTGGGCCACCCGCTTGGTGGTGGTCCCGCCGAAGCCCTTGCGCGAGAAGAGATCGGCCGCGACCTCGATGATCTGCTGGCGACGGGCGGCCCGGACAGCCGTGGCCTCTTCACGGCAGGCTCTCCGGATCGCTGGACAAACGCACCCGAGGGGGATGCTCCACGCGCACAGGCTCGGTTTCCTGGCGCGATCTCGAGCAGTCTGATCACGCAGGGCGGTCCCGGAAATATTCCGGCAACGCGATATTGCCTCGGATAGTGTGTGCTTCCTAACCAAAAATACGTGGGATCGCTCTGTAGGTCAACTGGAAAGTGTGGCCTGTCCGAGAAGACGTGCCAATCCGACTCTCCCCGCTACCGATACCCCCGTGCCCGATTCAAGGCCTGACGGTGTGCAGATCCCCGATGATCCCGTAATCCTCGATCGGCGCGTACGCCACGCTGCTCCTCCCTCTGCCCTGCGTGAACGTCGTCCGGCCCAAGCGCGGGGCGGGCGCTGAGTCCCCTACGCCTTCCGGGTCTCCGGCTGCTCCGCATCGGAGGGTCTGCCCTCGAGACGACGCTCCAGCCCCCGGATGCGCCAGTGGGCGGACAGCCACCCCGGCAGGCCGAAGAGGAAGACCACCAGCGCCCCGGTCACGGCCGAGATCAAGGTGACCGCGGCGACCGGCCCTTGCACCTGCCACAAGAGGAAGCGGATCTGGATGGACTCGGTATTCTGCAAGGCGAAGACCGCTACCGCGAGCCCCAGGATCAGCCCCACAATGAAGTAGAGGGGTTTCATCGTTTTTCCTTTCGCAGGCCCATGTCGCTCTGGTCCGTCCAGCTCACACATGGGAGATGTGGTTGCTCTCCTCATCCCGCTTTCGCAGCCAGCTCTCCAGGATCTCGCGTGCCAGGTCCCTCCCGCCGAGGCCGAACGCCAGGGCCAGGGCCAGCGTGGTTCCCCCGAAGGCGATGCCGAAGGCGAGGAGGACCATCTCCCGAGCAATGCCAAGCTGCGTGAGAGCGGCGGCCCCGGCGAACACCAGGACCAGCCAGCGCGTCGCCGCGGCAATGATGGGTGCGCCGGCCACCTGGGCATTGACGGCGGCGATCAGGGTGGTCTGGGCCAGGAAATTCGCCAGCAGCCAGCCGATGACCATGATCAGGCCGGCGACGATGGCGTTGGGCAGGAAGTGGAGCACGATCCCCACGAGACCCGCCGTGGCGGGAAGCTCCAGGGCCTCGACCCCCATGAGGACCGCCACCAGGAAGAGCAGCCAGAACACCAGGCGGCCGATCAGCACGGCGGGCGTCTGGCGAATCCCCGCCCGGCTCAGTGCTGCCGTGAGGCCGAGGCGCGCGCAGCGGCTGTCCATCTCGGCGGCCTTCAGGATGCGCAGCGTCACCCGTCGCGCCAGGGCCGCCACGATCCATCCCGCCAGGATCAACGTGATCGTGGCCAGGAGGCGCGGTGCGAGGACGGCCAGTCGGTTCATCACCTCCCAAAACGAGGTTTTCAGAATACCCGTCCATGTCTGCGCCATGGTCTACCTCCAGCGGGCCTGTAGCCATTCCTTCTCGGCTTCGAAGGCCCGGTCAATTGCCTCCAGGAGGCCCGGGAGCCGCTCGGGCGGCGTCCGCTGGGCCTCCTGGAGAAATGCCGCCACCCGTCCCAGGTAGAGCGGGGTCAGCGCCCGCAGCAGGGGGTCCCGTGGCACGCGCCGCTCGTGATGGGACAGGGCGAACCCCAGGACCACGCGGGCCCAGACCGGCGGTGGAAACCGGAACTCCTCCGGCGCGAGGAGCCCCAGGGGGTACAGTTCGGCCAGCACCTCTTCCGGGAGGATCTGCTCCCAGACGGGGAGCAGGTCCTTCAGTCCGAGCTTGAACGCGCGGACCATCCGCTCGCTCCGAATCCCGCTTGCCTCCGGCGGGAGGACGGACAGCGCACCCCGCTCGGCGGATGCCGTCCTTTCCCGGATTTCTTGCCAGGCCTGCTGGTACGGCTCCATCAGGCTGAAGCAGGCCCCGACGAGATCCACCAGGATGGAGGGCAGGTCAGGCTGGGGGTTGCCCGTGTCGACCGTCTTGCGGCCCAGGGAAACTTCCTGCATGCGGGCATGGGATGCCAGCGCCGCCGTCAGGAGCCAGAGATCCATCCCGTGCCCGGGGAAGCTGGGGACCCAACCGTCGGCCTGGATCAGGCGCTCGACCAGGTCGCCGGAGAGGGCCGCGCACTCCCCTACGGCCTCCTGAACCCGGGCACCGTACAGCGCGCGGGTGAGGGGCGCCAAAAGGTTGGTGGTGAGGGTCCCCTCGGAGATGGCGCGCGTGAACGCCGGCGCCACGTACTCCGCCTCCCCTCGGGCCACCGGCCCGAGAAGCCGGCCGATCCATTCGGGCGTGATGCTCGTGAGATTCCCGCTCACGAAGCCCACGCTCCGGGCCCGGGCGTGCTGCGCCGCTGCCAGCAGGCTGAGGATCGCCTGCCCGCGATGCGCCGACCCCGCCGGCCGCGCGACGTAAAAAACCGGGATCTTCGCAGGGCTCTCCGGCGGGGATCCCGTCGCCTCGGGGATCTCCCCGCTGGTCGCACCCACGATCAGCACGGCCGTCCGGCCGGAGGCAAAGGCCTTCGACAGGCCGGCCACGACGGCCTCCACCACACGCGCCAGGGCCGGCGCAGGCTGCGGGGCCAGCACACCGGCCAGAAGATCCAGCGGACCGGCAGCCTCCAGGCCCGTCCGGTCGTCCGCCGTCAGCAGGTCGTCCACCCGGATGCCGTCCGCCATGCTTTCTCCCACGCTCCCTAACCCGTCAGACTGGCCAGGAGCGCCAGGTAGTCTCCCACGAGGCGGGTGATGAGGAAGTTTCGCCGGACGTACTCCCGCGCGGCGCCGCTCATCCGGGCGATGAGGTCCGGGCTGTGCAGGAGCTGGCGGATGCGGAAGGCCGCCCCCTCCACCGAGTGCACGGTGTAACCGGTCACCTCGAAGATCACCTGGACCGGAATGCCCCCGGCGAAGCTGCCGATGACCGGTTTGCCCTTCCACATGGCCTCGGCCACCACCAGGCCGAAATCTTCCTGGAGGGGCTTGTGCACCACGATGGTGGCGGCTCGCTGGAGCGCGTTGATCTCCCTGGCCGCGTCCGGCGGGAGGATCAGCGCGTGCAGATCCGGGTCGTGGGCCGCCGCCTCCTGCACCTCGGCCAGCACCGCCTTGCCCTCGGGATTGTCCCCCGCACCCCCGCCGGCCAGGATCAGCCGGCAGTCGACGTACTTCTTGACGAGTCGGTAGGCCCGGATCACACCCTGGGGATCCTTGGCCCGGGCGTAGGGGGCCACCTGGAGGAGGATCGGCTTGTCGCGCGGGATGCCCAGCCGTTCCAGGGTGTCGTGGACCTCGGCCCGGCTCAGGTCGCGGTTCTTCTCGCTCAGGGGGTCCACCGAGGGATGGAGGATCAGCATGGGAATGGGCAGCCGCTGGGCAAAGCGCGGGAGGGGGAACACCGCGGCGTCGTAGCGGGTGACATCCTGCCGCAGGATGTGCCAGACCCGGCGCTGCGCGCGCGCGAGGTCCGCGTGGCAGTTCCAGGCCCATCGCCCCCGGGCGGACCGGTGCCGGATGAGGGGGATGGGCGCGAGGTCGTGCACCATGATGAGGTCCGCATCCAGGGGGAGTTTCGGGGCGTTGAAGGCCGCCGTCGCCGCGTAGGCACGGAGCTTCTCCTCCGCCACGACCTGCTCCTTTCCCTCCATAGCCCCATCCAGGGCCCGGACGGCGGCGTAGAACTCCGGGTCGCCCACGATCACCTCCCAGGCCGCGTCAATCCCCAGGTCCTGCAGGATGGGGACGAGCCGGCTCAGGAGCTCCGGGGATCCCCCGCCGAACCGGCTGGCGTTGATGTGCAGGAAGCGCCGCCCCTTGAGCCGCTCCGCCAGGCGCAGCAGCAGCTCGATGGTTCCTTGCGGCGCCACCTCCCGGTAGTCTTCCAGCCGGGCGGGGCTCATCGGCCCAGGCCCTCTGCCAGCGCCTCGTCGCAGAGCTGGATGAGCCGGCTGCGGATCTGCTCCAGGCTGCCGGCGTAGGGATCCAGGGAGTGGACCCTCTCTGCCAGTGGCGAGAGGCCGAGGCCCTGTGCCAGCCAGGCCGCGAAGTCGTTTTGACCTCGTCCCAGCCGGATGCGGGCCTCGACGAGGTGGTAGTAGATGGCGCTCACGTCGATCTCCAGCACGGCGTCGCGGAACTCCTGGAGGGTCCGGACATGGACCCCCGTGGGGATTTCCACGAGCCGGGATTGGATGAACTCGAAGGGCTCGCCGAAAAGGCTGCTGGGAACGATCTGGAGGTCCCGCAGGTGATCATCGATGACGGCGACCAGCTCTTCCCGCAGGTCCTGCAGGGTGGCAAACTCCCCCGGGTCCACCATGGCGAGCCGCTCGCCCAGGACCCGATCGCGGACCTGGCTGGCGGCCCAGGTGGCAAAGTCGTTGGGGTACGCCCCGGCGACGAACTTGTGCCGGAGGAAGAAGCCGTGGGTGTGGTAGTAGATGGAATCGGCCGAGACCTCCTCGATCAGGTCGGCGAGCTGGCGCTCGTTCTCCGCCCGAACCCCGAGGAATTCCCGCAGCTCCAGGCAGGCCACGAAACTGAAGGCGCCCTGACCGGTGCGCAAGCCGGTGGGCGGGGCCTTCGGCTCCTGCAGCAGGATCTGGCGCAGGCCGTCCAGCGGGATCCGGACCCACTCCGGACGGTGGTTCAGCTCGTAGGCCAGCTCGTACAGCGCCTTGTCCAACTCGAAGACCCGCAGGACCGCCTCGAGCCCCTCCCGCCGACGGGGAAGGAAGCCGGCCTCCCGCTCCCAGGTCTCCGCCACGTACCCGTGCAGGAACGCCTCCTGGACGAGCGTCTGCCACCGCTCCGCCCACGGGGCGAGCCGCGCGAGGAGCCGGGCATCCCCGGGCGCTACCGCGGCCAGCAGGCCGGCGTGCGCCGCGTAGGCGAAGGAGCGCAGCATCCCGGCCACGTCCTTGAGGGCGCAATGCTTGGCGCGGCGATAGGCGAGCGGGCGATCGGGCTCGCCTTCGAAGTCCAGGATGACGAAGTCATCCCCGGCCTTCAGGATCTGGCCCAGATGATAATCCCCGTGCACCCGAATCTTGGTGACCTGGGCCTCCTGCAGGGTCTGGATGGCCAGCAGGACACGCGCCAGGTCGGGCGCCCGCTTCAGTATCTCCTCTGCGAGCGGTTGTGCGGCCTCGGGCAGCGTGGGCAGCGCGCCGGCCAGGAGGCCCATCGCCCGCTCCAGCCCCGCATGCATCTCGGCCTGCCACTCCATCAGGTCCGCCGGCCCGATGCGCTCGGGGGCGAAGGCCGGCTCCGCGCCGGAGGCCAGGGCCATGTGGAGGCGGCCGGTCAAGCTCCCGAGGTCGCGGGCTTCCTGGGCATCCGCCTCGGCCAAGGTCCGGGTGAAGGCCTGGGCGCCGGGGCCCGACTGCTCCAGATCCTCCAGGGCGCTCCGATAGTACTCCGCCAGGCGGGAAAGGGTCACGGCCCACGCATCCCGGCCGTGCGGGACGAACTCCTGCAGCACGGCCAGGGTGGAGGTCTCGCCGCTTCGGCTCTCGTACTGCACCGCGCCCAGGAGACGCGCCGCGCCGTGGAAGTTCGTGGCGCGGATGAGGAACTCGGTGACCTCGAATTCGGGGTTGAGGCCGGGGGCCACCCGGCGGAACAGCTTCAGGATCGCCTGCTTGTCGAAGACCACGGAGCTGTTGCTCTGCTCCGCCCCGACGAGGGCCGCCTGCCGCGGGGGCTCCGGGAGGATCGCGGCGAAGGCGGGGGTCGGGGCGAAGCGAAAAGTTCCCCGCGTTCCGGGGAGGGCCGCGCCCTGACGGATCTGCTCGACCAGGGCGATGCAGAACGGCGCCTCCTCCAGGGCGTCGCGAAAGGGCGTCGGGCTCTTGGCCGGCGGGGGCGCCAGGGGGATCAGGTAGCGCTCGCCTGTGCCGTCCATCAAGGTCACGTCGAAGAGCGCCAGGACGCCCGCGGTCTCGGGCAGCAGGGCGGAGTCCGCCACGCTCACCCGGGCGATGCCCCGGGCCTTGCCGGCGAACCAACGCTGGCCCGGCAGGAGGGTGGGGAGCGTCCGGGCCGCCCGGGCGATTAGCTCCTCCGGAGGGAGGGCCCGCCGCCGGGAGGCTCTGCGTGCGGACGTCTTCTGCGTGGCCATGTCGCTTCTCCGCAAAAGGGGGGCGCGAGTCGTCAGGATCGGCGCGGCCGCGCCTCGGGGCCCGCCGGCCCGCCCGGCCGCTTCTCGATCACCTCCCGGTAGAGGGCGAGCGTCTGCTCCGCGACGACCGACCAACTGAAATGGGACACCGCGCGCTTCTGCCCCATCTCCCCCATGACCCGGCGCCGGGATTCGTCGGCGAGCAGGCGGTTCACGGCGGCCGCCAGTTCGCGGGAGAAGCGCTCCGGATCCCGGGGCTCGAAGGGGGCGTGCGGCTCCTGCGCCAGGGGGACCAGGATGCCCGTCTCCCCGTCCACGACCACCTCGGGAATGCCGCCGGTCGCGCTGGCCACGACCGGGACTTGGCACGCCATTGCCTCCAGGTTGATGATGCCGAAGGGCTCGTAGATGGAGGGGCAACAGAAGACGGCGGCATGGGAGTAAAGCTGGATGGCCGTGGGCCTCTCCACCATCTCCTGGATCCAGATGACGCCGTCCCGGCTCGCCTGCAGGCGGGCCACCCGCTCGGCCATATCCCGGGCGATCTCGGGCGTGTCGGGGGCACCGGCGCAGAGCACGACCTGGGCTCGGCCGTCCAGGTGGGGAATGGCGTTCACGAAATGCAGGATCCCCTTCTGGCGCGTGGTCCGCCCCACGAACAGGACGTAGGGGCGATCCGGATCGATCCCGAATCGGGCCAGGCGGTCCCGGCTCTCGACCCGACGGTATTCCTCGGTGTCGATGCCGTTGTAGATCACGCGGATCCGCTCGGCGGGGATGGCGAAGTAGCGCAGGATGTCCCGCTTCATCCCCTGGGAGACCGCGATTACGGCGTCTGCGGCCTCCAGGGCGGTCTTCTCGATCCAGGCGCTGAGGTCGTAGCCGGGCCCCAACTGCTCCCGCTTCCAGGAGCGCAGGGGCTCCAGCGAGTGAGTGGTGACGATGAGGGGGATGCCGGCCAGGATGTGGACCAGCAGGCCGGCGAACTGGGCGTACCAGGTGTGGCAGTGGACCAGGCTGGCGTCGCTGGGCTCCGCCGCCATGCTGATGCCGACCTGCAGCGCCCGGAGGGCGCCCTGGAGTTTCTCCGGAGCCTCGGGCGCCGGGGTCGCCGCCCGGCCGAAACCTCGCACCAGGAGATCCCCCGTCCGCAGCGTCTGCTCGCCGAACGTCCGCACCTCCACGGGGATGCGGCAGGCCAGCTCGCGCGCCAGGTACTCCACGTGCACCCCCGCACCCCCGTACACGTCGGGCGGGTACTCCCGCGTGAGCAGCAGGGCCTTGAGATCAAAAGGCACTGGCTTCGATGCCATAGGTCTCCCTGCCGCGCCCCGGCCGGTGCAGCCGGAACCAGTAGAAGCCGTAGGGCGCCAGGCTCAGGAAGTACGGGTGCTCTCCGATGGAGGGAAAACGGGCCTCCCCCAGCATCTCGATGGGGGAATCGCCGCGGAACTCCCGGAGGTCCAGCTCCACCGGCTCGGCCGACTTGGAGAAGTTGTGGACGAAGAGGAGGGCCTCCTCCGGTCCCTCCCGCAGGTGCGCCAGCACCCGGGTATTGACCGGGTTCAGGAAGCGGAGACTGCCGCGCCCAAAGACGCGGGAACTCTTGCGGACACTGATCAGCCGGCGCATCCAGTGCAAGAAGGAGGAGGGTGTCCGGAGCTGCGCTTCCACGTTCACACCCTGGTAGCCGAAGACCGGATCGGCGATGACGGGGCAGTAGAGCTGAGAGGGATCGGCCCGGGAGAAGCCCGCATTCCGATCCGCCGACCACTGCATCGGGGTCCGGACGCCGTTGCGGTCCTTCAGGTGGATGTTGTCCCCCATGCCGATCTCGTCCCCGTAGTAGATGATCGGGGTTCCCGGCAGCGTGAAGAGCAGGCTGTTGAGGAGCTGGAGCTTCCCGCGGTCGTTCTCCAGGAGCGGGGCCAATCTCCGCCGGATGCCGATGTTGAGCTTCATCATGGGATCCTGGGCATAGGCGTAGTACATGTAGTCCCGCTCCGGATCCGTGCACATCTCCAGCGTGAGCTCGTCGTGGTTCCGCAGGAAGAGGCACCACTGGCTGGACTCGGGGATGGGAGGGGTGTGCCGGAACACGTCCGTGATGGGCCGCCGGTCGGCGTGCTGAACGGCCATGAACATCCGGGGCATCAGGGGGAAGTGGAAGGCCATGTGGAACTCGTCCCCGTCGCCGAAGTAGGGACGTACATCCTGCGGCCACTGGTTGGCCTCGGCCAAGAGGATCCGGCCCCGGTACTCGGCGTCCAGCGCGGCCCGCAGACGCTTCAGGTAGGCATGGGTCTCCGGCAGGTTCTCGCAGCTCGTGCCCTCCCGCTCGAACAGGTAGGGCGCGGCGTCGCAGCGGAACCCGTCCAGTCCCTTGTCCAGCCAGAAGCGCAGGCCGTTCAGCATGGCCTCCTGCACCGCGGGGTTGGCGTAGTTCAGGTCGGGCTGGTGGCTGAAGAACCGGTGCCAGTAGTAGGCCTTGGCCACCGGATCCCAGCTCCAGTTGGAGGTCTCGGTGTCCACGAAGATGATGCGGGCGTCCCGGTACCGCTGGTCGGTGTCGCTCCAGACGTAGTAGTTTCGGAAGGGGGAATCGGGGGACTGTCGCGCCTGCTGGAACCAGGGGTGCTGGTCGGAGGTGTGGTTGACCACGAGATCGGCGATCACCCGGAGGCCCCGGCGATGGGCCGCATTCAAGAAGGCCTCGAAGTCCGCCATCTTCCCGTAGAGAGGGGAGACGTCGTCGTAGTCCGCGATGTCGTAGCCGTCGTCCCGCAGGGGGGACGGGTAGAAGGGGAGGAGCCAGATGCAGTCCACCCCCAGCTCCTGGAGGTAATCCAACCGCTCCGTCAGGCCGCGGAAATCGCCCACGCCGTCGTCGTTGCCGTCCTGGAAGGCCTTGACGTGCAGCTCGTAGAAGATGGCGTCTTTGAACCAGAGGTCGTCCACGTTACCCCTCGGTCGGCGGTGCGATCAGGAGCGCGATGGGGAAGTCCGCCAGGAGCGCCGCGACCGCGAGGCGCGCCCCGGCTTCCGCAGACGGGCCATCCACTGGCGCGCCGGTGAACACGTTGGTGAAGGGGCCGGCGGGGAAATCGCCCGGCAGCAGGACGCCGGTATCACCCCACACGCCGGGACCCAGGGGAGGCCAGTTGCCGTGGTCCGTGAGGCGGGCCAGGAGACGCGGGACCACTGTGAGGACGGCGCGATCCCCCCGGCGCCGGGCGAAGGCGCAGACGTGGTCCGCCGCGGCCCCCTCGGTCCTCAAGGGGACATATTCGCCCGCCTGGAAGAGCTCGGCAAGGTCCCGGCGGACCGTCAGGGCCCGATGGATCGTGTAGAGCTTGATCCGGCCGTCGGTCCACTCCGCCAGGAGCTCGCGGGCGAGGGCCCGGAGATCGCCCGTCGCGATCCGCTCGCGCAGCGCCGTCAGCAGGGTCTGGCGGGCGCCGAAGTCCACCGGTCGGCGGTTGTCCGGGTCCACCAGGGTGTCGTCCCACAGCTCGCTCCCCTGGTAGAAGTCAGGGACGCCGGGCGCGGTGATCTTGAGGAGGCTCTGGGCCAGGCTGTTCACCATGCCCAAACGCGCGACCGGCCCGTGGAAGGCGGCGAAGTCGGCCAGGAACCGGCCGGCATGTCCGGGGTCCAGGACGCACGCCACGAAGCGCTGCACCGCCTGATCGTAGGCCTCATTGGGGTTGATCCAGCTTGTGTTGCGCTTGGCCTCCTTGGTGGCCTTCAACATGTACTGCTGCAGGCGCACGGTCAGCGCCGCCCGCTCCTGCGGGCCGGGCGGACGGGGCGGCCACACGCCCACCAGGGTCTGGTAGAAGAGGTACTCGTCGTTGCGGTCCGGGGCGCTGCGGCCCTCCACCTCGGTGGCGTGGCGACGGTTCCAGCGGTGCCAGCGCGCCACGCCTGCCCGCCACTCGCCCGGGATCTCGGAGAGGATGTGGATGCGGGCCCGCACGTCCTCGCTGCGCTTGGTGTCGTGCGTGGAGGTGGCGGAGAGGCCGGCCGGCCACTTCTCCTGCCGGGCCAGGCACTGCCGGTGAAACTCGGCCACGGGGATGCCGAAGCGCTCCGGGTCGCCCCCCACCTCGTTCAGACTGACCAGGCGATTGTAGCGGTAGAAGGCGGTATCCTCCACCCCCTTGGCCATCACGGGCGCCGTGAGCTGCTGGAACTTGTGCACGAAGACGCGCTGGTCCTCCCGGTAGCCCTCGTCGGCGTTCTCGGGGGCGCGCAGGAGCAGCACGTCCCGGACGTAATCGAAGATGGAGGTGCTGGTGGTCGGGTTCCGGCGCTTGGCGAAGGCCACGGCCACCTCGACGCAGGCCCGATCCTGCAGCGAGACCTCCGGGTGCTGGCCGGTGATGTAGGTCCGGTAGACCGGGAAGCTGGCGATCACCTCCCGCAGGGCATGGGTGAGGCTGTTGAGCGTGAAGTCCCGCGAGTAGCGGTTCCGCTCCCCCAGCCGGTCGAGGGCATGGCCGAGGACGTTCAGCTCGCTGGACATGGACTCCTGGAGGATGACCCGCTTGGACTCGTAGGCCAAGTCCGCGAAGGGCGTCCGCTCACCGGTGAAGGAGCTGTAGGCGGCGGTCATGGCCTTCTCGTTGGCGGCATCCACGAAGAGCCCGCTCAGCAGGTTCAGGAACTCGTAGCCCGTGGTGCCGTGGATGGCCCACTGGGTGGAGAGCCGCTCGCCCCGGGCCAAGATCTTCTCCGCCAGGAGGTAGAGCGGGCGGCAGCTCCCAGGGCCCGGATCCCGCTCGCAGGTCACCAGCGCCGCGTCCACCAAGTCGGGCAGGAGTGCCTCCTGCTCGGTCTCGAGGAGTCCCGCTTGCTCCCGGAGGTGGGCCCGGGCCACCTGGGTCAGCCGTTCCCGCTGCAGGGTGCGGAAGTAAACGCGGGGATCGTACAGACCGTCCGGATGATCCAGCCGGAGCCCCGTGACGCTTCCCTCCTCCACGAGGCGCAGGATCAGGCGATGCGTCTCCCGGAAGACCGCGGGATTCTCCATCCGGATGGCGGCCAGGTCATTGATGTCGAAGAAGCGGCGGTAGTTGATCTCCTCCGCGGCCACGCGCCAGTAGGCCAGCCGGTAGGCCTGGTCATTCAGCAGCCGCTCCAGGAGGTCGAAGCTCCGCGGGTCGCCGCGCTTGCCGTTGTAGATCCGGACGGTCTCCTGGATGGAGTCGCGGATAGCCGGGCAGCGGTCCACGAGGCTGGCCAGGCGGCGCCGGATGACCTCTTTCTCCCGCATCCGCTCCCGCACGCGCTCCGGCGCCCGCTCCGTCCGCGGCGGCAGGTTCACGAGGGCGGTAATGATGCTCTGGTATTCCTGCAGGGACGGATCGTCCTCCCCCAGGCTGGCCGCCAGCGCCTCCTGCCGGTGCGTGAGGAGCTGGATGATGGACTGGGGAGCGATGGGAAGCTGCGTCTCCCAGTAGCGCAGGCGGAAAGTCCCCTCCCCGTACTCCAGGCGCAATTCCTGGTTCTCCAGGGCGTGGCCGTAGGGGTCGCCGAGGATGGGGAGCAGGACCTTGTTGGCCAGTTGCGGTTTCACCGGATCCCAGTCGATGTCGAAGAAGTCGGCATAGATGGATCCCGGCCCGTTTTCCAGGACGTCGTTCCACCAGGGATTGGCGCCTGCGGCAATCCCCATGTGGTTCGGCACCACGTCCAGGATCTGCCCCATGCCATGCGTGTGGAGCGCCGCGACGAAGGCCCGGTAGTCTGCCTCCGTCCCCAACTGCGGGTTCAGGGTGTTGTGGCTCACGATGTCGTAGCCGTGAGTGCTCCCCGGGCGCGCCGCCAGGTAGGAGGAGGCGTAGACGTCGCTGATCCCCAGTGCCGCCAGGAGGGGGATCACCTTGCAGGCGTCGGGGAAGGCGAAGGCCGGCTGGAACTGGAGCCGGTAGGTGGCCACCGGCACCCGCGGTGTGAGCCGGGGATCGGTCTCCAGGGCGCTCGTGAGCTCACCCGTCATGCGGCCTCTCTCCGGAGCCCGGCCCGCCTGCGGACGCCTCCGCGGCGGCCACGGCCTCGGGGGCCAGGGGCAGCCGGACGATCACCTCGGTCCCCCGGCCCGGAATGCTCAGCATCTCGATCTCCCCGTGGTGGGCGCGGACGATCTCCTCGACGATGGAGAGGCCCAGGCCGGTCCCGTGTCCCTGCCCCTTGGTGGAGAAGAAGGGCTCGAAAACATGGTCGAGCTGTTCGGCGCTCAGTCCCTTGCCGCTGTCGATCACGTGCATCGCCAGGTGGGGGGCCTCGACTTTCCCCCGGACGATCCCGGCCCGGCCCTCCTCCGGAAGGGTGGCCTCGGCCCCGGCGGCGATGCGGACCGTCCCCCCGGCTTCGCAGGCGTCCACCGCGTTGGTCAGGAGGTTGAGGAACAGTGGCTGGAGCAGCTCGGCATCCCCCTGGACCGGGGGGAGGCCGACGGGGAGATTCAACTCGATGCGTACCCCGCGGCGCCGGCAGCGCTCCAGGAGCAGATCCGCCACCCGCCCCAGGATCGGGACCAGGGCCTCGGGGCGCAGGCTGGGGCGCCGCGGTCGCGTGTAGTCCAGGAGCGCCCGGATGATGCCGCTGATCCGCTCGGTTTGCTTCAGGATCACCTCCAGGTGCCGGTGCTCCGGGTGATCCCGGCCGACGGTCCGCTCCAGGACCTCTGCTCGCCCCGAGATGATATTGAGCGGCGTGCCGATCTCGTGGGCGATCTCGGCCGCCAGCATGCCGACCGCAGCCAGCTTCTGGGTCTGCTGCGCCTCCTGCTCCAGGCTCAGGCGGTCCTCCGCCTGCCGGACCAGCGCGTCGTGGGCCGCCTGCAGGGAGGTCCCCATGCGGTTGAACTCGTCCGCGAGCTGCCCGATCTCATCCTGGCGGCGGATCGGGATCCGCTGGGAGAGATCGCCGCGGCCCACTGCCTGGGCGCCCGCGATCAGGGCGCGAATGGGCCGGGAGATGCTCCAGCGCGTCAGGATCACGATCGACAGGACGAAGAGGATCAGGACCACCAGCCGCGAGATGATGCTGTCTCGGATGGCGCGATGGAACTCCTTCTGCACTGCCTCTAGGGTCTGGCGGACCTCGAGGGTGGCCGTCCGCCCGCCGGGCCAGCGAAAGGGCTGGATGTACCGGAGGATCGGGCCGTTCGGTCCCTCCACCAGATTCGAGACGGCCTCGCGTTTCGCCGCGGCGGATCGGACGAGGTCATCCGCTTGCATGCGGGGGGCTTCGGAGATGACGTTCTCCGCCACCACGTGCCCCTCCGGATCGTAGATGGCGACCCCGATCATGCCGGGACGGTTCAGGATCTCGTCGAGCAGGTCCCGGAGCTCGTCCGTGGTCCGCCCCCGGCGGACGTTCTGCCGGACCGCCAGGGCCAGCGTCTCGGCGAAGACCCGCACGTCGTCCCGGGCGCTCTGCACGAGCCGCTCGCGCTCCTGCACCAGGCGGAAGTAGTCGTTCACGCCCGTGATGATCAGCAGGACCAGCAGCAGGAGAATGACGAGGCGCGTGGTGAGGTTGCGCATGCGCGTGCGTCTCCGGGGCCCGTCTGGTCACGGCCGCGCGGCCGCGTTCAGCTCCAGCGCCTTGCGGATGGCGGCCTTCATTTCTTCCATGCGGAACGGCTTGAAGAGGTACTCGACCGCGCCCTTCTCCACCGCCTCCATGTAGGAGGGGACGTCTCCGAACGCGGTCATCATGATGATCTGCGAGTGCGGGCAGACACGCCGGAGACCGGGCAACAGATCGAGCCCGCTGGGCCCCGGCATGTTCTTGTCCATGAGGATGACCTCGTACTCCCGCGCCCGCAGCGCCAAGACGGCCTGGGCCCCATCCGTGGCCTCGGCCACATCGTACCCCTCGTTGCGGAGGACGTCCAGGAGCAGCGCGCGCATCTCCGGGTCGTCGTCCACCACCAGAATCGCAGGTCGTTTCGACACCACGGCTCCTCCTCGGCTGCGACGGCACCCGCCGACCGCAACCACCCTTATCCCCGGACTGTCCATCGGCCGACAGGGCGCCCCTCCTTCGCGGGAATTCTGGAAAGAGCAAAGGCGATGGCCTCGCTGCCTTGCCCGACGCCCGTCACAGCGTAGCCTTCCCCTTCGAGATGCTCACGCACCAGATCAAGCATCTCGGGATCGACTTCGACCACCAGCAGCTTGCATCGCCCGTCGGGCATCGGCTCCCCCTGGCGTGAAAGGACGGCGTCTCAGCGCTGTTGGCCTTCCTCCGGCTTCACCTGCTGGGGCGGGAGACCTTCGAAGGCGCTGCTCAGCGCCTCCGGGATGCCCAGGAGGTTGCGGAAGATTCCGAACAGATTCCGCCCCACGGACTTGAGCGGCACGGGCGTGACCTGAGGATCCTTGAGGGGGCCGTGCACCGTGTAATAGGCTACCAGGAGGCTCTTCTCCTTTCCCCCCAGAATCCAGCCGGCCAGCGGGATCGTGGTGACGATGGTGTCCACCGTCTGAAAGGGTTTGATGGCCACCGTGAGGTTCGCCGTCTCCTCGGGGAGATTGATGGTGCCCACGGCGTTCACCTTCATGGCCCGGCTGTCCAGGAGCAGGTCCTCGGTTCGGGCGATCCCCTGGCGGATGGTGAATTCAGCCGTAAGCGTTTGGTAGGGCATCGATTCGCCCAAGAGATCGGGCGACTTGAGCTGGAGGAACTGGGCTACGTTCAGGAGGGAGAGGAGCCGCGCCAGGAAGGTGTAGCGGCCGATGCGCCCGTCTTTCATGCGGAGCTTGAGAGTGCCATCCAGATTCCGCCAGAACTCTTCCCCTGAGGCTCCCAGGCTGGTCAGGCTCCCGCCCAGGGAGACGTCTCCGGTCACCTCACCTGTCCCGCCCGTGAGCCCTGCGAGGAGTTGCTCCGCCCGCCCGCCCAACTCCTGGAAGGCGAGCTCAAGACCCCAGTGCCCGCCCTCGTGCCACACCTCGCCGCTCGCGCTGAAGGTGCCGCCAGCCAGACGCGCCGTCCAGTTCTGGATCTGGGTGCGTCCGTTCTGAAGGGCGAGGGTGGTGCGGACGTCCTGGAACTCCTGCGGCAGGCGCAGCAGGGTGACTCGGCCTCCCTGGACGCGGACGCTGCCCTGGACCTCCGGCGCGCTCAATACGCCCCGCAGGCGGAGATTCACGTCGGCGATCCCCGCCGTCGGACGCGCCATGGGCAGCCACTGCCCGAGCAGGACCAGGGGGACCTGCCCCGCCACCGCCACGTCGTTGGCGTCCCCCTCGCCGGCCCTCCCGCGGATCTCCACCTCGGCGCTTCCCGAGGAGAGGTGCAGGGGCTGGAATGTGACAACCTGCCGGGAGAAGGTGGCCTGGACCGGGCCGCGGCTCTCCCAGAGATCCTCCCCGAAGCGCAGGCGCAGTCTGTCCAGGCTCAGGGTTCCCTGGCTGGCGGCCAGGTCCTTCGCCGGGCCCTGGAACACGATCCGCCCGCTTCCCCGGGGCTGCCAGGACGGAGCGATCTGGATATCGGCAAGTCGGAAGACCGGTGCCAGCTCCGCATCGCGCAGCAGCAAGGTGGCGCGGATGGTCCGATTGGGCGGCGGGCTGAAGACGGCCTGCAGGCGCTCGGCGCCCTTCTGGACCGTGAGGTCCAGGGTCACGGCCTTGTGATCGAGCGTGAAGGTGGCCGATCCGGGACCGAAGGGTGTCCCCCGGAAGATGAGCGCACTGATCTCCGCCTGACCGAGGGTCCGGGTGTCGCGCAGGGTCCCCTGGAGCTGCAACCGGAAGCGGGCGCGGCCGGTGAGGTCGCTCCTGGCGAGCGTGCCTGAGCGGGCGAGGTCTATCGGCGTGCTCGCCAGCTCGCCCTGGAGGCTGTCGTCGGCGCCGAGGCGGATCTCGCCGGTGAGCTGCTCCTGGCCCCGCCGGAGGATGAGCCGGGTGACGTCCACGGCGCCGTGCCGAATCCGGAGTCTGGCACTCCCCCGCTGCCATGACTCCTCCCAGGTGCGGAAATTTCCCAGGGCGATATCCACGTCCCCGCTCAGGGCGGAAAGCGGCCCCGTGAGGCGTCCGCTGGCCCGAAAGGTGCCTTCCACTTGGAGGTCCGGGGGAAGGAGCGCTCCGAGATCGGCGGTGCGGGCGGGGGTGAGCTGCCCCGTGAGGTCCAGGACCAGGTCCCGCTTCACATCCAGTCTGCGCAGGGGCGTCGTTCCCCTGGCCAGAATGCTTCCGCGCAAGGTGGCCACGGTCCGGCCGATCCGCACGGTGAGGTGGGGCGTGCGGAGCGTCCGCCCGGCAAGCTGGATGTCGCCCGAGACGGCATCCAGGCGCTGGGTGGCGATCCGCGCCTCGCGCCAGGTGAGTTGCCCCTGGAGCCGCGGGGCGTCCTGCGTCCCCAGCAGCCATCCCTGGAAGGTGGCGCGGCCTCCGAGGGTGGGGATTCCGAAGCCGCGACCGAAGGCCCCCACGTTCCGGAGGTCGGCCTGGAGCGGGAGGTTCAGTTGGCCGGTGCGGAAGTTCCATTCTCCCTGCCCCTGGATCTGGGCGCCCGGGAGGTCCAAGGCCAGCGTCTGGACGGTGAGCCGGTCGCTCGTGGCGGCGATCTGCGCCTGGAGGCCGCCGGCGGCCGCCTCGCCCGGGATGCGGAGATCGTCCGCGCGAATCGTGGCGTGTCCGCGTAGCGTGGTGAGGTCCGTTCCCTGCCCGGTCAGGTCGAGGTCGGCGGTAACGCGTCCGCTGACCCCTGCCGGGAGGTGGAATCCGATGAGTGCGGTCAGCGTTGCCGGCAGGCCTGTGAGGTGGGTGAGGTCTGCCTGCGTCGTGCGTAGCTGCGCCGCATAGCTGCCGGTGGCGGGGTGAACGCTGAGGCTCGCCTGGAAGGAACCGCCTGCCTTCGCCGCGCGGCCGGCTGTCTCAGCCAGCAGGCGGCCGTCGGACCATCGCAGCCCGAACTGGAGGGGGGTCGCTGGGCCGGTCTCTCCCAGCAGTTGCAGCGCGCCCTCCCCCTGAAAGGCCACCTGCTCCCAACCCCCCGTGAGGTGCCCCGCAACCGCGAGGCTTCCCTCGAGCTTTCGTTCCCACCCCAGCGCATCCACCAGCGCCTGGAGCGGTGCCTGGACATCCAGTCGGAGATCCAGTCGGGGGTTTCCCGCCGCGTCGAGGAGCGAGCCTGAGGCCTTGACGACGGCTCCGGCCATGCGAAACTCCGCCGCACTGAGGGCGAGGGCATTGCCGGTCCCCTGCAGCCTGGCGCGGATGGCCTCCAACTCCTGCGGCCTCCCCCAGAGCGTTGTCCGCCAGCGCGCCACGCGAAGGTCGCCGGCAAGAGCCCGGGTCCCCTGGAGGAGGCCGCGCCACGTCATCTCGCCCTGGAGGCCGTCGAGCGCCCCGCGGACTTCTGCGCCCTCGACCCACTGCACCTGTCCCCCCTGAATGGTCGCGAGACGCACCAGGAGCGGCCAGCCGCCGATGGCGACCGGCTGCGACTGGAGGAGCAGGGGGAGGCTGTCCTCGAGACGCATTGCCGAAGGACCGGCACCCGCCAGGGTGAGCCGCGGTTGGGTCATGCTGAGCGAGCGCAGGACGATCCGGCGGCGGAGGAGGGCACTCCAGCTCCAGTGCACCTCCACCCGATCCGCCGCGAAGAGGGTGCCGCCGGGGGGGCTCCCGTCTCCGGCCACGCGCACGCCGAGGAGGTCGAGTCCTCCCGACCAGGGCCGGATCGCCACGGCCTCGATGTGCGCCGGCCGGCCCAGGGCCGCGCCCAGGCGGCTCTCGACCTGGGCGAGGGCCCAGTGGCGGACGGCGGCGCTCCGGCTGGCGACGTAGAGCCCTCCGCCGCCGGCCAAGATCAAGGCGGCCAGGACGGCTATCCACCAAATGCGGCGAATCCTCATGGGGCATCCTTGGGACGTGGGAGGCTCCCCGGGGCCTCACCCCGCCCCTGCCGCTCGGCCTTCACGCGGGCGATGCGCCGCCCGTCCATGTTTACGATGGTGAGTTTCCAGTCGCCGAACGTGACCACCTCGCCGTCCCGCGGGATGCGTTGCAGTTGGCTGAGGATGAAGCCAGCCAGGGTCTCGTACTCCGTGGACTCGGGAAACCGGAGGTTGTGCTGCTCGGCCAGGTCGCTGATGCTGAGCGAGGCATCCACGAGGTACGAGCCATCGCGCAGGCGCTGCACCGGGCGGCGCCCCGAGTCGGTCTCGTCCTGGATCTCGCCCACGATCTCCTCGATCAAATCCTCGATGGTGACCAGCCCTTCCACGCCGCCGTACTCGTCCACCACCAAGGCGATGGGCATCCGGCGCTTCTGCATCTCCTTGAGCAGGTGGCTCACCTGGGCCGTCTCCGGGGCGAAGAAGGCGGGGCGCAGGAGCTGGGGAAGCGCGATGGGCTTCTTCTCCGCCAGCAGGCGGAACAGGTCCTTGTCGTACAGGACCCCCAGCACCTCGTCCAGGCTGTTGCGATAGACCGGGTAGCGGGACTTGCCGGTCTCGATGATGTAGGCCAGGACTTGGTCCACCGGCGTCACGATGTCGATGGCCAGGATGCGCGGCCGGGGAATCATGACCTCCTTCACCGACGCCCCGGTGAACTCGAAGACGCTGTGGATCAGCTCCTCCTCCATCCGGTCGAAGATCCCCAGGGCGCGGCCTTCCCGCAGCATGTGCTTGACCTCGTCCTCGGAGACGAAGACCCGCTCCGTCACGCCCCGCTGTCCCAGCAGGCGGAGGACGAAGCGGTTGGAGGCCGTGAGGAACCGGACCAGGATGGCGGTGGCCCGCGCGAGTCTGTCGATCGGGCCGGAGACCCACAGGGCCACGGCCACGGCATGGCGAAGGGCCAGAGACTTGGGGGCCAGCTCGCCCACGATCAGCGTGACATAGGTGAGGAGCACGACCACCACGCCCAAGGCGAGCGGCTCGGCGGCCTTGGCGAGCAGGGGGGAGGGGAGCGCCCGGAAGACGGGCGACAGCGTGCGCACGGCCACGGCCCCGCCCACGGCCGAGGCCAGGGTCGCGACAAAGGTGATCCCGATCTGCACCGTGGCCAGGAAGCGGTCGGAGTCCTCCTGCAGGCGAGCCACCCGCTCCGCCCGCGGGTCCCCCCCCGCCGCGAGCTGCCGCACGCGGCTCCGCCGGGCGGAGACCAAGGCGATCTCCGCGCCGGCGAAGAAGCCATTCAGCAGGATCAGCGTCCCGATGAACAGGGCCTCCACCCAGAGACCTTGAATCAGTCCTCCAGCCATGTTCGACTCCTGTCCCCGCCTCCTAGCGACGATCCAGGTCCGGGAGCCGCTGGCGCAGGACCTGGGGGATGCTGATGCCGCCCGAGAGGACGATCTGAATTCCCTGGGGGACGGTCAGCCGCGTGAGGATGATGTCGTCGCGCCGGACCAGCAGGATGTCTCCCAGGTACAGGTGATTGGTGGGGACGTAGACAGCCACGAGGGGCTCGCTCTCGCCGCTTCCACGCTGCAGCGCCACCTCGCCGGTGAGGAAGCCGAAGCAGTAGTGGCCCTTCTCCCGGTTGGGGACGATGACGAATTCCTTGAAGGCCACCTGGTTGTCGGGTGAGAAGGCGTTCAAGAGCTGCTTCACCGCGGAGTAGACGTTCCGGAAGATGGGGATTCGGAAGAGGAGGATGTCCAGCCACCCCAGGATCCGTCGCCCCACCACGTTGGTGGCGAAGATCCCCATGAGGAGGACCAGGAGGATGGCGACCAGGAGGCCCAGCCCCGGGATGTGGAGGGGGAAGGTGTTGGAGACGATGGAGGCCAGGAGGTCGTCCACGAAGGTGAAGAGCTCCCAGAAGGTCCACACCGTCACCGCGATGGGGATGATGACCACGAGGCCGGTCACGAACTTGATCTGGATCTGCCGTCGCAAGTTACCCATTACGCATCCACACGGTTCAAAGTTCGAGGTGCATCGTTCAAGGTTCGGGGGGCGCGATCAGAAATCCTGGTCGATGGTCCGCGGTCCCACGTCCGGGGTGCGCTCGCCGCTCCCGCCGTCCCCGTCGCTCTGGCTGTCCCCGCCACTTCTCGGTACTTCCTCACGGCCAATACTCTGGGTCGGTGGCCAGGGGCGTCTCCAGGGGCTTGAGCCGCTGTCGGATCTCCTCGGTGCGGAGGTTCAGGCGCACGGCGACCGCCAGCATGGCGGAGACCAGGCTGTAGGTCGCCTCGCGGACGTCTCGCAGCCGTTCCGCCAGCGCGGCCGCCTGCGTCCGGAGCAGGACGAACATTCGATCCTGGAGGGCCCGCTCCTGCAGGTCGAGGCCCAGGCGGGTGCCCAGATGGAGCAGCTCCAGAAAGTCCTGCCAGTCCCCGACCTCCTGGCGGCTCGCCAGGACGTCCAGCCTGCGCGCGAGCGTCGCAGCGAAGCGGGCCGAGGCGGGGGCGAGATCCAGCCGGAGCCCCAGATGCCGCGCCTGGTCCACGAGGTCCACGACCTCGGCGTAGCGCGCGGGATCGGCGACCCCCTCGAGCTTCTCCAGGTGTTGCACCAGCCTCCGCGACCACCCCGCCTGCAGGACCGCCTGCATCCACGGCGGAAGCCTCATCCCCACCTCCACCATGGCCTCAGCAGCGGGGAGGGCCTCGGCGCACAACTGGTCGGTGGCTCGGTTCAGACCGGCCTCGGTGTCGGTCAGGAACTCGCGCAGGATGGCCTGGCGCTCGTCCGGGAGAAAATCTTTGAGCCGCACCAGCCGCGCCGCGCGGCGTCCGGCCCAGGCCTCCAGGCCCCTCCCCTCCGGATCGAAAGCGGTGCGAGCCTCCGAGACGAAGCCCTCCCATCCATTCGTGGTGGGCCAGGGGGCAACGCCAGCCAGGAAGCCGAAGGGGCCATGGCGGCGACAGGCCCCGATGAGCCGGCGCTGCTCGCGCGTCACCTCGGAGACCGCCCGAACTCCCGCCAGCACCAGGCCCTCTTCCGCCGCGACCGGCTCCGGCATGAGCGACCAGCGGTACCGCACCTGGGGGGTGAGGTCGCGGCCGAGGAGTCCCTCCAGAAGGAGGCGCGCCACGGCCTCCTCCGCGCCGGCCCGCGCGGGCCGGACCTCATGCTCCCAGATGCGCCGGCCGTCCTTGTGGGCCTCCAGGTTGCTCCGGGCACGCCCCAACTCTTCCAGGAGGACGGCCTCCAGATCCACAGGCGCGAAGGGGGTCGCCAGCTCGATGGCCCGCCAAGCGTAGCGGAGGTTCTGCACCGTCTCGATGCCGGAGATGTCGGCGAAGAACCAGCCGCAGCTCGTGTACATGAGCATGGCCTGGTGCTGCATCTCGAGCAGGCGGAGGGCCTTCGCCTGTTCCCCCGCCGTCAGCGGGTGAGTCTGGTGGCGGGCGAAGAGGGCCTCCCGCGCCGCGTCGCTCCGGTCCAGGAGCAACTCGACGTAGGCGTCGCGGGCAGCCCAGGGCTCCCGGAGCAGGGCCGCGGCATCTTCCTGGAAGATCGTCGCCAGGGCATCCCGCAGGCGGTCCAGGCCGCGCCGCAGTGGTTCTCGCCAGAGCTGGTTCCAGCCCGGGCCCCCGCCGGTGCTGCAGCCGCAGTCGCGGGTCCATCGCCCGACGCCGTGCGAGCAGCTCCAGGCGGTCTCGGGTTGCAGCTCCACCTCCCAGGTGGGCCGGTGGGTCTCGAGGTAGGCCGCCAGGTTGGTCGCGGCGAAACCGCGGCGCGGCGCCTCGCGCTGGTAGAGCGTCGCCAGACACATGTCCCCGAACCGCTCGTGATGGCCGAAGGACTCGCCGTCGGTAGTGATGAGGATGAGGGGTTCGTCGCACCCCTGGGCGGCCTCGGTGATCCGATCGGCCAGCAGGCTCGCATCCCGGAGGTAGTGCTGGAAGCTGATTCCCCGGGAGAGCGGGGAATGGTAGAAGCACAGGTCGAGGCCGCGGTCGCCCTGAGGGCGCCCTGCCTTGTCCCGCAGAATCCAGCGGTAGGGGCGCCGGGGATCCAGCTCGGCCTCGGCGGCAGTGGTCCATCGGCCCTCACCTATGGGCCGCCAGCGTGCGGCCTGCGCCGGCGAGAGGATGAGGTAGTGCATGCCTGCCTCGACCAGAAGCTCGAGGGTGAGCGTGTCCACCGCCGTCTCGGGCAGCCACAGGGCCTCCGCCGGACGGCCGAAGCGGTGCCGGAACTCGGAGAGGCCCCAGCGAATCTGGGTCCAGCGGTCCCGGCGGGTGGCCAGGGGCAGGATCATGTGGTTGTAGGCCTGCGCGATGGCGTTGCCGTGGCCCATGCGGGTCCGGCTGCTCTGGTCGCCGGCCTGCAGGGCGGCGACCACATCCGGGGCCGCCTCAGCAAGCCAGGCGAAAAGCGTCGGGCCCACATTGAAGCTCATCCGCTCGAAGTTGTTGACGATGTCCTGGATCCGCCCGTGCTCATCCAGGGCGCGCGAGGACGCATTGGGCCGGTAGCACTCTTCCGTGATGCGGGCGTTCCAATCGTGGAACGGGGCAGCGCTCTCCTGTCGCTCGATCAGGCCGGTCCACGGGTTCTCGCGCGGCGGCTGGTAGAAGTGTCCGTGAATGATGAGCTGGATCCCCATCGCCGTCACTCGATCCCCGCTGTCAAATCGGCAGCGGAACCCCGACAGCGGTCCCTTGGAGGCCTGAGGCCGTGAGGTCTCACGGCGCCTTGTTCTGGCGCGTGTCGGGCGCGACCGCCTTTCCGTTCTCCAAGGTGGAGCGGATGAGGCTGCGCAGCAGCCAGCTCCGGTTAGCGCCCCGGAGGAGTGTGGACAGATCCTCGTACACCGTCGGATCCTCCAGCAGCCCGCCGATCGTCCCCTGCCCCTGCCGGAGCTTGTCCGCAACGGCATGGAGATCCGCCGCCGCCGCCTGGAAGTCCGCCACCGTCTTCCGGACTTCCGCCGCCGCGGCCTGCACATCCTCGACCGCCTTGGCGCCCGCCGGATCGAAGAGCAGGGAGGGGAGGAGGCCTTTGCCCTGCCGGGCCTCCTGGGCGAAGGATTCCAGCTCGGCGCTGGCGCGATCGAGGCGCGTGAGGATCTGGGCGCCCTGCGGGTCGTAGAGCAGGGCGTGCAGCAGGCCCTTGCCCTCCCGCGCCTGCCGCAAGAGATCTTCCATTGTTGCCAGGGCCTGGTTCAGCTTCCCCAGCGTCTGCTCCTCCGGGGTGTAGATCAACGCGTGCAGGAGGCCATTCTGGTTCTGAATGGCGCTGGACACCTGCTCCAGCGACTGCAGGGTGCGATCCAGACGGGCCAGGATATCCACACCCTCGCGCCCGTAGATGAGGTCGTGCAGCAGGCCGTGTCCCGTCTGCACCTGTGCCAGGAGGTCCCGCAGCGACTTGAGGGCCTGGGTCACGTTCCGCTTGCCCTCCTGTCCGCCGCCGCCGGCCATGAACTCGTCCAGGGAGGCGGTGATCCGGTTCACGTGCTCGAGAACCTGATCGCCCTTCTGGAGCAGGACGGAATAGTCAATGGGGTTCACGCTGGGCAGGATCGCGTCCGAGGGGAGGGACGGCTTATCGAAGCTCCCCACGGTGATGTCCAGCACCTTGTCCCCCACCAGGCCGATGGTGCCGATGCTGGCCACGGAGTCCGCGCGAATCCGGTCCGCGGCCCGCCGCTCCACGCTCAGCGTCAGGAGGATGCGCCGGTCCTGGGGATTGGGGCTGAAGCTGATGCGCGTCACGTTCCCCACGGTGAGGCCGGCGAGTCGCACGGGCGCCCCCACGGCCAGCCCCTCGGTGGAGGTGAAGTAGGCGCGGAGGGTGTAGTGCTCCTGGAAGAGGGTGCTCCGCTGGCTCACCGAGAGGACGAAGCCCACGAAGAGCAGGATGGCCACCAGGACCACAAGCCCGATCCGGAATTGCATCTGACGTTCCGTCATGCTTGGCTCACCTTTGCGCCCGCCGCTCTCCGCCGGTGCCCGCCCTGCCGGACGGGGCGGCAGCCTCGCCGTGCAGGCGGCCTTCCATGAACTCCCGAATCAGCGAGTCGTGGTCCCGCTGGATCTCTTCGGGTGTCCCCACGGCCGCGATGCGCCCCTGATAGAGCATGGCCAGCCGGTCCGAGACCTTCAGGGCACTGGGCATGTCGTGGGTCACCACCAGGGATGTGACCCCGAGCTTGGTCTTGAGGTCCACGATCAGCTCCACGATGTTCTCGACGTTGCTGGGATCCAGGCCCGTGGTGGGCTCGTCGTAGAGGAGGATGTGCGGGGGGAGGGCGATGGCCCGCGCCACCGCCACCCGCTTCCGCATGCCGCCTGATAGCTCGGCCGGGTCCTTGTCCTGGATGTCCTCCAGGCCCACCAGCTCCAGAACCTCGCGGACCCGCGCCTGGATCGCTGCCTCGCCCAGGCCGCTGTGCTCCCGCAGTGCGAAAGCCACGTTCTCTCCAACGGAGAGCGAGTCGAAGAGGGCTGACCCCTGGAAGACCATCCCGACCTTCTGCCGGACGCGCAGCAGGTCCCGCTCCCGCAGGGGGACGATATCCTGGCCCTCCAGGAGGATGCGGCCCGTGTCGGGCTTCTGGAGGCCGATGATGAGACGGAGAAGGACGCTCTTGCCCGCCCCGCTACCCCCGATGATGGTGAGCGCCTCGCCGTGCCGGACGCGCAGGTCCACCCCGCGCAGGACCTGGAGCCCGTCGAAGGTCTTGGTCACCCTGCAGAGCTCGACGCTCGCAGCGTCTCCTGGCTCGCCGCTGGCGGGCGCGGCGGACCGCAGATCCGCTGTCATGCTCACCAGCCCTCCAGCCACCAGAAGAACTTCGTGAGGAAGAAGTCCGAGATGAACACCAGGAGGGCCGAGGTCACGACCGTCCTCGTGGTGGCCTGACCCAGCCCTTCGGTCCCGCCGCGGGTCTCCAGGCCATTGAAGCAGCCGACCACCCCGATGATGAAGCCGAAGAAGACCGTCTTCCCCAGACCGCTCAGGATGTCCGCCAGGCGCACGAACTGGCTGAAGGTGCTGTAGTACTGATGGTAGTCCACGTTGAACTCGTACTGGGAGATCACCATGCCTCCCAGGACCCCCAGGGCGTTGGCGATCACGGTGAGCAGCGGCATGGCGAGCATGGTGACCAGGATCCGAGGCACCACCAGGCGCTTGATGTAGTTGACGCCTAGGGCCCGCAAGGCATCGATCTGCTCCGTCGCCTTCATGGCGCCCAATTCCGCCGTGAAGCCCGAGCCCACGCGTCCGCCCACTAGGATGGCAGTGACGACCGGCCCCAGCTCGCGCACCATGCTGAGGCCCACGATGAGCCCCACGGTTCCCTTGGCGCCGAAGCGCGCCAGGCCGTAGGCCGTCTGGAGGGCCAGGACCAGCCCCACGAACAGCCCGGCCACGCTCACGATGGGCACCGAGCGGACGGCGATGTCGTCCATCTGCGCGAGCAGGAGCCGCGGGGAGTATGGCGGCGTGAGGGCATGGTAGAACGCCTGTCCGGCCAGCGCGGACATGCCGCCCAGGCCCTCGATGAGGCGCAGCGTCAGGCTGCCCAGATTCTCCGGTACGTCATGAATTGCGGCCATGCCGCCCGTCTTTGGCCTCCGACTCGGCGACGCTCCTCAGCGCGCCGGGAGCGGGGTCCAGCTTGCGACAAAGGTCTCGAAGTCCGCGCGACCCTGCGAGAAGGTGGCCGGGGGTGCCACGTACATGAAATCGTACAGGCAGCCGGCGCGGCGGACCGAGACCGCCTCGACCTCGACCGGGACTCGGTCCAACCTGGCCGTGAGGCGAGTCCGGACTGCCTCCGCGCCGTGGAGGCGAAACGCCTCGCGGTGCCCAACCTGCTTGTCGCGGAGCCCGAAGAAGAGGTGCTGCGCCACCCACGGCCAATCCTCCGGCGGCACGGGCCTGCACTCCACGCCCAGCGCCATCGCCGCCCGGATCGGCGGAGCCCGAAAGGCGAGCACAGCGCCCTCCAGCGGCTCGGAGGTCCACGGCGAAGGGGGGAGGCGGACCTGGTAACCCTTTTCGGAATCGCGGAAGAACCCGTCAATGACGCGACCAGCGGCACACCCGCCGCCGAGCCAAGGAATCCCCAGGAGGAGACCACCGAGCAGCCAGAAAGTGAAGGTACGAATTCCGTGCGCCCTCCAGTGTCGGGCACCCTGTCCACACGCAGCCCGTATCATCCTACCCGGAGACCTGGGTGGGCGTCAAGGTCGCCCACGCCTTAAGCGCCACGGGGAGCCCGCGCCGCAGGCTGGCTGTGGCACGCGCGACGGCCCGCCCCAGCCGTCGGAGCACCTGCCGCCGCTCTGCGGCACCGAGGCTCCCGAGGAGTCCCGCCCAATTGAGGTTCCCCGCGCCGGTCGTCACGCGGTCCAGAAAGTCCGGCAGCGGCTCTGCCACGGGGTCCACGATTGCCTTCAGCGCGAGCCAGGGGATCCCCAACTCGCCCGCCGCCTCCGCCACCCCCGCCGCCTCCATGTCCGCGGCGAGGGCGCCTGTCCGCCGCCGGGCTGCCCGCTTGGCCTCGGAGGTTCGGAGCGGAGCGTCCACCGTGAACAGCCCCCCCGCGTGCACGGGCAGCCCCTCGGAGGCCAGGGCGGTGCACACCGCCTGGCAGCCCGGCGGGGCGGGGATCCGTCGAGCGACCCCGTCTACCTCGCGGAGCACGGCCACCGGGCAGAGCAAGTCGCCTGCGAGGAGGTCCTCCTCGAGGCCCCCGGCGAAGCCCAGCGACCAGGCGCTGGAGAACGCCAGATGGCGGGCAGCCGTGAGAAGAGCCGACCGGGCCCGCAGCGACCCGATCCCCGCCTGAATCACGGCCACGCTCTGACCCAGGCAGGCGCCTGCCAGGAGTCCGCCCCCCTCCCATCGCTGGCGTCGCAGGGGAGGAAGGCAGCGCTGCAGGGCCCGCCGCTCCGACGCCAGGGCCACCACGAGCGCGATCGAGCGATTCACGCGGGCCGTCCCGACCGGGACGCGGGAGAGACCACGGCTGGGCCCATCGCCAATGGGGTACGGGCGAGGCGAGCAACGCGCACCGCCGCCTCCACCCGCCTCGCCGAGCGTCCCTGTTCCGCTGTCACGACGGGGAGGCGAACGGTCGGAGTGGGCTGACCGACCCCGAGCGGATCGCGAGTCTGGCAGCCCGCTGGCGACGGTAGAGGGCGAGTGCCCAGAGGGGGAAGAACTTCGGGTAGCCTCGGTAGCGGAGGTAGAAGACCCGCGGGAACCCCGTGCCGGTGAACTCGGCCTCGTCCCACAGGCCGTCCGCCGTCCGCGTCTCCAGGAGGAATCGGATGCCTCGCGCCACGGCCGGATGGTCGGCCTCGCCCGCATGGAGGAGGCCCAGGAGCGCCCACGCCGTCTGGGATGCGGTGCTCTTGCCCATGCCCGCCGTGCGAGGATCGTCGTAGGTGTAACACGACTCCCCCCAGCCGCCATCGGGGTTCTGCCGGCTGAGGAGCCAGGCCACGGCCTTCTTGATGTACGGCTGGTCCATGTCCTCGCCGATGGAGCGCAGGCCGGCCAGGACGGACCAGGTGCCGTACAGGTAGTTGACGCCCCACCGCCCGTACCACGATCCATCCCACTGCTGCCTGGCCTGCACGAAGCGGATGGCGCGCGCGGCGGCGGGTTCGTCGGGGCGGAAGCCCAGATAGCCGAGTGCTTCCAGGGCCCGGCCGGCCAGATCCTCGGTGGAGGGGTCCATGAGGGCGCCGTGGTCGGCGAAGGGGATCAGGTTGAAGATCACCCGGTTGTTGTCCTTGTCGTAGGCTCCCCAGCCGCCGTCGCGGCTCTGCAGGGCCATGACCCAGTTCAGGCCGCGGGCGATGGCCCGGGTCTTGGCCTCCTCGTCGGGGAGGCGGATCTTGCGCAGGGTCATGAGCACGACCGCCGAGTCGTCCACGTCGGGATAGAACTCGTTCTCGAACTGGAAGGCCCAGCCGCCCGGCGGTGTGGCCGGGGTCTTGAGGCGCCAGTCGCCCGGCCGGGTGGTCTGGCAGCCGAGCAGCCACTCGCCGGCCCGGACCAGGGCCGGGTGATCGGACGGGAGGCCCGCCTCGACCAGCGTGTTGATGGTGAGGGCCGTGTCCCAGATGGGGGAGACGCAGGGCTGGACCCGCAGGGTCTCGGGTGTCTCGACCCGCAGCGCCTCGATCTCGCGGAGCGCCTTCTGAACCAGCGGGTGGTCGAGGGGATAGCCGAGGCAGATCAGGGCGATCAGCGAGTTGGCCATGGCCGGAAAGATGCCGCCCAGGCCGCCGGTGCCCTGCATGCGCTCCAGCATCCAGCGCTCGGCCGCCTGGATGGCGTGCTGGCGCCAGCGGCGCGGGCAGAGGCGGTCGAAGACCCGGAGCAGCCGGTCCACCACCAGGAAGAAATTGCGCCAGGTGAAAGGCCGGGGATCGCGGGGGAGCGAGAAGTCCGCCTGCTCGCGCGGGACCAAGTACAGCTCGTCCAGGCGGGCCGCGGCGGGCACGGGGCGGACCGGCCGGTAGGCGAAGATGATGAGGAGCGGCACGAGCACGGTCCGGGACCAGTAGGAAATCTCGTAGAGGTTGAAGTAGAACCAGTGGGGGAGGCGCACGATCTCCACGGGCATGCACGGCACGCCGTCCCACGAGTACTCGCCGAAAAGCGCCAGGAGGATCTTGGTGAAGATGTTCACCCGCGTGATCCCGCCCAGCTCGCGGGCCCGCTGGCAGGCCCGGGCCATGCGGGGATCCGTGGGGGGCACGCCGCAGAGCTTCAAGGCAAAGTAGGCCTTCACCGTGGCGCTCACGTTGGCGGGCCCATGGGTATGGATGGGCCAGCCGCCATCCGGGAGCTGAATGCTGAAGAGGTGCCGGGCCGCCTGAGTTTCGCTCGACGCATCGGGGATGCCGAGCCAGCGCCGCAGCAGGAGGTACTCGGAGGTGATGGTGGCGTCGGCCTCCAGCTCATGCACCCAGAACCCCGCCGGGTCCTGAGCAGCCAGCAGGCGGGCGGTGCCCTCGGCGATCGCCTGCTCGAGGGCCTCCTCCGCCTGCGGGGAGGCCTGAGGACGGACCGATCGCGTCGGACGTGGGTTCACGAGGCCTCCGGGGTCAGGCGAGGTTCCAGCGAAGCATCTCCCACAGGTCCTTCCAGTGCTTCCCCACCTCGCGGATCACGGTGGGCTCGAACCCGCTGTGCATCATGCAGTTGGTGCAGCGCTCGTCGCGTTTGTTCTCGTACTTCTCCCAGTCGGTCTTGCTCATCAGGTCGTTGAACGTCTTGTAGTGGGCGTCCGTGATGAGATAGCAGGGGCCCTTCCACCCCTGGGGATTGAAGTTGGGGTTCCCCCAGGGGGAACACTTCAGCTCCCGCTCCCCCTTGAGGTAGCGGAGGTACATGGGGGTGCTCATGAGGCGGTAGCGCTTGGACAGCTCCCAGATCCGCTGGAACTTCTCGTGGGTCTGCCGCTTCTCCAGGAAGATGTCGCGCCCCTTCAGCACCGTATACTCATAGGCGGGGGACACGAGGAAGCCGTCCACGCCGATGGCCTTCAGTTCGGCAAAGAGCTGCTCGATCTCCTCGAGCTTGGTCTCCTTGTAGATGGTGGTGTTGGTGACCACCCGGAAGCCCAGGGACTTGGCCAGCTTGATCATCCGGATGTCGATCTGATAGAGCCCGCGCCGCGACCGGATCAAGTCGTGGGTCGGCTCCAGCCCGTCCATGGACACGTTGATGGTGAGGTAGGGGCTGGGTTTCCACTGGGGGAGCCACTTGTCCAGCTTGATCCCGTTGGTGCAGAGGTACACGAACTTCTTGCGCCGGAGCAGCTCGTTCACCAGCTCCCCGATGTGCGGGTAGATGGTGGGCTCACCCCCACAGATCGAGACGATGGGGGCGCCGCATTCCTTCACCGCCTTGAGGCAGGTCTCCAGCGGGAGCATGTCCCGGATGGTGCTCTCGAACTCGCGAATCTTGCCGCAGCCCTCGCAGGCCAGGTTGCAGAGGTGGGTGGGCTCCAGCATCAGCACGAAGGGGTAGCGCGTGCGCCCGCGCAGCGCGTTCCCGAGGATGTACTTGGTGAGCGTCAGGTTGAGCTGGATCGGAAACCTCATGCCCGTATTCCCTCCCCCCGCGGTCGGCAGCTGAGTCCCCGCGGGCTCCTGAGGATTGTGCGCAGCCGAAGGAGGATCGGCAGGGTGAGGAGCACCCCGCAGAGCCCCAGACGCCATTCGCCGATGGCAAAGGTGATGGCCAGGTTGAATCCCAGCACGATGCCGTAGAGGCCCGGGCAGAGGAGCGCCCGTCCGCAAAACCGGCCCGGGGGCGCATCCCGCCGCGCGCGCTCCCACGCATGGTAGAGCGCCGTGGCCACGCAGCCCACGACTCCCCAGCCCAGGAAGTTGGCCGCGGGAATTCCGAAGTACGCCCCGGGCTTGGGGTAGCCGTAGATACGCCCCAGGAACCAGCGATCGCCTCGCAGCGCCACGGGGTCAATCACCACGTCGATCAAGACGAAGAGGCCGGCGGCCAGCAGGAGATGACGCCAGCCTGTGGGGCGAACGCGCACCGCCTGGTCAGCGGCCGCCTCACCCAACGGCGTCCGGGGCCGGCGACCTGCCAGGAGCAGCCAGGCCAGGCCGTAACTGCTGACCAGCAGAAACGTGAACGACAGCGAGTCGAAGAACGGCACCCCGAGGATCCACAGCTCCCGGCCCGCGGTCCTCGGAACGTAATAATACCATCCGAAGGGAACACCGGTACGAATTGAACTGGCCTCGGCCAGGAAAGCCACGCCCCACGTCACGGCCGTGAAGGCCAGCGTGCGCGGCCAGCCCATGAGCGCGCTCGCCCCCAGGAGATGCAGGCCGAAAAACGCATAGACGTACGGGCGGAGCAGGAGGCTCCCGAGGAGAAGCCGGGGCAGGTCGATCATGCCCGCCCTCTGCTGGGCCGCGCCAGGCCAGCGCTCGACGCCGGCCGGAGCCCCTTCCGCGGCGGTTCATCAGCGCGCCGGGGCATACCCGTTGGCCCGGAACCACGCCACCGCACGCGCCAGGGCGTCCCCCACGGGCGATTGCGGGAGTCCGAGCTCGCGAACGGCCTTGCAAGCGTTGAAGAACATGTGCTTCCGCGCCATCCGGATCGCGTCCGCCGCCACCAGGGGCGGCCGGCCCGTGACGTGGTCCGCCACCCACTCGCACAGCGCTGCAACGGGCAAGACCATGGTGGCCGAGATCTTCAGGCGAGGCGGGCGGATCCCCGCGATCCGTCCCAGCAGCGTGAAGATCTCGCAGAGCGTCAAGTTCTGCCCGCCCAGGATGTAGCGTTCGCCGACCTTGCCCCGTTCGGCCGCGAGGAGGTGGCCCGCGGCCACGTCGTCCACATCCACGAGGTTGAGCCCGGTCTCGAGGTATGCCCACATGCGTCCGCGGAGGAAATCCACGATCATCTGGCCGGTGGGTGTGGGCTTGATGTCTCCCGGGCCAACGGGCGTGCTCGGGTTCACGATCACCACGGGAAGGCCCCGCCGGGCAAACTCGCGGGCAACTTCTTCCGCCTGGAACTTGGAGCGCTTGTAGTCGCCGACCACGTCTGCCAGGCTGACCGGTGTCTCCTCCGTGCCGGGCTGGCCCTCTTTGGGGATGCCCAGCGCCCCTACCGTGCTGGTATACACCACGCGCGAAACGTCCGCCTCGCCTGCCGCCTGGAGGATGCGGCGTGTTCCCTCGACATTGATGTCATAAAACAGGCGGCGGTCCGGCGCCCAGAGGGCGTAAAAGGCAGCCACATGGAAGAGCTGCACACAGCCCACAAGCGCCCGGCGCAGCGCCGCCGGATCCTGGAGGTCCCCTTCGACGACCTCGACGGGAAGGCCTGCCAAGAGGCGCCGGTCGCTCCCGGGCCGGGCCAGGGTCCGAACCCGATGGCCGGCGGCCACCAGGTGGCGGACCACCGCTCCGCCGACGAAGCCGGTCCCGCCCGTGACCAGCGTCAGCTCACCCACAGGCGCCTCGCCCCCGTTCGATGCATGGCCCGCGCTGCGGACGCGTTCGGACCCCCCAAGTCGCCGGAGGAGACGCGTTTATGTATCATACCATGGGCGCAAAAGCAAACCATCCCAGAGCCTCGGAGCGCGCAAGGCCCTCGCCGCCACTCGAGGGCGAAGAGGAGCCGGTTGAGGCAGATCCCCCGCAAATCGGTTGACAGTCTTGCCCCCTCAATGGTATGGGATAGTCGTTCCCGAGCAGCCCCATGGATGGTTCGTGCCGCAGGGAGGTTGACATGGCCATTGACGAGACTTCGGTGAAGGTCAGGGTGGTGACCTTGGCAGGAGTGCTCATCGGCAAGATGAGCAAGCCGAGAAACATCCGCACCCTGGATGCGCTCAACCTGAAGGGAGATTTCTTTGCCTTGACCGATGCGTTGGCTGAAGGGGGAACACAGGCAGCCCCCACCTTCCTCGCCATCAACAAGCGTCAGGTTATCTCTCTCGAAGAGATCCTCTAGCCCCCCTGCGAGGCGCCGGACCGCCTCGTTTCCACCGCTCCCTCCCCAAAGGTGAGACGCCTGCCTCCGTGCGCCAGGCCTGGTCGCCGCGGCTGCCGGTCTCTGGCAGGTCCGGGATGCCGCCTGTCCTGTGAGGCAGGGACAGGCAAGGAGTCTCGGGTAGCCGCCGCCGCAGGGTGGCTCAGGTCAGTTGCAGGGCTTTCAGTTGCTCCTGGGTGGGGACGCCCTGCGTGTTCCAGCCGCGCAACCGGTAGTACTCCGTTAGCATCCGCTCCATGGCCTGGGGATCCACCGGCCCGATGTCGTCGCGCTGCGGCACGCGGAGCAGGCGCGTGGGCAGCGTGTCGTCCTTTCGCCTGAGCCCCCGCCCCACATTGACCAGTCGCTTCAGGGTGAAAATCCGCGCGGCGGTCCGCATCAGGTCGGGGGGAGACGTCCCAGCCGGTGCAGTAGTTCAGCCACTCCGCCATGGCGCTGGGACCGTAGGAGACCACGATGTAGAACTTGCAGATCCCCAAGGCGTCGTAGAGCACCATGAGGTCGTGCATCTTGACGGTCAGCTCGGCCTTCCCGTCGGGGATGTAGGGGTCCATGGGCGCGGTGTAGCCCAGGTCCGGGAAGGGGAGCCCGCTCTCCACCGTGAAGGTGACCCCCTCCATGTGACAGGCCCCCCGGTTGGCCACGGCGTAGTTCAGGGCGTTGGACCAGTAGGCGCGGGGATCGTGCATGGGAATCTCGACCCCCTTGACTTCCACCACCATGTCGCCGAAGTCCCGGCCCAGGCGCTCCGCGGCGGGCCGGGTCCCGTCCGCCAGGATGTCCCCGATCCCCTCGCGCTTCCCGATCTTGTGGAGGAGGGCGATCATGGCATCGCCGTCCCCCCAGTGGAGCCGGATGCCATCCAGCTCGGCCTGGCCGAGGAGGCCCTTCTCGAAGGCCTCCATGGCGAAGGCGATAGTGTTTCCGGCCGAGATGGTGTCCAGGCCGTAGTCGTTGCAGAGTTCGTTGCAGACCCCGATGACCTCGAGGGAGTCGTTCTCGCACATGCTGCCAAACGCCCCGATGGTCTCGTACTCGGGGGCGTGGCCGGGAGCGGTGCCCGGGATCTCCACCACGAGCGTGCAGTTGGACGGGCAGGAGAGACACGAGCGCTCGTGGCGGCCGTAGGCCTTGAACATCGTCTGGCCCGAGATCTTCTCGGCTCGCTCCGTCCAGCGCCCGCCCAGGAAGTTGTGGATGGGCATGTCGCCCACTGCCTCGGTGGCCATCACCCCGCCGGCCGTCCCCAACTCGAAGTTCCGCTTGAAGCGCGCCTTCTCCTTTCCACCGTAGGCGGCCGCACGGCGCATCAGTCCCGCGGGGTCGGCCACCGGGATGCCGCCCGTCCCGCGCACGACCACCGCCTTCAGATTCTTGGCCCCCATGACGGCACCCATCCCCGTGCGCCCGGCGGAGCGAGCGTACCTGCCCTCGAACATGACACAGGCCATGCGCGACAGCTTCTCGCCTGCCGGCCCGATCCCCGCCACGACGGCATCCGGATGGGTTTCCTGCAGCAGGCGCGCATCGGTCTCGAAAAACCCCTTGCCCCACAGCCTGTCGGCCGGCCGGAGCTCGACTCGCTCGTTCTCGATCCACACGTACACGGGCTGCTTGGCCTTCCCGCTGAAGACGACCCCGTCGTAGCCGGCGTATTTCAGCATCGGCCCCCAGGCCCCCCCGGCGCGCGCCTCCCCCCAGCCGCCCGTGGCGGGCGAGAGGGCGGAGACGATGGTGCGATTGGCCCCCGGGACCACTGTCCCGCAGAGCAGGCCGGGGATGAAGCAGAGAGGATTCGAGGGGTCCAGCGGTCCGCGGATGCTCTTGAGTCGCTCCCGGATCAGCTTGGCGGCCAGTCCGCTGCCGCCCAGGTAGCCCCGAGCCGTGACTTCATCCAGCGCCCTCGTCGTGGTCTCTCCCGAGGCCAGATCCACCCACAGCAATTTCCCAACGTATCCCTTGGGCATGTTCGTCCCCCCGGGCCCTGCGCCCTCCCGTCGCGTCCAGTCTTCTCTCGTCCCGCCTCTCCCGAGGCGTGACGGTGCTGCCCAATGATTGTTGCAGAATGCCGCGGCGGTCGCAAGTCGAATGGCGGGCGCGGGTCGGCAAAACACGAAGCCGCCCACCGAGGGGCTCCCGGCAGGCGGCTTCAAGAGGTGGGGGAGAAGACGTGTTACTTGCCGGCCAGCACGAAGTGCGAGCGGCGGTTCCACTTCCACGCGCTCTCGTCGTGCCCGAGGACGAACGGCCGCTCCTTGCCGTAGCTGATGGTGGAGATGCGATCGGCGGCGATGCCCGCGGCGATCAGGTAGTCCTTCGTGGACTTCGCCCGGCGCTCGCCCAGGGCCAGGTTATACTCCACGGTCCCGCGCTCGTCGCAGTGGCCCTCGAGGGTGATCTTCGCGTTGGCGTTGGACTTGAGCCAGGCGACGTCATCGGACAGGGCCGCCTTCTGGTCGTCCTTGATGTTGGACTTGTCGAAGTCGAAGAACACGTCCTTGAGGGGGGACGCGGCAGGCGCCACGGCCGCCGGCGGGGCCGGACGGGGCCGGCGTGACCGGGACCTCGGCCGGCGGGGTGGGCCGGGTCACCGGTGTCTCTTGCGCCTGCGGTGCCGGTGCGGCCGGGGAAGGCGCAGGGGCGGTGGCCGCCGCAGGTCCCACGGCGCCGGGGCCTGCCTGGCCCACTTCTGGTCGCTTCGGGCATCCCATCAGCGCCAGCGACCCGGCCAGGACACCTACGACGAAGAGGATATGCAACGGTGATCGAACTCGCATCAGACTCCTCCTTTCCAATCGGTAGAGAGCGTCAATCCTCGGCGCGCGTTGGCAATCAGAGCGTCCAAGAGGCACTGACCCGCGCACCAGCGTATGCGGTCGCCCCGCAGTGCACTCCACGGCAAACGATGGCGGATTCCGGTGGGCGTGAGCCGGTCGCCCCGTGTTCCGTTCTCTCGCTCGGCGCCCTCCTTGGGCCCGCGGTGCCCCTCAGCGGGGCCGGCCCCCGTTCGCGCGGCGCCGTGACGAGACGTATCTCGACGCGAGCCCCGCGGCAAAGGCGTTGATGGGTCCTTGCGGAGCCTTGCGAATTCCCCGACGGCTGCGCACCAGCAGCTCAAAGGAGAGGGTCCCCGAGATGAACCCCGCCACGGCGCACGCCAGGTCCAGAGCCTCGGCGTTCTTCAGGTGGGGAATGCGCAAGACCTGGTGGAACTCCTCCGTCAGGAACTCGATGTACCGCTGGAATTCCCGGCGGAGATGCTGGCGAGCCCGGGGTTCAAGAATCAGCAAGCCGCGCACCTGATGCATGAGAATGATCAGGTCGCGCCGTCGTCCCAGCACCTCGAGTTGAGCCCGGATCAGGGCGGCGAGGCGTTCGGCCGGGGTTCGGCCCGCCGGGCTCTCTTTTCGCCCGGCGGCGATCATCTCGTCGAAGCCGTTGCGGACCAAGTAGTAGAGGAGTGCATCCTTGGACGGGAAGTGCGCGTAGAAGGTCCCCTTCCCCACATCGGCGGCCTCGGTGATATGCTCGACCGTGGTCTCGTACACCCCGTGCTTGGCGATCACCGCCAGCCCCGCCCGGACCAAGCTCTCGAAGCTCTGGGCCCGACGGCGTGTGGCACGCGTTGACTTGGAAGGGACCTCGTTTATGACCATGGAAACTTTCGGATATCTGGTCACATCCGACCATCCGGTCGGATTCGACTCATGTGACATTAACAAAGCACGTCAGGAATGGCAAGGAAAAAAGGGAGAACGGCACGACCGGCCCGGGGAGGATGAGAGGTGCGTGAACTGCAATCCGAAGCCGCGTCCTGGCTTGACGCTCGCCCCCGGCGGTGCAATAGTCCAGGGGCGATCCCGCCGGCCGAGGTGCGGCGGAGCGAAGGATCGCTCCCCCGTCGGGCCTTCGCATTGCGACGATCAGTCGCAGCGTCGAGAAGAGTAAGCCTGAAAGCAACATGACGCAGCGCCGCACCCGGACGCTCCAAAGGCGGATCCACGTTCGACTCCGAGCGGTCGCCAGGATGGGTGGGTCGGTTGCTGGGGGAGCCATGGAACGTGAACGGTGCTGGATGACCCCACCGGGCACGGAGTGGAACATCTTGCACCGGTCGCGGGTCTAAGAGAATGGAGCGGGTCGAACTGGATGCGCCTCTGCCTGTTGAGTCCGACGACGACCACCCACTGGTGACCCGGGCGCAAGCGGGGGACACTGCGGCCTTCGAGGCGCTGGTCCGGCGGTACGAACGGTGGGTGTTCACACTGGCCCTGCGCATGGTGGGGGATCGGGGCGAGGCCGAGGACGTGGCTCAGGAGGTGTTCCTCAAGGCCTACCGGGGCCTCCCGCGCTTCAGGGGGACCGCCCGCTTCTCCACCTGGCTGTACGCCATCGCCAGTCATCACTGCCTGAATCACCTGCGGGCTCGCCGGCACCGGCCAGAGGCGTGCGCGGGCGGGACGGAGGGACTCCGCGGCGACGAACTGCCGGCGGCCGATCTCCTCCCAGACGAGGCCCCGCGGGCCGACACCCTGCTGGAGCGGGCGGATCTGGCCCGGATCGTTCAGACCGAGCTGGTCTCCTTGACGGGGGACCACCGGCTGATCCTGATCCTGCGGGACATCCAGGGGATGTCGTACGAGGAGATCGCGGAGACGCTGGGGGTGGAGTTGGGGACCGTCCGGTCCCGGTTGCACCGCGCCCGGGCAGAGTTGCGGGAGCGGCTCACGGTGCATCGGGAACTTGGGTGACGTATGACGTGTGACGAGGTCCGCGACGCCTTCTCTGATTTTTACGACGGCAGGCTGTTCGGCGCCCGGTTGACAGAAGTCACCCAGCACCTGGACGAGTGCTCGGATTGTCGAGCGGAGTGGGCGACCTTCTCCATGACCCTGCAGGCCGTGAGCCGGCTGGGGACGGCCCAGCCGTCTCCCGGGTTCGCCGCGCGGGTCCGCCAACAGATCGAAGCCCCGTCCTGGTGGAAACGACTCATCCACAGACTGTTCGTTCCGGTACACGTGAAGGTGCCTATCCACGCCGTGGCCCTGGCCATACTCTCGTTTGCCGGGCTCATGCTCTTCCAGCGGTCGCCGGAGCTTCGGCGCGAGGGTGAGGTCAAGGTGGTCCCGCCGGCGTCTGTTGCCCGGCAAGCGCCGCCATCAGGGTCGCTAGCGCCCGCTCCGCCGATCCCTGAAAAACCGGTGCGTGCCAAGAAAGCTGTGAAAACACCCGAGGCCTACTCAATGGCAGAGCGAGCGGAAGGCGGAGCAGTGCCGCCCGCCGCCTCCGCTCCACCATCGCCCCCGCAAGAACAGGCGGCGGAGCCGAAGTTGGCCCCAGTTCCGAAGGCGCTGGACAAAGCCGCAGGGCCGTCGGCAGAACTGCAGGCCGAGGAGAAGGAGGAGGATATGCGACCTCCCACCTTGCAGCGGCAACGATCCGCTCCGATTCCGGCGCCGTCCCAGGAGGCGACGCCCGGTGCGGCGCCGGCGAGGCCCCTCGCGCCGGGCGCTACGGGCCGGCTCTCCTCTATCCCCTCCGGATCGGCGGACGAGCTTTTCTCGGCGGCCGTGACCGAATACGCCCGGCAGGAGTACGGGCGGGCAATCGAGCGCCTCCGGGCGTTCATCGCGACATACCCTCAGGACGGCCGCGTGGCCGACGCGCGGTTCCTGCTGGGGGAAGCCTATTTCTCCCGGCAGCGCTATGCCGAGGCCATCCCCGAGTTCGAAACCCTCGTCCGCGAGTACCCGGACAGCCGGCGGATCCCTGTCGCCCTCTATCGGCAGGGGCTGGCTCGCCTGGCCCTGGGCGACCGGACCGGATGCCAACTCCTCGGCGAGGTGGTCAGCCGCTACCCGCAGACGCGCGAGGCCGGCTCGGCTCGCGAGACCCTCACCGCCCGCTGCCCTTGACGCCCCGCCTCCGTGCCTTCTGGCCTTGCAGCGGGAACTTTTTCCGCCGGGATCTGTCTTACCCTGCAAACGCACAGTCGGGCGGCCGATCGAGCCGCAAAGGAGGTTGGGCGATGCGCGCGACGATGTGGGGAACCGTGGGATTGGTGGCAAGCCTAGGCGTGATCCTGCTGGGCGCGACGGCAAGCCCGGCAGCCACTGCCCCGGCTCGCACGACGGTGACGCAGGATCAGCAGAAGGACGTGGCCATTACCGTCTACAACGGGAACCTGGGCCTGGTGCGGGATACGCGAGAGCTGAGCATCGGCCCGGGAACCCACGAGGTGCGGTTCATGGACGTGGCGGCGCAGATCGACCCCACGACGGTCCACCTCAAGTCGCTGCGGGATGCCGCCGGCCTCCACGTTCTCGAACAGAACTACGAGTACGACCTGCTGAGCCCGCAGAAGCTTCTGGACAAGTTTGTGGGCAAGAAGGTCAAGCTCATGACGGGCGACGGCAGCCTGGTGGACGCGCTCTTGCTCAGCAACAACAACGGGCCCATCTACGAGATCAATGGCCAGATCCACCTGGGCCATCCCGGCCGCGTGATCCTCCCCGACATCCCGGAGAACCTGATCTCCAAGCCCACCCTGGTGTGGCTCCTGCAGAACGCCACGGCGCAGCCGCAGCGCGTGGAGGTCTCGTACCTCACGGGCGGAATCACCTGGAAGGCGGACTATGTCGTGGTGCTGAACGCGAAGGATACCGGCGGCGACCTCTCCGGCTGGGTGACTATCGACAACAAGAGCGGGGCCACCTACGCCGATGCCGCGCTCAAGCTCGTGGCGGGGGACGTGCATCGCGTCCGCCCGCGGCCGGAGATGAAAGCCATGCTCGAGGCTGCCGGCAGGGCAGCGGCCTCCGCGCCCCAGTTTCAGGAGGAGTCGTTCTTCGAGTACCACCTCTATTCGCTGGAGCGCCGGACCACCATCAAGCAGAACCAGACCAAGCAGGTCAGCCTGCTGGACGCGGCAGATATCCCCATCAAGAAGGAATTGCGGTTCTACGGGGGCAGCCAGTTTTTCCGCAGTCAGTGGGCGCAGCCCATCCCCAACCAGAGGGTGAGCGTGTACCTGGAGATCGCCAACACGGAGAAAAACCACCTCGGCATGCCGCTCCCCAAGGGAACCGTCCGCGTCTACAAGGCGGCGGCCGACAAGAGCCTGCAGTTCATCGGCGAGGATGCCATCGACCACACGCCGAAGGATGAGAAGGTCCGGATCAAGATGGGCGAAGCCTTCGACGTGGTGGCGGAGCGGACGCAGCGGGACTGGAAAAAGATCGCCGCGGGCGTCTACGAGACCGAGTGGGACATCCAGATCCGGAACCACAAGCAGGAGGACGTCCAGGTCACGGTGATCGAGCCGGTCCCGGGTGACTGGGAGGTGGTCAAGGCCAGCCAGCCCTACGAAAAGACCGACGCCCACACCTTGCAGTTCAAGGTGGACATCCCCAAGGACGGCAAGACCACCGTGAACTACCGCGTGCGGATGCGGTGGTAGGCGGCTCCGCGCAAGCGCGAACGGCCCGCCGATTCGCCCTGAGCGGTTCGCGCTTGCTGACTGATCGTGAGCATGTGGGTTCAGCTTCAGGTGGTCGCCAGCGCGCTGCATCACCCGCCAAGGCGCTCAAGCCCCACTCGCTCATGAAGTGAGCGATGAGGCGGTTATGGCCTTGGTGCGGCAAGGGTTGACAGGGTATCCCGGAATGTATATCCTTCGGTATATACACCGGGAGGGACGCCATGAAGACGGCAAAGATTTTCCGCAGCGGGAACAGCCAGGCAGTGAGAATCCCCAAGGAGTTTCAGATGCAGGGCGATGAGGTGGAAATTGAACGGAAGGGGGAAATGTTGCTGCTTCGGCCGAAGAAGAGGTCCTGGGATACCTTCAGCGAAAGCCTGCAAAAGTTCACAGATGATTTCATGAGGGACGGCCGGAATCAGAGCCAGGTTCAAGCAAGAGATAGGGCCTTCTCGTGAAGATCATGCTAGACACCAACATCTGCATTTACCTCATTAGGCAGCGTCCTGAATCTCTTCTGGGTCGATTCCGCTCTTTTCCCGTCGGAGCCATCGGGATCTCGGTGATCACGCTGGCTGAGCTTGAGTACGGTGTCAGCAAGAGCAGCCAACCGAAAAGGAATCGGGAAGCGCTGGAGCAATTTCTCTCCCCTCTGGAGGTGGCTGTTTTTGACCGCCAGGCGACGATTGCCTATGGTACCATCAGGACAGCACTGGAGAGAAAGGGTCGGCCCATAGGCGCGATGGACCTCCTGATCGCCGCGCATGCCATGAGCCTGGGCGTGCGCCTCGTCACCAACGATGAACGGGAGTTCCGGCAGGTGCCGGGCCTTCGCGTGGAGAACTGGGTCGCAAAGGCATAGGAAATGTCCGGCGTTGCCCCGAGTTGATTCTTGAGGCGCGGTCCCAACCCCCAAGCCCCGTCTCCGTGTTCTATGTCTCCGCCTAACACGTCTCCTTCCCTTGACGCCGCATCGGGGCTTGTGCAATAGTCCAATTCGGAGTCAAGCAATCAGTTCCGCCATACGAGAGAAGGCACAGCGCTCCCGCAAGCCGCCAGGCTCGACCCGAAGGAGGAGCGGGCCCTCGCCGAGGAGGGATTGTAACGTGAGATGCTGGGGAAGACCGTATTCCCATGAGGCTCAATGTAGACGGGAGCTGAGAATGAGGGCGGCCAATGAAACTCATCTTCGAGAGCTGTGAGCCCCGGCCGGAAGTCCTAAAGGGCGAACTCAAGGAAGACATCTTCGCCGCCCGCCTGATGGACGTGATCCTCGGGAAGGCGGAGACGGTGTACCAGGAACCGCAAGTCTTCTTCGACAACACCTTCCCGACCCAGGGTCTCAAGGATCTGCTCTCAGAGGTATTCGGTCGCCTGACCGGCAAGCGGCCCGCCAACAACTCGGTGATTCGCCTGGAGACTGCGTTCGGGGGCGGGAAGACCCACAATCTCATTGCCCTCTATCACATTGCCCAAGGCCGAGCGAATGCCCAAATGCTGAGCGGCTTGCTTCCCCCAGAACTCATACCTTCGAAACCCATTCGCAACGTTGTCGGGGTCGTGGGGTCTGACCTAGAGACCAGCCAAGGCTTCCAGCATCCGGACACGGGTATCACCACGTGGACTCTTCAGGGAGAGATGGCCCACCAACTGGGGGGGAAGAAGGGCTATGAAATTGTCCGCAAAAGCGATGAAGAACGAGGTGCGGTCGCCGTTCAGACGTTTGAAAAGCTGATCGGCGATGCCCCCACGCTGATCATGCTGGACGAGATGGGCCGCTACCTGCGCGCCGGCAAGGCCGTGCCCACTGCGAATAAGCGAAGCGATCTGGCCGAGCAGACCGTGGCAACGCTCATCTCCCTTCTGGACTTCGCGTCGTCTAAACCGCATGTCGTGGTCGTACTAACCCTTGCGGACTCCAGTGATGCCTTCGGAAGAGAGACCGACGATCTCCGGAAGGAGCTGGATGAATCCAAGCGGGTCTCGAACCGGCGAGAGCGCGTCCTGATCCCCACGAACGAGACAGAGATCTCCGCCATCGTAACCCACCGCCTCTTCCGCAAGATCGACCGGAAGGCCGCAGAGGCTACGGCCGCCGCCTACAACCAGTATTACGTAAAGCTGCGGGATCAAGAGGCGAATCTCCCGGATCGCGCTGTCAGGGCAGAATACTCGCAGGAGATCGTCACTGACTACCCGTTCCATCCCGAACTGCTCACCACGCTGAATCGGAAGACCGCGACTATTCCATCGTTTCAACAGACTCGGGGTGCGCTGCGACTTCTCGCCCGGACAGTGCGGGAACTGTGGGCCAAGCGGCCATCGGACGCCACGCTAATCCACCCCTACCACCTAGACTTGGCGGTGGATGAGATCGTCAACGACTTGACCAGTCGCCTGGACCGGCCGGCGTTTCGCCAGGTGGTTGAAGCGGACATCGTCAGTCCCCTGGCCGGAACCCAGGCCCATGCGCAGGAGCTGGATGCCGATCGCATCGCACAGGGCAAGCCTGCTTACGCTACCCGGGCGGCCAAGACGGTCTTCCTGCACAGCTTGACGCAGGGGGTTGCCTCGGGGGTGGATCCCGCCGATCTCACTCTGGCTACCCTCCAGCCCGGCGACGAGCCGGCCATCCTCACCAAGGCCATCCAGGACCTCGAGGCCAGGGCGTGGTTCCTCGAGTGGGACGGGCATCGGTACCGGTTCAAGACCGAGCCGTCGCTGAACAAGCTCGTCACCGATGAGGCGGCACTCGTCGGCCGGGTCAAGGCCAAGGAGGAATTGGACGCCCGCATTCGGCAGGTTTGGAAGAAAGGCCCGTTGGATGCGAAGTATTTTCCCAGCGAGGCGGACGACGTGGACAACGACGCCGGAGATCCAAAGCTGGCAGTTATCCACTACGACGCGGCCACGGTCACCGCGAGCCAAGATGTCCCACCGGAACTGGTCCAGAAGATCTTCGATCACTCGGGCACCATGGAGGGGTACCGGACGTACAAGAACAACGTGCTCTTCCTGGTGGCCGACGCTGACCAAGTGGACCACATGGTGGAGGTGGCCCAGCGGTACCTGGCGATCCGGCGCATCGTGGGGGACGGCGACCGCATGGCTGAGCTGTCCAAGGAGCAGCGCGAGAAACTCAAGGGCATGCAGGACACCGCAGAGCTCCTCGTCCGGGTGGCCATCACGAAAGCCTACCGGTACCTCTACTATCCCAGCGCCGATGCGCCCAAACGGGCGGGCGGACTGGCGCGCGAGACGATCCCCCCGCAGGACCAGGGCGACGTGCTGAAGGACCAGAGCCAAGTGGTCCTCCGCGTCCTCAAGCCCTTGGGGAAGCTCCTCACCGGTGATGATGCCCCAAAGGCGGCGATCTGGCTGAAGGCGAAGGCATGGCCGGCCGGGAAGGACGTGGTGACTGCCGAAGACCTCCGGAAGGCGTTCGCCCAACGCATTGGGCTTCCAATCCTTCTCGATCCGAACCAGCTCAAGCGTACGATCAAGGATGGGATCACACAGGGTCAGTGGATCTACTACGATGCGGAAGAAGAGGCAGCCTACGGGCGCAATTCGCCCACCCCCCTCGTCAAGGTCAGCGAGGACGTAGAGCTGTATACTGTCGAGGAGGCGAAGCGGAAGGGCCTCAAGATCAAGGGAGAAGAAGTTCCGTCGGAAACCTGCCCCGTTTGTGGGAACCCGGCGCCTCTTTGCACGTGCGGCAAGGTCTGTCCGAAGTGCGGGCAGGATCCCTGTGTATGTGCGAAGCCGACACGCCTCCAAGCGGAGGGCGCGCCTGGACAGGTCTTCCAGCGAATCGCGGACCAGTGCGCCGACCACAAGGTCACAGCGCTCGCGCGGCTCATCATCCGAATCGAGGGGTCGGGGAAGACCGGGTCGGCGGAGGCGCGGTCGCTGGGGCTGGCTATCCCACAGCTTGGCAAGGGTCAGTACTTCATCGAGCAGCGGCTGGCGACCGAATTCGGGACCACCGAATCCCTTGAGGTCAATTTCCGAGGCTCCTGGGATCGCTACAAGCGCCTCAAGACGGTGACCGATGCCTTCGGGCAGGAAGCCTCCAAGGTTGCCGTGGTGACGACCCTCAAGGCGGAATTCGCGGATGGGCTCCCAGTGGACGGCCCGCAATTCCAAAGCATTCGGGACGTGTTCGCCGCCCTGGAGATGGGAAAACTCACGGTGGATGCGGAATGGGCGGTGGCGTCTGGGGGCGTGAAGCAATGACCGCGTCTCCCTTCGAGCTTCGCGTGATCCATCCGACGTACCGCCAAGCCGGGAAGCGGCACAAGGGTGAGTACGGCGTGGCCCTGTATCAGCAGCCGGTGCGCTCCCGTGCACGCAACCCCCATGCGGAGGCGCCTCGCTTGGTGGCAAGGATTTGGGGATTACCTTTCCGATGCACGGTAGATCGCACCCTCGCTGCCCTGAAAGAGAACAGGTACCGGGCCTCAGAGTTGAGCCGGGTCAGAGGCACCCCGTTTCATCTAAATGAAGAATCAGGTGTCCGCCTTGGTCTGATGTTCCTCGCGACCAAACCCTTACGGAAGTTGGCGCGCGTAGAAGCGGTCGGTGGGACAATTTGGGCAATGGGCCCGGAGGAGGCATACTACTGGTTCAGCAAGTGCACCGACCATCTCACCGGCCGCCGGGCGCAACGAGCATTGCGTATTCTGCTGGCCGATGGATAGAGGGGGGATGATGTTTCTCACGAGCCTCCAAGTTCAAGGCTATCGATGCCTTGCGGACGTGGCGATCGCGCTTCACAGTCCAATGGTCCTTATCGGTCCCAATGGATCGGGGAAGACCGCACTCCTGGAGGTTTTCACGCTTCTGCGGGATGCGGCGAGTGAACGTCTCGGGGAGGCTTTGGGAGAGCGAGGCGGGGCCAGCGACATCCTGTTCGCGGACGGCGCGGAGTCACTGACGATTCGCGTTACGGCTATAGTGGACAACCCGCCAGAATTGGAATACACGCTCGAAATCAAGCATCGTGGAGTTGGCTATGTCATTGCCTCTGAGACACTGACGCAGCAGCGAGATCCAGCCAAACCGACTCCCCACTTTTATATACAGAATTCCCCTGGCCACTGTCGTTACTTCGATCCGAATACCACGAAACTGGAAGCGCCCACCTGGGAATACAAAGAATCTGAAACGGCACTCAGCCAGGTGCCTCGGATGTTCCGCGAGCCTGCCGAATTTCGCCGGACGCTTCAGGAGACGCGGCTGTATCATCACCTCGACGTGTCTAGGCGTGCCGTCGTTCGGTTGCCGCAAGAACTTCGACCTGTCGGGCTGCCCGGGGCGAACGGCGAGGATCTTTATGCAGCCTTGTACAACCTTCGTACATCCGATGAGGGGTCGTTCGAGAGGATCCAGGAGGCTCTCCGCGCGGCCTTCCCGGGCTTTCGGAAAGTGGAGTTCCCCTTGGTGGCAAGTGGCCAGGCAACCCTCGCTTGGTATCAGGGTGGTTTCAAGAAGCCGTTCTACCCACACCAGTTGTCCGAGGGGATGCTTCGGTTCCTGTGGCTGGCAACGATACTCCTGTCCCCAGATCTCCCGCCGATCACGCTTATAGATGAGCCAGAAGTCAGTCTCCATCCCGAACTCCTGAAGATCCTCGCAGGTCTAGTCCGTGAGGCTGCCCAACGCACCCAGCTCATTGTAGCCACACATGCGGACCGACTTATCCGGTGGCTGGAGCCTACCGAGGTAGTCGTGGTGGATAAGGAAGAAGATCGAACCCACCTCACGTGGGCCTACAGGTTGGATCTGGAGGACTGGCTGAAGAAGTACACGCTCGATGAGCTGTGGCATATGGGGGAGCTCGGGGGCCGGCCTTGACGATCGTCCTTTTGGTTGAGGGCAAAACAGAGACGGCGCTCAAGGCCGTGCTGAAGAGTTTCCTCGATGAGCGAGCGTCTCAGGAGAACAAAGCAAAGGTCAGATTGATCACCAAGCCGATGGATAGCCGCCTCCTGAACCAGGAACGTGTTCGAGACCAGGTGAGGATGAGTTTGAGGGACCCTGAGGTTGCATGCGTGGTGGGTCTCCTGGATGTCTACCCACGGTTTCAGTCGGCTCAGGAAGTGAAAGACTTCCTTCGGCAGTCCGGTGCGGGCGAACGGAGATTTCACACTCATGCCGCTCAGTATGAGGTGGAAGCCTGGCTTCTGCCTTTCTGGGAGGATATCTGCCGGAAGCTGAAAGTGCAGCGCCAGCCTCCCGGAGCCAAACCAGAAGAGGTGGATCTTCAGACCCCACCCTCTCGCCATCTCTCCGACCTATACCGACTGGCCAAACGATCCTATGACAAACCCAGGGATCTCCTGGCAATCCTGCAGGGCAAGGATTTAAGAATCGTGGCGGAACAGTGCCCCGAATTCAAAGCCTTCCTGAGTACCTTGCTGATTTGTGCAGGCCTCACGCCTCTGCAATGAGGTTGTAATGTCTGGGAAGCGCCCGGCAGTTCTAATCGAGCAGTGGTTGCCGATTGCGCAGATTGGGGCGGAGAGCCAGCGTGAGCGTGGGGCAAGTAGTGCGCTACCGCCGCTCTATTTCCTCCACGTGTGGTGGGCTCGGCGGCCTCTTTTAACAAGCAGGGCGGCAATTTTGGGGAGCCTCCTGCCGCAGTGGAGCCGGGAATGGCCAACGAAGCTCCGAGAGCAGTTCCCGACCGAGGAATCATATCGTCAATGGTTCGTCCGCCTTCTGGGTATCCTGGGCGATCCTGTCGCCGGGCGCCGACTTATCCAGTATGCACGCGAGAAGGGAATCAAACTTCCAGGCAACCCTTACGGCTATCCTCGCGGATTCACTGTCAGCCCTGACGAAATCCAGCTTCGCATTCTGCGAGACCTTCTTGAGCATACCTGGGGAACTCGCGACGTGTCGGTCATGGACCCGATGGCGGGCGGCGGTTCCATCCCCTTCGAGTCCCTGCGCTACGGCTTCGCCACCTACGCCAACGAACTGAACCCCGTCGCGTCGGTGATCCTCAAGGCGACGCTGGAGTATCCTGCGCGATACGGACCAGCCCTCGCCGAAGACATCGCGAGGTGGGGGAAGGTTCTGAGCGACCGGGTGGCCGACCGCCTGGCGCCCTACTTTCCGCGCCAAGATGGCGAGAACATCTTCGTGTACATCTGGTGCCGCACCATTGCCTGTCCTTACACCGGCAAGCCCATCCCTTTGAGCCCGAACTGGTGGCTGGAGAAGCTGAGCAAGACCGTCGGTGGCCGAGAGGTCCGGTATGGGACCGCGATGCGGCCGATCTTCCCCGCCAATGGGAAGATCGCGCAGTTCGAAATCGTTGCGGTAGATAATAAGAGGCCTTTCGACGCGAGCGTCGGGACGATCCGGGGCGGCAACGGCATCTCACCCTGGGCTCAGAACCAGGCGGTTGACGGGGACTACATCAAGGCTGAGGCCAAGGCTGGGCGCATGGGGCAACAGTTGTGCGCGGTTGGTTTGGCGACGGCCGAGGGGCGGAAGTTCCGGAGGGTGACTCCGGCCGACTTGGCGGCAGCGGAGAAGGCCGAGAAGGAGCTTTCAGCCATTCGCGTAGCCTGGGAAGCAAAGGGCATTCTCCCGACTGAGCACAGATACATTGGGCCCTCGGACCGGTTGGAGAACTACGGCCAGGTCCGGTTCGTGGATGTTTTTGATCCCCGTCAGCTTTTTGCGCTCGGGACAGTCGTGGAGGAATTCCGCAAAGTCGGTGAAGAAATCAGGAAGTCTTTCAGTAAAGATCTTGCTCGCGCCGAGGCGGTCATGGCGTATCTCGCCATTGCAGCGGATAAGGTTGTGGACTACAACTCCCGTCAGGCAGTGTGGCATCCCTCACGGGGAGTCATTGCGCATACCTTCAGCCGCCATGACTTCCGTTTCAAATGGAGCCATGCTGAGTACGACCTTGTCGTCCCGCGCCTCGGCTTCGATTGGGTTGTGGGGCAGGTGGCGGATGCCTACAAAGAGATCGCTCGACTATCGACTGGCTCAGGAGGTGGGCCGCAGACCGAGATGAATACCGGCCAGGCTGGCATCTCAGCCGAGAGGCTTCGGATCTCGCAGGGCAACGCGACAATGCTTTCGAATCTACCCGATGGGCAACTTGCCCTCGTCTGCGTTGATCCACCCTACTACGACAATGTGATCTACTCCGAGTGTTCGGACTTCTTCTACGTCTGGTTGAAGCGAACATTTGGGTTCTTCTATCCAGGCCTATTCACCGAGGAACTGACGAACAAGGACGACGAGGCGGTTGCCAACTGGGCGCGGTTTGAGGAATTTGGAAAGGGTAAGAAGAAGCCGCTGGCGCGGCAAGATTACGAGCGGAAAATGGCGGCGTGCTTCCGCGAGATCCATCGGGTTCTCCATCCTAACGGGGTCCTGGCGGTCATGTTCACGCATAAAGAGGTGGACGCCTGGGACACGCTGGCGACTTCCCTCATCGGAGCGGGATTCGGGATCAAAGCATCCTGGCCTGTGCACACGGAGAGCGAGCACAGCCTGCATCAGGCCAAAAAGAATGCAGCGGCCAGCACGATCCTTCTCATATGCCGGAAGCGGGATGCGTCGAAGGAGCCGGTGTGGTGGGACGACCTGAAGAACAAGGTCCGGGAGACGGCGCGGACCAAGGCTGAGGAATTCGAGAAACAGGGCATGCGTGGGGTAGACCTGTACATCAGCACCTTCGGGCCGACGCTGTCCATCATTTCTGAGCATTGGCCGGTGCTGACCGGGGATGTGGACCCGAAGACGGGGCAACCGAAGCCCCTGCGGCCGGACGTGGCCCTGGACCTCGCTCGGGAAGAGGTCGTCAATCTACGTAAGCGTGGCCTGCTCCTGGGTCGGACCGTCCAGTTTGACCAAGTGACGGACTGGTACTTGATGGCATGGGACGCCTTCCGGGCAGAGCAGTTTCCGGCGGACGAGGCCCGCAAGCTCGCCATTGCTCTTGGGCTGAACATCGAGAACGATCTGGTCAAGAACAAGCGGATCGTCACGAAGAAGCAAGATTTCGTGGCGCTTCAGCCTCCCACGGCTCGGCGGAAGAAGGGGATGGTCGATCCAGACCTTACGGCCTTCGACTCCCAGATTGATGCGGTGCACACCGCCATGTTGGTGTTCGAAGAGGATGGAGCAAGAGCCTGCGAGCGGTTCTTGCGCCAGGCTCGCCTGCTGAACGATGGGACATTCAAGGCGTGCCTTCAGGCGCTCATCAACGCAGTGCCCCGCGCCAAGAAAAAGGGCAAGTTCGTCCGGCCCGAAGCTGCCCTTCTGGACAGGCTACGGGACGCCTTCTTCCAGGATCTCGAGGTTCCGCCTGAGGAGGCGCCCCCGGCACTGCCTGCTCAGCAAGCGTTCGGCTTTGCCAAGGCGGCGGAGGAAACTGAAGAATACGGCGCGGAAGAGGACGGGGAGGAAGCTGAGGAGGAGTAACCTACCTTGGCTCCCTTGGTCTTGAGAGGAGGGAGTTGCAATGACTGCCCAACAGGCGACCGCGGAGGTGTTCCTGACCGCATTCAGGGCGCTGTCCCGGCGTGAGCAGGAGGACATCCTGGGCCGGATCGCCCGCGATCGAAGGTTCCGTCGCGTCTTGGAGGACATCTCTGACCGTCTTGTCCTGGAAGAGGAGAGGCCGAAACCATCACGCGCTTTGCGGGATTACATCGAGGAACGCGAGCGAAGGGAGCACGGTAGGGTCAGGGCGGCGCGCTGATGGCCTACGGCGTTCGGCTCAAGCCCAGGGCAGAGCGCGACCTAGACCGGCTGCCGATCAATGTAGCACGACGGATCTGGCAAAAGCTCCTCGCTCTGGAAAACGACCCGCGGCCGCCGGCAGTTTCCAAGCTGGAGGGCTCAGACGCCTATCGCATCCGAGTCGGTGATTACCGGGTGGTATACCTGATTGACGATCGCTCACGAGTGGTGGAGGTCGTCCGCGCGGCGCATCGCCGGGAGATTTATCGGTAAGTTTCGGGTCGGAATCCGGGAGATGGAGCGTGTCTCCAGTGGGCCTTCGCGACTTTTCGTGGCAGATCTCCTACGGGCCGAACGATGATCGGCTGGAGGGGTTCTATCTGCCCGCTCTCTCCCGGAGCGTCCGCTTCGACCGAGCCACCGGCTTCTTTAGCAGCGCGGCACTGGCGATAGCCGCCGCGGGGGTCGCTCGGCTCATCCAGAATGGAGGGCGAATGCGCCTCCTCTGCGGCGCGCAGTTGAGCCGGGAGGATGTGGAGGCGATCAAGCGAGGAGAGGAACTCGGGAAAACGGTCGGGGAGCGGATGGTCGGTTGCCTGGCCGAGCCGCAGGACCAGTCGCTTCGTGCCAGGCTGGAGGCCCTCGCGTGGATGGTGGCCCAAGGCACCCTGGAGATCCGGGTCGTCCTTCCCAAGGGCCCGGACTGGCACCCGCTGCCGGCAGAGCAGGCGCGGGAGTATTACCACCCCAAGGAAGGTGTTTTCGAAGATGCGGCCGGCGACCGCATTGCCTTCAGCGGGAGCAGCAACGAATCCGAGGCTAGTTGGCAATGGAACTACGAAGTCTTCGCTGTTTACCGGTCGTGGGACTACAGCAACGCCTACCTGCTCGGTGTCGTCCAACGTTTTGAGGCCCTTTGGCAGGGGAGAGAGAAGGATTGGATTGCGCTGCCCATCCCCGAGGCGGCGCGCGCACGCCTCCTGAGATACACCCCTGACAGAGCACCCACCACCGATCCGCTGGAGCGCTGCGCTCATCCCCCTCCCCCTCGCCCCCTCCCGCCAGGGGAGGGGGAATTGATGGGGGAGGGCGAGGGTGGGGGTGAAGAGCAGAACGAGCGCATCCTGTTCCAATTCCTCCGCGACGCGCCGTTCCTCGCGGGGGCGCATCGGCTCGGTCAAGCAACGAGCACAGTACGACCCTGGCCGCACCAGCAGCGGGTCGCCGACCTCATTCTGCGCCAATTCCCCCAGAGCTTCCTGCTGTGCGATGAGGTGGGATTGGGCAAGACGATTGAGGCGGGTCTGGCGCTGCGCCAGTTGCTGCTCTCGGGACAGGTCACACGCGCGCTCATTCTCACGCCGAAAAGCATCAGTCGCCAGTGGCAGGAAGAGCTGTACGAAAAGTTCATCCTGAACATCCCGCGGTACGACGGAAGGGCATTCACTGACGTTTTTGACCGCGAGCTGCCAGCGGACGGGGGAAATCCTTGGGACCGTCTTCCAGTGCTCATCGCGTCGAGCCAACTCGCCAAACGGAAGGACCGGCAGCCGGATTTGCTCGCTGCACAGCCCTGGGATTTGATCCTGGTGGACGAAGCTCATCATGCCCGTCGGAAGGACTTCCTCCAGCTTGAACGCGACCGCCCGAACCGGCTGCTGGAGCTACTCCGGCAACTGAAGCCAAAAACCAAGAGCCTGCTCTTACTCACCGCCACACCCATGCAGATCCATCCGGTCGAGGTGTG